>NZ_PSWS01000065.1 GCF_002932875.1 Rathayibacter tritici
GCGCTCATGGGGCCGAGAGTAGGGCACGGGCGGGGTGCGCCGTCGGCGGTTGACGCGCACGGCACGACCGGACCAGGACACGGTCGGGCGACCGGAGGAGGACAGGGCTGCGCGACCGGAGCAGGACAGGGCTGCGCGACTGGAGCAGGCCTGGAGGGCCCACCCAGGTGTCCGATTCCCGCCACCGGCCGGGGAGCGGACGTGCCAGGCTCGAGGAGTGCCCGACTCCGACCCGCTCTTCGAGGAGCGATACCGCGCCGTCGCCTCCCGCGACTCCCGATTCGACGGCCGCTTCCTGACCGGCGTGCACTCCACCGGCATCTACTGCCGCCCGAGCTGCCCAGCCATCACGCCGCAGCGCGCGAACGTGCGCTTCTACCCCACGGCGGCCGCGGCGCACGAGGCGGGCCTGCGTGCCTGCAAGCGCTGCCTACCCGATGCGGTGCCCGGCTCCCCCGAGTGGAACCTCCGCGACGACACGGCGGCGCGCGCGATGCGAATGATCGGAGACGGCGTCGTCGACCGGGAGGGGGTCGAGGGGTTGGCCGCGCGGCTCGGCTACGGGGCGCGGCACCTCGGCCGGATCCTGCGCGAGGAGCTGGGCGCGCCTGCCCTCGCCCTCGCCCGCGCCCAGCGCGCCCAGACCGCACGGCTGCTGCTCACGGGCACCGACCTGCCGGTGTCCGACGTGGCGTTCGCGGCCGGATTCGCGAGCATCCGGCAGTTCAACGCGACCCTCGTCGAGGTGTACGAGCGGACGCCGACGGCCCTGCGCGCCTCGGCCCGCGGTGTCCGCTCCGGCGCGGCGGTTCACGACGGGGCGACGACGCTCGAACTCCGGCTCCCGGTGCGCGCACCCTTCGATGCGGGAGTCCTCGACCAGCTCGGCGCCCGCGCGCTCCCCGGGCTGGAGGAGGCGTCGCCCGGCGGCTACGCGCGCTCGCTCCTCCTGCCCGCAGGCCCCGCGCTGGTCCGGCTCGGGGTGGACGGGGAGAGGGTCCGCTGCCGCGCCAGCCTTGTCTCGGTCGCCGACGTCGGGCCGCTGGTGGCTCGCATCCGGCGGCTGCTCGATCTCGACGCGGACGCGCGCGCCGTGGACGAGGCGCTCTCAGCCGATCCCGCTCTCGCCGCGAGCATCGCCGCGCGCCCGGGGATGCGCGTACCCGGCTCCGTGGATCCGGCCGAGACCCTCGTTCGCGCGCTGGTCGGCCGACGAGCGGCCGGCCGCCTGGTCGCTGCGCTGGGTGAGACGCTTCCGGAGGCGGTGGCGAGCGGATCCATCACGCGGACGTTCCCCTCCCCCGCCGTGATCGCGGAACACGCCGGGGGGCTACTGCGCGGGTCCGCCGAGGTCTTCCTGCGGGTCTGCGGGCTGCTCGCGGACGGCTCCCTCCGACTGGACGCCGGCAGGGACGAAGTCCTCGAGCAGTTGCTGGCCGTCCCGGGCATCAGGCGGTCGACGGCCGCCGCGGTGGCCCTCCGCGCGACCGCCGATCCGGACGTGCTGCTCACCGGCGACCCCGCGGTCCGGAGAGGGGCGGCTGCGCTCGGCCTGCCCGCCGGGGAGCGCGCTCTGGCCGAGGCGGGCCGCCGCTGGGCGCCGTGGCGCAGCTACGCCGGGGCGCACCTCGCGGCCGCAGTCACTCCTTCGGCGCGGGGTCGATGATCGGGAGCGCGGCGGTCATCGCCTCGATGCCCGAGAGGCGGGCGGGCGAGATGAGCCGCAGCACCTCCTCGCGCGACATCAGCCCCGCCTCGACCACCAGATCCGCCACGTTGCGGCCGGTCGCGAGCGCGGCCTTCGCCAGGGCAGCGGAGGCGGTGTAGCCGATACTCGGGGTCAGCGCCGTGACGACACCGACCGAGGACGCGACCATCGCCTCGAGCCGGTCGATGTTGGCGGTGATGCCGTCGATACAGTTCTCGCGGAGCGTCCGGCAGGCCTGCGTCATCCAGGTGATGCTCTGCAGCAGCGAGTGCGCGATCACCGGCTCGAAGGCGTTGAGCTGCAGCTGCCCCGCCTCGGCGGCCATCGTGACCGTGACGTCGGCGCCGGCCACCGAGTAGGCGACCTGGTTGACGACCTCGGGGATGACCGGGTTCACCTTGCCGGGCATGATGCTCGATCCGGCCTGACGCGGCGGCAGGTTGATCTCACCGAAACCGGCCTGCGGGCCCGAGGAGAGCAGCCGCAGGTCGTTGCAGATCTTGGACAGCTTGATCGCCGAGCGCTTGAGCGCGCTCGAGAACGACATGAAGACGCCGGTGTCGCTGGTCGCCTCGACGAGATCCTGCGCCAGCTCGAGCTCGAGATCGGTGATCTCGTTGAGATGGCGGACGGCCGCCGCACCGTAGCGCGGGTCGGCCGTGATGCCGGTGCCGATTGCGGTGGCTCCGATATTGACCTCGGCGAGCAGCCAGATGGTCTCGGAGAGTCGCGCGTGATCCTCGCCGAGGGTGGTCGCGAAGCCGTGGAACTCCTGGCCGAGCGTCATCGGCACAGCATCCTGCAGCTGAGTGCGGCCAACCTTGAGCACGCTGCCGAACTCGACGGCCTTGCGGGAGAACGACTCGCGCAGCAGCGCCAGCTCGTCGAGCAGACGGCGAAGCGACCAGGTCATCGCGATCTTGATCGCCGTCGGGTACACGTCGTTCGTGGACTGGCTGCGGTTGACGTCGTCGAGCGGGTGCAGGTGCGCGTACTCGCCACGCCCGTAGCCGCCGATCTCGAGCGCGACGTTGGCGACGACCTCGTTCGCGTTCATGTTCGTCGAGGTGCCGGCTCCGCCCTGGATCACTCCGACCACGAACTGGTCGTGGAACTCGCCGTCGATGATCCGCCGACACGCGGTCTCGATCAGCTCGGCCTTGACCGGAGCGAGACTGCCCAGCTCGGTGTTGGCCCGAGCGGCCGCGAGCTTGACCGTGGCGAGCGCCCGGACCAGGTCGGGGTAGATCGAGATCGGGCGCTTGGAGATCGGGAAGTTGTCGAGGGCGCGCGCCGTATGAATGCCCCAGTAGGCCGCCGCGGGAATCTCCATCGAGCCGAGGGAGTCGCTCTCGGTGCGCGTGGCGGGGGTCTCGGTGTGGTCCAGTGCTCTGCCTTCCGGGTCGCTGTCGGGGAGGGTGCTCGGTGCGAGGGTCACGTCCAGCTCCGTTGCTGTCGTCGTGCGGCCCCGGAGGAGCAGGGGGTCCGCGAACTGCGCAGCCAGCCTATCGCCGGGGTGCGGGGCGAGGACGGTCTGCGGCGCGAGAACGACCCGCGCCTCCCTCCGCCGAAGCGGACAGGAGGCGCGGGTCGGATCGCGGAGGATCAGAGGTAGGAACTGTCCGACGCGATGCCCTCGAGCGGTACCAGCACCAGCAGGACGACCATCGCGATGGCGAACAGCAGCACGATGCCGAGCATCACGGAGTTGAGCACGATGCCCCAGATCGAGAGCGTGCGGCCGGTCGGCTCCCGGCGCAGGCCCAGGATGCCGAAGACGAGGCCCACGGTCGGGGCGATCACGGTCAGCCCGAAGAAGACGGAGGTGACGCCGAGGATCAGGCTGGTGAGGGAGAACGGGGTGGAGGGAGCAAGGGCGAGCACCGCGGGCGGGACGGACGGGGTGCCGTAGGGGGCGTACGGCGGGTGGGAGGCGGCGGGCTGGTCGGCCGCGGGGCGGTCCTCGGTGAGGACGGCGGTGGCACCCAGGTCCACGGTCGGCTGCTCGTCGGCGGAGGTGGAGAGGCGGGCGGTGCGGTCGTCGGTGGTCACGGGGTGCTCCTTTGGAGGGGTGCCGGTCGCCCGGCGGGATGCGATGATGCCGGCTGCGGCCGGCGGTGGTGCCGGCTGTGCTCCGGCGATGCCTCTACGCTACGGACGGGCTCCAGCCCGCCCCATCCGGTGAACCCCCGGAACTCGGGGGCGATCCCCCGCAGGAGAGCGGGGGCGGATGCGAGACTGGAGCCGACGCGAGGAGGCGGCGACTGATGGACGACGACGAGCTGCGGCACCGCACCCGCGATGGCAACGGTGCCCGAGCCGTCTGGTTCGCCGGGCTCTCGGCGCTCGCCGGCTTCGTGGTGGTCTCCCCTGTGATCTCCCTCACGGCAACGGTGATGGTCTGGGGGTCGCGGCGGCGGATCGGCACCCTCAGCGACCGGAACGGCCTGGTGGCCGTGAATTGGCAGCTCACCTACCTCGCGCTCCAACTGATGCTGGTGCCGCTGCACCTCGCGCTGGTGTCGGTGCGCGACTCGCTCAGCGGCGACTGGCCGCTCGTGACGATCACCGCGATCCTCGCGCTGGCCGTGCTCAACCTCGTGCTGTGCGTCATCCTGGGGATCCGCTCCGGCCGGGGCCGGACCGTGCGCCTCTGGTTCGCCGTGCCGTTCGCCCGCTCCACTCGCCCGCCGCGCTGACCGTCGCGGCTCCTCCGCGTCCGGCCGCTGCGGCGGGACGCCCCTCCTGACGCTCCGCCGCGGCGTGTCGTCCGTACGGGTGGCCGCGCAGCAGCAGCGGGCAGGGTGGTGCGGTGATCGCATTCCCCCCGCCCGTGTACGTCGTGGCCGATGACGGGGTGCGACTCGCCACCTACTCCGTCGGTGAGGAGGGAGCGCCGACCGTGCTGGCAGTGCAGCTTCGCGTCGAACGCGGTGCTCAACTGGGAGACGGCGGGCTGGCTGCGCACCCTCAACCGGGTCGGCTACCGCGTGGTCGCACTCGACCAGCGGGGACACGGTTCGAGCGAGAAGCCGCACCACTCCGACGCCTACAGCGTGAGCGCGATGGAGAGCGACCTGGTGCGGGTGCTCGACTCCTACGACCTCGACGCGCCGCACGTGCTCGGCTACTCCCTCGGCGCTCGGATGGGCTGGGTGCTCGGACTCGAGCACCCCGAGCGGATCGCCTCGCTCAGCCTGGGCGGGCTCACCGTCGGCGAGCCGCTGCGCCACTTCGACGCGGCGGCTGCTCGCTGAGGGCGTCCGATTTGCAGGAGCGTGTGCGATCTGCAGGGGATGCGCGCGTGAGAGCGTTCTCTCCCGCATGAACGGCGTCGCAGGGTCGGGATCCCCTGCGAATCGCACCTCCGCCATCGGGCGCTGAGGCGCGCGGCGTAGCCTCGGACGTATGCAGGCGATCCGCGTCGAGAACCCCGGCCCCGACTCCCGACTCGTGCTCGACGAGGTGCCGACTCCGTCTCCCGGCCCCGGCGAGGTCCTGATCCGCGTCGCAGCCGCCGGCGTCAACCGGGCCGACCTGGGCCAGCGCGGCGGCGTCTACCCGCCGCCGCCCGGCGCCTCCGAGATCCTCGGGATGGAGGTCTCGGGGTCGATCGCCGCGCTCGGCGTCGGAACGACAGGACTCGCGGAGGGCGACGAGGTCTGCGCGCTGCTCTCGGGCGGCGGCTACGCCGAGTACGTCACGGTCGACGCAGGGCTGGTGCTGCCGGTCCCGGAGGGCGTCGGCCTGGTCTCTGCGGCGGCCCTTCCGGAGACGACCGCCACCGTCTGGTCGAACCTCGTGATGGTCGCCGGACTCGCCTCGACCGACACCGTCCTCCTCCACGGCGGCGGGAGCGGGATCGGCACCACCGGCATCCAGATCGCCTCCGCCCTCGGCGCCCGCGTCGCGGTCACGGCCGGCAGCCCGCGCAAGCTCGACGCCTGCCGCGCGCTCGGCGCCGACATCCTGATCGACTACCGCGAGGAGGACTTCGTCGAGCGGATCCGCGAGGAAACCGGCGGCCGCGGAGTCGACGTGATCCTCGATCCGGTCGGTGGCGACTACCTGGCGCGCGACCTGGAGGCGCTGGCCGTCGGCGGACGGGTCGTCTTCATCGGTAACCAGTCGGGCACGCTCGGCGCCCTCGATCTCGGCGTGTTGATGCGCAAGCGCGGGACAGTCCACGCCACGACCCTCCGCGCCCGACCCCTGAAGGAGCGGCGCGAGATCATCGCGCAGGTGCGTGCCGAGGTCTGGCCTCTGGTCGCGGGCGGGACGGTCCGCCCAGTGGTAGACGAGGTGATTGCGCTCGCGGAGGCCGAGCGGGCGCACGAGCGGATGCGCTCGTCCGGCCACATCGGCAAGCTGCTGCTCACTCCGTGATGCACAACGTCAGCTGAGAGGCCCTGTCATCCACGATGGTGGATGAGCAGGCTTCTCAGCTGACGTTGCGCGGACGAGGCCTGGTCAGACGCTGGAGCGCAGGAGTCCGAGCGACCGGTTGATCGCGTCCACGTCGACCGCTGCCGGGTCGAACGAGGCGCCGGCGGCGAGACCCAGGGCCTCGAGCGCCTCGGCGTGATCGACCGAGGACGGATCGGTCGCGGCCCGCACCGTGTCGGCCCAGGTCTCAGGGCCACCCGGCACGTCCAGCGGAGCCGCGCCGCGCGCCGCCGTGCACCGCGGCAGAGCGGTCGACAGCGGCGCGATCGACTCCAGGCGGATGACGTGGCGCCACTCGTCCTCGAGGTCGTAGACGTAGAAAAGCTCGTCCTGCTCCTGCTCGAGGACTTCGGCGAGCGCTACGCCCGACTCGTCCACGAGATCGGCGCCCAACTCCTCGGCGTCGGCAGGCGAGCCGATCGGCGTCTGCTCCTCGTCGGGCACGTCGAGGGTGAAGTAGTGCGGCTGCGCGTCTGTCCAGCCCAGCGAGAGCTGGAGCGCGAGGTGCAGATCGCGCAGGGACGACTCAGAGGAGAGTTCGAGCCGGCGCCAGACAGCGGGTCTGGTGCCCAGCAGCGCGACCGTCAGGGCGTAGGCGGTGGCGGTGTCCTGGGTCGCCTCATCGAGGATCTCGAGACGGGTCGCCTCGCGTTCGTTCAGGAGCACGACGGTCGCGCGGACGACGGCGGCGAGAACGGGGGCCAGACCCGCCGGCAGCGCGTAGCCGAACTCGGGTGAGTGCAGCAGCAGCCCCAGCTCGGCGGCGTCGTCGAGCATCCGCTCGGCCGACCCGACCATGCGCTCACGCTCGTCCAGCGCCTCGTCGAGCGAGACACCGGAGTCGGCGGCCAGCTCGTCGACCAGCTCGCCGACGACCAGGCCCGGGTGGATCTCGGCCTGGCAAGCGACGGCGATACGCACCAGCACGGCGTCGGTGGTGGTGACCGCGCGCTCCTCCGGGGAGAAGGCGCCGTCCTCGGTGTCGGCCGCGGCGAGCGCGGACTGCGCGCTGAGGAGCCACTGTTCAAGGAAACGGGCGACGTAGGCGACGCGCTCGGCGGCGGCCTCGTGCGCGTCGGAGCTGCGCCAGAGCACGGCGGCGTCGCCGAGCCCTGCTGCCGTGCCGTCCCGCTCGAGGACGGCCGAGCCGACCAGCGCGTCCCACCAGGCCGAGACCGGGATGCGGACGGAGTCGTCGCTCGGGGTGGACCCGGCGGAGGAGATCCCCGCCTCGATGGCGATCTCGCGGGCGGCGCGCTCGGTGAGGGTCGCGCCCTCGGTGGCGGCGAGGTGCTCGACCACGATGTCGGCGGCGTGCACGAGAGCGGTGGCGCGGATGGCCGCGAGCTGCTCTTCGGCCGGGACCTCGTCGAGCTCGGCCAGGTCATCGAGCACGGCCTCGACGAAGGAGCCGGCCAGGTCGAGGACCTCGTCGAGGACCGCCTGGCACTCGTCCAGCTCCTCGTCGGTGCCGGTCCAGAGGTCCTCGTCGGTGAGGAAGTCGAGGAAGTGCTCGATCACCTCGGCGACGGTGAAGAGGGTGTCGTCGAGGTCGGCCTCGCTCTCCTCCCCGGACAGGTCGGCCTCGATCTGGTCGAAGACGGCCTCGAGAAGTTCGGCGTCCGGCTGGGCGAAGGAGCCGCGCGGCCGCAGATCGCGGGTCATCGCAAAGAGGTCGGTCAGCACCTCGACGGCCTCGTCGACCTCCAGGTGCTCGTGCTCGATGCCGACCTCTGCGAGGTGCGAGCGGTACCAACTGCGGAACCGCACCATCAGCGCGGTCTCGGCCGTGCGTCCGCCGCCCTGCCCGCCGGAGCCGCTGCGACCGCCTCCTGATCGTCCCTGGTTGCGCTTCTTTCCCATGATTCCTCCGCGACCGCTCCACTCACGACGAAGCGCTCCAGCCTACCCAGTGCGGGCACTCAGCGGCACTCGCCGACGCCCCCCTGTTCGCCCGGCAAGGAGTGTGCCCGCCGGTGTTTCGGTTATGAGAAATTTCGCAGCGATCGGGCGCGTGGGCTTGCGCCTCGGGTACCTCCTTCGCTGGAGTAGCCGGATGACCGATACCACGGACACCGCCGAGACCGCTGCCGGAAAGGCGTCGCTCAAGCGGGTGATCACCGGACCGCTGCTGTTCGCCTTCATCGTGGGCGACACGCTCGGGGCGGGCATCTACACGCTGGTCGGCACGATGGCGGAGGACGTCGGTGGCGTGATCTGGCTGCCGCTGCTGATCGCGCTGGTGGTCGCTCTGCTCACCGCGGGCACTTATGCCGAACTGATCACCAAGTATCCGCACGCCGGCGGCGCGGCGCGCTACGTCGACCGGGCGTTCGGGAAGCCGTATCTGTCGTTCCTGATCGGCTTCCTGATGATGGCCTCGGGTATCACGACGGCCGCTTCCCTCGCCAATGCTTTCGCGGGCGACTACCTCGGGGCGCTGCTCGATGTGCCGCCGATCCCCACCGCGATCGTGTTCCTCGCGATCCTCACCCTCGTGAACCTGCGCGGAGTGAAGGAGTCGCTGACCGCGAACCTGGTCGCCTCGGTGATCGAGGTGAGTGGCCTCATCATCGTGATCGTCTGCGCCGCGGTGTTCTTCGGAGCCGGAAACGGCGATGCCTCCCGCGTGCTCGAGTTCAACCCGGATGTCGCTCCGCTGCAGGGCGCGTTCGCCGCCTCCATCGTCGCCTTCTTCTCGTTCCTGGGCTTCGAGGCCGCGGCGAACATGGCTGAGGAGGTGCGAAACCCCTCGAAGGTGTACCCGCGGGCCCTTTTCGGCGCGCTGATCACCGCGGCCGTGGTCTACCTCCTGATCGCGCTCGGCGCCGTCATCGTGCTGCCGAACGACGAACTCGCGGCCTCGAGCGGGCCGCTGCTGGACGTGGTCGCGGCGAGCGGAGTGGCGGTGCCGCCGTGGCTGTTCGGCCTGATCGCGCTGGTCGCGATCGCGAACGGCGCGCTGCTGTTCATGGTGATGGCCTCGCGGGTCGGCTTCGGGCTGGCGACCTCGGGCCTGCTGCCGAGCGCGTTCGGGAAGGTGCTGCCCGGCCGCCGCACGCCGTGGGTGTCGATCGTGGTGGTCGGCGGTGTGACGATGCTGCTCAGCCTGATCGGCGACGTCGGGACGCTCGCCGAGACGACGGTGCTGCTCCTCCTGCTGGTGTTCATCGCGGCGAACGTGTCGGTGCTGGTGCTGAAGAAGGACCGCGTGGGCCACTCCCACTACTCCGTGCCGCGCGTGGTGCCGGTGCTCGCGATCGTGGCGAGCGTGGTGCTGCTGACACAGCAGACGGGTGTGGTCTGGCTGGCGACGGCGGGGTACGTCGTGGTCGGGACGCTGCTGTTCCTCGCGACGCGGCTGGGGAAGCGGAAGCACGCCGAGCGCGACGCGAGCTGATCGCCGACTGCCACAGTGGAGGGATGACCGTCACGCTCGCGCCGATGTCCTCCTCCGCTCGCGCCTCGTGGATGCGGGTCCAGCGGTCGGCGTACATCGCCGATCGGATGCGGGCGGGCGACGACGAGGCGGCCGCGACTCGCAACGCCGACACCTCGTACGAGAAGTACTTCCCGAACGGCTCCCCCGCCCCAGGGCACGACGTTCTCGACGTCCTGGAGGAGGGGCGCGCCGTCGGGTCGGTGTGGCTCGGCCCGCACCCGAGCGATCTCGAGGGCGTCTGGTACGTGTGGGACGTGCAGATCGACGCCGCCGAGCGCGGCCGGGGACTCGGCCGGGCGGCGATGCTGCTGGCGGAGTCGCACGTCCTGTCTCGCGGAGGCTCCGCCCTCGCGCTGAACGTCTTCGGCTTCACCATGCCGGCCCGGGCGCTGTACGAGTCGCTCGGCTACGAGACGACGGCGGTGCAGATGCGGAAGGCGCTCGGCTGAGCACGCCCGACCCCATGCCCGAAGCATCGCGGATCATGCCGGACCGGGAGTGGCGCTCGCGTCGAGGGCCGCCCGTTCCTCCTCCGTCAGCCTCACCGGCACGACCTGCGAAGCGGCGGCTCCGCGACCGGGACGCCCGCGACCGCGCTGCTTCAGGGCGGCCGCATCATCACCGGCTTCGGCCTCGGCAGCCCAGGCAGCACTTTGCGCCTCGGTCACCGGCACGCCGTCGACGGTCCCTTCTCCCGCCAGGGGAATAATCGTGTCCCTAGGAAAGGGCGGCTCAGCCCTGCGCGAAGGCGGACGCCAGCACGGTGCCGCCGACGAGGACGGCGACGGCGGTGGCGTAGTAGCCGAGGATCAGCGCGAAGACGGTCAGGCCCCAGCCGGCCTCGCCGGTGCGGCGGATCTGCGCGCGGGCGAGGTGGCCGCCGACGACTCCGGCGAGACCGACGACAAACGAGAGCACGAACGCCGTGATGGCCAGCGGATTCACGTTCGGGTCGGTGACGAGGCCGGCCTCGCGGCGGGCGCGGCCCTGCACGAGGGCGACCGGGAGGCCTACCGCCAGCAGGATGACGGGCGAGAGGATGACGAAGATGATGAGCAGGTGCCAGCCCTGCAGCCCGGCGAACATACATCGAGGGTAGCGGGACGCGGGGGTCAGGCGGTCCGTTCGATCAGGTTCGCCTCGTCCGTGGCGAGCTGGCGGGCCTTGACTCGCGAGCCGCGTTGATCCGGGCGACGTCGGCTTCGCGACAGACGCGCTCGATCTCCTCTGCGCCGAGCGCCTCGATGTTTTCAGCAGTTGAGGAACAGCCCAAGAGCGGCGAGGCCCCAACCGGCCTCGCGGTGCGCGCGACCCTGCGTCACAGCGATCGGGACGCCGATCATCGAACCGGATCTGCGGTACGACCCGGCTGAGCACCGGATCGTCTTCGACCGCGCGAACTACCACGACAAGAAGGGGCGCGAGAACACTTCGAAGCTCGGGCTCCGCTACAGCGACGAGGATCTGCTCGCGTATGTCCGCAACATCTCCACGGTGCTGCTGACGCGCGGGATCAGGGCGACGTACGTGTGCGATGCCGCGCTACGCGACCATCTCGCGCCTTACTTCTGACGAACGAGTCCGCCCGTCTTGCGTCGTGATGATGCTCAACAAAAGGAAACACCGCGACCTGCGTGGGAAATGCCACACACGCCGCGGTGCTTCGCCGCATGCACGCTCCATCACAGTGAGACACCACAATGAAGCGACAGGACTAGCGCGTTCGTCGGTGCGTGACTACCGCATCTTCTCGAAGGCCGACTTGATGTTCGTGTACTCCGCCTGAGTCACCCGCACTGCTTCGAACGAGTAATTGGCCTTGCGCTGGGCCAGAATCTTATTCATCGAACTCTGGAATACGTTCCAGTACCCCCGATTGCTGGGAGCGATCTCCTGATAGAGGAGACCGCCACCGAAGATCGCGATCCACTTGTCACTCGCAGCGCCAGTCTCCTCGCATACCACAGCCATTGCCATATCGTCATCCTCCATAGTGATCGTTTCAATGGGCGAAACAGGAACGTTCCCCACTGTGTTCGTAATGAATTTCGTCATGTCCACGCGACGACCCTGCGCGTCGAGGCCATGAACATGCAGATGCGTGTCTCCGCCATTGTCGTTGCCGTCAACAGAAGCGCCGGACTTGCCGATGTACTCGCCGACCTCTTTGTGTCCCGCCGAACCAAACTGGGCCTGGTGTTGAACAACGATGGCGACCATCGGCCCTGCCGCTTCAGGCGGCACCGACTCAGCCGCAAGGACACGATTGATCGGAGTGTCGAGGATGAGAATGGAGCGCCGACCGGCAGTTCCCACCCATCCCGCGGCGAATTCGCCGGAGCCTCCGGAAGTCCTGAGCGTCCCTGCAGCCGGAGCGACCAGATCGGTACCGTAGGCCAGAGGGTAGTCTATTCCGCCCTGACTGTACTCCGCGTGCTCTCTCCACGTGCCGGTAATGCGATAATCGGCCCACGGATTATACGGCTGCACCGCCGCATTCGCTCGCGGCGCATCACCGACGATGGAGACTCCGACGGCAGTTGCAGCCGCTCCGATCCCAAGGCCCAGAAACATTCTTCGCCGAACGGAGACCATAATCTGGTCGACGCTGGCAGACGCGCCAATGGATTCGTCCAATTGCACCCCCCTTTCTCTCGAGATTGACATTCCGCGACAAAAATTTCCTCGGCCGGCAACCCGACCGCACATGTTTGTCGCGTCGTCATCGACCATATCACCTTTTCAAGGCTCGACAGAGTCCTCATAAGGAGGGACCCTTTGGGGTACAAACGGATGGAACCCGGAGCGGAAATCGAGTTACGGATCCCGACGCCCTAGAGCACTTACCTTCATGCACCGCTCGGACTTGGCGCGACTACGCGCCATCGGTCGACCATCTCGATATTAGGTTCGCTCGCTCTTCTTCTGACCATGCGAACGGCAACTCCCCGCCTTGAACGGAATAGCCTCATGCACCTCCGCCCTGTTTCGGCGGACTATCCGGCTCCGACGTCGCTCCCACCAACCAACGATTGATCAGCGTCTACCACCGCGCGGTTCGGAGTCGAGAAGCGCGCCGCGCCCCTTCTCTGCACGCAGGGTCGCGGACACGCCCACGGCGTGCGTGTCGGATCCGATGGTCCGATCGACGGGCGACCGGAACGAGGCGAAGACGCCGCCGGCCATCGCATCATGGGGTGTTTGACGCGGCACCGAAATCGAGAAGCCCCGGCGATCCCGCCGGGGCTTATGACGTGCACGAACGTCGGTCAACGCGATCCATCGCTTTTGCGAAGCCGCGCATGGCTGGGGTACCTGGACTCGAACCAAGAACAACTGAACCAGAATCAGCCGTGTTGCCAATTACACCATACCCCAATGGTCATCCGGGGGTGACCCCGGGACCAGGCGGCGACCGGATCGAGACCCGAGCGCCGAGAGACGACAGTACCCTACCGACGGACCCCGCTCAAATCGACCCGCGGACCACAGACCCCTCCGACTCCGGAGCGGCCTCGCCGAGGCGGGCGCGCACGAGATCGCGGTTGATCGCAGAGGCGACCTGCGCACCCGACCCGGCGGCGACGATCAGCTGCTGCGGCCCGGGAGGGGTGACCTCGCCCGCGGCGTACAGGCCCGGCACGGAGGTGCGGCCGCCCGCATCCACGCGGAGGAAGCCGTCGGCGTCGCGCTCGGGGCCGGCGGCGTCGAGGTAGTCGAGCACGGGCGTCCACACGGGGCGGACGAAGGCTCCCGTCCGCGGGACGACGTCACCATCGGCAAGCAGCACGCCGGTCATCTCGGCCCGCTCCCCCGCCAGGTCGGCGACGGGCCGGCGGTCGACGCGGATGCCGATGGAGGCGAGGAGCGACTCGTCGGCGTCGCTGACGACTCCGACTCCGTTGGTGAAGACGATCAGGTCGGTCGACCACTGCGAGAGGAGCATGGCCCGCTCGGCGAGGTCGTCGGTCTCGCCGATCAGGGCGAGCGCCTCCCCCGCCTTCTCGTAGCCGTCGCACTCCATGCAGCTGTGCACGGCGGTGCCGTAGTAGGCGCGCAGGCTCGGCAGCGCGGGCGGCGTCTCGAGCAGCCCGGCGGCGACGACGACGGCGGTGGCGAGAACCGATCGGTCGGCGCTGCCGCGCACGCCGCGGGCGCCGACGACGAATTCGCCGCCGGAGCGCTCGACGGAGGTGACCAGCGCGTTGTGCACCTCGGCGGCCTCGTAGCGCTCGAACTCCTCGCGGCCGAGACGGCGCAGCTCCAGCGGCGAGATGCCGTCGCGGGTGAGGAAGCCGTGCGAGTGCAGGGTGGCGGCATTGCGCGGGCGGTTGCTGTCGAGCAGCAGGACGCTGCGGCGCGCGCGGACGAGATTGAGCGCGGTCGAGATCCCGGCCGGTCCCCCTCCGATCACGACGACGTCGTAGTGGCCGCCGACCGTCTCCGCCACGATCAGGCCTGCCGGGAGGCGCCGAGGCGATCGAGGCGGGCGATCGACTCCTGCTTGCCGAGGATCTCCATCGACTCGAACAGCGGCGGCGAGACGCGGCGGCCCGAGATCGCGGTGCGCAACGGCCCGTAGGCGAGGCGCGGCTTCAAGCCGAGTCCCTCGATCAGCGCGGAGGCGAGCGCCTCCTGGATCGCGGCGGTCAGCCACTCCGACTCCGGAACCAGCTCGAGCGCGCCGACGGAGGCGGCGAGCACCTCGCCGGCGTTCGCGGGCAGGCCCTTGAGCGCGTCCTCGTCATAGCTGAGCGCGGCGGCCGTGGTGAAGAGGAAGCCGAGCATGCCGGGGGCCTCACCCAGCAGGCCGATCCGCTCCTGGACGAGCGGCGCGGCGGCGGCGAGGACCGCGCGCTGCTCGGCCGTCGGCTCGCCGCCCAGCACACCGGCGGCGATGAGATACGGGATCGTCCGCTCGGTGAAGTCGTCGACGGCGAGGAGGCGGATGTGGTCGCCGTTGATCGACTCCGCCTTTTTGAGGTCGAAGCGCGCGGGGTTGGGGTTCACGTCGGCCACGTCGAAGGCGGCGATCATCTCGTCGATCGAGAACACGTCGCGGTCGTGGGTGAGCGACCAGCCGAGCAGGGCGAGGTAGTTGACCAGGCCCTCCGGGATGAAGCCGCGGTCGCGGTGGTGGAAGAGGTTCGAGGACGGGTCGCGCTTGGAGAGCTTCTTGTTGCCCTCGCCCATCACGTACGGGAGGTGACCGAAGCGCGGGACGAAGCTCGTCACTCCGATGTCGATCAGCGCGTGGTACAGCGCGATCTGGCGGGCGGTCGAGGGCAGGATGTCCTCGCCGCGGAGCACGTGGGTGATCTGCATCATCGCGTCGTCGACCGGGTTCACCAGCGTGTACAGCGGCTGTCCGTTGGGGCGGACGACGACGAAGTCGCTGAAGGAGCCCGCGGGGAAGGTGATCGGGCCGCGGACCAGGTCGTCAAAGGACAGATCAGCGTCCGGTACGCGCAGGCGCAACGCCGGGGCTCGACCCTCGGCGCGGAAGGCGGCGCGCTGCTCCTCGGTGAGGTCGCGGTCGTGGTTGTCGTAGCCGTGCTGCGTGGCGCGGCCGGCCGCCTCGTTGCGCGCGTCGATCTCCTCCGCCGTGGAGTAGCTCTCGTAGAGGTGGCCGGACGCCGTCAGGCGCGCGATCACGTCGAGGTAGACATCGGTGCGCTCGGACTGGCGGTACGGGCCGTGCGGGCCGCCGACTCCGACTCCCTCGTCCCAGTCGAGTTTCAGCCAGCGCAGGGCGTCGAGGATCTGCTCGACGCTCTCCTCGCTGTCGCGCGCGGCATCGGTGTCCTCGATGCGGAAGACGAAGGTGCCGCCGGTGTGGCGCGCGTACGCCCAGTTGAACAGGGCGGTGCGGATCAGGCCGACGTGCGGCGTCCCGGTCGGCGACGGGCAGAAGCGGACGCGGACGTCGCTCCCGGTCGCGGTTGTGAACGGGTGCGCGTTGCTCGCGCGGTTCAGGGGCGGGGTGAGCTCAGACATACGGGGATGATCCTACCGGCGGGAGGCGGGACGGCGCCCGGGATCGCGGGGCTGCGGGTGCTGCTTCTACCGCGAAGCACTGCTCCGAGTCAACGGACTCCCGGAGCGAGCAGGAGCAGTGGTGCGCTGACCTCTGGGCCTCTCGTCGAGGGGGTCCGAGCGCCGCACCGCAGGCCGCGCCGGGCCTTCGCGCAAGCGCGCCCGGAAGGAGCACTGATGAGCACGATCGACACCGGCACCGGCCGTCCGAGCATCCTCACCGAAGCGGCACGGGAGGAGAAGGATGCCCGCACGCTCGCGCTCTTCCAGGCCGCGGTCAGCGCGGAGGCTGCGGAGGGCGACCGGATTCGCGAGCGCATAGTACTCGACCATCTCGGCCTCGCCGAGGCGATGGCGCACCGGATCTCGCGGGGAGGCGGCGCCCGCGCAGGAGGATCCCCGGGAGGGGGCGCCCACCCAGGTGGCGCCCCTGCAGGAGGTGCCCACGCGGGAGGAGCCCATGCAGGAGGTGACTGGGCGGATCTGCGCCAGGTCGCCTATGTGGGCCTGGTCAAGGCCGCCCGCCGCTTCACTCCGGATCGCGGCGAGAGCTTCGCTGCCTTCGCCGTCCCCACGATCACCGGCGAGCTCAAGCGACACCTCCGCGACCTCGGCTGGATGATCCGCCCGCCGCGCGGGGTGCAGGAGCTGCACCGCCGCTCGGCGGTCGTCGCCGACGAGCTCGCGCAGGAATTCGGCCGCCACCCCACCGACCACGAGATCGCACGACGCCTCGGCGTCGACGCCGCCGACGTCGCAGACGCGCGCTCGGCCGGACATCCGCTCTCGCTGGACGAGACCGTGGGCGAGGGCGGCGCGGGTCTGGGCGACACGCTCGGCGGCGAGGACGCGCGCCTTGTCGAGATCGACCGGCGGCACGGGCTCGCCGAGGCTCTGGCCGAACTCGAGGAGGGACAGCGCGAGCTCCTGCGGATGCGCTTCGTCGAGGAGCGCACCCAGCAGCAGATCGCCGATGCGCTGGGGACGACGCAGATGCAGGTTTCGCGCCTGCAGCGCCGCATCCTCGCGCAGCTCGCCGACCGGCTCGGTGCCCCCTCGCGCAACCATCAGCCGCGCGCGGCCCGGGCTCGGGTGGCCACGGTCACACCGGTGCGCCCGACGACGCGGCTGAAGTCCGCCTGAGGTGGGCGTCGGAACGCGTCGGGAGCGAGGCGAGGGCGGCGAGGACGTCGTCGACCCCGACGGCGAGCAGCGCCGGATCGGGCTCGGTCGAGAAGACGTCGCCGCGGCGGAGCGAAGCGTCGGTCAGCACGCGGTGCGGGCCGGAGGCGGGCGGGCCCCAGGCCTCGGGCGGGGCCGGTCCGAAAATCACGACCGAGGGAATGCCGTACGCCGAGGCGAGGTGGGCGGCGCCGGTGTCGACGGTGACCACCACCTCGGCCGCCGCGACAACCGCGGCGAACTCGCTGAGCGAGAGCCCTCCCGCCAGTACTTCGCCCGTGCCGGCCAGCTCGGCGACGCGGCGGGCGCGGTCGGCCTCGTTCGCTCCTCCGGTGTAGACGACGCGGTGTCCCTCGGCAGCGAGGGAGCAGGCGACCGCGGCGAAGCGCTCCTCGGGCCACTCGCGCGAGCCGTAGAAGGCGCCGATGTGCACGACGGCGGCGGCGGAGACGGGGGCGGGTGCCTCGGGGACGGCGATCGCGACGTCCTCGGGGTCGGCGTCGAGGCCGAGGGAGTTCACCAGGCGGGCCCAGCGGGCCCGTTCGAGTTCGCCGTCGAGCCAGAGTGGACGCGGATCACCGGGGCCCGCGCCCGGGTCGAGCGCGGGGACGCGGAACTCGAGCGTGCGCTCCGGGGCGATCTCGCGCAGCCGCAGCCGCGACTCCGGGCCGTTGCCGTGCAGGTTGACGCCGAGTTCGACCCGGCCGGCGGCCATCGGCAGTGGGTCGTCGAGGCCGTGGAGGGTGGGCACCAGCGCGTCCAGACCCTCGACCAGGTCGACGATCGGTTCGAGCCAGGGCGTCGTGGCCAGGATCAGCCGGTGCCCGGGGAAGCCGCGACGCAGCGCCTTCAGCGCAGGGACCGCGACGAGCAGGTCGCCGAGTTTGAGGGCGCGCAGCGCGAGGATCTCCGGAGTGCGGTCCGGGGCGGTGAGAGCGCGCACGGCGCCTCCTTCCTGTCGGGGTCCCCATACCCCGCCGCGGGCGGCTCAGACGCGGTGTGCGCGGATCGGAGCGACGCGCCCGGCGCGACCGACTTCTCCGCGAGGGGGTTTACGTCCCTGGGCACGGGGTATGAGGAGAAGGTGAACGACTCCTCCTCCCGGAGCGCCGACCAGCGCACGAGGGCCCCGCGACTGCGGGGGATCCTCTTCGACCGCGATGCGACGCTCGTGGTAGACGTGCCCTACAACGGCGACCCGACGCAGGTGACGCCGATGCCGACGGCCCTCGATGCGGTCGAGCGGGCGCGCGAGGCGGGACTCGCTCTGGGCGTGGTCACCAACCAGTCCGGGATCGCGCGCGGGATCATCGACCGCGCGCAGGCCGACGCGGTGAACGAGCGGGTCGATGAGCTGTTCGGCGGCTTCGACGTGTGGATGCTCTGCCCGCACGGGCCCGAGGACGGTTGCTCCTGCCGCAAGCCCGAGCCCGGCATGGTGCTCGGCGCGGCGGAGTCGCTCGGCCTCCCCGCCGACTCCCTCGCCGTGATCGGCGACATCGGCGCGGACGTCGGTGCCGCGGCGGCCGCCGGTGCCCTCGGCGTGCTGGTGCCCACTCCGATCACCCGCGACGAGGAGGTGGCCGCCGCCCCGCTCCGTGCAGCGACGCTTCTCGAGGCGGTTGAGCTGCTGCTGGCGATGCAGCCAGACGGGGACTCCGAGTGAGGCGCCGTGTCCTCGTCGCCCGCCTGGACAGCGCGGGGGACGTGCTGCTCTGCGGGCCGGCGGTGCGCGCGATCGCGGCCGACGCCGAGGTTCTGCTGCTGAGCGGGCCGCAGGGCGCGCCCGCCGCCGCTCTGCTGCCGGGACCCTCCTCCGTCCGCACCTGGTGGTGCCCGTGGATCGGCGACTCCTCCCGCCCGGTCGATGCGGTGCTCGTCGACGAGCTGCGCGCGATCGTCGAGGAGTTCGCGCCGGCCGAGGCCGTGATCCTCACCTCCTTCCACCAGTCGCCGCTGCCGCTGGCGCTGCTGCTCCGCCTGGCCGGCGTCACCCGCATCACGGGCGCCTCGGTCGACTTCGCGGGCGCCCTGCTCGACGTGCGCCTGGTCCCGGGCGAAACCCTGGAGGAGGACCAGCCCGAGCCGGAGCGCGCGCTCGCCATCGCTGCGGCGGCCGGATTTGCGGTGCCCGCCGGTGATGACGGCCGGCTGCGGGTGCGGCGCGAGGGCACCCTGCCCGGCGCGCTCGACGGGATCGGCCCCTACGTCGTGGTGCATCCGGGAGCCGCCGTTCCCGCCCGTGCCTGGCCCGCCGCGAATGCCGCGCGCGCCGTCGAGCTGCTCGCGGACGCGGGACTCGCCGTCGTCGTCACCGGCGGACCGGGCGAGCGGGCGCTCACGGCCGAGGTCGCCGGCACCCGCGGTATCGACCTCGGCGGAGCCACCGACTTCGCCGGTGCCGCCGAGGTGCTGGCCTCCGCCGACGTCGTGATCAGCGGTAACACCGGTCCGGCGCACCTCGCCGCCGCGGTCGGCACGCCGGTGGTCAGCCTCTTCTCACCGGTCGTCCCGGCCGTGCGCTGGGCGCCCTACGGCGTCCCGGTCGCACTGCTGGGCGATCAGGAGGCCCCGTGCGCCGGCTCGCGCGCGCGGATCTGCCCCGTCCCCGGCCACCCGTGCCTCGCCGGGGTGAGCGCCGAGGAGGCGGTCGCCGCCGCCCTCCGACTCCGAACCACGACGTCCCCGAGAGAGGCCATCGCATGAAGATCCTGCTCTGGCATGTGCACGGCGGCTGGGCGGACGCCTTCGTCCGCGGCGCCCACAGCTACCTGCTCCCCACCACTGCGGCCCGCGACGGTTGGGGCCTGGGCACCGGCGGCCGCGACTGGCCGGCCGCGGTCGAGGTCGCGCCGGAGGAGCTGCACGACGCCGAGGTCGACGCGGTGCTGCTCCAGCGACCCGAGGAGCTCGCCGAGGCGGAGCGCCTGCTCGGGCGCAGACTCGGCCGCGACGTGCCGGCGGTCTACGTCGAGCACAACACCCCCCGCGGGAACGTCCCGGAGAACCGGCACCCACTCGCCGACCGCGACGACCTGCTGATCGTCCACGTCACTCACTTCAACGCCCTGATGTGGGACACCGGCTCGACGCCGACGACAGTGATCGAGCACGGGATCCACGACCCGGGCCCCCTGTACACCGGCGAGCTGCCGCACTTCGGCGTGGTCGTCAACGAGCCGGTGCGCCGCGGCCGGGTGGCCGGGACCGACCTGCTCCCCCGTTTCGGCGCCGTCGCTCCGCTGGACGTCTTCGGGATGAAGACCGACCAGCTCGCCGCGCTGCCGGGCCTTCGGGACGTGAACGCCATCGGGGACGTGCGTACGCAGGCGATGCATGCCGCTCTCGCCCGCCGCCGGGTCTACCTGCATCCGTTCCGCTGGACCTCGCTCGGCCTCGCGCTGCTCGAGGCGATGCACCTCGGGATGCCCGTAGTCGCGCTCGACGTGACGGAGGCAGGGCGCGCTGTCCCGCCCGAGGCCGGAGCGGTCTCGAACGACCTCGACTGGCTCGTCGCCTCCGCCCGGGCGCTCGTCGAGGACCCGGATCGCGCCGCCCGCGCCGGCGCCGTCGCCCGCGAGGCGGCGCTCGCCCGCTACAGCCTCGCCCGATTCCAGCGCGACTGGGACGAGGTCCTGGCCGACCTCCCCCGGCGCCGGTCGCCGGAGCCCGCACTGGAAGGGAGCACCCGATGAAGCAGCACCTCTCCGCCGCGCCCGCGCTCACGATCGCGATGGTCTCCGAGCACGCCAGCCCGCTGGCGACCCTCGGCGGCGTCGACGCCGGCGGCCAGAACGTGCACGTCGCCGCGCTCGCCGATGCGCTCGCCCGCCGCGGCCACCGCGTCGTCGTCTACACCCGCCGCGACGACCCCTCCCTCCCTCGGCGCGTGCCCTTCACCTCGGGCGTCGAAGTGGTGCACATCGACGCCGGGCCGCCCCGCCGCGTCTCCAAGGACGAGCTGCTGCCGTTCATGGGCGACTTCGCCGTCGACCTCGCCGAGGAGTGGCTGCAGGAGCGGCCGGACCTCGTGCACAGCCATTTCTGGATGTCCGGGGTTGCCGCGCTCGACGCCTCCGAGCGGGTCGAACGCGCCACCGGGCGCCGCGTACCCGTGTTCCACACCTTCCACGCGCTGGGCGTGGTGAAGCGCCGCCAGCAGGGCGCGCTCGACACCAGCCCCGAGGAGCGCGCCTGGCTGGAGCCGGGAGTGGGCCAGCGGGCGGACGGCGTCATCGCCACCTGCTCCGACGAGGCCTTCGAGCTGAAGGGTCTCGGCGT
This sequence comes from Rathayibacter tritici, assembly GCF_002932875.1. GTDB lineage: Bacteria > Actinomycetota > Actinomycetes > Actinomycetales > Microbacteriaceae > Rathayibacter > Rathayibacter tritici. The sequence goes on from NZ_PSWS01000065.1 coordinate 21,096, forward strand.
ACCGACCTCGCGCATCTCGGTGGTGCCCTGCGGAGTCGACATCGACCGGTTCTCGGTCCAGGGCCCGGTCGCTGCCCGCGACGGACGCTCGCGGCTGATGACGATCGGCCGCCTGGTGCCACGCAAGGGCATGGGCATCGCGATCGAGGCGCTCGCGCACCTGGTCGCGGTCGGGCACGACGCCGAGTTGGTCGTCGTCGGCGGCTCCGGCTCGGGCGACGCTCTGACGGCCGACCCCGAGTACCGACGGCTGCACGGCGTGGCCCGGAGCCTCGGAGTCGCCGACCGCGTCGACTTCGTCGGCCAGCTCTCGCAGGCGGCGATGCCCGCGATGCTCCGCTCGGCGGACGTCGTGGTCTGCGCGCCCTGGTACGAGCCGTTCGGTATCACTCCGCTGGAGGCGATGGCGTGCGGAGTGCCGGTCGTCGCCTCCTCCGTCGGCGGGCTGATCGACACCGTGGTCGAGGACGTGACGGGGGTCCACGTGCCCCCGCGCGACCCGGTCGCCCTCGCCTCCGCCCTCGGCTCGCTGCTCGCCGACCCGACCCGCGCCCGCGCCTACGGGGCCGCCGGCCGCGAGCGCGTCGAGTCCCGCTACTCCTGGGACCGCGTCGCCGCCGACACCGAGCGGGCCTACGTCACCACTCTCGCCGGCCTCGGCGACGAGTCGGTCCTCACCGGCGCCACGAGCGCACCCTCATCCCCCACTACCCGGAAGGCGGCTCCGCGACGATGACCATCGACACCGCGACCATCGACACCGTTCTGGACACCCCGACGGACGCCATCCAGCGCCTCGTCGACGACCACGTGGCGCACGCGCTCGATGCGGTCGCCCAGCTCCAGCACCACTCCGAGCGGATCACCGCCTGGGGCGTCGAACTCGCCGACCGACTGCACACCGGCGCACGACTGCTCGCCGCGGGCAACGGCGGTTCGGCGGCCGAGGCGCAGCACCTCACCGCGGAGCTGGTCGGCCGCTTCGACGGCGACCGCATCCCCTTCTCCGCCCTCTCGCTGCACGCCGAGACGTCGAGCCTGACCGCGATCGGCAACGACTACGGCTTCGACCATGTGTTCTCCCGGCAGGTCACCGCGCACGCCCGAGCGGGAGACGTGGTGGTGCTGCTCTCGACCAGCGGCCGCAGCGCGAACCTCCTGCACGCCGCCGAGGCCGCCCGCGCAGCCGGCGCCCGCTCCTGGGCGCTGACCGGCGAGGGGCCGAACCCGCTGACCGAGCTGTGCGACGAGGCGATCGCGCTCGAGGGCCACGGCGCCAACGTGCAGGAGGCGCAGCTGGTGCTCGTGCACGCGCTCTGCCGGGCCTTCGAGCACCGGATCCGCGCGCGGACGGCGGCCGCCTCGTGAGCCGGCTGCACCTGGTCGTCGTCGGCGATGTCGTGCTCGACGTCGACCTGTCCGGACCTGCCGAACGGCTGAGCCCGGACGCGCCGGTTCCCGTGGTCGACGTCACGGCCCGCAGCGCCCGCGCCGGCGGTGCCGGGCTGGTCGCGCGGATGCTCGCCCGCGACGGGCACGAGGTGACTCTCGTGACGGCGCTCGCCGACGACTCCGACCCGGATGTGGCGGAGCTGCGCGCCGAACTCGACGGCGTTCGGGTGATCGCCGGGCCCTCGGGGGCGCCGACGCCGGTGAAGACGCGGGTCGCCGCCTCCGGCCAGGCCGTGGTGCGGATCGACCGCGGCTGCGAGACCCTACCCGTTCCCGGCGTGAGCGTCGCGATGCTCGCGGCGCTCTCCGACGCCGACGCGGTGATCGTCGCCGACTACGGCCGCCGCCTCACCGAGGACGCCTCGCTCCGTGCCGCGCTCGACGCGCTCACCGTGCCGCTGGTCTGGGATCCGCACCCCCGCGGCTCGCAGCCGGTCGCCGCGACCACGCTCGCGACTCCGAACCTCGCCGAAGCCACCACGTTCTCCGGAGCCACCGGGCGCGGAGTGACGCGCGCCGAGTCGGCCGCGACCACGCTCCTCGAGCGCTGGGGCTGCGGGGCGGTCGCCGTGACGATGGGCTCCTCCGGGGCTCTGCTGCGCGCCCGCGGCGCCGGCGTGCCGGTCGTCGCTCCGGCCGCCTCCGTGCCGCCCACCGACCCGTGCGGAGCGGGCGACCGGTTCGCCGCCTCCGCCGCGGTCGCCCTCGCCAGGGGCTCCAGTGCATCCGAAGCCGTCCAGGCCGCTGTCGCCGACGCCGGCGCCTACCTGCTCGCGGGCGGAGTCGCCTCCCTCGCCGCTCCCGCCGACGCCGCACCACTTCGCGGCGGCGGGGTTGATGCGCTGCGCGTCGCGGAGGCCGTGCGCGCCTCGGGTGGAACCGTCGTTGCAACCGGCGGCTGCTTCGACCTCCTGCACGCCGGCCACGCCCGCACGCTCTCGGCCGCCCGCGCACTCGGCGACTGCCTGATCGTGTGCCTGAACTCGGACGACTCCGTGCGCCGCCTCAAGGGCGCCGCGCGCCCGATCATCCCCGAGGACGACCGCGTCGACCTCCTCCTCGCACTGGAATGCGTCGACGCCGTGCTGGTCTTCGGCGAGGACACGCCGGACGAGGCGCTGCGCCGCATCCGCCCCGATGTCTGGGTGAAGGGCGGCGATTACTCCGCCGAATCCCTCCCCGAGACGGCGACCGTGGCGGAGTGGGGCGGCCGCGTCCTCACCGTGCCCTACCACCCCGGCCGCTCGACCACTCATCTCGCCGCCGCGCTCGCGCGCGTCGGCTGACCCGAGGCCCACAAGGCCCGCAGCCCACCCCCGGAAGGACACCATGAGCACCACTGCCACCCCCATCGGCCGCGTTTTGATCACCGGAGGAGCCTCCGGGCTCGGTGCGGCCGTCGCCGCCGCGGTCACCGCCGCCGGCGGCACCCCGATCGTGCTCGACCGCGACGTCTCCGCCGTGCAGGAGGGCGTCGCCGCCTACCAGGTCGACGTTGCGAAGACCCGCGAGGCCGAGAAGGCGGTCGCCGAGATCGCCCGCGAGCACGGCGGGCTCGACGCCGTCGTGACCGCGGCCGGCATCGACCGCTGCGGCCGCCTGGTCGACGTCGAGCCGGAGGAATGGGAGCGCGTCATCTCGGTGAACCTCCTCGGCACCGCGGCCGTCGTCCGCGCGGCACTGCCCTTCCTCACCGAGACCCACGGGCGCGTCGTCACCGTCGCCTCCTCGCTGGCGATCAAGGCCGTGTCGGACGCGACCGCGTACTGCGCCTCGAAGTTCGGCGTGCTCGGCTTCACCCGCGCGCTCGCCGCCGAGACCAAGGGCGAGATCGGCGTGACCACGCTGATCCCCTCCGGCATGAAGACCCGCTTCTTCGACGACCGGGACGAGCAGTACAAGCCCGGCCCCGACGCGCTGCTGAACGACCCGGAGAACGTCGCGAACGCCGTGATGTTCATCCTCGGCCAGCCCCGCGCCTGCGAGATCCGCGAACTCGTCATCACCCACGAGGAGGAGCCCTCCTGGCCCTGACCCCCTCGGCCTCCCCTCCGCGAGATGCCACTTGGGTACGCCCGCTCCGGCGTGTCGCGTACCCAAGTGGCATCTCGCGGTCAGCGGGTGGACGCGAGGACAGCGCGGACGTCCTCGAGGACGGTTGCGACGCGGACGTCGTCGACGAAGGTGACGTCGTGCTCGCAGCGCGGGGCCGTCCAGCCGACCTGCGTCACGTCGACGCCGCAGACCGGGCAGCGCGTGGTCCAGCTGAGCTGCACCCGGTGACGCTGCCTCCCGAGCGGAGCGGCGTTGATCGCGTTGCCCACCCAGAAGACCCCGACCGTCGGGGCGCCGACTGCGGCCGCGAGGTGCCGGGGCCCGGAGTCATTGCCGAGCACCAGATCGGCGAGCGAGAGCAGCGGAGCGAGATCCGGCAGGTCGACGATGCCCGCCCACGAGACGGCTCCCGGCGCTCCGGCGACGATCTCGTCGGCGGCGGACACATCGGAGTCGTCGCCCACCACGAGCACACGCGCCCCGTCGGCCAGCAGCTCCGTCGCCACGGCGGCGAAGGAGGCGGCCGGCCAGCGCCGGCGGACATCCGTCGCGCCCGGGTGGATCAGCACCAGCGGGCCGCCAGAGGGCAGCGCAGCGGCCAAGCGGTCCCGCCGCTCCGGATCCACGGCGAGCGCCGGCTCGAGCCGGGTCGCGGCCGCTCCGGCCAGCCCGACGATCTCGAGCGCGCGCAGCATCTCATGCTGGTAGTAGACGTAGGGGATCGTGCGCTCCAGCTCCTCCGCGTCGGGCGTACGCGAGCCGACCGTGTGCCGCGCGCCGAGCCGCTGCAAGAACGGGTTGGAGTAGCGCCCGCCGCCGTGCAGCTGTACGGCCAGGTCGAAGCGGCGCGCGCGCATCCGGTCGGTGAAGTCCTCGACCACCCGCGGATCCTCCCCCTCCCCGTCGCGGACTCCCTGCGCGATCGGCAGGATCTCGACCTCGGCGATCGGCGACTCGACCCCCGAGAGCAGCACCCGGTGCGCGGGTGTGCCGAGCAGGGTGATCTCGGCGCCTGGGTACGCGGCCGCGAGCGCGTCGACGGCGGGGAGGGCGAACAGCAGATCGCCGAGACCGCCGCCGCGCAGGACGGCGATCCTCTCGACTCCGGCGAAGGGCTCTCGGAGGGGGGCGATGGCGACCACGGCGGGTTCCTCTCAGCTGCGAAGGCGCGCGGACGCGGCTCCGGGGATGGTGCACTTCTCCATTTCCCCGCCACGGCCGATCCGAAACCGGATCGCCAGCGCACAACGTCAGCTGAGAGCACGTCTCATCGATGATGGTGGATGAGACCTGCTCTCAGCTGACGTTGTGCGGAGCAGGACGAGTGCCCTGATGGCAACAGTGGCGCTGGCGAGATCCGGCGAGACCGGCATGCTCATCGCCGGTGTCACCCTGACGATCGACGGTGTCCTGATGATCGGGCTGGCGAGCGGAATCGCGCGATTCCGCGTCACTCTCCGCGACGACCGGATCGACGTCGTCCCCGTGGCCGGGCACCCGCGCTCGGTCCCGCTCCGCGACATCGCCCGGATTACCCCCGCGGGAGGCAGGTACGGCGGGCTGAGCGTTTACGACGTGCGACGCAAGCGCCTCTTCTCCGTCACGACGATCACGCTCGGCTTCCCGCTCCTGGTGCCGTTCCTGCAGTGGAACGCACCCCTCGCCGGGGAGGAGTTCGCGCGCAAGCACGAGCGGAACTTCCCCGTCATCCTCGGACCCGCGGCGCCGCGCCCGCAGGAGCGCTGAATTCCCGACTCCTCCGTGTCTAGGTCCCCAGCACCCGGGTACCGGTCGGATGCGCCCGCCACTCCGCGCGCGCCCCCGACCGAGAGGTGACCGTGACCATCGACATCACGACCCCCGCCACCGCCGACACCGTCCGCCGTGCGCGGACCGCGTTCCCCGGGTGGGCCGCCACCGCGCCTGCCGAGCGCGGCGCCCTCCTCCGTGCCGCCGCCCACCGGGTGGCCGAGCGCGAGCAGGAGCTCGCCGACCTCAACACGCAGGAGACGGGCAAGCCCGCCGGCGACGCACTGGGCGGCGTTCGCGCCGGAGTCGACACGCTGCTCCAGTACGCCGAGCTCGGCCCGCTGCACCGGGGAAAGAGCCTGCGCGGAGGGGCCCTGAACGTCGATCTGGCCCTGCCGCATCCGCGCGGTGTCGTCCTCGCCCTCACTCCGTGGAATGACCCGGTCGCCGTCGCCGCGGGTCTCCTCGGCGCCGCGATCGTCTCGGGGGACGTCGTCGTGCACAAGCCGAGCGAGCGCAGCCCGGGTACGGGCGCACTGTTCACGTCGATCCTCGCTGCGGCGTTGCCCGAGGGCGTGCTGACGCTGGTCGAGGGCGACGGCACGGTCGGCGACGAGCTCGCCCGCACCGAGGGCGTCGATGTCCTCGCCCACGTCGGCTCGACCGCGACGGGCCGTGCCCTCGCCCGGGTCGCCGCCGTCACCGGAGCGCACGTGATCCTTGAGAACGGCGGCAATGACGCACTGGTCATCGACCGCGACGTCGACCCGGTCTGGGCCGCCGAGCAGGCCGCCCTGGGTGCCTTCGCGAACGCCGGCCAGATCTGTACCTCCGTCGAGCGGATCTACGTGCACCGCGACATCGCTGACGCGTTCACCGCCGCGCTCGTCGCCGAGGCCGACCGCTGGAGCGCCGGCCCCCTCCCCCGGCTCGTCGACGCCCGGATGCGCGACGCCGTCCACGAGCACGTCACCGAAGCCCTCGGCAGCGGCGCCCGCGCCCTCACTGGCGGCACCCCCGGCGACGGCACGTTCTACCCCGCCACCGTCCTCGCCGACTGCACCGAGTCGATGCTCGTGATGACGGAGGAGACGTTCGGGCCCGTCGCGCCGATCGCCGTCGTGGACTCCTTCGACGAGGGTCTCGCCCGCGCCGCCGCGAGCCCCTACGGCCTGGCCGCGTCGATCCTCACCGCCGACATGGAGCACGCCCACCGCGCCGCCGCGACCCTGCCCGTCGGCACGGTCAAGGTCAACGGCGTCTTCGGAGGCGCGCCCGGCGGTAGCGCCCAGCCCCGCGGCGCTTCGGGATCGGGCTTCGGCTACGGCCCCGAGCTGCTCGAGGAGATGACCACCACCACGGTCGTCCACTTCGGGCTCCCCGTCCTGCCGGGACGTGCCCGGTGAGCCTCGAGGGCTCGGCGCTCCAGCGGGCGAGCGCACTGCTGGCGCACGTCCACGAGCGTCCGCCGGTGGTCGCCGTGATCGGAGACCTGATCCTCGACTCCTGGTGGCTCGGCGAGGCCGAGCGAGTCACGCGGGAGGCGCCCGCGCCGGTCCTGCGGCTGGAGGATATCGTCGATGTCGCGGGTGGCGCGGCGAATACCGCCGCGAATCTGCGTGCACTGGGGGCGGTGGTCCGCACGGTCGGAGTGGCCGGGCGCGACGCCGAGGGCGACCGCCTCGTGCGCGCCCTCGAGCGGGCGGGCCTGGACACCTCCGCGGTCGTCCGGACCGGAGCGGCGACGACGATCAAGACCCGCGTCGTCGGCGGAGACAGCGTGATGCTGCGCGTCGACTCCGGCCCGCACCGTCCCTCCGACGACGAACTCACCCTGCTGGCCGACGCCGCCGCTCGGGCCGGCGCGGGAGCCGACGCCGTTCTGGTCTGCGACTACGGCTCCGGGATCCTTCGCGCGGCGCTCGAACGCCTGCTCGCCATCGAGCGCCCCGACCTCCTCGTGATCGACGCGCACGAGCTCGCCGACTGGGCCTTCGCCCGGCCCGACGTCGTCACTCCGAACGCCAAGGAGGCGGAGCGGCTGCTCGGCGCCGCCCTCGGCCGCGGCTCCGAGCGCGCCGCCGCCGTCCGCGACGCCGCCGAGGAGCTACGCGCGCGCTCGGGCGCGCGGCACGTGGTGGTCACCCTCGACCGCGACGGCTCCACCGCCCTCGATGAGGACGGCACGATCAGCCGCACCTTCGCGCAGCCCGCGGAGGAGAAGCAGGCGTCCGGGGCCGGCGACACCTTCGCCGCGGCCGCCACGCTCGCCCTTGCCGCCGGCCGCTCCCTCGCCACCGCCGTCGACCTCGCGCAGGCCGCCGCCGACGTGGTGGTGCAGCGCCCGGGCACCTCCGTCTGCACGGGCGAGGACCTCCTCGCCTCCCTCGCGGCGCCCGGCGCCATCGTCCTGGGCGAGGAGGCGCTGGTCGAGGTGCTCGCGGAGCAGTCGCGCCGCGGCCGCCGCGTGGTGTTCACCAACGGCTGCTTCGACGTCCTGCACCGAGGGCACACCGCCTACCTCCGCCAGGCGCGTGAGCTCGGCGATGTGCTCGTGGTCGCCGTGAACGATGACGACTCCGTCCGCCGGCTGAAGGGCGAGGGTCGGCCGATCAACCCGGAGGGCGACCGCGCCGGAGTGATCGCCGAGCTGGGCTGCGTCGACTTCGTGACCCTCTTCGGCGGCGACACTCCGATTCCGCTGCTCGAACGGGTGCAGCCCGACGTCTACGTCAAGGGCGGCGACTACAACCCGGACATGCTCGCGGAGGCGGCGGTCGTCCGCTCCTACGGCGGCACCGTCACCACGGTGGGCTACGTCTCCGAGCACTCCACGACCGAGATGGTTCAGCGGATCCGATCGGCCGCACCGTGACGAGCCGCCGCTGGTCCGGGCGCTGGGGGGTCGCCCAGGCGCCCGAGCAGCCGCTGATCGACGTGCTCGTGCCGACGGTCGGGCGCCGCGCCGAGCTCGCCGCGATGCTCGCCGGACTGGCCGCTCAGGACGATCCGCCCTTCCGCGTGATTCTCAGCGACCAGTCCGACGCGGCGGTCGCCGAGACCGACCCGACGATCCGGGCGATGCTGCGCGTGCTGGAGGCGCAGGGCCGGTCCCCGATGGTGCGCCGGCACCTGCCCCGCCGGGGCCTCGCGGAGCAGCGCCACTACCTCCTCTCCCTGGCCACCGCCCCCGCTGTCCTCTTCCTCGACGACGACGTCTGGCTCGAACCGGGCACGCTCGCGCGGCTGCACGAGGCGCTGGAGCGGCTCGGCTGCGGCTTCGTCGGCTCCGCGGTGCAGGGCCTGTCGTACCTCGAGGACGTGCGCCCGCACGAGACAGCGGCGTTCGAGACCTGGGAGGAGCGCGTCGAGCCGGAGCGGGTGCGGCGCGGCACCCCCGAGTTCGAGCGGTGGCCGCTGCACAACGCCGCGAACCTCACGCACGTCGCTGCCCGCCTCGACGTCCCGGAGGGGGCCTGGCGCGCCTACCGAGTCGCCTGGCTGGGCGCCTGCGTCCTCTACCGCCGCGACGCCCTGCTGGCCGTCGGCGGCTTCGACTTCTGGGAGCAGCTGCCCCCGGAGCACAGCGGCGAGGACGTCGCCGCGCAGTGGCGCGTCATGGAGCGCTTCGGCGGCGCGGGCCTGGTGCCCAGCGGTGCCGTGCACCTCGAGACGCCCACGACGGTCACCGACCGGCGCGTCGACGCCTTCGACCGGCTCTTCGCCGAAGAGCACTCGTAACACTCCGACGAAAGGACAGCACGATGGACGTTCCCAACCCGATCCAGATCCAGAAGTACCTCTCGGGCATCGACTACCCCGCCTCGAAGGACACGATCGTCGAGACCGCCGAGAAGGAGGGCGCCGACGGCGACGTCCTGGAGGCACTCCGCGCGATCCCCGACGCCACGTACGACAAGCCCACCGACGTGAGCTCGGCCGTCTCCAAGGTCTGACCTCCCCTCCGCGAGATGCCACTTACGTCTGCGACACGCCGTGTCGGACGTACTCAAGTGGCATCTCGCGGCCGGAGAAGCACGGGTGGCAGGTTAGGCGGGGGCGTGCTCGCGGAGGGCGCCGGACTCGAGGGCCTGGAAGGAGAGGACTTTATAGCCTTCGGACTCGAAGAAAATCGTCGCGCGGTCGGCCTCGACGCTCATCACGGTACCTGCGCCCCATTCGCGGTGCTCGACGGCCTCGTCGACGCTGAGCGGAGCGTCGACCGGCGCCTCGGCGGTCTCCCCACTCGCCTCGTGCCGCTCGCAGCCGTCGCAGTTACCGCACCACTCCGGCGACTCCACACCGAAGTAGTCGAGCAGCACCCGGCGTCGGCACTGGGTGGTCTCGGCGTACGCCCGCATCATCTCCAGTCGCGACTCCGCGATCCGCTCTCGCGAGGCGAGGGCTTCTTTCACCGCGTCCACGGCCTCGTCGCCGGAGGCCTCGCGCGTGGCGCGCAGCCCAGAGCCGGTCTCGACCAGCCCCGCGTCCGCGAGATCGTTCACGATCCGGGCGATCGTGCGGGCCGGCGTGTCCAGCTCCTTCGCCAGTGCGCCGGAGTCGAGCCCCGGCTGCTCCGACACGGCCGCCCAGACCACCCGCAGCGCGGCCTTATCGACCGAGCGCTTGGCGAAGAAGCGGCGCAGCCCCAGGTCCTCGGCGCGGTAGTGCAGCGCGCCGGTCGCGGGCTCGCCATCGCGGCCCGCCCGGCCGATCTCCTGGTAGTAGGCGTCCAGCGACTCGGTGGTCGTGGCGTGCAACACGAAGCGGACGTCGGCGCGGTCGATGCCCATCCCGAAGGCCGAGGTGGCGACGACGACGTCGAGTTCGCCGGCCCGCCACTGCTCGTGCACGACCTTGCGCTCCGACACCTTGAGCCCCGCGTGGTACGCCGCGACCCGGCGCCCCTCCGCCGCGATGTCGGCAGTGTAGGCCTCGGTTTCCTTGCGGGTGGCCAAGTAGACCAGGCCCGGAGCCGTCCAGCTGCGCGCCTCCTCGACCACGGCCGCGCGCTTCTCGTTCTCGCTTTCGTGGCGGTGGACCACCAGGCGGATCTCGGGGCGGTCGACGCCATGCACCTGGATCTCGGGATCGGTCATCCGTAGCCGCTCGACGATCTCGTCGCGCACCGGCCCGGAGGCGGTGGCCGTCATCGCCAGCACCGGCGGGTCGCCGAGCTGGCCGCGCACGTCGGCCAGGCGGAGGTAGTCGGGCCGGAAATCGTGGCCCCAGGAGGAGAGGCAGTGCGCCTCGTCGACCACCAGGAGCGACACTCCCGCGGCCGCCAGCCGGGCGACGTTCTCGGGCTTGGCCAGCTGCTCCGGAGCAAGCAGGACGTAGAGCGGACCGCCCTCGTCGATCCGCTCCCAGGCGCGGGCCACGGCAGCGGCGCCCTGGGCGGAGTTGATCGCGACAGCGGGCGGAGCAGCGGGCGCCGCCTCGATCGCGGCAAGCTGGTCTGCCTGGAGCGCCACGAGCGGAGAGACGACGAGGACGACTCCGCCGCGCTCGGCTCCGGCGATCTGGTACACCGCGGACTTGCCGCCGCCCGCCGCCGTGCTGTCAATGCCCTGCCAACGGCGCTGCGTCGTGCTGGGCTGGACGCATCCGATCGAGAGGAGCCGCTATGGCCGACCGCACCGTGAACCAGGACCTGCCCGGATCAGACGACGACACCGCCGCGAACACCGGCGGCGCGCAGACCGTGTTGCCCGGCGAGGATGCGGCGGACACCTCCGCTGCAGGCGCCGCTCCCGGCGGCACCGCGATCGACCGTGGCCTCGCCGACGCCATGACCGAGGGCGACAGCGGGGGCGACTCCGTCTCCGGAGACGCGGACCTGCCGGGCGAGACCGACGGCTCCGTGGCCAGCGACCCGGCGAGCGCCGGCTGACACCCCGCCCGCGCGACCTCGGGCTCGCGGAATCGCGTTCGGCTCGCGGAATCCGGCGATTTCCGCGAGCCGAACCCGGATTCACGCGCCCAAAGCCCCTCCAAGCCGGAGGGGGCCGGGCTCAGCGCCGTACGAGTACCGGGTTGAACAGCGTGCCGATCCCCTCGACGTCGACCGCGACGGTGTCACCGTTGGCGATCGGACCGACCCCCGCCGGCGTCCCGGTGAGGATCACATCGCCCGGGAGCAGCGTGAAGATGCGCGAGACGTAGGCCACGAGCTCGGGCACACCGTGGATCATGTCGCCGGTGCTGCCCGACTGCTGCGCGCGGCCGTTGACCCGCGTCTCGATCGCACTCTCGTTCCAGAGCAATTCGGTCTCGATCACCGGCCCCAGCGGGCAAAAGGTGTCATAGCCCTTGGCGCGGGTCCACTGGCCGTCCGCGCGCTGGAGATCGCGGGCGGTGACGTCATTGGCGATCGTGTAGCCGAAGACCACGTCCTCGTAGTCCTCCGCGCGCACGTTGCGGGCGACAGCGCCGATCACGACCGCCAGCTCGCCCTCGAACTCCACCTGCTGGCTATCCTCGGGCAGAACGATGGCCTCGTCCGGGCCGATCACTGACGTGTTGGGCTTGAGGAACACCAGCGGCTCGGCGGGAGCGTCGCCGCCCATCTCGGCCGCGTGATCGGCGTAGTTCTTGCCGATCCCGACGACCTTCGAGCGCGGAATCACCGGCGCGAGGAGCTTCGCTTCCGCGATTGGAATCCGCTCGCCCGTGGTGTCGAACCCGGCGAACATCGGATCCCCGGCGAGCACGACCAGGTCGTCCTCGTCCACGATCCCGAAGTGGATCGCTCCCCCGTTGTCCCCGTCGCGCTGTGTGGCGAATCGTGCGATCTTCATGCGTCCAGCCTCGTCATCCATCCGTGCGTGTCCTCGCGGCGTCCGTACTGGATACCGGTCAGCTCCTCCCGGAGCGACATCGTCAGCTCGCCCGCCGGCGCGTCCTTCTGGCCGACCGTGAAGCCCTCGCCCGTGAGTTCGGCGATCGGAGTGATCACGGCCGCGGTCCCGCAGGCGAACACCTCGACGACGTCGCCCGAGGCGACTCCGTCCCGCCACTCGTCGATACTCACTCGACGGCGCTCGACGCGGTGCCCGCGGTCCTCGGCGAGCTGCAGCACGCTGTCGCGAGTGATCCCCTCGAGGATCGAGTCCGACTCCGGGGTGACGAGCGTGCCGTCCTTCTTCACCAGCACCACGTTCATCCCGCCGAGTTCCTCGATCCACTGCGACTCCTCGGAGTCGAGGAAGAGCACCTGCGCGCAGCCGTGGCGGTACGCCTCCTGCTGCGGCAGAAGCGAGGAGGCGTAGTTGCCGCCGGTCTTCGCCGCTCCGGTGCCGCCCTTGCCCGCGCGGGCGTAGGAGGTGGAGAGCCAGATCGACACGGGCGCGACGCCACCCGAGAAGTAGGCTCCGGCGGGGCTGGCGATCAGGTAGTAGCCGACGTCCTCGGCCGCGCGGACACCGAGGAACGCCTCCTGCGCGAACATGAACGGGCGCAGGTACAGGCTGGTTTCGGGCTCGGACGGCACCCAGCCGCCGTCCACCGCGATCAGCTGCCGCAGCGATGCGATGAAGAGCTCCGTCGGCAGCTCGGGCAGCGCGAGCCGACGGGCCGAGCGCTGGAGGCGGCGGGCGTTGGCTTCGGGGCGGAAGGTCCAGATCGAGCCGTCCTCGTGGCGGTAGGCCTTCATCCCCTCGAAGATCTCCTGCGCGTAGTGCAGGACGGCAGCGGCCGGGTCGAGCGCGAGCGGGCCGTAGGGCTCGACGCGGGCGCTGTGCCACCCGTCGGCGCGGGTCCAGCGGAGCCCGACCATGTGGTCGGTGAAGTGCACGCCGAAACCGGGGTTGGCCAGGATGTGGGCGCGCTCCTGCTCGGAGCGGGGAGCGGGGGCCGGGGTCACCTCGAAGGCGAGGGCGGCGGGGGCGGAGTCGGCGGAGTCGGTACTCATCGTGGTGGTGTCCTTCTGCGGGGGATCAGCGGAGGCGGGCGACGACGGAGTCGCCAATCGCCTCCGTGGAGCGCGGAGTGCCGTCGCGCGACTCGATGTCGGCGGTCACGGCCGCGGTCACGCGGGCGGCCTCGTCGCTGCGGCCGAGGTGGTCGAGCAGCATCGCCGCCGACAGGATCGCAGCGGTCGGGTCGGCGAGCTGGCGTCCGGCGATGTCGGGCGCGGATCCGTGAACCGGCTCGAACATGCTGGGGAACGCGCCGTCGGGGTTGATGTTTCCCGAGGCCGCGAGTCCGATGCCGCCGCTGATCGCGCCGGCCAGATCGGTCAGGATGTCGCCGAAAAGGTTGTCGGTGACGATGACGTCGAACCTAGCAGGGTCGGTCACCAGGAAGATCGTCGCGGCGTCCACGTGAAGGTAGTCGACGGTCACGTCCTCGAAAGCGGCCCCCACCTCGTCGACGATCCGCCTCCAGAGCGAGCCGGCGAAGACGAGCACGTTCGTCTTGTGCACGAGCGTGAGCCGGGAGCGCCGCGTGCGGGCGACCTCGAAGGCGTAGCGCACGACCCGCTCAACCCCGTAGGCCGTGTTGACCGAGACCTCGTTCGCGACCTCCTGCGGGGTGCCCGGCCGGATCACTCCGCCGGTACCGACGTAGGGCCCCTCAGTCCCCTCGCGCACGACCACGAAGTCGACCTCTCCGGGGGCCGCGAGCGGTGACGGCACACCCGCGTAGAGGCGGGTGGGCCGCAGGTTGACGTACTGGTCGAGCTCGAAGCGCAGGCGCAGCAGCAGCCCGCGCTCGATGCTCGCGTCCTTCAGGCGCGGGTCGCCCGGTGCCCCGCCGACGGCGCCCAGGAGGATCGCGTCGTGCTGCGCGATCGCGGCAAGGTCATCGTCGGTGAGGACCTCGCCGGACTCGAGGTACCGGGCGGCGCCGACCGAGAACGTGGTCGTCTCCAGCACCAGGTCGGAATCGGCGGTGACGGCGGCGAGGACCTTGACGGCCTCAGCGGTCACCTCGGGACCGATTCCGTCTCCGGGGATGACGGCGAGCTTCACGGTTCGGGGCATGGCGGTCCTCAGGCGTACGGGGGTGGAGTCCCCCCAGCGTACTCGCGGCCCCTCCCCCGCCCCCGCCGCGAGATGCCACTTGCGCGGGCGACACGCCGAGGAACGCGCGCATAAGTGGCATCTCGCGGGAGGCAGCAGGGGCGCTTCAGCTTCGTCGGAGGCGCCAGGCGGCGACGGCAGCCGCGGCCAGCACGAGGACGACGCCGAGCCACGCCGACCAGCCGACGCCCGCGTCGAACGCCGAGCCCGCCGAGGCGAGCAGGCTCGCGGCGGAGTCGGCGGGCAGCTCGCCCGCGACCGACACGGCGCCGCCGAGGGTCTCGCCGGCCCGCTGCGCCTGCGCGGCGTCGAGGCCCTCCGGCAACACCACTCCCCCGCGGTACACCGCGGTGAGGACAGTACCGAGCGTCGCTGTGCCGAGCACGGCGCCCAGCTCGTACGCGGTCTCGGAGACGGCGGAGGCGGCTCCGGCCTTATCGGCGGGGGCGTTCGCCAGGATCAGCTCATTCGAGACCGTCTCCGCCGCGCCGATGCCCAGTCCGAGGAACGCGAAGGCGACAGCCACGGTCAGCGCCGACGCGCCGCCGGGGGCCGCGCTGCCGACGGCGAGCAGAACGTAGCCGACCGCGGAGATCAGCAGCCCGGCCGGTACGACGAGGCGCGGAGCGACGCGGCGCGCGATCGGCACCACGCCCAGCCCCGCCACGATCATCACCGCCAGGCCCGGCACCAGCACGAGACCCGCCTCCAGCGGCGACAGCCCGACCACCAGCTGCAGATGCTGCGAGAGGAAGAAGAGCCCGCCGACGAGCGCCGTCACGCTGAGCAGGTTGACCACGATCGCCGCACTGAACGAGCCGCGGCCAAAGAGCGAGAGGTCCAGCATCGGCGACGTCCGCCGCCGCTGGCGACGCACGAAGAGCACGCCCGAGACGACACCGACGACAAGCGCCGCGACCCCGACCACATCGACCCCGTGCTCGGCGAACGACTTCACCGCGTAGACGACGGGCGCCATCGTCGCCAGCGACAGCAGAATGCTGAGCACGTCGACCGGCCCGGGCCGCGGGTCGCGCGACTCCGGCACCAGGATCGGCACCAGCACCACCAGCGGCAGTAGCACCGGCACCGCGAGCAGGAACACCGACCCCCAGGCGAAGTGTTCGAGCAGCACGCCGCCGACCAGCGGGCCGATGGCAGAGCCGACCGCGAATCCGGTCGCCCAGATCGCGATCGCGAGGCGGCGCTGATCACGGTTCGGGAAGAGGCTGCGCAGGAGGGAGAGGGTCGAGGGCATCAGCATCGCGCCGAAGAAGCCCAGCGCCGCGCGGGCACCGATCAGCGCACCGGCGGTGGGGGCGAACGCGGCCACGACTGAGACGGCCGCGAAGCCGATCGCGCCGATCAGCAGGAGGCGTCGCCGCCCGACGCGGTCGCCGAGACTGCCCATCGCCACCAGCAGTCCGGCGAGCACCAGGGGGTACGCGTCCACGATCCAGAGCAGCTCGGTGCCGGAGGGGCCCAGCCCCTCGGCGATCGAGGGCAGCGCGAAGTTCAGCACGGTGTTGTCGACCGAGACGAGCAGCACCGGCAGCATCAGCACCGCGAGCGCGACCCAGGCGCGTCGCCCGACCCGGTCGGCGGCGCCGGCGGAGTCGAGGGTGGGGATGGGAGCGGTGCGCGCGGACACGGGGACGACCTTTCGAGACGGGAACGCAGTGAGTATACCGTCCAGCCGGTACAGTCCGCAGGAATCCGCCCTAGAATGGACGCCGTGCCTGCAGCCCCCGCCCGCGACCGCGTCCTCGACGCGTTCGAGCAGCTCCTGATCGAGCAGGGCGAGCGCGCCGCGACCCTCGATGCCGTCGCTCGTCGAGCCGGCGTCTCCAAGGGCGGCCTGCTCTACCACTTCCCCTCCAAGGACGCCCTCGTCGACGGCCTGCTCCTGCGCCTGGACGCGCGGCGCGAGGAGGACGTCGCGCGGAGTCTCGCCGCTCCGGAGGGAGTGGTCGCCTACCTCCTCCGCACCTCCTTCGCCGCCGACTCGGCCTTCGACCGCACCGTCCTCGCCGTCTCGCGGATCGCGCAGGGACACGACGAACGCGCCAGCGGCGGCCTCGCGCGGATCCACGACAGCTGGAACGAGGTCGTCGCCGATGCGGTGGGCGACCCACTCATCGCCCGCGCGATCGTCCTGATGAGCGACGGCCTCTACTACAACTCCGCGCTACTTCCCACTGGCCAGGAGTCGCGCGGCGAGGCCGAGGACGTCCTCGCGGTCGTCGAGCGCCTCCTCGGCAGCTGAGCCCGAGTCAGAGCCGCGTCACCAGCCGCTCCCGGTCGAAGCGCCGCACCACGGCGAAGAACAGGGCCAGGTCGACCAGCACGAGCACGACCGCGCCGACCCCGGCGACGGCGAGGTTGAAGAGCGAGAGCCCCGCCGTCTGCGCGACGACCAGCCCCACCAGCGGAAGCACCAGGAAGGCGGCGGTGCCCTGCGCGCCCTGCACCGTCGTCGCTCGCTGCGACACCGCCACGATCAGGCAGATCGCGAGGAAGGCGATCAGCGGAGCGAGTACGAATGCCGAGACGAGCCAAGTGGCGGTCGGGAAGACGAGCCCGCCGAACAGCGGGTAGCCCACCAGATTCACGACGAGGCCGTAGAGCAGGAACGCCGCCCAGGTGATGAGCACCGCGGGGATCAGCGAGACGAGGATCTTCGCCAGCACCAGTTCACTGTTGGTCAGCGGCGTGTAGAGCAGCCCCTCGATCGTCCGCTTCTCCTTCTCGCCCACGAAGCTCGCGCTCGCCGTGACGCTGGCCACCATCACCGGGATAAGGAGGAAGATCGGCGCGAAGAAGTAGATCACCATCGCGTAGGCGGTGGACTGCGCCAGGTCGTAGTCGGCGGGGACGATGCCTGCGGGCAGGTTCGCGAGGAACTGCTGCATTCCGTTGATCGACGCCATCAGCGTCTGGTTGCTCCCGAGGAGGAGCACGAGCACCGGGAGCACCGTGACGAAAAGAATCGGCACGACGATGATCGGGGCGAGTGCCTGCTTGTTGCGCAGGATCTCGCGGAAGTCCTTCTGGACGAGGGCGGTGACGCGGCGGCGGTTCATCGTTCTGCTCCGATGGTCGTGAAGTAGTACTCCTCGATGGTGTGGCGCCGAGGGAGGATCGAGGTGAGGCGGACGCCTCCGCCGACGAGCGCCTGCACCAGGGCGGGGATGTCGGCCTCGGACCGCACGCGCAGGGTCAGGACGCCGTCGTCGGAGGTGGGCGGTGCGGAGGCGGCGCGCGCGATGATCGCGAGGGCGGCGGCCGGGTCCCCGTCCACAGTGAGCTGCACCGTGGTGTCCGGCCAGCGCTGCTCGAGGAGCTGCGCGACGGGGCCCGAGGCGACCAGTCGGCCGCGGTCGAGGATCCCGATGCTGTCGCACAGCGTCTCCAGGCCCTGCAGCTGGTGAGTGCAGATCACGACCGCGACCTCGCTCGACGCGGTCAGCGACGAGAGGTGGCCGATCAGGTCGGCGGCGGCCTCGGGGTCCAGCCCTGAGGTGGGCTCGTCCAGGAACAGCACATCGGGCTCGTGCAGCATCGCCCGGGCGATCGCCACCTTCTGCCGCATGCCCTTGCTGAACGAGCCGAGCACGTCGTCCGCCCGGTCCGAGAGGCCGAACAGCTCGAGCACCTCGTCGATGCGCGCGATCCGGCGGGCCGTCGACATCCCGAACAGCTCGCCCCAGGCCGTGAGGTTGTCGCGGACGGTGAGCAGGTCGTAGAGGTTGCCGTCGGTCTGCACGCCGATCCGGTGGCGGAGGCGGTCAGCCGACTCCGCTGTGAGCGCCTCGCCGAACAGCTCCACGGAGCCGGCGGTCGGAGTGAGCAGCCCCGTCAGCAGGCGGACCGTCGTGGTCTTGCCCGCGCCGTTGGGTCCGAGCAGGCCGAACGCGGATCCGCGCCGCAGCGAGAAGGACACGTCGTCGACCACGGTCCTTGCGCCGAGGGTCTTGGTGAGGCCGTGCACGCCGATCAGCTCCTCGGAGCGGTGCGCGGTCGGCGTCTGGGTCGCTGTCTCGATCATGTGCTTCGATGTCCGTTCGATCGGATGCGGATGAGGAGGACGCTCGCGATCGCGACGGTCAGGACCGCGAGCGAGACGAGAACGGCGCCCCACTGGTCGGGCCCGTCACCGGCGATCAGGCCGGAGGGCGAGAGCAGGGCGGTCGGGGACCACTGCTGGAACCCCTCCGCGCCGGCGAAGAGCCCACCGAGGAAGACGACGGCCGCGACGGCGATCGCGGAGAGGAAGGGAGCGTTCGTCCGGCACGCCAGGACTCCGGCCAGGAGGACGAACACGACGAGCGCGCCGGCCTGCAGGGCGAGCCCTCCGACGAGGAGTCCCCCGTCGAGGTCGGGGTGCAGGACCACCGTCTCGTACCCCGCCATCAGCGCGCCGGCGAGTGCCCCGATCGAGGCGACGATCGCCGAGACCGCGAGCCGCGGGCCGAAAATCTGCCACGGACCCGTCGCCCGCGAGCGGTAGAACAGGCGCAGGCGCTCATCCGGCCCGAGCGCGCAGGCCCAGCCGACCAGGTAGCCCGAGAGCAGCAGGGCGAGCTGCGACGAGTTCTTGAAGTAGGAGTCGACGAGGTTCTGCCAGGTGGGCGCCGAGACGGTGATGGTCACGGTCTCGGTCGCCCCCAGCGCGCCGAAGATGTCGGCGCTGTACTCGGCGATGAGCGGCGACGTGATGCCGGAGAAGAGGAACAGGAGTGCCACGACCAGCAACCTCCGCGTGCGATTCCAGCGCTTGAACTCGACGGAGAGGCTCACGACCGCTCCCCCGCCCCGGCCTCGGCGAGCGCGCCGATCCGGTTCATGAACGCCTGCTGCAGCGAGTTCTCGCCGAAACTGATCGAGCGGATGTCGCCGCTGCTGCGCGCGATCACCGCGAGCAGCGGCTCGACCGACCCCATCGGCACGAGCAGCTCGCGGACGGAGCCGAGGGCCGGCTCCGACGCCACCCCTGCCGTCGCGAGGCGGGCACGGAAGGCCGACGCGTCCTCGAACGAGGACACGACGATGCTCGAGCGCACCGAGGCGGATTCGATGAACGCACCCTTGTCCCCCGCGAAGACGAGGTGTCCGTGGTCCAGGACCACGAGTCGATCGGCCACCGAGTCGACGTCGGTGAGGATGTGGCTGGAGATCACGACGCACATCTCGCGGCCGAGGCGGCGCACGATCTCGAGGATCGCCTCGCGCCCGACCGGATCGAGGGCGCTCGTGGGCTCGTCGAGGATGAGCAGCGAGGGTCGGCGCACCAGCGCGGCGGCGATCCCGAGCCGCTGCTTCATCCCGCGCGAGAACCCGCCCACCCGGCGCCGCGCGGCGTCCTGCAGCCCGACCCGCGCCAACAGGTCCCGGATCGCGCGCCGCGTGGCGACTCCGCTCGCAGGCGCGCCGAGCCGCGCCGACTGCGCCATCACCTCGAGCGGCGTGAGGAACGGCTCGAAGCTGGGGGTGTCGGGGCAGTAGGCGATCTCGCCGGAGCCGCGCTCGATCCGCCCGGAAGTGACCGGAATCAACCCCAGCAGCGCGTGGATGAGCGTCGTCTTCCCCGCGCCGTTCACTCCGATCAGGCCGTGCACACCGGTCCCCGCGAACGAGCAGTCGACGCCGTCCAGCGCCGTGAACGAGCCGAACCGTACCGTGGCACCATCGGCGCGGACCAGCACGCTGCTCCTGGGCCGCACCTCGGTCCCGCTCTGCACCTCGCTACTGGGCTGCACGCTGCTCGGTCCGGCCGAAGATAAGGTAGAGGATTCCGCCCAGGGGGATCGAGATCGCGCAGATGATCGCCCACGCCCACTTCGGCAGGTACCGGGTGCCCGCGCTGCGAATCAGATCGACGTAGCAGTAGATCAGGAACGCCAGACCGAGCAGCAGGACGGGGAGCAGGATTTCGATCTTCATGACATCACCTTCGGTCTCAGGGCTTCACTGATCTGCTGGAGGTCGTCGAGGGCCGCCTCGTCGCCGTGCACCGTTGCCACCGCCGTCGGGTTGACGACCACCTCGTCGATGCCGTGCCCGCCGATGTCGCGGATCTGCTCCGCGACCTCCTGCGCGTCGCCGACGACGAAGACGTTCCGGCGCACGAGCTCGCGCGCGCCGGAGGCGATGTCGGAGGGGTGCGCGTCGATCCCGGCGCGGCGGAGCATGTCGGAGTAGTGGAAGCGCGCCAGGTGGTTCGAGCAGCCGGCCTGCGCGAGCAGGTTCGGGGAGCGTCCCGGCCCGGTGAGGGCCACGTGCACGTTGGTCACCACCCGTGCCCGGGAGCCGTCCGCGCGCGTCAGGCGCGGCAGGAGGACGTCGCGCACGTAGGTCCGCGGCGTCATCCAGGTAACGACGAAGTCGACCAGATCGCGCGACCGCGACGCCATCCCGGGCCGCAACACCCCGGTCCCCACCTCGACCGGTCCCGTCTCGAACGCGGGGAGCCGCGCCTCACGGGCCTCCAGGCCGGGCTCGACGCTCGTCACGGAGCGTCCGGCGAGCAGGTCGCGGACCATGCCCGCGTAAGCGGCGGTGTAGCTGGCCGGGCGCTCCAGCGGAGCCCCCCTGGTCGCCATCACGAAGTCCGGGTCGGAGGCGCCATAGGCCACTGCGACGGGGCGGCCGAGGACCGCTGCGAGCGAACGCGCCTGGAGCGCAGCGTCATACGGCGTGCGCAGCGGAGCCAGCGCGGTACCGATCCCGACCGGGACCGCGTCCTCCGTCCCGCCGAGGCCGGCGAGGGCCATGTGGCTCTCGATCTGGAAGGACTGGCCCGTCCACAGGCGCGCATAACGACCCTCCCGGACGGCCCGGGCGTAGCGCCGGACGATCCCCGGACCGCTCGGCTGATGCGGGCAGAGCAGCGAGATCTCGCTCACGCGGCACGATCCCCACTCGCGCCGGGCGCGAGGTTGCGGGCGACGTCATCCGGATCGATGCCGGCCTCGACGAGCGCGTCGCGGAGGTGTTCGACCAGGGAGCCGCCCGCGGTCACGGCGGCGGCGACTCCGACGGCCAGTGCGGCGCACCGGCTCTCACCGAAGCTCTGCTCTCGCCCGGAGCGGAGCGGATCCGCGGCGACCCGCAGCCCCGGGACGACCTCTGCGCACAGCGGCGACCCGCTCGTCTCGGCTCCCGAGGATGCCACGAGAGCGCTCAGCGCCGCGGCGACCGCGTCCGCGTCGACCGAGGAGTAGTAGACGAGGGAGTCGTTGCGCGGGAACGCGTCCGGCCGCGAGAGCATCTTGGTGCGGAACGAGAGGCCGAGCCGCACGAGCTCGTGCACACTGGCGGCCCAGAATGCGAGAGCCTCGTCCGGGTCTTCGACCCGCACGTAGTGACGCAGCATCGATCCGGGGGCCGCCGGCCGGTCGGCGCGCTCGTGCACGAACATGAAGAAACCCGGAGTGAGATTCGGGCGCAGGCACGAGACGCGCGCGTGTCGGGCTCCCAGCGACTCGGTCAGCTCCTCGTCGTCGAACCGCACGCGCACACGGTGCAGCTCGACGACGCCTGCGACAGCGGCGGTTCCGAGCGGGGCCTCTACGGGCACGCTGACGCCTGGATCCGGCAGGGCCGCTCGGATCTCCTCCTCGAAGGCCTCGTCGGGAAGCAGCGACGTCGTCGCGAACACGTCCGGGTTGCCCGCGTGCAGCGTGGCGTAGAGCCAGGTCGACAGTCCGCGCCGGGGATCCAGGGCGTCGAGGTCGAGGCGCGCGTCGCCGAGCATCAGCACCCCGCGATCGGCATCCAACTCGAGGAGCCCGGCGAGTTCGGCCGCCGAGGGCCCCGCGGCGCTCATGCGCTCACCTCGCCTAGGAGGAGAGCGGCGCTGCCCGGCTCGAGCATCGCCTGGCGGCCGATGCCGGCCAGCGCTCGGTCCGAGGCCGACATCGCGTACGAGAGCATTGACCGCGCAATGACGCGCTCGATCACGTACCAGCCGACGCCCCGGGCGATCTCGTCGCGATCCAGGTCCTGGTCGGAGCGGCTGCGGTATCCCGCGAGGATCGCGGCGGCCACCGGCCGCGCTCGGTCGAGCATCGTCTCGCCGCGCTCGAGCAGAAGATTGTGGAAGTCCAGCGGCGAGCTCTCCGGCGAATCGACTCCGGTGAAAGCGCGCGCGATCGCGTCGAAGAGCACCGCCCCGAGCAGCCCCGCGACATCGCGGTGCGCGGGAGCGACGGTGAACTCCTCCCAGTCGATCAGGACCGGCTCATCGTCGGCTCCGACGAGGAACTGATCCGGGCGCAGATCGCCGTGCGAGGGCACCACCTCGAATCGGCGCTGACCCGTCGTCCAGGTGCGGACGGCCTCGACCAGCTCGGCGTCGTGCTGGAACAGCCGCCAGCACTCGAGCTCGCCGCCGCTTGCCCGGGCGTAGGCGTCGGGGCTCAGCCAGTCGAACCCGTGCAACGGCTCGTCCTCCGAGCCGTCGGTGTCGAGGGAGGGATGCAGCCCCGTGATCGAGTGCAGCTCGCCGAGGATCGCGCCGGCCCGGCCGAAGAGGCGCTCGGCCTCGTCCGTGTCCTGGGCGCTGTCGAGCACCTGCTGGAGCGAGCGCGCCTCGAGCAGATAGGGGAAGACGACCGTCCGCGCCTCGGCGTCGCTCGAGAGCATCGCCGGCGAGAACGTCAGCTCCCGCGCGCGACGGACCTCTTCCCAGTGCAGGGTGTTGCGGAAGCGCCGGTCGGCGTCGGCCCGCTCACCTGAGAACACTTTGCGGAAAACCAGGCCCTCCGCAGACGTGACAACCGTGGAGCGGTTGCGCCCCACCAGCCTGTCCGTGATCGCCTCGGTCAGCATCAGATCCCCCTCGTTCCGTCGCTCCGCGACATGTCCCCCGTCGAGAGCACCGCCTCGGCACACGCGAATGCATAGACTTCCTCGATCGCGCCGAGCGGCTGATCTCCATTCAAGCAGAAAGTCAGTCCTTTCACCGAATCGGGAGTCACGAGCAGCCAGGAGCCGGCGAGCACGCCGGGTGCGGAGCCGCCTTTGAACTGAATGATCGGAGCGGTTTCCCATCGATTCTCCGTCAGCCACGGAGTCCACGGCCGCTCGGACAGGCGACGCATCACGCTGTCGATCGACTCGGGCGTCACGAAGTAGTCCAGCCCGTCCGGGTATCGGATGTCCTCGAGAGCATTCGCGCGCAGGAGGGCGTCGACAGTAGCATGATCGGCCGCGGGATCCGCTGCCGCACCCCAGGCGCGACGGTAGTAGTCCCTGGTCGAGAGCAGTGGAGTATTCAGCGCGCGAGACAGGCCGTGCGACTCGGCTGTCGCGAGTATTCTCTCCGCGCCGAGAATGCGGAGAAGAATGTCCGCCGCACTGTTGTCGGATCGCAGGACCATCAGCGAGCAGAGGTCACGGAGCGACACCGACCTGCCGATATGCGCCGGAGTCAGGCCGCTGCTGAGATACGAGATGTCCGATGCCCGGATGACGCAGTCGGTGGCGAGAGAGAACTCGCCGGACTCGACGGCACCCAGCGCCGCGTCGAGGAGGAACAGCTTCATCAACGACGATCCGGCGACGACCTCGGCACCCGAGCGGTCGAGCCGGGCCCCGTCGCGGATCAGCACCGAGACCGTTCCCGCCACGTCCGACAGCGCGCCGCGAAGGTCGTCCGCGTCGGCGAGCGGGGGAACCGCAGCGACCAGCCGGAGGCCCTCGAGGCGGCCCTCCGCGGTCTCCTGCACGTAGACGATCCCCGCGATTCCGGCCTCGGACTCGACGTGGACGGCGGTCAGCTGGTCGGATTCGCGCGTCGAGCGCACGACTCGTGGCCGGCTGAGGCGGATCGCCTGGACGGTCTGGAGCACGGCCGAGGCCGGGCCGATCCGGTGCGCAGGGCTCAGGCGGCGGTCGATGTCGTCCTGCGAGACCGGCTCGCTGGACGTGATCAGGTCGATCGCCGCGGCCGTCGTCGGGCTGGTCGTCATCACCGGAGGCCTCGCAGTTCCTGTCGTGTTTTCGGGCGGTGAGGTCTGGATGGCGCGGTGGCGGTCACCTCCCTCGGGGAAGCGCACACTGTCCGCCTCTCGCTTCTCCTTCCTCAGAGAAGGGCAGGAGAAAGGAGGCGGGTGGGAAAGAATGCTCCTCGAAGAAGCGAGTCACGAGAAGTCAGCGCCGAGCCGCCCCGGGGACGGCTCGGCGCCGATCAGGAACCCGTCCTCAGACGGATCAGGTCCAGGACCAGGACCAGGAGAACGACAGCGAGTAGCTCACGCTGACGCTGAGGCTGACCGACGTTCCCACGTCACCCAGCTCTGCGTCGTTGAGCACGATGCTCTGGATCTCCGTCGGCGATGCGTAAGCGGTGTAACCGCTCAGCAGGCTCCGTTCCATGACTTCCCCCTTGCTTGTTTGTGAATAGGAATGCCCACTAGTTCCGACGCTTTCGCCACCCTCCCCAGCAAGCTCTCGCACACTAGCAGTACGTGACATCATCAGGTCAAGACCCGAATGGAGTAATACTTATGCGCTCACTGATCGCTACTGCTCTCTTGACAGGATTCGACACAGAGGGCATACGCGCGCTTCGCGCGCGCGCGGTGAGAAATGCCCAGGACTCGGCCGGAGAAGTCATCGTCTTCGTCGATCGCGCACTCCTCTCGGGCCCCGGGCCGACCTACGTTCTCGACACGCTCACGCGAGAACAGATCCCGACGTCGGTGCACCCGGTGAGCGGCTTTCCGACCATCGATGCCGTTCTCGAAGATGCACGCTTGCTACGAGGTTTCTCAGCTGTGTTAGCGTTGGGCGGGGGTTCGGTGATCGACCGGGCGAAGCTGGCACGAGCAGCGGCGGAGGGGGCCGACCTGCAGGCGGCGACGTCGATGGCTCCGGGACACGCTGTGCTCGAGACCGCGCGCTCACGTCTGCCGTTGATCGCGATGCCGACCACGCTCGGCACCGGATCCGAGCGCAACAGCAACGCCGTCCTCGCCGCGGGAGATCGCCGCTTCCTGGTGTCAGGATCGGTCCTGCTTCCGGAGGCAGCCGTGCTCGAGCCCGCACTGACCCGCTCCCTCAGCGCCGCCGCAGTACTCTCCGGCGTCTTCGAGGCCCTCGCGCGGACGCTCGAGCCCTACGCGAGCCCGACAACGCAGGCCGGTGCTGACCAGCTCGCGCTCGCCACCGCCGGCCGGCTCGCTGTCCTGGGCGACGCCGTCGCCTCCGGTCCGAGCGGACCAGCGGCCGAGGAGACTCGGCTCGAGATCGCCCGTCTGAGCGGCCTCAGCCACGCCCCTGCGATGCATGCGGGCCGCGCAGCGTTCGCGTTCCCCGGCTGGTTCCTGGCGCACGAGCTCGCCTCTGTCACCGGAGTGTCCAAAGTCGGCTGCCTGGCCGCCCTGCTGCCGGCGATCGACCGGCGCGCCCGGGCCGACGCGCGGGTCTGGGGAGCGCCTCGCCGCCGTGCCGCCGCGTCGATGGCGGTCCTGAGCGCACTCGGCCTCCCGTCCGGAGACGAATCGGCACTGGCCGTCCTCGCCCAGCGCTGGTCGCTGGTCGTCCCCCTGGGCGACATCGACGTCGAGGCTCTAGCCACCCGGATCCTGTCGGCGTGGGGACCGCCGTCACCGCACCTCGCCCGCGTCGGTCGAGACGAGCTCGTCGCCGTGCTGACGGAGGCGACGGACGCCACCCGTGCGCCGATCGCTCCCCGCGCGCCAATCTCTCCCCGCGCGGCTGAAGGATCAGCCACGGACGGCCGAGGACCGCGCCCGTCTTAAAGGAGCACGACCCCGTCGATCCGCGTCACCGTCGCGCCACCGACCCCGATCTCGCCGCCCGCGCGCTCGACGCGTGCCGACCTCCGGGAGGAACGCCCGCACCTCGATCGCGCACTCCGCCATCGCCGCATCCGCGATGCCGTCGCCGTCGACGACCACCGCCACCGGGTTGCCGCGGAACGGCTCGACGCCGACGACGTCGACCTAGGCGAAGCGCCGCGTGCTCACTGCTCGGTGATGTCGATCTCCTGCATGAGGTCGGCGTCGATCGCGATGCGGACCTTCTCGAGCAGGCCCTCAGGGGCGGGCGAGTCGATGGTGATCACCGAGAGGGCCGTGCCGCCCGCCTCGGTGCGCGCGATCTGCATGCCGGCGATGTTGACCGCCGCGTCGCCGAACTCGCGGCCGTAGACCGCGACGATGCCCGGTCGGTCGACGTAGCTCATCACGACAAGGTGCTTCGCGAGGGGCACTTCGACGTCGTAACCGTTGATCGCGACGATCTTCTCGACCTGCTTCGTGCCGGTCAGCGTGCCCGAGACCGAGATCTGCGAGCCGTCCGAGAGCGCCCCGCGCAGCGTGATCACGTTGCGGTACTCGTCCGAGACCGCGTCGGTGATCAGGCGCACCTCGATCCCGCGCTGCTCCGCGAGCACCGGCGCGTTGACGTAGGACACCGTCTCCGAGACCACGTTGCTGAACACGCCCTTGAGCGCCGCGAGCTTGAGCACCTTCACGTCGTAACCGGCGAGCTCGCCGCGCACCTCCACGTCGATCGACGTGACCGGCGAGTCCGCAAGACCCGAGAAGACCTGGCCGAGCTTCTCGATCAGTGGGATGCCCGGGCGCACGTACTCATCGATCACCCCGCCGGCGACGTTCACCGCGTCGGGCACGAGCTCGCCCGAGAGCGCGAGGCGCACCGAGCGGGCGACCGAGACTCCGGCCTTCTCCTGGGCCTCGTCGGTCGAGGCCCCGAGGTGCGGAGTGACGACCACGTTCTCGAGGGCGAGCAGCGGTGAGTCGGTCGGCGGCTCCTTCACGAACACGTCGAGCCCGGCGCCGGCGATGGTCTTCGCGACCAAAGCACGGTGCAGGGCGTCCTCGTCGATCAGCCCGCCGCGTGCGACATTGACGAGGAACGCCGTCGGCTTCATCAGCGCCAGCTGCTCGTCCGAGATCATGCCGGTCGTCTCGGGAGTCTTGGGCATGTGGATGGTGATGAAATCGCTCTGCGCGAGTAGCTCCTCCAGCCCCAGGAGCGTGACGCCGAGCTGCTGTGCGCGGGCGCTGGTCACGTAGGGGTCGTAGGCGACGACGGTCACGCCGAAGGCCTGCAGGCGCGCGGTGATCAGAGCACCGATGCGACCGAGGCCGATGATGCCGACGGTCTTCTCGTACAGCTCGACGCCGGTGTACGTCGAACGCTTCCAGAGGCCTTGCGCGAGCGCGCTGTGGGCGGCGGGGATGTGGCGGGCAAGGCTCAGGATGTGCCCGACGGTCAGCTCGGCGGCCGAGATGATGTTCGAGGTCGGCGCGTTCACGACCATCACCCCCGCGGCGGTCGCGGCGGCGATGTCGACGTTGTCCAGGCCCACGCCGGCACGGGCGATCACCTGGAGCGAGGGAGCGGCGGCGATCGCCTCGGCGTCGACCTGCGTCGCCGAGCGCACGAGAATCGCGTGCGCCGTGGCGAGAGCGTCGAGGAGCGCCGGACGGTCGGTGCCGTCGACGGAGCGGACCTCGAAGTCGGGACCGAGCGCGTCCACGGTGGCGGGCGAGAGTTCTTCGGCGATCAGGACGACCGGCTGTGTCACGAGAGGCGCTTCCTTCGGAGAGGGGACGGAGTGGGCACCGAGGCGGGAGCGTCGGCAGCCCCCCGTC
Source organism: Rathayibacter tritici (assembly GCF_002932875.1). Taxonomy (GTDB): domain Bacteria; phylum Actinomycetota; class Actinomycetes; order Actinomycetales; family Microbacteriaceae; genus Rathayibacter; species Rathayibacter tritici. The sequence goes on from NZ_PSWS01000065.1 coordinate 49,030, forward strand.
ACTGTAGCGGAGGGGTGCAGGCGTCCCGCGCCGGATGACGCGCGGAGAGTCAGCTCAGCGATGCGGACGGTCAGACCAGGGAGACCAGGCTCTCGACTCCCAGGATCAGCTGCACGTCGAGCGAGAGCACGGCCGAGAGGCAGAGCGCCGCGGCCAGCAGACCCGCCCTCGCGGCGAGGCCGCGCCGGCGACCGAGCACGAGAGCGACGACGAAGCAGACCACCGGCAGCACCAGAGCGAGCAGCAGCACGGTCCAGCCGGTCGGAGTCAGATCGGTGTCCAGTAGCGCCGCGTAGCTGCGCAGACCGATCAGGTTGCCGATCGCCTCCCAGACGTCCCAGGCGAAGAAGAGCGCGAAGGCGACGGCGATGAGCACGGAGGCGACGAGGCGCCCGCCCCTCCGGTCGCCGCGGCCGGTCCCGCCGAGAGTGGCCCGGGTCGAGTCGGTCATCACGCCCCCTTCAGGAACGGCAGCGGAGCGAGCAGAACGAGCCCGGCAACGAGCCAGAGCACGCGGGCACGCACTCGGGAGTCGCGGGTGACGAGCAGCACGACGGCGAACCACACCGGCGGTGCCGCGACCGCGAGCCACAGTCCGAGCGTGTACATCCCCTGACCCAGCCCGTCGCCCGGCTCGAACCGCTGGACGACGGTCGGCCCCTGCCGCGTCGCCGTGATCGCCCAGGCGATGGCGTACAGGAGGTAGAGCCCGGCGGCGATGCCCGAGGCGATCAGCAGAGCGGAGGAGGAGGCCGCGTCGTCCGCGGAATCGTCGTCCCCGGAGTCGTCCCCCTCGTCGTTAGCCGCGCTGTCGCCCGCGCGGTTCGCTGAGGAGCCCGCCGCCCGCTGCGCCCGGCGCGCTCGCGCCTCGCCCGCAGCGAGGGTCGGATCCGCGCCCTCACCCGCCCACTCCAGCGCCTCGTCGTCCTCGTCCTCCATGCTCGGGACGGGTGTCTCGCCCCGGGTCGCCGGGTCTTCGTCCTCCGGGGAGCGGCCCGGTCCACCATCGATCACCGCAACACCCTAGCCGCGCGCAGCTCGCAGGAGGCTCGGAGCCCGCCGCCTCCCCGACGCCCGTCGGACACCCGGCGTTCTCCCCCGGCAGAGAGGCTGAGCGGATGGACGACCGCCGCCGCCGCTTCGTCGCCCTCGGTGACTCCTTCACGGAGGGAGTCGGCGACCCGCACCCGCGCCTGCCGAACGGTGTGCGCGGCTGGGCCGATCGCGTCGCCGAGCGCCTGGCGAAGGCCGAGCCCGGCTGGGAATACGCGAACCTCGCCATCCGCTCCAAGCGCCTCGCGCAGATCATCGACGACCAGCTCGCCCCGGCCCTCGCTCTGCGTCCCACCCTGGTCACGCTCTACGCGGGCGGCAATGACATCCTCGACCTCGGCACTGACACCGCCGAACTGATCGCCCGCTACGAAACGCTGGTCGACGCCCTCGCGACGACCGGCGCCTCCCTCGTCCTCTTCACCGGCGTCGACATCCCGGGCCTGCCCGCTCCGAAAATGTTCGTGCGCCGCAATCACCTCTACAACAGCGCCGTGCGCAGGATCGCCCGCGAGCGGGGCGCGGTCCTCGTCGACTACTGGGCGATGCAAGAGTTCCACTCCCCCATGCTGTGGTCGGCGGACCGGATGCACCTCTCCAAGCGGGGCCACCGCGTCCTCGCGGGCCGCGTGCTCGACACGCTCGGCGTCCCGCATACGATCTCGACCGGTCCGTGGGAGGCGCCCGAGCCGCTCCCCCTCCGCGAACGCCTGCGCGAGCAGCGCCGGTGGGCCGCCGACTGGGTCCTCCCCCTCGTCGGCCGCAAGCTCCGCCGGGTCACCCTCGGCGACCACCTCTCTCCCCGCTGGCCCGACCCCGTCCTCGTGCCCCCCAAGGGCGGCCTCCGCCGCCTCCCCCACCC
>NZ_PSWS01000056.1 GCF_002932875.1 Rathayibacter tritici
TCCGCCCTCGGCTTCCGCAACCTCACCAACTACATCGCCCGCAGCCTGCTCGAAACTGGCGGCTTCAGACCCCGACTACACCCTCAATTACGATGAGCCGCTTTACCGAGGAAGACAAGCGCGACGGAAGACAAGCGCGACGCGATCGCGTTGATCATCGACGGCGGATATTCCGTCGCGGAAGTGTCGAAGCAACTCAACGTCAGTGAGACAAGTGTCAGAAAATGGATGGCGAAAGCCGCGCCCACCCCGCTGTGCGACGCGGCCGATGTTGGCGACACGCCCTTGACGGAACCCGAGCGTGCCGAGGTGAAACGCCTTCGACGCGAGCGCGCACATAGGGAAAGGCAGATCAACTTCGCAAAAAAGTGTCGACCTGGTTCGCGAACGGCCAGCGGTACTCTGCGCTGGCATCGCTGACTGGGCTGCATCGGCTGAATATCCCGTCGCGTTCATGTGCATCGAATGGGGTGTCTCGAAGTCCGGCTACTACGCCTGGCTTGGTCGAGTGACGAGTGCGCGCGCTGTGACGGACGAGGCTCTCCTCGCGGTCGCTGGGTCGGCGATATCACCTCTATCACGACCTGGAACGGGTGGGCGTATCTCGCGACGGTCATTGGCGTGTATTCACGCTGACGCTCGACGGGCGTCGCGCTGACGAGGAACCATGACCGATATCATCCTGGCGGCGCTGCCCGCTCCCTACGGGACGCAGGCCCTCCTCGCACAAGCATGGGACGTCGCCGGGCCGCAGGTCCTCGCTGTCATCGGTGACGACGGGGTCCTCGCCGACTTCGCCCAGGACAACGGCCTGCCTGGCGCCGACGTCCGCTACGACATGTCCGAGTACTCGGACCGGCTCGACGACGGCGACGGCGTCCGCCAGCACTTCACGGAGTTCGGCTACGGCGAGGAGCACAACGTGTTCGTGATCCCGCTCAGGTAGGCCGGACTGGCGGCTGGCGCTCGTTCGTCGTGACCAGTGCTCGCCCATCTGTGAGGCAGCTCGGCCGGTCGCTTCGGCCCTCCTGCCGGCGAGGCGCAGCAGATGCTGGGCAGCCAGTCGGTGGCGACTGCGCGAAGAAGACCCGAGGAGTGGAGTCCCCGGGCCTTCTTCAACGACCGTAGCGTGTCCCACCGGAGGTTTCAAACCCGGTCGAGAAGCGTGTCCATGTTCATGGCCGCAGTGGGTCTGATTGGCCAGTTGGAGGCAGTACCTGCCTGCAACGGCCCTTAGGGTGGAACCACCAGATCGGTGCGCAGCAGCGGAGTCTCGGTGATTCTGAGTCAACCTCGGTGGCGGCGGCACGAGGACCTACAAACCGGTAGGTTCTTGGTTCGAGTCCAAGTGGGGGAGCGAAGGGTCCGGGACTCCACTCTCAGGCCCTTTTTCTCTGCCTGCGGGCGGTCCGCCTCCGAGACACCGCCGCTGGCGCAGACCACAGATCGGAGGCGCGATGCGCGAGGACGTGCTCGCCCTCCTCCGCCGCCTGCCCGATATCGAGGCGCCGGATCTGGTCGCCGTCGATGCGAGCGACCGCCTGCTCCTCGGCCTCGCCCCCGAGCGAGGCCGCATCGCCGTCGTAGGCGACGCTTACGGCGCACTGAGCCTCGCTCTCGCCGCCGACGGCCGACCCGTGCGCGTCGTGCAGGACTCGATCACGGCCGAGCGCGCTCTCGCCCAGAACCTCGAGGCGGTGCGCGCTTCCGGAGTCGATCCCGCGCCGATCGACATCGTCGACTCCGTCGCCGCGGCCGTCAGCGATGCCGACACGGTGCTCGTCCGCCTGCCGCGCTCGCTCGACGCCCTGGCTGCCCTCGCCGCCGAGACAGCACTCGCGAATCCGGCCGCGACGCTGATCAGCGCCGGCCGCATCAAGCACATGACTCGCACGATGAACGACGTGCTCGCCAGGCGCTACGGCCGGATCGACGTCTCGCTCGCCCGACAGAAGTCCCGTGCCCTGCTCGCGAGCGAGGCGCACCACGACCAGCCGCCAGCTCCGGAGCCTGAGCGCCGCCGCCTCGACGAGTTCGACCTCGAGGTTGTCGCCCTGCCCGGTGTTTTCGCCGGCGCACGCCTGGACCTCGGCACCCGGGCCCTGGTCGCCGCGCTCGACCTCGACTCCCTTCCCGTCGGCGCCGCCCTCGACCTCGGCTGCGGCACCGGCGTGCTCGCCGCCGTGCTCGCCCGCGCGCGACCCGATGTCACGGTGACGGCGACCGACAGCTCCCGCGCCGCCGTCGAGTCCGCCCGGGCGACCGCTGCGGCCAACGGAGTCGCCGTCCGCGTCCTCCGAGACGACAACGCCTCCACTCTGGAGCCGTCCTCGGTCGACATCGTGCTCTGCAACCCGCCGTTCCACTCCGACGGAGCCGTCACCGACCTCGTCGCCCGGCGGATGCTCCGCGCGGCCGGTCGTGTGCTGCGACCCGGGGGCGTGCTGTGGACAGTCTTCAACTCCCACCTCGCCCATCCGGTGGAGCTGCGGCGCGCGGTCGGACCGACCACGGTCGTGGCACGCGACCGGCGCTTCACCGTGACGCGGTCCGTGCGCTCCGGGAGCTGACGCCTCCGCAACCCCCTCCGCGGGCTCAGGTCCCGGATCCGGCGCGCGGGTACGATCTCTCACCGGCGCCCCCGCGCCGAACCCGTCCCGTTCCCCGGAGGCCGTCGTGCTCGAAGTCGTCCTCGCCATCACCCTGATCGCCGTCGTGGCGGCCGTTGTTCTCTGGCGCCGCGCGGTCGGCGACACACGTCGTGCCCTCGAGAGCCGGGCCGAGTCGTCGGCGCGGGTCGTGCGCCTTGAGCTAGCCGTCGGAGAGCAGGAGGCGCGACTGCGCATCGTCGGCGAGCTCGAGCAGATCGCCGTCCGCAGTGCCGCGCGTGTCGTCGAGGAGGCCGAGAGCGTCAGCCTCACCATCGACCGCGACCCCGCCGCCGCTGCCCGCTCGGCGCAGCGGGCCGTGCGGGCCGCCGAGGCTTCGCTGGCCCAGTTGCGCCGCATCGCGACCGTCGCCTCGGTCGATCCGGGGGACCTGCCGCGCACCGGCGGCTCCGTCCCGCTGATCGACGACGCCCGCGAGCGCGGGCTCAGGGTGCGCGAGGAGTCGTTCGGCGAGCCGTTTATGCTGCGGGACGGTGCCGAGGTGGCCGTGCTCCGCGTGCTCGAGTACGCGTTCGACTCGGCGCTGGCCGCCGGAGGCCCGGGCACCGAGGTGCGCATCAGCTCGCGCTGGACCACCACGGGCCTGCGCGTCGAGGTGGACGACGATCGCGAGCAGCACGCAGCGGCGGAGCAGGACGCGAGCGCCCTCGACGCCGATCTGCGCTCGCTCACCGAGCGGATCGACAGTCCCGCCCTCGCCGAGCTGCGAGAGCGCGCCGCCCTCTTCGGCGGCGATGTGACGGAGAAGCGGACGCCGGGCGTCGGCCGCAGCGTCACCGCTTCCTTCCCCGCGATCCGCCACCATAACGGCGTGCACGGGGTCGACCTGGCCTGAGGAGGTTCTCGAGCCCGCGTCAGTCCTCGGGCCCGCGTCAGTCCTCGAGGTGCTCTTCGCCGGGCAGCCAGGAGACGGCGGGGCCGCCCCAACCGCGCTTGCGGGTGATCTTCGCGACCGACTTCTGGTAGTCGTGCTCAAGGCGGTCGACGTACAGGACGCCGTCGAGGTGGTCGAACTCGTGTTGGAAGACGCGGGCGAACCAGCCGTCGGCGACGATCTCGAAGGGCTTCTGCTCCAGGTCGACGGCGCGGAGGATCGCGCGCTCGGAGCGGCGCAGCGGGAAGCGCTCGCCGGGGAAGGACAGGCATCCCTCCGACTCCGTGTCGTCGTCGGCCTCGCCGAGCGGAGTCGGCGTGACGAACAGCTCCGGGTTGATCGCGACACCCCGGCGGGGGGAACCGTCGTCGTCGGCGTAGTCGTAGACGAACAGGCGCAGGGGGATACCGACCTGCGGGCCGGCGAGGCCGACTCCGGGCGCGGTGTCCATCGTCTCGAACATGTCGGCGACGAGTGTGCGGAGGGTGTCGTCGAACTCCGTGACGGGAGAGGCGGGCGAGTGCAGGACGGGGTCGCCGACGATGCGGATGGGGAGGACGGCCATGAGGGACAGGGTATCGCCGAGTCGCGCGGTCGCCGGGTCGCCCGGTCGTCGGGTCGCCCGTGAGTCGGAAGACTCCTGGGAGCGATCTGGGTAGGGTCGAACCTATGCCCGCCGACCTCGCCGAACTCCTCAACGACCCGGGGAAATTCATCGGCATCCCGATCGCCCTCGTCGGTGCGGTGTTCCTCGCTCTGGGCGCGCAGTTCCAGCACCGCGGAGTCGCGAAAGTCGAACGCTTTTCGAAGCGGTCCGGCTCTTCCGGGCTCAGCGGGGGCCAGCTGGTCGCGCTGCTCTCGCGGCCGTCGTGGGTGATCGGCACGCTGCTCCTGGGCCTCGCGATCGTCTTCCAGCTGACCAGCCTGGGTTTCGCGCCACTCATCGTGGTGCAGCCGCTCGGAGCCGTCGCGCTTGTGATCACGACGATCGTCAACGCGCGGGTCAGCCATGTGCGACTCAATCCGGCGTCGATCCGGGCCGTCGTGCTCTGCGTTGCCGGCGTGGGCATCTTCGTCCTCGTCGCTGCCTTCAATGCTGTCGACAAGTCGATCAAGACGCCCGAGCTCATCACGATCCTGGTGATCCTCGGAGTGGTCCTCACGGTGTTCGTGATCGCCTTCCGCGTCTTCCGCCGCGGGGCGAAGGCGATCTTCTACATTGTCGGGGCGGGAGTGGTGTACGGCTTCGTCGCGACGCTTGCGAAGGTCGTGCTCAACCGCATCAAGTACGGCGAGTTCGATCCGCTGACCACGGTGTGCATCGTGGCGCTCCTCGCGGCGACCGCGCTCGGCGGCTACTTCGTGCAGAACGCCTACTCCTCCGGTCCGCCGGACCTCGTCGTCGCAGGCCTCACCGTCATCGATCCGCTGGTCGCCGTGGCGATCGGCATCATCGTGCTGGGGGAGGCGGAGTACGCGGCTCCGTGGGCGGTGCCGCTCTTCGTGGTGGCCGGCGGTATCGCCATCTCCGGAGTCTTCCTCCTCGCTAAGCACCACCCGCAGGCGCGCTGACGGCGCGGGATCCCGGGTTGGCAGGACTGCCCTCCCTACAATGGGTCCGCGCCGAGAGCCCCGAAACCGAACGACCTCCGCCGATCGCTCCCTTCTCTCCTCGAGCGGCACGACACCGATAGGACCCCGCCCGTGTCAGATCCCCGCGACGCGTCCCGACCGGTGTCGCCCGAATCCCGACCGTTGACGGTCGTGATCGGTTGCGACACGTTCGCCCCCGACGTGAACGGTGCCGCGAAGTTCGCCGAGCGTCTCGCCGCCGGTCTCGAGCAGCGCGGCCACGAGGTTCACGTCGTTGCCCCTTCGGCCGATGGCTGGAGCGGCACCCGGGTGGAGACCCACGAAGGCCGGCGGATCATCGTGCACCGCCTCTACAGCTGGCGGTGGTATCCGCACGACTGGCTGCGCTTCGCGATGCCGTGGCGGATCCGCCAGAACAGTGCGCGCATTCTCGACGAGGTGAAGCCCGACGTCGTGCATTTCCAGTCGCACATCATCGTCGGCCGAGGACTCGGCATCGAGGCGGCCAAGCGCGGCATCCGCATCGTCGGCACGAACCATTTCATGCCGGAGAACATGCTCGAGTTCACCCTGTTGCCCAAGGCCGTCCAGGCCAAGGCCGTCACGATGGCGTGGCGGGCCGCGCGCCGCACCTTCGGCCGGGCCGAAGCGGTCACCACGCCGACCCGTAAGGCCGCGCAGTTCCTCGAGAAGTACACGGGCCTGCGGGGCGTGCGCTCCATCTCCTGCGGCATCGACGCCGACAACTACACGCCTGACTTCACCCCGCGCTCCGGCAACACCATCCTCTTCGTCGGCCGTGTGACGGGCGAGAAGAACATCGACGTCCTGCTGCGGGCCGTCGCCCTGCTCGACCCGGCGCTCGACGCGAAGCTCGAGATCGTCGGTGGCGGCGATCAGATGCGCACTCTCCAGCAGCTCGCCTCGACCCTCGGCATCGCCGATCGTGTCCACTTCACCGGTTATGTCGCAGACGCCGAGCTGAAGGAGGCGTACTCCCGCGCCACCGTGTTCGCCATGCCGTCGATCGCCGAGCTGCAGAGCATCGCGACGATGGAGGCGATGGCCTCGGCCCTGCCCGTCGTCGCCGCCGACGCAATGGCTCTCCCGCACCTCGTGCACAACGGCGAGAACGGCTACCTGTTCGCTCCGGGCAGCGCCGAGGCCCTCGCCGAGCGCCTGACCGCGGTGCTCACCGCCGACGAGGACGACTTCGAGGCGATGAAGCGTGCCTCCCTCCGCATCGTCGCGGCGCACGACATCAACCGCACGATCAGCACCTTCGAGAGCCTGTATCGTGGGGAACCGGTGGCCGATCCGGCCCCCGACGCAGCGTCCGCACCAGCCGCCTCCTGACGGGCGCACGGTCGGTCGCCGCGGGGCGTTAGCTCAGCTGGTCAGAGCAGCGGACTCATAATCCGTCGGTCACGGGTTCAAGTCCCGTACGCCCTACTGCACAGTCCCGATCAGCCGAAGGATCGACACGCGGCTGGCATCCGAGAAAGAGTCAGATCGTGATGGATCTCGTCGTCGCAGATCTCGCTGCCGTCGTCTACACCTCGGGCCGTGTCTTCGACGGATTAGCCACGGGGCGGTTCGACACCGAGAGCTTTCTTCGCTCCGGCGATCTCTCCGGGGTGACCTCCCGCGCCGATCTGGCGCTTCTGGAGGATCTGAGGGACGCCTCCCGTTTCATCATCGAGAACCGGACGCGCCCGATCGACGCGGACTATGTGCGCGAGATCAACGGCACCCTCACCCGCAGCGGCTCTCTGCACCCCGGTCGGCTCCGCAGCACGACCGATCGCATCGGTGTGTCCACCCGATTCGGTCGGCACGAGCCGGAGGCGGTCGACGAGGCAGGCCTCCAGCGAATCCTCGTTGCGGCGTGCGCGGCCTTTGGTCCTCGCGAGCAGGCCCTCGATCTCTTCGTGAAGATCGCGAAAGCTCAGCCCTTCATGGACGGTAACAAGCGCACCGCGATCTTTACCGCGAACAGCCTGCTCCTGCGTCAGGATCCGCCCGAGCTGCTCACTGTCCCCGTCGACGAGCGGGCCCCGGACTCGGCGCGCCGCTTCAATGACCTGCTGGCGCGCGCCTACCTGCACGACGAGCACGACCCCGTGAAGGACCTGCTTCGTCGCCATGGCTTCCAGCCCGTCCGCCCGCGAAGCATCTGATTCGTCGATTCGTTCACTCGCAGAACAATTCGTCGGCGATGTCTGGTGATTGCGGGGATGCAACCAAGCAAGAATGGTGCACCGCAGCACAGAGTCAAACTTGCTGCGGTTCTCACGAGAATATTGAGAGGAGATGCGGAGATCACTGCGACGGCTGGGATGAGAGCGCTTGCTTCGACTGCGCACGACTCGACTCGATTGGCGATCGTTCGCAGATCGGAGTAGACATCGGTCTACCACTAGTGGTTCCACGAAACTGAGCGGACTCACGATTACGCGGTGAGGTTCGGAACAATGAAGAAGAAACAGACAACGAAGGCGTTCTTTTGTCAGGTGGTTGCTGGGTCGGCGGCGCTTGTGCTTTCCGTCGGCGCCATTTCGCCGTCAGTAGGTGCAGCAGAGATGTCGCCTCCTCGTTCGTCGGCTTTGCCCGGCCAGCCCGATCGCGCCGCCCTTGATGCCGCAATCTCCTCTCTCCCTGGTTCTTCTCTTCCCCGAAGGACGCATCGCGAAGGAGGAATGACCGTCACACACTACGACCTGGGCGATGGGCTCACGATCACCACGGAAGCCGTCGAACCGTCTGCTACGTCGTCGATCGTCGGAGTGTCTCTACTTGGCGGAGGGTGGGACGTGAGCGGGCCATCCTTGGATATGAACAGGGTTGACCAAGGGGTGGCTGCGTCGGGCGGTGCAGCAGGCATGGCGGCAGCCTACATCGCGAGCAACGGCATGTGCGAGGCTGAATTGCGTATTCATGTGCCAGAACTCGGGTATCCGGAGTGTGTGTCATCGTCAAGCCGCCATTGCAGATAAGATAAGGCGTCACGGCGGGTATCATCGTCGCCGCGGTGGCCGTTCCGGTCTTCGCAGTGAAGAATGGGCTCTCGCTGGCGGAAACGGCGGGAGTTGCGGCCGGATGTCTGGTGATCATCTCCGCCCTGTATCTGTTGATGAGTGCCATCAATCGGGTCAGGGGACGGGGCGACGGCGGACGATAGGGGCCTCGTGTGCGCCGCGTCTTCGACGGCGAGAAGACAGCCTGACCATCAATGCTAGGGGACGTTCGTGAACACCGAGTCTTCGTAGTCGAACGACGGAGCGATCTGGACGATGACCTTCGCGGGGTCTGCAACGGAATAGGCCTCGGTCCATGTCACCGTACCGCCGGGCAGGATGACCGTGTTGGGCGTGGTGTTTACGTCGACCGTCTCGTTCCCTGCGTCGAAGATGCGCGACGCTTCGACGCCGCCGGACGCTACCCGGGAATAAGTGGACGGGTCCAGGTTCACGTCTGAATTGTTGGTGATAGTCAGAGTGAACGCGATGTTCGCCGCTTGTGTTGCTCCCGATGCTTACTCGCCCGGAATGTACTCGCCCGGAGCGGACACGCTGATGGCAACGCCGTCGGTGTAGGTGACGGCCGCTCCGAATGCAGAGTTCAGATCGGCCACCGGCGCGGGTTCGGGAGCATCGGGAGCAAAGGACGGATCGGAGGCAGGCGATTCCTGGATGGAACCGAGGGCGAGGCCGGTGATGCTGAGCCACTTCGGGTGTCCGCGCTTGATGAGGGCGATCGCGCCGACGATGACGGCTCCAACGCCGACCGGAATTGCGAGTCCCCAAATGAGGGGAATGATCGAAAGGATGATCGCGACGATGCCGAGGATGAGTGCGGTGAGGGCCAGAGCACTGCGAGGGCGAACGGGCGCGGGCTCCGGGCCGACCTCGGTTGTGGGTACTGGGAAGGGGGGTGCTGTGTCATTCGATAAGTGTTGCAGTCCGGCGACCGTAGAGAATAAGTAGTTTAACTCTTGTCTCTCGCTGACGTCTTTCTTTTCTCGATTCTTCACAAGTCTGTTAAGCCACCACTTCACAGCGAGGTCTCCGGCAACTTCGATTATCGTGCTCTCGTCACGAAGGCGACGTCAGGTTCGTCGGAACTCGGCAGGCCCCGCACGTCGCCCCCGCCGAACCGCTAGCACGTCCCGCCCCGCCGCGCCCGTACTGGCTGCTCCCCGTTCGACGTGGTTGCCTGATCCCGTGCCTGATCTCCCGATGTTCCCGCTCGGCTCCGTGCTCCTGCCGCACATGCCGCTTCCGCTCCGGCTCTTCGAGCCGCGGTACCTGCGGATGCTCGGCGACGTCCTCGAGGACGAGACCCTCGCGTTCGGCGTCGTCCTCATCGAGCGCGGCCAGGAGGTGGGCGGCGGCGACCAGCGGTTCGCGGTCGGAGCCCGGGCGCGCATCCTGAATATCGACGGTGCCGAGTCGTTCGTCACGCTCGACTCGGTTGGCGAGGAACGGTTCGAGGTTGTCCGTTGGCACGAGGACGACCCGTACCCTCGCGCAGAGGTCCGCCCTCTGCCCGATCTGGAGTGGGACGAGAAGCACGCTCCCGCGCTGGCGGCGGCGGAGTCGGCGGTCCGCACGGCGCTGGCCGTGGCGAGTGAGTTCGTCGAGCAGCGCTACGGAGCCGTCGTCGAACTGGCCGAGGATCCGGCCGCCCACGCCTGGCAGCTCGCGGGCGTCGCTCCGGTCACCGAGTTCGACCGGCTGGCGTTCCTCCGCAGCGCGACGATGGAGGAGTTGCTGGAGTCGGTGCGTGAGCGCTCGACCGAGGCAACTGAATCGTTCCGGGCCGGCTGGGCATAAATTCGAAGTCCCATCAGCCCTCGAGGCTGACGCCGCGCTCCTCCGCCAGCTTGGCCAGGTCGTCCACGATCACGAGTGCCATCCGCACCGAGCGGTCGCGGCGGTACTCCTCCGCCTCTGGGTCCAGGCGCGTCGTGCGGTCGAGAGTCTCCTCGATCGACTGGGCCAACTCGCGCCAGGCGTCCTGACGCGCGTCGTCGACGAGCGTGGTGAGGTACTCGCGGTCTCGGGCGCGCTGGTGCAGGGAGTCGGCGACCAGGAGCGAGAGTTGCTCGCGGTGATCGAGGTTGTCCACGTCCGCCGAGCGGTAGTCGTGCACGTGGTCGGAGCGGCCGCCCACCGACGTCACGTCGGCGGTGATGGTGCGCAGGCGCTCGGCGGCCGCCTCCGATTCGCGCGCCAGCTTCTCGAGCTCCTCCGCAGCGATAACGGAATAGCGGTCGACGTCGAAGGGCACGTCGGCGCGCAGGCCGTCCATCAGCACGCGGTTCTTCACGGCCATCCGGCTCGCGTACTGCGCGAGCATCAGGCCCTCCTCGGCGGCCTCCTCGACGGAGGCGGGCTCACGCGACGGGTTCTCGTCGGGGTCGTACGGTTCCATCTTGAACCTGCGTCGACGCCGGAACCACACGCGCGTCACCTCCATCCCGGAGCAGGCGCCCCGACCGCCGAAGCACCCCCTCGAGAGTACCCGGCGGGGAGGAGTAGCGGGCGGCCGACAGGTGTGGCGGTATCTCCGCTGAGGGCAGGTATCGCGTTGACTGGGTGGATGGATTACCGGCGCATCTCGGTCGTCGTCCCCGTGAAGGACGATGCCCGTCACCTCGAGCAGCTGCTCGAGCTCCTCCGCGAGCAGACGCTCGCCCCGTTCGAGATCGTCGTCGTGGACGACGGGAGTACAGATGACAGCGCCGCGGTCGCCCGCGCGTCGGGCGCCCGGGTGGTGCGGCACGACGGAGCCGGGATCCCGGCGAGCACAGCGCACGGCTTCGACGAGGCCCGCGGCGACGTGCTTGCACGCCTCGACGCGGACTCCCGCCCGGGACCGGACTGGCTGGCGCGCCTGGCCGGCCACTTCGCGGATCCGGAGGTCGGAGCGGTCACCGGTCCCGGCCGCTTCGACGAACTCGGCCCCGTTGCCCGGGTGCTCGCGCGGGTCGCCTACATGGATGCGTATTTCGTCCTGATGGGCTCGGCGCTGGCCAACTGGCCGCTCTTCGGCTCGAACTGCGCCGTCCGGCGCTCGGCATGGGAGGAGATTGCGGAGGAGATGCACCGGCACGACGCCTACGTGCACGACGACGTCGAAATCAGCGTGCACCTGGGGTTGCGGCACCGGATCGTCCTCGACCGTCACCTCGAGGTGGGCATCTCGGCGCGTCCCTTCGGCGCTTTCGCCGACATGCTCCGCCGCTTCGATCGCGCACTGCACACGCTGGCGCGGCACCCGGGCATGGGGTCGTCGCTGCAGCGCTGGACGCACCGTGTGCGCCGCCGTCACCGCGATCGTCTGCGCGCGACGGCCGCGGCGCGCCGCTCCGGCTGAGGCCGCGCCGATTCGCGCAGATCCGGCTAGGCCGTGTCGGGCTCGGGCCGGTGCTCCTTCGGCATCGCCCACACGGCGAGGAGCATGCCCACGGCGAGCACCGTCAGCGCGATGCAGACGAAGCGGGTGCCCTCGGCGAGGTCGGCCGGCGCGGGCACGCCGACGCCCGCCGACGCGTTGACGATCGCGCCGAACACCGCCACGGCGACGGCACTGCCGATGTTCCGGGCGAAGAAGTTGGTCGAGGAGACCACTCCGCGCTCGTTCCAGTCGACGCTCGACTGCGCCCTGATCAGCGTCGGCGTCGCGACGAGGCCCATCCCTGCGCCGATCAGCACGCAGAAGCCCGCGATCTCCCAGAGCGTCGAGGAGGCGCCGAGCAGGATGGTCAGTGCTGTGCCGATCACGACCAGTCCCGCTCCGAGAAAACCCGTGTTGCGGAAACCGATCCGCAGGTAGAGCCGCCCCGACAGGCTCGCCGCAACAGGCCAGCCGAGGGTCATGGCGGCGACCGCGAAGCCCGCGCCGAGGGCGGAGCTGCCCAGCACGCCCTGCGCGAAAGTGGGGAAGTAGGAGGTGATGCCGAGCGTGATCGCGCCGACCGTCACCGAGACCAGGCTGGTCGAGATCAGCACCCGCCGAGTGAGGACCCACAGGGGGAGCACGGGCGCGGCAGCCCGCCGCTCGATCGCGACGAAGCCGACGAACGCGAGGGCCGCGACGACGAAGACGCCGACACCGGCGGGGGAGAGCCACGGCCAGGCGCTGCCGCCCTCGAGCAGCCCGAGGATCAGCAGTGCGGTGCCGACGGCGAGCACGCAGGCGCCCGCCACGTCGATTCGCTGCTTCTCGCCGCGCGCGGTCTCGTGGAAGCTGCGCATCAGAAGGAACGCCGCGAGCAGGCAGAGGGGGATATTGACGAGGAAGATGCCGCGCCACGCGCCGAGGTCCGAGAGCACGCCGCCGAGGGTCGGCCCGACGACGGAGGAGATGCCCCACACGCTCGCGAGATAGCCCTGGGTCTTCGCCCGCTCGGCGACGGTGTAGATGTCACCTGCGATGGTGATCCCCATCGGCTGGATCGCTCCGGCCCCCAGGCCTTGCAACGCTCGGAACGCGATGAGGGCGGGCATGCTCCAGGCGAGGCCGCACAGGAGCGAGCCGACCAGGAACAGGGCGATGCCGATCAGCATGATGGGCTTTCGCCCGATGACGTCTGCGAGCTTTCCGTAGAGGGGAACCGAGACGGCCTGGGCCAGCAGGTAGATCGAGAACAGCCAGGGGAACTGCTCGAAGCCGCCGAGGTCGGCGACAATGGACGGGACGGCCGTCGAGAGGATCGTGGCGTCGAGGGCGACCAGAGCGGTCGAGATCATCAGGGACAGAAGGATCGGGCCGCGCTCTGAGCGCAGTCCGACACTTGCACGGGTGGGGGCGTCGGTCACTCTGCCCAGGCTATCCCCTCGTCGGGGGGTCAAAGCCGGGCGGAAAGGATCCCCTCCGCGCCTGGATAGACTGCACTCATGGAACTCGTTCTCTGGCTCGTCGTGTCCGCCATCGCCGGTGTGGGCATCGTTTCCGGAGTCGCGGCTCTGATCGCCATGACGAGGGCCCCGTGGTCGGCCGATAAGTAATCCACTCCGCGCCGCCTCCGCGCCTGGTCTGTCCCGGCGTTACTCGTGCTTTTGTTCACTCGCCGGACCCTCTGGCTGTTCGAACATGTGTTCGATAGTCTGTGAGTGTACGCCGCGGCGACCGTACTCGCCACGGTGGCCGAGAGACCGGAGACGCGATGATCGAGTGGAGTCCGCTCCAGATGCTGCGCAGCAGCGGGCAGGACGAGTGGGTGATGGTCGACGCGCTGCGCACCGGCAGGATCGGCCTGGTCCGCCGGATCGAGACCGGCCCGTACCGCGAGACCTGGTTCCGGGCGGTGACCTGGGCCGCTGAGCCCGAGAAACGCACGCTCGTCGGTTACTCCCGCTCGATGGACACGATCGCGGCAGCGCTCTGGAAGCATCAGCCGCCGACCGCGCAGGAGAAGGCGTTCCCGGGCTACCCGCCGTCGCGGCCGTCGCCGTGACGTCGACGAGTGGCGCCTCAGCACAGGGAAAGAGAGCACAGGGGAACAGAGCACAGGGGAACAAAGCACAGGGGGAGAATGGCCCGATGCTCCTCGCACTCGTCGGCGGCCCCACCGGGGCGTGGCGAGCGGTCGACCCCGCCAGCGGCGCCGAGGTGGGGAGCGGTCGTGGTCCCGCCGAACTGGCGGCATTCGTCCGCGAGTGGGAGACGGAGCGTCCGCGCTGGGTGTGGGACGACACCGCGCGCTGGTACCCCGCGCTGCTGGCGGCGGGGGTGCTCGTCGCGCGGTGCCACGACCTCCGGTTGGCCCGTGCGATCCTCCGCCGATCCTCGGCCGTCGCCGGTTCGGCCCTCGCGCGGTCGCCCCTGGATGCGTGGGACGCGGGAGCCGTCGCTCCCGCCGCCCTCGACACGCTGATCGGCTTCGAGGAGGCGGCGGGCGGCTCCGACGAGCTCGACCCCGTCCTTGAGCTGGCCCGGCAGGAGGAGGCGCTCGCGGGAGCCGCGGAGGCCGGCCGCCGCCTCCGCTTGTTGCTGGCCGCCGAATCGGTCGGCGCCCTGATCGCGCGCGAGATCGCCGACGCGGGGTTGCCGTGGCGCGCCGACGTGCACGACCGTCTGCTCACCGAGCTGCTCGGCCCTCGCCCGCTCTTCGGTGGGCGTCCGGCGCGGCTGGAGGCGCTGGCCGTTCAACTGCGCGACGAGCTCGGCGCGCCCGAGCTCAACCCCGACTCGCCGGCCGAGCTCCTGAAGGCGCTTCGACGCGCGGGGCTGCCGGTCGAATCGACGCGCTCCTGGGAGCTGCAGGCGATCGAGCACCCCGCGGTCCCGCCGCTGCTGGAGTACAAGAAGCTCTCGCGCCTGCTGACCGCCAACGGCTGGGCCTGGCTCGACGCGTGGGTGCGCAAGGGGCGGTTCCGTCCCGAGTACGTGGTCGGTGGCGTCGTCACCGGCCGCTGGGCGACATCGGGCGGAGGCGCGTTGCAGCTGCCGCGGCAGATTCGTGCGGCGGTGACCGCCGATCCCGGCTGGAGCCTCGTGGTGGCGGACGCGGCGCAGCTCGAGCCGCGCATCCTCGCCGCACTCTCGGGCGACTCCGCAATGGCTGCCGCGGGGCGGGGTCGCGATCTCTACCAGGGCATCGTCGACGCGGGCGTGATCCCCGATCGGCCCCGCGCCAAAGTCGCGATGCTGGGCGCGATGTACGGAGCGACGAGCGGAGAGGCGGGGCGGCTACTCCCGCGGCTCGCGCATGCCTACCCGCGCTCAGTCGCGCACGTCGAGGCGGCGGCGCGGGCGGGGGAGCGCGGCGAGAGCGTCTCGACGTGGCTCGGGCGCAGTTCGCCGCCCGGGCCGGAGGGTCTGGCGTCCGATGCGGCGCGAGCGCGCGAGTGGGGCCGCTTCACCCGCAACTTCGTAGTGCAGGGCACGGCGGCCGAGTGGGCGCTGTGCTGGATGGGCGAGCTGCGGGCGCGACTGCGCGCTGAGGGCGGCGCGCTCGGCCGGGCGCACCTGGTCTACTTCCTGCACGACGAGGTGATCGTGCATGCTCCCACGGAGGTGGCGGAGCGAGTTGCCGGGATCCTCCGCGAGGCGGCGGTGCGTGCCGGACGCTCGCTGTTCGGCGCGGGCGAGGTCGACTTCCCGGTCACCGTCGCCGTCGTCGACTCCTACGACCGAGCGAAGTGAGGCAGGCCTCCCCGCTCAGCACCAGTGCCCGCTCAGCACCAGTGCCCGCTCAGTACCAGTGCCCGCTCAGTACCAGTGCCCGCTCAGTACCAGTGAGGAGAGCGGCTGTTCCAACTCGACCAGGCGTTGCACGGTGAGCCGTAGGAATTCTTGATGTAGGACAGGCCCCAGTCGATCTGCGTCGCGGCGTTCGTCTGGTAGTCGGCTCCGGAGTTGGCCATCTTGCTCGCAGGCAGTGCCTGCGGGATGCCGTAGGCGCCGGAAGAGACGTTCAGCGCGTTCCAACGCCATCCGGATTCGCCGTTCCACAGCGGGATGAGGCAGCGATCGACCTGGTCGGATCCCCAGCCGAAGCGGCCGACGGCCGTGCGGGCGTAGGCCTGAGCCTCAGCAGGAGAGAGGCCATCCGATCGCCCCGTGTAACTGCCGAGAGCACCGATGGTCTTGGCGGAGCTGTTGCGCGCGCCTGTCGGGTCGTCGTCGCCGAGTTCGACGGCGCCTCCGCCTCCGCCGCCGGAGGGTGCCGCCGGAGCAGTTCCCGCTGCCGGAGCGGACGCGGCGAGCTGGCGGGCAGCCTCGGCTTCCGCCGCGAGGCGGGAGAGGCGCTGCTGCTCCTCGAAAGCCGACTTCGCGTCCTGGCCGTCGGCGTACTCCTTCTCGACCTCGGCGGTGGTGTTCTTCAACGAGGCGAGCTGGATGTAGAGCTCCTGGCTGTACTTCTCCTGCTCGGCGACCTTCGCGTCCGCGTCGGCCTGGGCGGACCGGGCGGCCGACAGTGCATCGGCTGCGGCCGTGGCCAGTGAGACCCGCTCGCTCCGGGCCTTTTCGGCCTGGGCGGCGAGGGAGACGGCCTGGTTCTCGGTCGACTGCGCCGCGGTCTGTAGGCGACTGGTCTGCTGCGTGAGCTGGGTCATCGTGCCAAGGCGGTAAAGGAGCTGGCTCGACTGCTCGCCGCCGATGAGGAGATTGAGCGTGGCATCGGTGCCGCCGTTGCGGTAGAGCTGCGCGGCGAGGCGGCCGGCCTGCTCCTTCGCGGAGTCGGCATCGGAGCGGGCGGCGGAGGCGCGCTCCTCGAGGGCGCTCACCCGCTGGGTCGCCTCGTCGAGGGCGCTCTGCGCGGCGTCCGCCTCGGCGGCACGGCTGATAGCCGCGTCGGTGAGCGCTGCGGCCTGATCGCGCAGGTCGGCGAGGAAGGCGGTGATGCGGTCGACCTCGGCGGCGGTGGCGCTTTCGCTCGACTTCGCAGCCTCGACATCGGACCACGACGGGTAGTCGGACGGGTTGTACGCGGCGGACGCCGAGAGCGGAGCGGCCAGGGCGGCGCAGAGAACGAGGACCGTGCCCGCTCCCGTGGCGACGAGGCGCCGACGCGCCCGAGAGGGGACGCGGAGGCCGAGGGGGGTGCGAGGCATGCGAACCACCTTAGGCGACAGCACCTGTGCGTGTCTCACCCGTGCCTCTCTCGTCCCGACTGACGGCGCGACGCCCGCGGCGCGGACGCTCCTGAGCGTAGCCGCGCACCCCGCGTGCCGGACCCTCGCCGGTGAGCTCGTCCCGGGCGGCCTGGAGCAGTCGGCCCAGCGCCTCCTTTCGCACCTGGTCGGCGATCGCAGCAAGGCGTCGCTGCGGGTGCGCGGCGGCGGCGCCGTCCTCCGTGTGCTCCGGGCCGCTCCCGGGCGGGGAAGGCTCGTAGGCATCGAGCACGGCGGCCAGGTCGGCGCCGGACAGGCTCGACGCCAGCAGCACCCGGTCCAGAACGTCGTCCCAGTCCTCCTCCGGGGACGCTCCGTCCCCTCGCAGCCACGCGCTCGCCTCCGTCAGGCCGTCGTCGGTGAGGGTGTGCAGGGGGAGGCCGTCGTCGGTGGAGCCCGCTGAGGTGACGAGGCCGCGCTCGCGCAGG
Source organism: Rathayibacter tritici (assembly GCF_002932875.1). GTDB lineage: Bacteria > Actinomycetota > Actinomycetes > Actinomycetales > Microbacteriaceae > Rathayibacter > Rathayibacter tritici. Next base: position 17,192 of record NZ_PSWS01000056.1, read on the forward strand.
CGCTCGAGCGTCGAGTAGATCTGACCGACATTCACCCGGCGCCGGTGCGCGGCGCGGTCGAGCAGCTCGGCGTGCAGCTGCAGGCCGTAGGCGGGGCCGAGCGTGAGCAGGGCCAGCAGGCCGTCGCGGATGGACACGGTGCTCCTCCCGGCGGTCGTTTGAGGGTGTGCGGTGTCCGGCGGCGCAGACGACCCGAGTATAGGCACGCGGCGAGCCGCCTTGACGCAGGTGCACGGCTCCTGCATGATCGGGCGTGGTGGCATGTCCACCGTCAAACTGAAGAAGGCGCACCGCAGGTGTTCCGTGGTCCGGGTCGTTGGGGAAGACGCACCGGGACGAACGGAGGACAGCATGGTGGCGCAACAAACTCGGGGTGTGCTCTTCGTGCACTCCGCCCCCCGCGCGCTCTGCCCCCACCTCGAGTGGGGGACAGGCCGCGCTCTTGGTCGTGCCGTGAACTTCGCCTGGATCGAGCAACCCGTCCTCCGCGGTGCCCAGCGCGCCGAGTTCGTGTGGGATGGTCCGGTCGGCACGGGAGCGGTCATCGCCTCCGCACTGCGCGGCTGGGCGGACGTGCGCTACGAGGTCACCGAGGAGCCCTCTCCCGGGGTCGACGGAGGCCGTTGGATGCACACGCCTGAGCTGGGCATCTTTTATGCGCAGACCGACAGCGCAGGCAACACGGTCGTTCCGGAGGACCGCATCCGCTCTGCAATGGAGCTCGCCGGCGCCGACCCCATCGAGCTGCACCGTGAGCTCCGCCTGGCCCTCGGCCAGGCCTGGGAGGACGAACTCGAGCCCTTCCGCTACGGCGGCGACTTCGCGCCGGTCGTCTGGATGCACGGGGTCGGCTGAGCGGTGCTCGCCTCGACGCCGCTCCCGCGCGGCGTCGCCGATCGGCTGGCACGTGGATCGTCGGCTCTGCCCCGCTACACGGTCCGGAACGCGACTACAGCATTGTGCCCACCGAACCCGAACGAGTTCGAGAGGGCGACCAGCGGTCCGTCGCCGAGAGCGCGGGGGCTGGTGACGACGTCCAGGGGGATCTGGGGGTCCTGGTCGAGGAGGTTGATGGTGGGCGGCGCGGTGCGCTCGTGGAGGGCGAGCACGGTGAAGATCGCTTCGATGGCGCCGGTGCCGCCGAGAAGGTGGCCGGTCGCCGCCTTGGTCGCGGAGACGGCGATGTTCGGGAGGTGGTCACCGAAGACGCGGAGCAGGGCGCGGTATTCGGCGATGTCGCCGACGGGGGTACTGGTCGCGTGCGCGTTGACATGCGTGACGTCGGTGAGCGCCGCTCCGGCCTGTTCGAGGGCGCCGATCATGGCGCGGGCGGCGGCGGAGCCTTCCGGGTCCGGGGCCGTGATGTGGTAGGAGTCGCTGGTGACGGCGCCGCCGGCGAGTTCCGCGTAGATACGGGCCCCGCGTGCGTGCGCGTGCTCTTCGGTCTCGAGGATGAGCGTTCCGGCGCCTTCGCCGAGGACGAAGCCGTCACGGGAGACGTCGTAGGGGCGCGAGGCGGTCGCCGGGTCGTCGTTGCGGCGGGAGAGGGCTTGCATCGACGCGAAGGCGGCGATCGGGAGCGGGTGAACGACCGACTCCGTGCCGCCCGCGATGACGACGTCGGCGAGCCCGAGCTGCATGTGCTCGTAGGCGTTCGCCAGGGCTTCGGTGCTGGAGGCGCAGGCCGACACATCGGTGCGGGCGTAGGCGCGGGAGGGGATGGCCATGCTGATCGCGGCGGCAGCCGCGTTGGGCATGAGCATCGGGATGGTCATCGGCAATACTCGTCGCGGACCGCGCTCGCGCAGGGTGTCCCACGCATCGAGGAGGGTCCACAGGCCGCCGATGCCGGTGGAGTAGTCGACGCCGACGCGCAGCGGGTCGACGTCGGTGATACCGGAGTCGGCCCAGGCTTCGCGGGCCGAGATGAGGGCGAACTGGCTGGAGGGGTCGAGGCGCTTCGCCTCGGGGCGGGAGAGCACCTCGTCCGGACGCACCCTGGCCTGGGCCGCGAAGGTGACCGGGATGTCGTACTGAGCGACCCAGTCCTGCTCAAGGGAGCGGGCACCCGATTCGCCGGCGAGGAGTGCGTTCCAGGAGTCCCGGGCGGTCCCGCCGAGGGGAGTACTGGCACCGATTCCGGTGACGACGATCTTCTTGGTCATGACGAGCTTCTCTGTTTCGTGGGGTGGATGGCGGACACCCCGGCCGGCGATCACCGGCCGGGGCGTACGGGCGCTGACTACTCGGACGCCTTGACGATGAAGGTGACCGCGTCGCCGACCGACTTGAGGTTCTTGACCTCGTCGTCGGGGATCTTCACGTCGAACTTCTCCTCGGCGTTGACAACGATGGTCATCATCGAGATGGAGTCGATATCGAGGTCGTCCGTGAACGACTTGTCCATCTCGACGGAGTCGGTCGCGATGCCCGTCTCGTCGTTGACAAGCTCGGCCAGGCCGGCGAGGACTTCTTCGTTGGACAGTGCCATGGTTCTCTCCTTGGGGGGTTTCTTCGGGTGTTCGTCAGTGACCGTAGGTCAGTTTAGGGGTGGGGTCGCGCAGGTCAGGGGAGCACCACGACCTGGGCACCGAACACCAGTCCGGCGCCGAAGCCGATCTGCAGGGCGAGTCCGCCGTGCAGTTCCGGGTGCTCCTCGAGCAGGCGGTGAGTGGCGAGCGGGATCGACGCCGCGGAGGTGTTGCCGGTGGTCTCGATGTCGCGGCCGATCGCCACGGTCTCGGGCAGCTTGAGCTGCTTCGCGAGCTCGTCGATGATGCGCATGTTCGCCTGGTGCGGGATGAACGCGGCGAGGTCCTCGGGCTGGACGCCCGCCTCCGCGAGCGCCTGCTTGGCGACCTTCGCCATCTCCCAGACCGCCCAGCGGAAGACCGACGGGCCGTCCTGGCGCAGCGTGGGCCATTCGGCGGTACCGTCGCGGTAGGCGGCGAGCGGGTTGTCCATGCCGACGGTGTCCCACTTGGAGCCGTCGGATCCCCAGACGGTCTTCGAGATGCCGGCGGTGTCGCTGGGGCCGACGACCGCGGCGCCCGCTCCGTCGCCGAGGAGGAAGGAGATGCTGCGGTCGGTCGACTTGACCAGGTCGGACAGCTTCTCGGCTCCGACGACGAGCACGTACTCGGCGAGACCGGAGCGGATGAAGGAGTCGGCCTGGGCGATGCCGTAGGTGTAACCGGCGCAGGCGGCCGAGATGTCGTAGGCCGGGGCCGGATTCGCACCGATGCGCTCGGCGAGCAGAGCGGCCAGTGACGGGGTCTGCACGGTATTGCTGATCGTGGAGACGAGAACGACGCCGATCTGCTCCGGGCGGATGCCGGCCTTCTCGATCGCCTCCAGAGAGGCGGTGGTCGCGAGATCGACCGCGTGGATATCGGCGGAGGCGCGGCGGCGCTCGATGATGCCGGTGCGCTGGCGGATCCACTCGTCGGAGGAGTTGATCGGCTCGATCAGGTCGTTGTTGGAGACGACGAGGTCGCCGCGCGCCGCGCCGATGCCGAGGATGCGGGTGTAGGCGCTGCCGCTGGACTGGGTGAGGGAAGGGGTCGTCATGGGGCTGTCTCCTGCTAGGCGGCGTGCTCGTCGAGGAAGGCGCGGGCGGCGTCCACGTCATCGGGGGTGGTGATGGCAATGCTCGGCACGCCCTTGAGCCCGCGCTTGGCGAGGCCGACGAGCGCGCCGGCCGGGGCCAACTCGATGATCCCGGTGACACCGGCCTCGGCGAACGCCGCCATGCAGAGGTCCCAGCGCACGGGGGAGGCGACCTGGCCGACCAGCAGCTCGAGGAACGCTGCGCCGGAGTCGACGACGGAGCCGTCGCGGTTCGTCCAGAGCCGCAGAGTCGGGTCGGTGGGAGTCAGCCCGGCGGCGACGCCGGCGAGGGAGTCGCGCGCAGGCGCCATGTAGCGGGTGTGGAACGCACCGGCCACCTGCAGCGGGATCACGCGGGTCCCGCGCAGCGGCTCGGCCCTGAGCGCCTCGAGCGCGTCGACCGCGCCGGCGACGACGATCTGGCCGCCGCCGTTGTAGTTGGCGGGCTCGAGGCCGAGTTCAGCGAGTCGGGCGAGGAGCGCCTGCTCGTCACCGCCGAGGACCGCGCTCATCGCGGTCGGCGTCGCGGCGGCGGCGGCGGCCATCGCGCGGGCGCGCTCGCGGACGAACACGAGAGCGTCGGCCTCCGTCAGGACGCCGGCTCCGGCTGCCGCGGTAATCTCGCCGACCGAGTGGCCGGCGATTCCCGCTATCCGCTCGCGGCGCCCGTCCTGCAGCAGTGCGGCGAGGCTGACGAGACCGGCGGAGACGATCAGCGGCTGCGCGATCGCGGTGTCGCGGATGGTGTCTGCATCCGAGACGGTGCCGTGCGCGGCGAGGTCGATGCCGACCGCCTCCGAGTGCGCGGCGACCTGCTCGGCCACAGCGGGCACTCCGAGCCAGGGTGCGAGGAATCCGGGGGTCTGGGAGCCCTGACCCGGGGCGACGACGACGATCACGGTGTCCAGTCTTCCGATCTGCGCTCGCGGGTGCGGCGCGTGGAGCCACTGACAAAGGAGACAGAGCTTGTCGCGGGTCTACAAGATGTCAGCGGCGGGTGGGCTTGCGGCGGACGGCGCCGTCCGGGTCGCTCATCGAGCCGAGGATGAGGGCGGACTGGAGGATGAGCGCCTCGCGGGCTCCCGTCGCGTCCCAGCCGATCACTTCGGCGACGCGCTTGAGCCGGTAGCGCACCGTGTTCGGGTGCACGAACAGCTCCCGCGCGGTCGCCTCGAGCGAGCGGCCGTTGTCGAGGTAGGCCCACAGCGTGCTCAGCAGCTCGGTCGAGTGCGTCTGCAGCGGGCGGTAGATCTGCGTGATGAGGCTCTGCCGGGCAAGCGGATCGCCGGCGAGAGCCCGCTCAGGGAGCAGGTCGTCTGCGTTCACCGGTCGCGGGGCGTTCCGCCACGAGCGTGCCACTGCGAAGCCGGCGAGTGCCGCGCGAGCGCTGCGCGACGCCTCCACCAGGGTCGGCACTTCGTGGCCGAGGACGAGGTGGCCCGCCCCGAATCCGGGTTCGAGCGCCTCCGCGATCTCGAGGAAGGCGACCGGCGGACCGGTCTCCTCCGTGGCGTTCTCGCTCGGCTCCGCCCGGCCGATGACCAGGACGAGCCGACTGCCCTGCACGCCGATCAGCACGTCGGCGTCCATGTGTCGGGCGGTGCGGCGCAGCTGGTCGACGTCGAGCATCTTGGGTGCGGTGCCCACCAGGACGGCGACCTCGCCGTGGCCGTGCCAGCCGAGGGCGGCGATGCGGCTCGGCAGTTCGTCGTCGGCCTCGCCCGTGAGGATCGAGTCGACGACCAGCGCCTCCAGGCGCGCGTCCCAGAGGCCGCGCGCTTCGGCAGCGCGGGCGTAGACGTCGGCGGCGGCGAAGGCGATCTCGCGCGAGTAGAGCAGGATCCCCTCGCGCAGGTCCTCGCCGCCGTTCTTGATCCGGTCCTCGACGACCTCGACGGTCACCTTGATCAGCTGCAGCGTCTGCGTCAGCGACACCGAGCGCAGCAGTTCCCTCGGCGCGGCGCCGAAGACGTCCGCGGCGATCCAGGGTGTAGCCGAGGGGTCGTCGAACCAGGAGATGAACGAGGTGATGCCGGCCTGAGCCACGAGGCCGACGGCAGAGCGCCGGCCGGGGGGCATGCTGCCGTACCAGGGCAGCGTGTCCTCGAGGCGCTTGATCGTCTGCGTCGAGAGCTCGCCCGCGAGGGTGCGCAGCCAGGCGAGGGTCTGCTCCTTCGTGCGCACCGACTCCGCCGTCAGCTCTCGCCGCCCGCGTTGCCCGTGGTGCCGGCGTTCACATCCAGAAGGCGGTACTTCTCGATCGCCTGCACCGCGAGCGAAGGGTCGACCTCGCCGCGCTTGGCGAGCAACTGCAGCGTCCGCACCACGACCGAGGGGCCGTCGATCTGGAAGTAGCGTCGCGCAGCCGCACGGGTGTCCGAGAAGCCGAAGTCGTCCGCTCCGAGCGTCGCGAAGTCGCCCGGGATGAACTGGCGCAGCTGGTCGGGGACCTGGTGCGAGAAGTCGGACACGGCGACGAAGGGGCCCTTCGCGTCGGCCAGCTTCTGCGTCACGTACGGCACCTGCTCGGCGTCCTCGGGGTGGAGGAAGTTGTGCTGCTCCACCTTGATGCCGTCGCGGCGCAACTCGTTCCACGAGGTGACCGACCAGACGTCCGCCGAGACGCCCCAGTCCTCAGCGAGGAGCTTCTGCGCCTCGATCGCCCACGGCACCGCGACGCCGGAGGCGAGGAGCTGGGCCTTCGGCCCGTCCCACTGGCCCCAGGAGATGCGGTGGATGCCGCGGACGATGCCCTCGACGTCGACGTCCTCCGGCTCCTTCGGCTGCACGATCGGCTCGTTGTAGACCGTGATGTAGTACATGACGTTCGGGTCGGAGTGCTTCCCGCCGTACATGCGCTCGAGTCCGGACTGGACGATGTGCGCGATCTCGTACCCGTAGGCCGGGTCGTAGCTGACGACGGCCGGGTTGGTCGCCGCGAGGATCGGGGAGTGCCCGTCCGCGTGCTGGAGGCCCTCACCGGTCAGCGTGGTGCGGCCCGCAGTGGCCCCGATCATGAAGCCGCGGGACATCATGTCGCCGGCCGCCCAGATCGCGTCGCCCGTGCGCTGGAATCCGAACATCGAGTAGAAGACGTAGACCGGGATGAGCGGCTCGCCCTGCGTCGAGTACGACGTGCCGATCGCGGTGAACGCGGCGAGCGCGCCCGCCTCGTTGATGCCGACGTGGAGGATCTGGCCCTGCGGGCTCTCCTTGTAGGCCAGCAGCAGCTCGCGGTCGACCGATGTGTAGTGCTGGCCGCGCGGGTTGTAGATCTTCGCGTTCGGGAAGAACGCGTCCATGCCGAAGGTGCGCGCCTCGTCCGGAATGATCGGGACGACGCGGTTGCCGAAGTCCTTCGAGCGCAGGATGTCCTTGAGGATGCGGACGAACGCCATCGTGGTGGCGATCTCCTGCGTCCCGGAGCCCTTCTTGCCGACCGCGTACGCCGAGTCCTCGGGGAGGTTCAGCTGCGTGTACTTCGAGCGGCGCTCGGGGAGGTAGCCGCCGAGCGCGCGACGGCGCTCGTGCAGGTACTCGATCGCCTCGTCGTTCTGGCCGGGGTGGTAGTACGGCGGGAGGTACGGGTTCTCTTCCAGCTGCGCGTCCGTGATCGGGATGCGCATGGTGTCGCGGAAGGACTTGAGGTTGTCCAGCGTCATCTTCTTCATCTGGTGGGTCGCGTTGCGGCCCTCGAAGCTGCGGCCGAGACCGTAGCCCTTGATGGTGTGCGCGAGGATGACGGTGGGCTGACCCTTGTGCTCCGTCGCGGCCTTCATTGCCGCGTAGATCTTGCGGTAGTCGTGGCCGCCGCGGCGTAGGCCCCAGATCTGCTCATCGGAGTAGCCCTCGACGAGCTTCTTGGCGCGCGGGTCGCGGCCGAAGAAGTTCTCGCGGACGTAGGCGCCGTCCTCCGTCTTGTACGTCTGGAAGTCGCCGTCGGGCGTCGTGTTCATCAGGTCCAGGAGTGCGCCCTCGGTGTCGCGGGCGAGCAGGTCGTCCCACTCGCGGCCCCAGATGAGCTTGATGACGTTCCAGCCCGCGCCGCGGAAGTACGACTCGAGCTCCTGCACGATCTTGCCGTTGCCGCGAACGGGTCCGTCGAGGCGCTGGAGGTTGCAGTTGACGATGAAGTTCAGGTTGTCGAGGCCGTCGTTCGCGGCGACCTGGAGCTGACCGCGCGACTCGACCTCGTCCATCTCGCCGTCGCCGAGGAACGCCCAGACCTGCTGGTCGGAGGCGTCCTTGATGCCGCGGTTGGTGAGGTACTTGTTCGCCTGTGCCTGGTAGATCGCGTTGATCGGGCCCAGTCCCATCGATACGGTCGGGAACTGCCAGAACTCCGGCATCAGGCGCGGGTGCGGGTAGCTGGAGAGCCCGCCGCCCCGGTGCGACTTCTCCTGGCGGAACCCGTCGAGCTGGTGCTCGCTCAGGCGTCCCTCGAGGAAGGCGCGGGCGTAGGGGCCGGGGGAGGCGTGGCCCTGGATGAAGATCTGGTCGCCGCCGCCCGGGTGGTCCTGGCCGCGGAAGAAGTGATTGAAGCCGACCTCGTACAGCGACGCGCTCGACGCGTAGGTCGAGATGTGGCCGCCGACCCCGATCCCGGGACGCTGCGCGCGGTGCACGAGGACGGCCGCGTTCCAGCGGATCCACGCGCGGTAGCGGCGCTCGACGTCCTCGTCTCCCGGGAAGTCGGGCTCGTTCTCGGGCGCGATGGTGTTGATGTAGTCCGTGGTGGGCACCATAGGCACGCCGAGGTGGAGTTCCTTGGAGCGCTTGAGGAGGCTGAGCACGACGTCGCGCCCGCGACCCCGGCCCCGCTCCTCGACGAGCGCATCGAGCGACTCGTTCCACTCCGACGTTTCCTCGGGGTCCGAGTCCACGTGACCGACGGAATACGGGTCCTGATCGTTAACAGTCACCCTCGACCTCTCTCTGGGGGCAGATCGTGCCCGAGACATCACTCTCATGAAGCGGTGCGGATCCGCGGATCCGAGGCTCGGATGACGAGCCGCGCGCAGGCACCTCCGTCAGCCTAGCTCGGATACCGGCGGTTCCTTGGAGTCTGCGCGCAGCAGGTCTAGCATTGCCCCTCGTGCTCGCGCGACTCTCGTGCGCACGGAAGGACTATCGGACCGATGGCTCTCGAGAAGCTGACCCTGGCTCCCGACTTCGAACTCGCGAACCAGTACGGCGAGCGCATCCAGTTGGGCGACTTCCACGGGCGACGCAACGTTGCCCTGGTGTTCTTCCCCCTCGCCTTCTCCGGCACCTGCACCGGCGAGTTCTGCGCACTGCGCGAAAACCTGGCGCTCTTCGAGCACGCCGAGGTGGAGCTGATCGGTGTGTCGGTCGACTCGAAGCACACGCTGCGCGCGTGGGGGGAGCAGCAGGGGTACGGCTTCACCCTCCTCTCCGACTTCTGGCCGCACGGTGACGTCGCCAAGCAGTACGGCGTCTTCATGGAGGCGAGGGGTTACGCGACCCGCGCGACCTTTCTGATCGACAAGGCCGGCGTCATCCGCGACACCTTCATGACCGCGCCGGGCGAGGCCCGCTCGATCGGGGCCTACCGCGCCGCGATCGACGCGCTCGCTCCGGCGCACGTGTGAGTCGCGCTGCGGTCGGCTCGGGACGCCGACTGCCGTAGGATCGAGGCGATCGTCCGCGGGTGTACCGCGGCGGGGGCCTTTAGCTCAGTTGGTAGAGCGCCACGTTTACACCGTGGATGTCATCGGTTCGAGCCCGGTAGGGCCCACGGGAACGGTCCGCGTCAGCGGGACTGGCGGCGCTTGTAGGGCTTGGGCTGGCCCTTGACGATGGGGGCTCGGCCGGTGCCTTTGGAGGCCTTGGCCTTGCCGCCGGATTTCGGGGCGGCTTCCGGCTCGTCGCCGAGCGACGCGAGTTCTTCCCGGGCGGAAACGAGGCGTCGGCGGCCCGCGGCAGTGAGCGTCGTCGCGGCGGCTCCGGGCTCGAAGAGCGGCTTACCGAGGTCGAGTTCCACGGCAGCGACGGAAGAGTCGAGTTTCTGCCGCGAGATCCCGAGGCGCTCAGCGGCGCGCACGAAGTGCAGGTCCTCGGCGACCGCCACGAAGTGACGCAGCTGGCTGATCTTCATCCCGAACCCTTCACGGCCGCTCGCTGCGGCACGTCCACGGTACGCGGTCCGGGCGGAGGGAGAGACCGCGCCCTCCCTCCGCCCTCGTCAGAACCAGAGGTCGATAGTGAAGTCGAACTCGTCGCCGGCCTGCTCCTGCAGCTCTTTGAGGAGGCGGAAGCCCTCGACCTGGAACCAGCGCCGTTTCTCCTCCGAGCCGAAGAGGCTGGTGTCGAGGTCGGCGTTCTCCCGGAAGAATGTCGCCCAGTCGCGCAGGCGCTTCTTGAGCTCCGGCGTGATTCGCGAATCCCAGTCGACGATCGGCCCCGGCCCGATGTAGTCGTTCAGTGGCCACTTCTGCCCCCAGTCCACGGACAGCCGAAGCGTCCGCTTGGCGGGCTTCGAGACGACCATTTGTGTTCCTCCTCGGGAAGGTCAGGGCAGGTACCCCGATCGAGCGTGGCGCATCGGCGGTCGCTGGCCCAGAGCAGCGCGCTCGACGTCCTCTGAGAGAGCGGTCAGGCATTTCGCGCCAGGCCGGGGTGCGACCGTTGCCGGGCAGGGTCGAGGGGCCTACCCTCACGCCGGTGGGCGGTCCCGAAGCCGTCTGCGGAGAGAGGCCGACGTGGGCGTGCTCATGTACAGCTCCATTGCGTCGCTAGACGGCTATGTGAACGACGCGGACGGCGGGTTCGCGTGGGCGGAGCCGCGGCCCGCGGTGCATCGCTTCATCACAGAGCGGGAGGCGCGGGTGGGCACCTACCTCTACGGGCGTCGCATGTACGAGACGATGCGCGCGTGGGAGCAGACGTGGGAACTCGCCGACGAGTTCGCGTTCATCCGCGACTTCCAAGAGATGTGGCGCGCGGCGGACAAGGTGGTCTACTCGACCACGTTGACGTCGACCGACACGCGGCGCACCCGCCTTCACGCCGAGTTCGATCCGGTGGTGGTCGCCGCGGCGGTCCGGGCTGCCAAGCACGACGTGTCGATCGGCGGGCCGACCCTCGCGCGCCACGCGCTGCTCGCCGGGATCGTCGACGAGGTGCAGCTGTACACCGTTCCGGTCGCGGTAGGCGGTGGCACTCACTTCCTCCCACCCGGGTTCCACGCCCGGCTCGACCTGCGCGAGGAGCACTGCTTCACGGACGGGACCGTCTTCACGCGCTACAGCGTGCGGCGCTGACCCCGCCCGGCTCCTCCGCGCCGACCAGCGCAGTGATGCGATCGGCGAGGCGGGCGCCCTGCGCGCGTCCGGCCCGAGCGGAGGCGGCGCGGACGGTCGGGTCGAGCGAGTTCGGTCCGAAGGCGCGCACCGACTCCTCGTCGGCGTAGAGCACCTCGACGCGCGACGCGGCGAGGGCGTCGAGCTCGGCGGAGGGGATCAGGCCGGCGCCCGGAGTGCCGACTCCGGGGAGCGGGGTGACGATCAGGACCCAGTCGGCTCCCGCGGCGAGGTCGGCGTTGCTGCCGGAGCGCACTCCGCCGTCCATGTAGCGCGCGCCGTCGATGCTGACCGGCGGCCAGACTCCGGGGACCGCGCAGCTCGCGGAGATCGCGTCGACCAGGGCGACCCCGCTCTCGCGGTCGAACACACGCAACTCGCCCGTGGCCGTGTCGACGGCGGTGATCAGGAGGCGCTGCTCGGGCCAGTCGGCATCGCCCACACGAGCGGAGATGACGGCGCGGCGGGTGTCCTCGGGGAGGGTCTCGGCCTCCAGCGCGAGGGTGCCGATGCGGCGGCGCGCGTCCTGGGGCGAGGTGGCACCCTCGACGGCGGCGGCGAAGAGGGCCTTGAGACGTTCGCCATCGATGTCCGCGCCGATCTCGGCCGACTCCTCCTGCAGCTGCGCCTCGTAGGACTCCTCGAGCCCGGTGCCGGTGCTCAGCTGTGCGGCGACGGCCGAGCCGGCGGAGGTACCGATGAAGGTGGTCGACGGATCGAGCAGGAGGCGTGCCGCCTCGGGGGAGGCGTCGGCGAGTCCGCGGAGAACACCGAGCTCCCACGCGATTCCGGCGAGGCCGCCGCCGGCGAGGACGAGTGCACCAGGCATGGAGGAGGTCCTTTCGTTCATGGTCGGGCGGGATCGACCGTACATCCACTCAGCTCTTCGCGGCTGCGAGCGCGTCGGCGGCGAGACGGACGGAGGCTTCGCGTTCGTTCAGCCAGAGCGGCACCGAGCGGACGCGGAGTCCGGTCAACTCGAGCGCGGGCACGGCCCCTGCGTCTTCCTCGCCGACGAGCCAGGCGTCGAGCAACCCGCCTCCGCTCCGCGCGCCGTAGTGCCGGCCGATCGCCTCGGCCGTGGTCTCGACGCCGATCGCGGCAAGGCACGCGTCGGCCATGCCGCGCACCACCGCACCGCCGATGACGGGGGAGACGCCCACAACCGGGGCGGCCGTCCGCCGGAGGGCGTCGGCGATCCCGGGGACACCGAGGATCGTGCCGATCGAGACGACGGGGTTGGAGGGGGCGACCAGCACGGCGTCGGTGTCGGCGATCGCCGCCAGCACGCCCGGGGCGGGACGGGCGCTCTCGACGCCCTGCTGCACGAAACGGCGGGCGGGAGCGCCGGCGCGAAGGCGCACCCACCACTCCTCGAAGTGCAGCAGGCGCACGCCCTCGCCGGGCAGCTCGACCTCGACGTGGGTCTCGACGTCCTGATCGGACATCGGCAGGAGGCGGACACCGAGCGGCCAGCGCGCGGTGATGCGGGCGGTTGCCTCCGAGAGGGTCAGCCCGTCGCGCAGCATCGCGCTGCGGGCGATGTGGGTGCCGAGATCGAGGTCGCCGAGGGTGAACCACGGCCAGCCGACGCCGAAGGCGGTGAGCTCGGCCGAGACGCGCTCGCTCTCGCCGGCCCGGCCCCAGCCGCGCTCGGTGTCGTTGACGCCGCCGAGCGCGTACGTGAGCGAGTCGAGGTCGGGGCACACCTTCAGGCCGGTGAGCCACAGGTCGTCGCCGGTGTTGACAACAACGGTGATCTCGCTCGCCTCGCCGCCGGCGGCCTCGAGATCGCGGAGGTGCTCGCGGACGGCGGACGTGAAGCGGGCGCCGCCGACGCCTCCGGCCAGGATCGTGATGCGCATCCGCTTACGCTAGCGGCACCGATGGATTCCGCTCCGCCTGAGCTGTGATGCTGCGGATCCGCGCCGGAAACACCGGAGAAACCTCGGACGTGGACGATGAAGACCTGTTAGATGAAGACCTGTTAGATGAAGGCCAGGCCAAGGAAGGCCTGCCCCTGGAGGTACTGATGACCATCGTCCGCGCAGCGATCACCCAGACGACCTGGACCGGCGATAAGGAGTCGATGCTCGACAAGCACGAGCAGATGGCCCGGGACGCCGCGGCCGACGGCGCGCAGATCGTCTGCTTCCAAGAGCTGTTCTACGGCCCCTATTTCGGGATCACGCAGGACAAGAAGTACTACCGCTATGCGGAGCCGGCCGACGGAATGATCGTGCAGCGGTTCGCGGCCCTGGCGAAGGAGCTCGGAGTGGTGATGATCCTCCCGATCTACGAGGAGGAGCAGACCGGCGTCTACTACAACACCGCGGTCGTGGTGGACGCGGACGGCACGATCCTCGGGAAATACCGCAAGCACCACATTCCTCACCTCGACCGGTTCTGGGAGAAGTTCTACTTTCGCCCCGGAAATCTCGGCTTCCCGGTCTTCGACACGGCGGTCGGCAAGGTCGGCGTGCACATTTGCTACGACCGTCACTTCCCGGAAGGCTGGCGCGAGCTGGGGCTGAACGGCGCGCACCTGGTCTTCAACCCCAACGCGACCAAGCCCGGCCTGTCGAACCGGCTGTGGGAGGTTGAGGGCCCGGCGGCTGCGGTGGCGAACGGCTACTTCGTGCTTCAGCCCAACCGGGTCGGCCGCGAGGACAACGAGTACGGCGAGCTGGCGGTCGACTTCTACGGCACCAGTCAGGTCATCGATCCGCGCGGGAACTTCGTCGGCGAGCGGGGCTCGGGCGACGCGGAGGAGATCCTGATCCGCGACCTGGAGATGGACATGGTGCAGCAGATGCGCGACGACTGGCAGTTCTACCGGGACCGCCGGCCGGAGTCGTACACCAGCATCCCGAAGCCGTGACCGCAGTTCGAGACGGGGAAAACCGATGAAGACCCTCATCACGGGCGGGACCGTCGTCAACGCGACCGGCGCCGGAGCCGCCGATGTTCTGATCGACGGGGAGACGATCGCCGCGGTGCTCGCTCCCGGCTCCACTCTGCTGGGCTTCGACCTTGCCGCGAACGTGGATCGGGTGATCGACGCGAGCGGCAAGTATGTGATTCCGGGCGGAATCGACGCGCATACCCACATGGAGATGCCGTTCGGCGGCACCTTCGCCTCGGACACCTTCGAGACCGGCACGCGGGCGGCGGCCTGGGGCGGCACGACGTCGATCGTCGACTTCGTGGTGCAGTACCCGGGCGAGAGTGTCGTGGACCGCTTCCAGGCCTGGCAGGAGAAGGCGGCGGGCAATTGCGCGATTGACTACGGCTTCCACCAGATCCTCTCCGACGTGCAGGACTCCTCGCTCGTCGCGATGGACGAGCTGATGCGCGAGGGAGTGACCAGCTTCAAGCTGTTCATGGCCTACAAGGGCGTGTTCCTCTCGGACGATGGGCAGATCCTTCGGGCTTTCCAGAAGGGCGCCGACATCGGCGCGATGATGATGATGCATGCCGAGAACGGCGCGCTCATTGACGAGCTGGTGAAGCAGACCCTCGCCGCGGGGACCATCTCGCCGTACTTCCACGGCACGTCGCGGCCGTGGCAGGCGGAGGAGGAGGCGACACACCGGGCGATCATGATCGCCGACCTCACCGGCGCGCCGCTGTACGTGGTGCACGTCTCCGCGAAGCAGGCGGTGGAGCAGATCGCGCAGGCCCGCGACCGCGGGATGAATGTCTTCGGCGAGACCTGCCCGCAGTATCTCTACCTCTCGCTCGAGGAGCAGCTCGGCGCTTCCTCTCCGGAGTGGGGGAGCTTCGAGGGCGCGAAGTGGGTATGTTCCACTCCGCTGCGCTCGAGGGCCGAGGGGCACCAGCACCACATGTGGCAGTCGCTGCGCACCAACGACATCCAGATGGTCTCGACCGACCACTGCCCCTTCTGCATGAAGGGCCAGAAGGATCTGGGGCTCGGCGACTTCTCGAGGATCCCCAACGGCATCGGCTCGGTCGAGCACCGGATGGACCTGATGTATCAGGGCGTGGTGTCCGGGCAGATCAGCCTGCCGCGCTGGGTCGAGCTCACCTCGACCACTCCCGCGCGAATGTTCGGCATGTACGGGAAGAAGGGCGTCCTCCAGCCCGGCGCCGACGGCGATGTCGTCGTCTACGACCCGCACGGGCACACCTCGATCGGAATCGGCGAGGGACGCAGTCACCATATGAACATGGACTACTCGGCGTGGGAGGGCTTCGAGATTGACGGGCACGTCGACACGGTGATCTCCCGGGGCACGGTCGTCGTCGACGGCGGCTCCTACGTCGGCGCGAAGGGCGATGGGCGCTACATCCCCCGCGGCCTCTCGCAGTACCTGATCTGAACCAGTACCTGATCTGAACCAGTACCTGATCTGAGAAGGAACCTCATGGATTTCGGAGTCGTCCTCCAGACCAACCCGCCCGCCTCGCGCACTGTCGCGCTCGCCGTGCTCGCCGAGACGCACGGCTTCGACTACGCGTGGACCTTCGACTCGCACCTGCTCTGGCAGGAGCCCTACGTGATCTACTCGCAGATCCTCGAGCGGACGCACCGGATCACGGTCGGCCCGATGGTGACCAACCCCGCTACGCGCGACTGGACCGTGATCGCCTCGCTGCACGCGACGCTGAACGAGATGTACGGCAACCGCACCGTCTGCGGGATCGGCCGCGGCGACTCCGCGGTGAGGGTGACCGGAGGCGCCCCGACGACGCTGAAGACGCTGCGGGAGTCGATCCACGTGATCCGCGAGCTGGCCAACTCTCGCCCGGTCGAGCACCACGGGCAGACCTTGCAGTTCCCGTGGAGTCGGGGCTCGTCGCTCGAGGTGTGGGTCGCCGCGTACGGCCCGCTCGCGCTGAAGCTGGCGGGCGAGGTCGGCGACGGATTCATCCTGCAGCTGGCCGACGTGGACATCGCGCGCTGGATGATCGGCGCGGTGAAGGAATCGGCGGCGAACGCCGGCCGGGATCCCGAGACGCTGCAGTTCTGCGTCGCAGCGCCGATGTACATCGGCACCGATCGCGAGCACATGCGCGATCAGTGCCGCTGGTTCGGCGGGATGGTCGGTAACCACGTCGCCGACATCGTGGGCCGCTACGGCGCCTCCGGAGCGGTGCCGCAGGCGCTGACCGACTACATCGCCGGGCGTGAGGGCTACGACTACAACGAGCACGGGCGTGCCGGGAACAGCCACGCGTCCTTCGTGCCGGACGAGATCGTCGAGCGCTTCTGCGTGCTCGGGACCGCGGAGGAGCACATCGAGAAGCTCCGGGCGCTCGCCGATATCGGCGTCACGCAGTTCGCGGGCTACCTTCAGCACGACAACAAGGAGGAGACCCTGCGCGTGTACGGCGAGCGGATCATCCCCGAGCTTCGCGAACACATCGTGGCCCGCGCGTGAGGTGAGCCCTGAGCCGACGAGCCCTGAGTAGACTGGATCCTCGTGACTACTTTCAAGAAGACGCCGTTCACCGTGAACGTGCGCGACCTCGTGAGGCGACCGGGCGAGATGCGCGAGCACCGCCTCGAGCTCGAGGCGCCGGAGCAGTTCGGCGAGGGGATCGTCGCAGTCCGCCAGGGATCGGCCGTCGACCTGGACGTCCGGCTCGAGTCCGTGCACGAGGGCATCCTGGCCAGTGTCGAGGTGTCGGCCGAGGCCGACGGCGAGTGCAGCCGGTGCCTGAGGGACATCTCCCTGCCTGTCGATGTCGAGTTCCAGGAACTTTTCGCGTACTCTTCTGACGAAGCTTTCGACTATGAGGTTCACGACGACCACGTGGATCTTGAACCTCTGGTCAGGGATGCGGTGGTTCTGTCGCTGCCGTTCCAGCCGGTCTGCCGGCCGGACTGTCCGGGCCTCGATCCCGTCACGGGGGAGCGGCTGGCCGATTCCTCGGCGCCCGAACCCGAGGCGCCGCGGGACTCGCGGTGGGATGTGCTGGCTGCCAGGGCCTCCGCAGACGCCACGGCTTCCGCAGAAACCACGGCCTCCGCAGAAACCACGGCTTCCGCAGACAGCGGTGAGGGCGCGACCGCCCGCACCGAATCCGACTAGAGGTAGAGAAGAGAGAATCATGGCTGTTCCCAAGAGGAAGAAGTCCCGCGCGAACACCCACGCTCGTCGTTCGCAGTGGAAGGCGGAGGTTCCGCCCCTGGTCAAGACCGTCGAGAACGGCAAGGTCGTCTACAGCCTTCCCCACCGCGCCAAGGTCGTCGAGGACTCCGCGGGCACCGCGCTGTACCTCGAGTACAAGGGCCGCAAGGTCGCCGACGTCTGATCCGCACCCGCGCTTTCACGCGGTCATGGTGAACCAGACCTCGGCACGACCCTCCAGCGACGACCGGTCGCGTCTGGAGGCCACGCTCGGCGTGAGCCTCGACGGTGAGCTTTTCGAGCTCGCCCTGACGCACCGGTCGTTCGCGTTCGAGCACGGCGGCATTCCGCACAACGAACGCCTCGAGTTCCTCGGCGATTCGATCCTCGGGCAGGCGGTGACCGTCATGCTCTACACCGAGTACCCCGCTCTCAGCGAGGGCGACCTGGCCAAGCGCCGGGCGAGCCTGGTCTCGACCGTGGCGCTCGCCGAGATCGCCCGCGGCATCGGTCTCGGTGAGTTCCTCCGGCTCGGCCGTGGTGAGGAGCTGACCGGTGGCCGCGATAAGGCGTCGATCCTCGCGGACACGGTCGAGGCGATCATCGGCGCCGTGTACCTGGGCATCGGGCCGGACGCTGCGCGCGACCTGGTGTTGCGCCTGATCGCACCGCTGCGGGCCGACCCGCTGCGTTTTGGTGTGTCGATGGACCCGAAGACGAGCCTCCAGGAGGCGGCGGCCGAGCGCGGTGCGCCGGCCCCGCGCTATGAGATCGTGGCCACCGGACCCGACCACAACAAGGTGTTCGTCGCCACCGTGATCGTCGGCGGATTCGTCACGGCCCGCGGTGAGGGCACCAGTAAGAAGGCGGCGGAGATGGCCGCGGCGCTGGACGCGTGGACTCGCCTGGCGGGTTCCGCTGCGCCCGTCCCTCCTGCTGCCGTCCCTCCTGCTGCCGGAGATTGACCGTGCCCGAGCTGCCCGAGGTCGAGGTGGTGCGCGCGGGACTGGCCCCCGCCGTCACCGGAGCACTGGTCACCGGCGTCGACATCGTCGACGAGCGGTCGCTGAAGCGCCACGTGCATCCGCACGGCACGTTCGAGCGCCTGCTGGTCGGGCGTCGGCTCGAGGGGGCGGTGCGGCGCGGCAAGTTCCTCTGGCTGCCCGCGGGCTGTGACGAGGCGCTGCTGGTGCACCTCGGGATGAGCGGCCAGGTGCTGCTGCGCACGGCGGACGCGGCACTGCCCCGGCTCGCGCGCATCCGGATCGGGATCGAGCACCCCGAGCACGGCGAACTCGCCCTGCACTTCGTCGATCAGCGGATCTTCGGGTCGATGGCGGTCGACGCGCTGGTGCCGACCCCGGACGGCGCGCCCGGCGGTTTCGCGGGTGAGGACGCGCGCGCCGGGGACTGGCTGCGCGCCGTACCCTCGCAGGTCGCGCACATCGCGCGCGATCCGCTCGACCCCTCCTTCGACCTCGGGGCTGTCGTCGCCTCGCTGGCACGGCGGAACAGCGGGATCAAGCGAGCGCTGCTCGATCAGACGCTGGTGAGCGGCATCGGCAACATCTACGCGGACGAGTCGCTCTGGGCGGCAGAGCTGCACCCGGAGCGACCCGGCTCGTCGCTGGGCGAGGCGCGGATCCGCCGCCTCTTCGCCGAGGTGCGCTCGGTGCTGGAGCGTGCCCTGGCCGAGGGCGGCACCAGCTTCGACGCGCAATACGTCAACGTGAACGGCGCCTCCGGCTACTTCTCGCACAGCCTGCACGCGTACGGGCAGACGGGGAAGCCGTGCGCCCGCTGTGGTGAGGCGATAGTACGGGTGCCGTTCATGAATCGCTCCTCGCACCTCTGCCCGCACTGCCAACAGCTGCCGCGCTGACGCGTTGCGTTACGCCGTCAGGTCGGTGGGAGTGGGGCCGACGTAGCGGGAGTGAACGACGAGCTCGCCGAGCAGTGTCGCGACGAGGGTGATCACGGCGGCGACGGCGAGGCCGAGCCAGAGTCCGACGAGTAGGGCGAGCGCTCCGACTCCGGCGCCTGAGGCGATGAGGGCGATGGCGGCGGCGCGACGGAACCAGGGCTGGCCGGAGCCGCCGGCGAGGCGCGAGTCGGCGGCGAGCCCGGTGATCGTCGAGGTGACGACGACGGTGGTGACGTCCTTCACCGCGAGGTGGCGCGCGGTCGCGGCCTGGAGACCCATCGCTGCGCCGAGAACCCCGGTGACGGTGAGGGCGAGCGGTTCCGGGGGCTCGGGCACCACGGCGAGCAGGATCGCCAGGGCGCCCAGCAGGATCCCGACCACCGCGAACAGCCAGGTCGAGCGGGAGGTCCACCCCTTCTTCACCGGGCGGAGCACCCGGCCACCGATCACGGCGCCGATCATGAAGGCGCCGAGCGCGATCAGGGGTCCGACCACGGGCAGATTGGCGGCGCCCGCGAGGGCCATGCCGAGGATGACGACGTTGCCGGTCATGTTGCCGGCGAAGACGCGGTCGAGCCCGAGGTAGCCGACGGCGTCGATGATGCCGGTGGAGAAGGTGAGGGCCAGCATCAGGCCGAGGGTCGCGCCCTCGGTGCGGGTGCGCAGGCGTCGGAACACGGGAGTCCTGTCGTCGGGGTGGGTCTGGAGAATCGTGACACACGGGTGCTACTGCGTGAAACACGACGTCGTTATGGTCGGACGACGCGGACGGGCCGCGGAGAGGCGGACTCCCATGCGGCAGGCGGAGTGGACGGTTCAGCCAGGCGAGGGCGGCGTGCTAGAGGATCAGGGCCGGGATCCGGTCGGCCGATGGGGGAGACGGAGGAGTTCGTCGTGCCCGCCTCCGCGTACTCGCGTCTGGACGGCGGACGTCGATGCCTGATCTGCGGGTGACGACGCTGGAGGGCGTGCTGCCGACGGGCCTGGTCGACGCGGTCGAGGCGTACGCGGCGGCGCTGGCGGCGGATGACGTCGCGGCCCTCGCGGATGCGCAGCTGTGGATTCGTGAGGCCGGGAGGTGGCGAGTGCGCGCGGCGCAGGTGCAGGAGCAGGCTCTCGACGCTCGTGTCTGGCGGGCGGTGGGAGCGCCGCTCGTGCCGGCCTCCGGCGCCGGGGCGTTGAACGGACTCGACGTGGCGGTGAAGGACCTGTTCGCGATCGAGGGACAGCGGATCGGTGCGGGAGTGCCCGCCTACCTGGCCGCGGCGCCGATCGAGTCGGCGACCGCTCCGGCCGTCGCGCGCCTGCTTCACGCGGGCGCGACGGTGCGCGGGATCGCGCAGACCGACGAGTTCGCGTACAGCATCGCCGGCCGAAACTCCGGCTACGGGACGCCGCCGAATCCGGCCGTGCTGGGGGCGATCCCGGGTGGCTCGTCCAGCGGACCGGCGACCGCGGTGTCGCTCGGGCAGGCGGCGATCGGGCTCGCGACCGACACGGCGGGCTCGATTCGGGTGCCGGCGTCGTATCAGGGGCTGTGGGGGCTGCGGACCACGCACGGTGTGGTGTCCGTCGAGGGGCTGCTGCCACTGGCGCCGAGCTTCGACACGGTGGGCTGGCTGACGCGGGACCTCGGGACGCTACAGCGGGTGGCGGAGGTCTGCCTGCCCCGGGGGCCGTCGACCCGCGGGTTCGTGGTGGCACCTGCGCTGCTCGGCGGGGTGAATGCGGTGGTGGCCGTTGCATTCCAAGCAGCGGTCGAGGGTCTGGGCGCCGATCAGGTGGCGCTGCCGCCAGTCGCGGAGATGTTCGAGGCGTTCCGGGTGGTGCAGGCGGCGGAGGCGTGGCAGTCCAGCGGTACCTGGGTCGCGGCGCACCCGGGGGTTGTGGCCGACGACGTGCAGGCGCGGTTCGACGCGGCCTCTCAGGTGGCCGCGGAGGCAGAGGCGAGTGCGCGAGCGCGGGTGGCGGGCTTCCGCGAGGCGCTCGACGCGGCGCTGGACGGGCGGGTGCTGCTCCTGCCCTCGACGTCGTCGGTCGCGCCGGCCCTTGATGCCTCGGCGGAGGCGCTCGACGCGGCGCGCACGGCGACGCTCGGCCTGACCTGCGTGGCCGGGATCGGCGGATATCCGGCGCTCTCGGTGCCGCGACTGAGTGTCGACGGCGCTCCGGTGGGGCTCTGCCTCGTGGGTCCGCGGGGAGCGGATCTCGCGCTGCTGGAGCTGGCCGCGGGGTTGGCGAGGGCCGAGGACTGAGGGTTGAGGACTGAGGGCCGAGGACTCAGAACGGCGGTGGGGCGTCGGCGAAGCTCGGCCTACGCGTGGACGTCGGCGGATCCGGCGGATCGGGCGGCCGGGTGACCACGCGGCGGCCCGTGGGAGTGGTCCAGTCGGCCGCACCGTCGGGATGGAGGGTGTAGGTCCAGCGATCGCCGTGACGGACGTGATGGTGCGCGACGCAGAGCGATGCCAGGTTGTGCAGGGCGGTGGCTCCTCCGTGGCGCCACTCGAGGGTGTGGTCGGCCTCGGCGCTCGCGGCGGGCCGGGTGCAGCCGGGAAAGCGGCAGGTCCGGTCCCGCAGCTGTAGGGCGAGGCGCATCCGCGGGGGCGGGAGGCGGTACGTGCGTCCCACGGACACGATCGCACCGGTGCCGGGCTGAGTGAGGACGGGCGTGATCACGGCGTCTGCTCCGAGAAGGTCGCGGGCGATGCCGGCGGGGACGAATCCGTAGCCGTCCAGCTCGACCGGACCCTCATCGCGACCGGCCGCGGTGCTCGCGGCGAGGGTCAGGCGCACCTCGGCGCGGATGCCGGTGGCGAACGTGCGCGGACGCTCCTCGCCCGGTGCGGTGCCGGACACATCGCCGTCGCAGAGCAGGTCGGCGAGGGCGTCGGCCCGCAGTTGCGAGAGCGTGCGCTCCTCCGCAGGGGCGCCCGGGTCGCTGCCGGTGCTCCCGGTGCTCCCGGTGCTGCCGGTGCCGTCGCGGAGCGTCCGCGCGATTCGATCGAGCCGTGCGAGCGCGCCGAGGGCGATCGGAGCGGGGAGGGTCGCGCAGAGTGTCGCCATGCCGTCGTGCTCGGGCGAGACCCAGACGGCGCGGTCCTCGCGAGCGCGGGCATGCCGATCCGCGAGGGGGACGTCGTGCAGCTCATCGCGGAGCCGGGCGAGGCGTCGGCGCAGCTGGGTCGGGGTCATCTCGGCGGCCAGTCCCGCGGCGCGCTCATCGAACGCGGCGAGAGAGGCGGCGGGCAGGGTCGCAGCGACTCCGCAGATGAGCTGACCCGCCTCCCACCGCAGGCGTGCCTGCGCCAGGGCGGCGCGAGTACACGGCAGGTGCTCGACCAGCAACCGGGCGTGCTCGAGCTCTCGGGTGGCCACGCGCTCGGACACGTTCAGCGCCACGGCGAGCTCGGCCCGGACCGACCGTTCGACGAGGTCGCGCGATTCCCGGGGCGAGCCGCCACGGGCGAACGACTCCGGGCAGCGCAGCGCTGCCGTGTAGGCCGCGTGCAGAGCCTCGGCGGAGGCGAGGTGCAGCGGAGCCGCGGAGCGGGCGAGCCGCGCCGCATGGTCGCCGAGGGCGCGGACCTCCTCGAGTCCCTGCTGCCTGTCATCCGTCATACTCGTATTGAATCAGGGATCACCGACATCCGGGCCCCGAAGCCATCCGATCCGGACAACTCGCGCCCCGACACTGCCTGTGGAGGAGGCATCGCGCCGGAGCAGGGGCGGCCGACGCCCTCGGGTTCGGAAACATGGGCGAAACGTCCGTCGCATAGGCTCTGACGCTGAAACACCTGTTTCTCCTACGCACGCTCGCATCCCCGCGCACCCGCACGTGAAGAGGTGGCACCATGACCGCGCCCGCGCCGTTCCTCCCCGTCGATCCGCCGCCGCGTCTGCTGATGGGTCCGGGCCCGATCAACGCCGATCCGCGCGTGCTGCGTGCGATGTCGGCTCAACTGGTCGGGCAGTACGACCCGTTCATGACGGCGACGATGACCGAGACGCAGGAGCTGTACCGGCAGGTCTTCCGCACCCGCAACGACAAGACGATGCTGATCGACGGCACGAGCCGCGCGGGCATCGAGGCGGCGCTGGTCTCGATGCTGGAGCCGGGGGACCGCGTGCTGGTGCCGATCTTCGGGCGGTTCGGGCACCTCCTGCGCGAGATCGCGGAGCGGTGCGGAGCCGAGGTGCACGTGATCGAGGCGGAGTGGGGGCAGGTCTTCCCCGTGTCCGCGATCGCCGAGGCTCTGGCGCGCGTGAAGCCGAAGGTTCTCGCCGTGGTCCACGGCGACACCTCGACCACGATGGCGCAGCCGCTGGAGGATCTCGGCGCGCTCTGCGAGAAGCACGGCGCCCTCTTCTACACCGACGTCACCGCCTCCCTCGCGGGCAACGCTTTTGCGGCCGACGAGCTGGGGCTCGACGCGGTGTCGGCCGGGCTGCAGAAGTGCCTGGGCGGCCCGTCCGGATCGGCGCCGGTCACCTTCTCCGAGAAGGCCGTCGCGGTGATCGAGTCGCGCAAGAGCATCGAGGCGGGGATCCGCGACGAGGGCGACGCGGTCAGCGCGCGCCGGGTCCGCTCCAACTACTTCGACCTCGGAATGGTCTTCGACTACTGGGGACCGCGTCGGCTCAACCACCACACCGAGGCGACCACGATGCTCTACGGCGCCCGCGAGTGCGCTCGCCTCCTCGTCGAGGAGGGGATCGACGCGGCCGTCGCGCGCCACGAGCTGCACGGCGCGGCGATGCTCGCAGGCGTGCGCGGGCTCGGCCTCGAGGTGTTCGGCGACGTCGCCCACAAGATGAGCAATGTGGTCGCGGTGCACATCCCGCAGGGCGTGAACGGGGACGCGGTGCGGGGGGAGATGCTCACCGACTTCGGCATCGAGATCGGCACCTCCTTCGGCCCACTGCACGGGAAGGTCTGGCGCATCGGCACGATGGGCTACAACGCTCGCACCGACGCCGTACTGACCACCCTGGCGGCGCTGGAGGCGGTGCTGCGCCGCGCGGGCGCCGCTGTGCCGGTGGGCGGCGGAATTGCGGGAGCGTACGAGGTGTACGGGGCGGCACGAGCATGAGCGACGCCACAGCCATCGATGCCATCGCCATCATGGCCCGCTGCGACGAGCTCGCCGCAGTCTCCTCCAGCCGCGACGGGATCGAGCGGGTCTACCTCTCGCCCGAGCACGTCCGCGTGAACGCGATGGCCGCGCGCTGGATGACCGAGGCCGGAATGCGCACGTGGCAGGACGCGGCCGGCAACCAGTGCGGCCGCTACGAGGGAGCGACCCCGGGACTCCCAGCGCTGCTGCTCGGCTCGCACCTCGACACCGTGCCCGACGCCGGCCGGTACGACGGGATCCTCGGTGTGACGCTCGCGATCGCGGTGGTCTCGCGCCTGCACTCGGCGGGTCGGCGGCTGCCGTTCGCGGTCGAGGTCGTCGCGTTCGGCGACGAGGAGGGCACCCGCTTCGGCACGGCGCTCCTGGGCTCCCGCGCACTCGCCGGCACCTGGGACGAGCGCTGGTGGGAGCTCGAGGACGCCGACGGGACCACGCTCGTCGAGGCGTTCCGCGACTTCGGGCTCGACCCCTCCCGCATCCACACCGCCGCGCGCGACGCGCAGGACGTGCTCGCCTACCTCGAGGCCCACATCGAGCAGGGACCATACCTCGAGGAAGCAGACCGCGCTCTGGCCGTCGTCTCCTCCATTGCGGGGGCGCGTCGCTTCTCGCTCACTCTCACCGGCACGGCCGGGCACGCGGGCGGAGTCCCGCTCGACCGCCGCCGTGACGCGCTGACCGGAGCGGCGGAGGCGGTGCTCGCGGTGGAACGGATCGCGCGCGAGCAGGGCGTGATCGCGACGGTCGGCCGGCTCGAGACCTTCCCCGGCGCGGTCAACGTCATCCCCGGCCGAGTCGACTTCACCCTCGACCTGCGCGCCGAGACCGACGCACAGCGCGACGCGGCGTGGGACGCAATCGAGCACGCGATGTCGGAGTCGGCCTCGCGCCGCCGCCTCGCGCTCACGGTGGAGCAGACCCACTCGGCCCCCGCGGTCGTTGCTTCCCCGCGGCTCCAGGACGTCGTGCGCGCGGGCATCCGAGCGACCGGGGACGCGGAGCCAATGGTGCTGTTCTCCAAGGCCGGGCACGACGCGATGGCGGTCGCCGATCTCACCGACTACGCGATGCTCTTCCTCCGCTGCAAGGGCGGCGTCAGCCACCACCCGGACGAGAGCGTGACCGAGGCCGACGTCGCAACAGCCCTGGACGCGTTCGAGGCGGCGGTCCTGGCGCTCGCCGAAGGGGCGCCGGCCGCGTGACCTCCGCCTCCGCAATCGCCTCAGCCTCGACGAGCATCGGCCACCGCATCGATGCCGCCTACGCCGCACTCTCTCGGCAGGAGCAGCGGGCGGCCGACTTCATCCTCGACCACCTCGGCGACCTGGCCGTCTACACGGCGACCGAGCTCGCCCAGCACAGCGGAGTCTCGAAGGCCACGGTCTCGCGGCTGTTCCGCCGGCTGGGGTTCTCGAACTCGCAAGAGGTGCGTGAGCACGCCCGCGCG
The DNA here is from genome assembly GCF_002932875.1 of Rathayibacter tritici. Classification (GTDB taxonomy): domain Bacteria; phylum Actinomycetota; class Actinomycetes; order Actinomycetales; family Microbacteriaceae; genus Rathayibacter; species Rathayibacter tritici. Next base: position 42,733 of record NZ_PSWS01000056.1, read on the forward strand.
CTGCGCTCCTCCGGGGTGCCGGTCGGGCCCGCGCAGCGGCACGGCGATCCGCTCATCGCGCACCTCGAGAGCGAGCGGGCGAACCTGGCGCGCCTGGCCGGCGCGGTCGGTGACGGGCGGCTGGAGGAAGCGGTGCGGCTGGTCGCCGGCGCGCGCGAGGTGGTCGTGATCGGCCTGCGCAACAGCTACCCGGTGGCGCTGCACCTGCGCCAGCAGCTCGCCCAGGCACGCGGGCGGGTGCGGATCGCACCGCAGCCCGGTCAATCGCTCGGCGAGGAACTGGCCGGCTTGGGAGCCGAGGACGTCGTGGTACTGGTGGGTTTCCGGCGCCGTCCGGCCTCGTTCGCGGGGCTGGTCGAGACGCTGGCCGCGCGCGCCGTGCCGGTGGTGCTGCTCGCGGATCCGCCCGCTCGGCGCTACGCGGAGCAGGCGAGGGTCTGGTTGGAGTGCCCTGTCGACAGCGGCACGGCGTTCGACAGCTACGCGGCGGCGATGAGCGCGGTGGCGTTGCTGGCCTCCGGAGTGCTCGGCGCGGCCCCACGGGAGTCCCGCGAGCGGATCGCGGGGATCAGCACGGCGTACGCGGAGCTCGCCGAGCTGGAGGACCGGACGTGAGCGAGGCGGCGGAGCTGATCCGCGCGCATGCGAAGGACCCGGTGGGGCGCTCGGACCCCGCTCCGTCCCTCGGCCGCGCCGAGCTGATCACGCCGACCTGCGGCGACCGGATCGAGCTGCGCGTCGACGGGAGCGCGGAGCAGATTCGGGTCGCCTGGAGCGGGCGGGGCTGCGAGATCTCGCGGGGCTCCGCGTCGCTCCTGGTCGACGGCCTCGACGCACGACCGGCGGCCGAGGTGCGCGCTCGGATCGACGCGTTCCTTACGGCGATGGCGCGTCGGGAGGGTCCGCTCGCCGGCGAGGAGGCGGCGCTGCTCGCGGTGGCGGGCAACCCGGTCCGCTCGGTCTGCGCCACGCTCGCCTGGCGCGCTCTGGCCGCTGCCCTGGATGATGCGGGATGTGCGTGAGCGGATCAGCGCGGCCCGTCGCGGTCCACCCCCGACCACAGGTCGCCGCACTCGATCCCGCGCACTCCCTCCGCGAGCAGCAGGTGGCGGGCGCCGGAGTCGCCGTGGACGCTCTCGCGGAGCGTCGGCCAGTAGTCGCTGCCCACCAGCACCGGATGACCGGGACGGCCGTCGAAGACAGCGCGCGCGAGCACTCCGGGCTCCGGTGGGGCCTGCGCGAGCAGCCGGGCTCCCACACTCGGCGGCTCGTCGGGCAGGTCGACCAGGGTGATCAGGGACGCGACCCCCTCGGCCGCGACCAGGCCGGCCCGGAGCGACGCCGAGAGACCCGCCTGCCATGCGGCCGCGATGAGCACCGTCGCCGTCGCCGGCACCAGGTCGCGCGCCCGCTCCGCCCCCGCACCCAGCACGACAAGCACCCGCCCGCAGCCGGCCGCGTCGAGCCGCCGCACGGCGCGCTCCACCCACGGCACACCCTCCGCGTCTCGCCGCAGCGCCTTCGGGCCGCCCGCGCGGCGCCCTGCGCCCGCGGCGAGCACCAGCCCGACGAGCTCACGACTCCCGACCGCATCCACCCGACCATCGTGCCCCAGGCGGAGCCTGCCGCTTCGCCGGACGAAGGAGACCGCATGACCGACACCCGATCCGAGACCGCGCGCGACGTGCTCCTCGCCTGCCTCGCCGTCCCGCGCTGGGCCGACGAGGTCGCCGCCGGCGCCCCCTACTCCGACGTCGATGCGCTGGCCGAGGCGGCCGAGCGTGTGGCGCGCACCCTCACCGCCGAGGAGGTGGACGCGGCGCTGGCCGACCACCCGCGGATCGGCGAGCGGCGCGCGGGCGCTGGGCGTTCCTCCGCCTTCTCCGCCGCGGAGCAGGCGGCGAGCCGCACCGCCGACGAGGCGCTGACCGAGCGGCTGCTGGTCGGCAACCGCGCCTATGAGGAGCGGTTCGGGCGCGTCTTCCTGATCCGCGCGGCGGGAAGCGATCGGGCCGCGGTCGTCGCTGAGCTGGAGCGTCGTCTCGGGCTCGACCCGGAGACGGAGGCCCGGATCGTCACCGAGCAGCTGCGCGAGATCACGGTGCTGCGCGTGCGCGGGCTCGAGCACGGGCTCCTCGTGGCTGAGGAGGCGTCGCGATGAGCGGGCACGCCAGCCACGTCACGACGCACGTGCTCGACGCCGTCCGCGGCCGACCCGCGCGCGATGTGCCCGTCGCCCTGGAGGCGCGGAGCGGCTCCGGCTGGCACCGCCTCGCCCAGGCCCGCACCGACGACGACGGACGCGTCGGAGCCTTCGGGCCGCAACGGCTGCCCGCCGGGGTCTACCGCGTCGTCTTCGACACCGGCTCCTGGTTCGCGGCCTCGGGAACGGAGTCGTTCTACCCGGAGGTCGTCGTCGCATTCCGGCTCGACGACGAGGACGCGCACCTCCACATTCCACTCCTGCTCAGTCCGTTCGCCTACTCGACCTACCGGGGCAGCTAATGCAGCTGCAGGACGTCCTCGACGCGCCGCAGCTGCGCCTGCGCGTGCTCGTCGCCGGCGACGGGGCGCTCGCGCGGCCGGTCGACGGCATCTTCACGACCGACCTGCTCGACCCCCGCCGCTACCTGGCGCGTGGTCAGCTCGTTCTGACGGGCCTGGTCTGGCACCGGGGACCGCAGGACAGCGCGGCCTTCGTCGCCGCGGTCGCCGACTCCGGAGCCAGCGCCCTGCTCGCAGGCGAGGGCCTGCTCGGCTTCGTGCCGGACGACCTCGTCGTCGCCTGCCGCGAGCACGACGTCCCGCTGATCGCGGTGCCGGCCGACGTCTCGTTCGGTGCGATCACGGCGCACCTCTCGAACGCTCTCGCGGGGGATCGAGTGGCGCGGCTGACCGCGGCCCTCGCCCGTCAGCGGGAGCTACTGACCGAGGTCTACCGGGGGCAGCAGCTCGACGAACTCATCGCGCGGACCTCCCGCGAACTCGGGCTTCCGGTGACCGTGCTGACCGCGACCGGCCGCACGGCCGCCTCCGCCGCTCCACTGGGACTCGGCGAGATCGAGCGGATCGTGCACGCCGCGCTCACGGCCCGGCGCGGCCCCGTCGTGGTGCCGGATGTGCGCGGCGGCGCTCTCTCCGTGCTCGCGGTCGCCGGCGCGGGCGAGCACCGTGCCACCTCCTGGCTGGTCGTGGTCGGCGGCGACTGGAACGATTGGCCCGCGTCCGTGCTCGACGCCGTCACCGAGCTGGTCGGAGTGGTGGGGGTCTACCGGCTGCAGCACGAGGCGGCCCTGCTGGCGGATTCCGCTCTCGCCGACCGCCTGCTCGAGCTGGTCGAGGAGGACAGCGAGCAGCCGGAGGCTGCGGTGTACCTCCGCCAGCTCGGACTCGGCGGAGTCGGGCGCTGCATTGTGGCCTCGGCAGAGTTCGAGGGGGATGCGCCGCCGGATCTGGCGCGCCGCATGCTGCTCGATGCCGCGGCGCATCTGGGCCGGGCCGTGGTCGGCCGGAACGCGAAGGGCTGCGCGGTCGCGGTGCTGCCCGCGGAGGCGACCGACGCGATCCCGACGGGTGCGGATCCGCTCGCCGTGGTCACCTCGGCGCTGCGGCGCGCGGGGGCCGCGTGGCCGGGTGCTGTGCTGCGGGTGGGGACGAGTGCTGCGACGGCGCTGCCCGCACTCGGCGGCGCCCTGCGCTCGGCGCGCTACGGCATGATGCTGCCGGGCGTGCCGGGCGACGACTCGCCGGTGCGGATCAGCGACTCCGGGGAGGTGACCTCGGCGGTGCAGCTGCTGAGCGCGGTGCCGGACCACCTGCGCTCCGTGTTCGTCGAGCTGGTGCTCGGAAAGCTGGTTCAGCACGACGCGCGTTACAGCTCGCAGCTGGTCGCCACGCTCGCGGCGTTCCTCGACTGCGGCGGCTCGTGGGTGCGCACGGCGGAGCAGACACACCTGCACCTGAACACGGTCCGGTATCGCATCGCGCGGGCGGAGGAGCTCACGCAGCGCGACCTGTCGGACACGGCGGATCGCGCCGACCTGTTCCTGGCGCTGCGACTGCGCTGAGCCGAGCGGTGCGCTGCCGGGCTGCGCGATGTGCAGGGCCGTGTGGGATGTGCAGGGCCGCCGTCCGATGTGCAGGGCCGTGTGCGATTCGCAGGGCCGCCGTCCGATTCGCAGGACCGTGTGCGATGTGCAGGGGATACGTCTCGCGCAGGTCGGCGGAGGCGGAGGAGAGCGCTCTCGGCGCGGGATCCCCTGCAAATCGAACGTCCGCGCCCCGCCCGGCCCCGTCACTACGGAGCAGCGCGCCGCCCCCGCACGTGCACCGCCGCGATCGCCGGCTCCCGCAGCGTCATCAGCAGCGCGAAGAGCAGCTGCTCGGTCGCCTCGGCCGCGTCATCGGCTCGGATCCCGTGGGCGAGCACGTCGGCGAGCGGCTCCCAGCGGTCGGGCTCGATGCGCACCAGGTCCGCGTCCTTGCCGAGGTCGAAGTTGCCGAAGCGGTCCTCCTGGTCGAGGGCCCGCGCCCCGGCCAGCGTCGCCGTGAACAGGAGCTCGGCCGGGTGCAGCGCGACCGCCGCGTCGCCCGGCTCCGACACGTGCACCTTGAACGCGTCGTTCGCCACGCGCGGGAGCAGCCACTCGTCGCCCGCGCCCACATCGCTTCCCAACGCGACGGTGACACCCGAGGCGACGGTTCGGCGCCAGGGCATCGTACCGGAGCCGAGGAACTGCTGCGAGGTCGGGCAGTGCGCGATCGAGGTGCCGGTCTCGGCCATCCGGTGCAGCTCGTTGTCCTGGCAGTGGACGGCGTGCGCGAGGATCGTGCGCGGTCCGAGCAGGGAGGAGCCGCCGCGTGCGGAGCCGGGCAGGAAGAGCCCGTCGTAGGTGTCCAGGTAGCTGCGGGTGCGGTACGAGCCGAGGACCGCGGCGATCTCGCCGTCGCCGGGCCGATCGTTCTCGTTGAGGTGGCTGTGCACGTAGACGCCGCGCCCGCGCACGTCGTCGTACAGGTCGCCGAGGGCGCCGAGGGTCCGCGGAGTGACGGAGAGCGAGAACCGCGGGACGATGGCGACCTGCAGGAGAGGGTCCCTCCCGTGCCAGCGGGCGATCTCGTCCGCGGTGAGCGCCAGCGCCTCCGCCTCCGAGGTGATCAGCGGCGCCGCCGATACGGGGCCCACGGTCTGGATGCCGCGCCCCGACACAACCCGCAAGCCGACCTCGCGGGTGCGCTCGAAGAGGGCGTCCTGCGCGGCCGGGAACGCGGAGCCGATGACCATCGCTGCGGTCGTCCCCGCGGCGATCCGCCGCCGGGTGAAGGCGCGCGCGACCACGTCGGCGAACTCCGGATCGGCGAGTCGCGCCTCCGCCGGGAATACCGTCCGGTCGAGCCACTCGAGCAGCTGGCCGCCGCCGAAGCCGTCGGTCGAGAACGTCTGAGGGAAGTGCATGTGCGTGTCGACGAACCCGGGCAGCAGGATCGACGCGGCGTCGCCCGAGACCGGCCAGTCGGCGAATCGCTCCGGAAGCTCGCCGTGCTGGCCGACCCAGGCGATGGTGCCGTCCTCGGCCACCGCGAGGGCGCCGTCCGGGATGGACACCAGCGCCTCGCGCGCGGTCTCGAGTCTTGCGCGCCCGGCGATGTGCAGGATGTGCCCGCGGTGGACGCCCCGGACCTCGGTCATACCAGGCCCGTGTACGCGGTCCAGGCGGGACCCGCGGGCGGCGCGTCATCGCGGGTGACGCTCGCCTGGATCAGCCCGTAGGGGCGGTCGTCGGCGTGGAACACCTCGTTGTCGTTCTCGACGCCGAAGGGAGCGAGGTCGTAGACGAAGTGGTGCTTATTCGGAGCCGAGAGTCGGATCTCGACGATCTGCGGGTACTCCTCCAGCACCGCCTTGCCCATCTCGAAGAGCGTCTGCTGGAGGGCGAGGGAGTGCACGGTCGCGAAGCGGCTCGTCATCAGCGCCTTGACGCCCGCGTAGACCGCCTCCCAGTCCATGTCGGCGATCTCCGCCTCCGTGAGGGCGAAGCGCCACCGGGCGACCAGCGAGGTCGCCATGACCCGGTCGTTCGTGGGCTGGAGGACGGTGTACGGATCGGTGAGGAAGCCGTGGAACTCGCTCCCGGTGGATTTGAGGATGGTGAGGTCCTTGAATCCGCCGGTAATCCAGATCCGTCGCTTATCGGCCGAGCCCTCGACCGTGACCGAGGCGATCCGCGTCTCCTGGCCTGTCCGGACCCAGGTGTGATCGTGCTCCCGCCCGTCCACGAGCACACGCTCCCAGGCGAACTCCTCGATCTCGATGCGGGCGCCGCGGACCGGCTCGTAGCCGTCGACGAAGTGGCGGGCCAGCTCGAGGCCGTAGGGCTCGATCGAGCGCAGGCCCTTCTCTTTGGCGAAGGAGTAGGCGGTCTGCTTCTGGGTGTCGGTGGGCAGGACGGCCGACTGGTCGCCCTCGCGGTGTGCGGCCTCGAAGTCGCCGCGGAGGGCGGTTGAGACGTTGACGTCGTGGATCTCGTGCCGCGGCGTCTCGCGGTAAATGCGCACGACACGGTTCTCGGCCTTTCCGTACTGGTGGTCCCCGAGGATGATCGACATGTCCGCTCCTGTCCGTTCCGTGCGGCCGTGGCCGGTCACTCGGCGGTGCTCGTCCGGATCGGTGTCCGTGCGGCCAGCCTCGCGCCTGCGGAGTGGACCGCGCACCGGCGGAGCATCCCGAGTCGCCGCAGTTGAGACTCTGAGTCTTGTACGATCCGCCCGCCCCGTGCCCCTCGACGCGCCCGAGTTCATCCGCTCGAAACGTCCTGGGAACACTCCGCGAGATGCCAC
>NZ_PSWS01000016.1 GCF_002932875.1 Rathayibacter tritici
GCTCCGGTGCAGCGGCCGACGGAGGACGGTGCCGGATCGGCGGTGAACGGATCCGAGGCGGCGGCGGGAGGGGCGTCGGCGCGGTCCGGGGTTGAGTCGTCGGCAGACGTGTCGCCGGACTCGCCGTCCTCGACGGGTGCGGGCGCCGCACTCAGCACGGGCTCTCCCGGCCAGAGACCGACCGGAGCAGCAGGGCCGTGGCGCGGTGCGGACTCGGCTTCCACGGGTCGCTCCGACCCCGACCTCGCCGACGCGCTCGGTGCGTCGGCCGCCGCCGCCTCGGATCCGTTCACCGCCGATCCGGCACCGTCCTCCGTCGGCCGCTGCACCGGAGCAGGGGGCCGAGGCGAGTCGAAGATGCTCTTCAGCCGGCCACCGCTGAGCTGCTGGAGCAGCCACTCGCTACTGCCGACGGGACGATCCGGCTCGGGACGCTCGTTCCTGTGAGGAGTCGACTCCCGGCCCTCGATCTCGCGGTCCTCCGGCTCCGGGTGCTCATCCGAGCCTCCGTCGCGTCCGCCCTTGTCGACCATCAGCTCAGGCCGAGGTCGGCCAGACCGATCGCCGCGAAGTACGGGTAGCCGGCGTCCTGGATGATCTCGCGGGCCCCGGTCGCACGGTCGACAACGACGGCGACTCCGGCGATTTCAGCGCCGACCTTTCTCAGGGCCTCGATCGCCGTCAGCGGGGAACCACCGGTGGTGGACGTGTCCTCGACGACCACGACGCGCTTGCCCTCGAGGTCGGGGCCCTCGACCTGCCGACCGCGGCCGTGGTCCTTGGGCTCTTTGCGCACGACGAACGCGTCGTAGGAGAGCCCCCGAGCGGCGCCCTGGTGCAGGATCGCGGCGGCGATCGGATCGGCTCCCATCGTGAGGCCGCCGACCGCGTCGACGCGCTCGATCGGCGCGATCAGGTCGAGCATGACCTGCCCGATCAGCGGGGCGACGCGGTGGTCGAGGCTCACCCGCCGCAGGTCGACGTAATACGACGCCTGTGCGCCGCTGGTGAGGGTGAAGTCCCCGTGGAAGACGGCATCGGAGCCGATGTACTCGATGAGCTGGTGGCGTGCGTCGGTCACGCGCCTACTCTACGGGGCGCCCCCTCCCCCGCCCGGGAGCGCGCCCGCTGCGGCGTGCTCGCCCGCCTCGTCGGCGCCTCCTCGGAACTGGGTCATGTACAGCTCGTAATAGGCACCCCGCTGCTTCAGGAGCGCCTCGTGCGCGCCCTGCTCGACGATGCAACCCGACTCCATCACCAGGATGGTGTCGGCGTCGCGGATGGTCGAGAGACGGTGTGCGATGACGAACGAGGTGCGGTCGGTGCGCAGCGCGTTCATCGCGTGCTGCACGAACAGTTCGGTGCGGGTGTCCACCGAAGAGGTTGCCTCGTCGAGGATCAGCAGCGACGGATTGGCGAGGAACGCCCGAGCGATCGTGATCAGCTGCCGCTCACCGGCCGAGACGCTGCCGCCGTCGGCGTCCAGCACCGTGTCGTAACCGCCGGGCAGTCGGCGGACGAAGCGGTCGACCATCGTGGCTTTCGCCGCATCGACGATCTCGTCGTCGGTCGCGTCCAGGCGGCCGTAGCGGATGTTCTCGCGGATCGTGCCCTCGAAGAGCCACGCGTCCTGCAGCACCATGCCCACCCGCGAGCGCAGGTCGCCGCGGGCGAGGCTGGTGATGTCGACTCCGTCGACCAGGATCCGCCCGCCGGTGAGCTCGTAGAAGCGCATGACCAGGTTCACCAGCGTCGTCTTACCGGCTCCGGTGGGGCCGACGATGGCGACCGTCTGCCCGGGCTGCGCCGAGAAGGTCAGCTCCTCGATCAGCGGCTGCTCCGGGTCGTACGAGAAGGACACGCTCTCGAACTCGACGTGCCCATCGGTGCGCTGCGGGAGCGACGCGGTGGCCGTCTCCGGATCCTGCTCCTCGGCGTCGAGCAGCTCGAAGGTGCGCTCGGCCGACGCGACGCCCGACTGGAGCATGTTGGCCATGCTCGCGAGCTGCGTCACCGGCTGGGTGAACTCGCGGGAGTACTGGATGAACGCGGTCGCGTCGCCGAGCGTCAGCTGCCCGGAGGCGACGCGCAGGCCGCCGACCACGGCGATCAGCACGTAGGAGAGGTAGGAGACGAACGTCATCGCCGGCATGATCATGCCCGAGACGAACTGGGCGCCGAACGATGCGGTGTAGAGGCTGTCGTTGCGGCGATCGAACTCCTCGAGCATCTCGCGGTCGCGGCCGAAGGCGCGGACGATCTCGAGGCCGGAGAAGGTCTCCTCGATGTGGCCGTTCAGCGCGCCGGTGTTCTTCCACTGCGCGGCGAAGAGCTTCTGCGAGCGGGCGCCGATCACTCCCGCGATCACGCCCGAGAGCGGGATCGAGACCAGCGCGATCAGCGCGAGCTGCCAGGAGACGATGAACATCATTGCCGCAATTCCGATGATGGTCAGCACCGACTGCACCAGCTGCGAGAAGGCCTGCTGAAGCGCCGTCTGAATGTTGTCGACGTCGTTGGTGACGCGCGACATCACGTCACCGCGCTGGCGAGTGTCGAAGAAGCGCAGCGGGAGCCGGTTGAGCTTGGCCTCGATGTCCTGGCGGAGACCGTAGACCACGCGCATCACGAGCCCGTTGAGCAGGTAGCCCTGCGCCCACATCAGCACCGACGCGACCACGTACATCAGGAGCACGACGATGATCAGGCGGCCGAGCACCACGAAGTCGATGCCCTGACCGGGAACAATGTCGGTCTTCGAGAGCATGTCGGCGAAAGTGCCGTTGCCCGAGGCGCGCTGCTGCTCGATGATCTGCTCCAGCGGGACGCCCGCGGGCAGACCCGAGCCGATCACTCCGTTGAAGATCGTGTCCATCGCCTGCCCGAGGATCTTGGGGGCGATGACGGTGAGGACGACCGACAGCGAGACCAGGGCGACCACGAGGATCATCCGCGCGCGCTCGGGCCCGAGCAGCGCGAACAGGCGCTTGGCGGAGGGCCAGAAGTTCTGGGCTTTGCGGGCGGGCGGTCCGTCGCCGAACATCCCGCCGTCGCCCTCGCCGGGGTCGAACTCCGGCTCGAGGGACTCCGTCTCCGCGGCGGTGGACGTGGCGGCGGTCGTCTCGCGTGCGCGCGCCATCTCAGGACACTCCTTCGACGCTCAACTGGGATTCGACGATCTCGCGGTAGGTCGGATTCGTCTCACAGAGCTCGTCGTGCGTGCCGCGGCCGACCACCCGGCCCGCGTCGAGCACGACGATCTGGTCGGCGTGGCGGATCGTCGACACCCGCTGCGCCACGATGATCACGGTCGCGTCGGTAGTGGCCTGGGCCAGCGACTCCCGCAGCCGCGCATCCGTCGCGACGTCGAGCGCCGAGAACGAGTCGTCGAAGAGGTAGACCCGGGGCCTGGCAACGAGCGCGCGCGCGATGCAGAGCCGCTGGCGCTGCCCGCCCGACACGTTCGTCCCGCCCTGCGAGACCGGTTCGTCGAGCCCGTGCTCCTTCCTCCGCACGAAGTCCTCGCCCTGGGCGATGCGCAGCGCCTCCCAGAGCTCGGCGTCGGTCGCGTCGGGCCGGCCGAAGCGCAGGTTCGAGGCGATCGTGCCCGAGAAGAGGTAGGGCCGCTGGGGGACGAGCCCGATCACCTGGGCGAGCTGCGCCCGGTCGAGGGAGGAGACGGGCACGCCGTCGATCGTGACGGTGCCCTCCTGCGGGTCGAACAGTCGCGGCACGAGGCCGAGCAGCGTCGTCTTGCCAGCGCCGGTGGAGCCGACGACGGCGGTGGTGCGGCCCGGCTCCGCGACGACGTCGATCCCCGAGAGCACGGGGCGCTCGGCACCCGGGTAGCCGAAGACGACCCCCGAGAACTCGACGCGGCCGCCCGTCGGCGTCCGGACACCGCCCTCGGGGGTGGTCAGGCTGGTGCGAGCGTCGAGCACCTGCTGGATCCGCTCGGCGCAGACGACCGCACGCGGGATCATCATCACCATGAAGACTCCCATCATCACCGCGGTGAGGATCTGGAGGAGGTACTGCAGGAACGCGGTCAGCGAGCCCACCTGCATCTGACCGGCGTCGACCCGCTGCCCACCGAACCACAGCACGGCGGCGGTGGCGAGGTGCAGGATCATCATGATCGCTGGGAACATCAGCACGAAGATGTTGCCGACCTTGATCGACACCTCAGTGATCGCCGCGTTGGCTCTGCGGTACCGCTCCGACTCGAACGGCTCGCGCACGAAGGCGCGCACCACGCGGATGCCCGTGATCTGCTCGCGGAGCACGCTGTTGATTCCGTCGATCCGGTCCTGCATCAGGCGGAACAGCGGCAGCAGCAGGAACACCAGGACGCCGACGACGACGAACAGCAGCGGAACCGACACCCAGACCAGCCAGGAGAGCCCTGCGTCCTCGCGCAGCGCGAAGACGATGCCGCCGACACACATGATCGGTGCGGACACCATGAAGTTGAGGGTCATCAGCACGAGCATCTGCACCTGCTGCACGTCGTTCGTGCCGCGGGTGATCAGGGTGGCGGTGCCGAAGCCGCCCACTTCGAGCCCGCTCAGCGAGTCGACGCGGCGGTAGACGTCGCGGCGCAGGTCGCGACCGACGGACATCGCGGTGCGGGCGCCGAAGTAGACGGCGGCGATCGCCGCCGCGACCTGCACCAGGCAGACGCCGAGCATGGTCATCCCCGTGGCCCAGATGAAGTCGGTGTCGCCGCGGCCGATGCCCTGGTCGATGATCTCGGCGTTGAGGCTCGGCAGGTAGAGGGCGGCGAGCGTCGCGACGAGCTGCAGCACGACGACGGCGACCACCCAGCGCAGGTAGGGCTTCGCGTACGACGACGCGAGTCGGAGCAGGATCATGGGTCCTCCGGGGCGGGCAGGGGGGGGTGGGGCGGAGGCGGCCGCTCAGGAACGCGGCAAGTCAACCATCGACCACCGACACCCGTTCCGCAATCCGATGAGCGGATACCCGCCTCTCATCCGCCCGAAGCCGACGTGTCGGCGGCGGCTCCTACACTTTCAGGATGCGCATCGCCACCTGGAACGTGAACTCCATCCGGGCCCGCACCGGCCGCGTCGTCGACTGGCTCGTGCGCGAGGACATCGACGTGCTGGCCATGCAGGAGCTCAAGTGCAAGCCCGAACAGTTTCCGCACGAGGCCTTCGCCGACGCCGGCTACCACGTCGAGATGGTTGGCCTCAGCCAGTGGAACGGTGTGGGCATCGCCTCCCGACTGCCGATGGAAGACGTACAGATCGGGTTTCCCGGCATGCCCGGATTCGCCAAGGAGCCGGCGGCTGACGGCAGCTACCCGCTCGAGGCCCGCGCGATCGGCGCGACCGTCGACGGAGTCCGCGTCTGGAGCCTGTACGTCCCGAACGGCCGCGCGGTCGACGACCCGCACTACCACTACAAGCTCGACTGGCTCGCGGCCCTTGCGGCGAGCGCTCGCGAATGGCTGGCCGCTGAGCCCGATCTGCCCCTCGCGCTGGTCGGCGACTGGAACGTCGCTCCGCTCGACAGCGATGTCGGCGACCCGAGCCTGGGCCCCGGATCCACGCACGTCTCGGTCCCCGAGCGCGCGGCCTTCTCCGCCTTCGGGGCCGCGGGCCTGCGCGACGTCGTTCGCCCGCTCGTCCCCGAGGGCTACACCTACTGGGACTACAAGCAGCTGCGCTTCCCGCGCAACGAGGGTCTGCGGATCGACTTCGTGCTCGGCTCCCCCGCGTTCGGCGAGCTGGTCACCGGAGCATCGATCCACCGCGACGAGCGCAAGGGCGACGCCCCGAGCGACCATGTGCCGGTGGTGGTCGACCTCGACCTCGAGACGACCCTGGACGACGACCGTCCGATGATCTTCTGAGCATGGCCTCGTCGAAGAAGAAGCGCGCGCGGCCTCAGGGCGCCACGGCCGCTCCGGCCCGCCCCGCTCCCGCCCGGCCCGCTCCCGCCCGGCCCGCCGCCGCCCGGGACGAGTTCCGCACGGACGCGTACCGCTCCGTCCGCGAGATCATCGCCGCCGGGAAGCCGCACCGGCGCCGCTGGGACCTGGTGCTCTCCGTCCTCGGCTGCCTCGCGCTCGGCCTACTCTGCATCGTGCTGGGCTATCTCGCCGCGGTCCTCTCCGTCTTCCCCGCTCAGTGCGAGGGCCAGAACTTCGCCTGCGACTTCGACCGGATCGACTGGGGCGTCTCGATCGCGCTCCTCGCTCCACCCGCCCTGACGCTGATCGCCGTCGGCGTCACGGTCATCCGACACCTCGTCGGCCGTCGCTCGTTCTGGATCCCGATCGTCGGATTCGCACTCTGCGTCGGCGCCGCGTTCCTCGCCTCCTGGCTCGTCACCAGCTCGATTCCCGGCTCGGCGCTGGCGTAGCGCCGAGCCGGGCGGCCCTCAGCCGCAGCCGGGCTCGTCGCTGACGGTCACCGTCGTCGGATTGATCATCGGAGTGACGCGCACGGCCTGGTTCCCGAAACCTGTGCTCTCACCGGCGCTGAACTGCACGTCGAACGTCTTGGACTCCCCCGGCGCAAGCTGCACGGCGACCTTGGAGACGGGACGGCCGAGGTCCTCGAACGTCTGCGGGTCGTAACCGGTGCCGTCGCCCCAGGACGCTTCGGCGATACTCGTGCCGGGAGGACCGTAGACGTAGATGTTGGTCACGAAGTCGCCGAGCGGATACGGGCCCCGACCACCCGCCGCGGCGACGTAGGCCGGCAGGCCCTGAGCCACGGACTTCGTGATCGTGTTCGTGACGGTGACGGACGTCGAGAAGACCGCGCCGGACGCGGCACAACGATCGACGCTCGACTGCGCGACTGCCGTCTTGAGGTAGTAGTCCATCTTCGATCCGCGGGACGCGTCCTGGAAGAACACGCCCGTCGTCGTGCTCTCGGCGGTCGAGCCCGGCAGCACGCCCGCGATCGGGGTGGGCGAGAGGAGCGCCTGCTCGTCGGCGTCCGAGCTGAAGGCCAGGATCCTACTCTCGCCGACCGCCTTCACGATCGCCGGCAGCATCGTCGTCGGCTCCATCTCTCCACCGAGGATCTTGCCCAGAATCGTGGCGCTCGCCTCGGAGAAGAACTCATCCGTCCGCTCGCCGACGACGGAGGCGGGGTAGCGGAAGTAGACCTCGTTGAGCAGCGTCGAGACGGTGTTGTCACTGGTGAGGACCGTGCCGTCGGTGAGAGTGACCGGGCCGGTCGAGGCGAGGAGGTAGGAGAGGGCGACGGGGTCGATGGCGAGCGCGCCGTCGATCTTCTGCTCGGGGAACTTCTGGGCCCAGAACTGCGAGGCGATCGACGCCGCGGTGGGGAAGTCGGGCCGGCTCGTCGAGACGTTGAAGGTCGTCGCGAGGTTGGGGCCGATGGTGTCGAGCGCGCTCTCCTCGACGGTGACCGGTTCCAGGCCCCTGAAGTCCGAGCTGGACTGCTGGCGGCCGATCGAGATCGCACCACCGTCGACGTCGAGCTGCATCACCGAGGAGGCGCCGCCGCCGAGCGCCTGGGACTCTGCGAGGTTCTGGAACAGCACGAGGTAGTGCCGCGGGCCGGAGGCGCCGAGCGAATCCGGCAGGATCGCGGTCAGCGGCTCGACCTGGTCCATCGCCGCGGTCGCCGTGGCCAGCTGCGGGCTGAAGGAGTCGAGGGCGGAGGAGACCTGCGGGACGAGCTGCTCACGGTCGACCCCCGAGACCCGGGCCTGCGCCTGATCGACGACTCCCTTGGCGACCGTGATCTTCTGCGAGAGCTCGGTGATCGCGGCGAGGTCGACCTTGCCGCCGACCGGCTTGAGGATGTCGAGCGAGGTCGTCGAGAGCGGAGTGACGATCTTGCCGGAGATGTCGTCGGCGATCTCTGTCGCGGCACGGACGGCGGACAGGTTCGGGCCGAGGTACGGGACGACCTCCATCACCCGCCACACCGGGTCGTCGGTCTCGTCCCGCGCCTCACCGGTGAGCGTCGCGATCTGCGCGGCCGTCGCCTCCGCTCCCGAGGTGTCGAACGCCGTGAGCTTGCCGGTGACCTGCGAGACCAGCGGGATCGCCTCGGTGAGCTTGTCGCGGACCGTCATCGCCTTGTCGTAGGTGCGCACCCCGAGGAGCACAACGACGACAGCGCCGATCAGCAGGACGAGGAGGACGATCAGCGTGATCCAGAGGCCGCGACGGCGGCGCGGCCTGCCGGAGGCGCGGCGAGAGGCGGAGGTGGTGCTCATTGCAGAGAGCCTAAGCGACGGCCCCCCGGGCGCGACGGGCTCCGCGCCACCGCAGCCGACCCAGGACGAGGGACACGGAGGAGAGGGAGCTCCGGGAGCGCGACTGCGTCGACCAGGCCCACGTCGCCCTCCGCGAGATGCGATCTATGACGCCTCCGGCCGGGGCAGTATCTAGTGGCCGTTGCAACGCGTTGTGTTTACTCTGCTGCTTCTTGTTCGAGCAGGGCGGCGAAGGCGACGATGGGGACCTTCATTTCGAGGGTGGGCCGGGTCGGTGGTTCAAGGCCGAGGCGACGTGTACGAGTTCTTGTAGTGCCCAGTGAGCGAGGTCGGAGCCTTTCTCGACCCAGTGCAGGAAGAGGCGGTTGGTGTTCTCATTCGTGCCGCGCTGCCAGGGGGAGTGCGGGTCGCAGAAGAACACGGGCGTGTCGAGCTCTTTCGTGATGCGACGGTCGTCGGCGAGTCTGGTGCCGCGGTACCACGTGATCGACCCGCGGAGCTGTTCGGGGGGTCTTTCATCGCGGTGATCATCGCCGTAGCGACTGTGTCCGCGGTGTGATCTCCGAGCAGATGCAGCAGGATCGTGTAACGGGTGGTCCGTTCCACGAGGGTTCCGATCGCGGACCGCGAGCCGACGCCGATCATCACATCGCCCTGCCAGTGCCCAGGGACCGCGCGGTCCTCAATCTCCGCGGGACGGTCGGAGATTATGAACGCCGTCCGGTAAGGCGAAACGGGCCTGGTCGAGCTGCTGCTCTTGCGGGCGGTGCGGTGCGTGGAGAGCTGTTTCGCGAGGTCAGCGCGCAAAACCCCGCGGGTCTTGACGTAGAGCGACCGGTAATCGGAGCTTGTCAAGTTGTGTGTGTAAGTGGGCGGAGTCTCGGGTTTAGCGGTAATGGTTGAGGTGCTCGGGATAGACGAGGCAGAGCTGTTCGAGGGCTGTCATCAAGTTCGTCGCGCCTTGCCCTGAGGCACCGACCAAATGCAGGAGCAGGTCGGTCATGTAGCCGCTACGGGAGACGTGAGGGATGACCAAAGATCAGGAAGCGAACCGCTGCATACGCTGCTTTCCATTAGGGTCACGTAAGCCTCAAACAGCGAGGTCGAGGGGCAGATCAGCGATGTCTTTGAGTCGCTTTCCCTCGATCATCATGTGCAACGATTCGGTAGCGTCTCCGTGACCTTCGTGCTCTACAGCTTCAACTAGCTCCGGGAGAGCGAAGTGGTAGACGCAGTCGATGTCGCCTGTACCAAGCGCCACAGATGCGATCCGCGAGGGAAGCGGTTCAGCCGTGACGACGGCGATATGGGGGAGTCGACCCTTCCTGTTGCGGATCAAGTTGAGAGCCTCTGAGCGCGAGTTTTGCGCTCGATCGCTTCGGATCGTCCACTTGCAGGACACGACCGCGTGCAAGATGCGGCGGGTCTGATTCGATGACCGCATAGCCGTGTGGAGAGCAACGGTCTCGTCGACGAGGACTTCCTGAGCGTTGATTACCCTGTCGTCGACTGGCGCGCGCGACACGACGATGTCAGGGGCGATGGTGTACCCGTTCCCGAGCACCGCTTGCAGCTGAGGATTGGCTCGCACGGCAGCGTTGAGCTCGACGAGATGCGCGTACTGCTCAAAGACAGAGGCCTGTGCGGCCGCTCCGCGCCCGCCGACCTTCCTGATTTCCCAGTCTCCGGGACGAAGGGCTTGCAGCGCAGGGAAGGTTGCGTTGAGGAAAGCCGCGGTGGCCGACTCGAACTCGTTCCCGGAAGTTTGTCCCGCTCGTCGCTCGGCAATTGTCTCTACACGGAGACTCTCGGCCATCCGTTTGGCGTATTTGACGCTCGTGGTGTTATTCCTGTCGGCGTTACTGGGCACGCCATTGTCACTAAGGGTCAAAATCGATCCCATCAGCAGACCCGCGTGGAACTGGCGACGAGCCTCAGCAAACGCAGCCGTACTGCGATTGAGCTCCACTACGCGACGGCGTGGAGTCGGCGCTTTGTCAACGCTGCGCTGATTTGATTTCCGACTGCCGCGGCAACAGGCGGCGGGAAGGCGTTTCCAACCTGCCGGTATGCAGCCGTCTTTCGGCCAAACAACTTCCACTCATCGGGGAAGCCCTGAAGACGTGCAGCCATGCGAACGGTCAGCCTCGGCATCCCCTCGAAGCCGGACTCAGGGGCTTCGTCGGCGAGGGACTTACCGTTCACACCCAGCATCGCCCAAGCCGCTCTTGCGCGAGTAGGGCCGAGGTCCGGTCCGCCGTGTTTCTTAGACCCACCAACCAGCGTGGGTGCAATGGTGGAAGCGTTCCTCGCCCACTCGCCAGCACCCTCCCAGCCGTTGGCTGCCATCAGGTCGTGCAGCAGTTCGCCCACGGTCAGAGGAGTGGCTTCTTGGGGCGTCGGCCAATGAAAGTCATCGGCGTATTCGTTCCGGACTCCGGTGAAGATGACGCGGGGCCGCAGTTGCGAAACCCCGTAGTCAGAGGCGTTTATAAGGCGCCATCCTCCCGTGTAGCCCATCTTCTTGAGCTGACCTTCGACATCGAGGCGGTACATGTCGAAGACGGCGTCGAGCAGTCCTCGGACGTTCTCGAACATGACGGCCTTGGGGCGAATTTCATCGACCAGCTCGATAGCCTTCGGGAACAAGTTGCGCTCGTCCTCCGCGCCGAGCTGCTTGCCTGCCTTGGAGAACGGCGGGCAGGGTACGCCGCCCGCGAGCAGGTCGACACCCTTGTAATCGGCGCCTGACCAGGTGAGGAGGTCCTTTTCCATGACGTTCCACTCGGGGCGGTTGAGCTTGAGGGTCTGGCAAGCCGCGTGCTCGAGCTCAACGAGAGCTTCGTGGGCGAAGCCTGCCTGCTCCAAGCCGAGGGCCTGGCCTCCCGCACCGGTGCAAATTTCGATAGAGGTTAGGTCCGCGTTCACGGTGCTCCTTCAGATCTACTACGGACACGACACTACTCGAGACCACCCACATCGTGCCGTGGTCGTGCCATCACCATCATGGTCGGTGGCGGCGGCGCGACCAACATGGCATGTCAGCTGCAGGTAGGGAGCGCCGCCGCTCCTCTTGACCAGGGTTCCCCTACCTATCACGGTGGCTTCGATACGGCTGACCATCTCATGCTAGACGTAGCCACCGACAGTGGGCACCCCTAGCACCGTCGTGCGAGCGAGCACTCCAGCGCGTGTGAACCGGACGGGCAGCGGGTGGCGACCTCTGGGCTCGTCCTCTGTGATGCGCACTCATACGGCTCACCTCGCGTCGGCCTCACACGCGCAAGCGGTTTTGACAATCTCAGTCGTCCCGTATCCGGTGGGACACGAGACTCGCTGGTGGCTTGTATCTGGGGCCTACGCGGACTCGGCGTTAACTGATTTCAGCCAGTGCCGACCGATCGTATTGCGAGGGGTCGAAGCGAGTTAGTCGACGCGCATCTTCAGGAATTTGCGCTCAAGCTCTTCGCTCTCTGCAGCAACGCCTCCTGACTGCGGCGGCTGCGTACATCATCCTTACGCAAGCTTCTGCCCTCATCCAGGACTACCTGGAATTGCTCAGTTGCTAGTTGAACAGCCGTCACGATCGCCGACTCAATCTTCTCGGCGAAAGCTTGAACCGAAACCACGTAGGTCAGCTTCTTGGGCATCTTCAACCGCTTGCTCGCATCATCAAGGTTCGCACTTTCGAAGATTGGAACGATTTCCGGGTTAATCAGCGCCGACACCATCATGGCGATGTGGTATCTTGCAGCCTTCAGAGTGCTTGACTCAGGCGTTCGAGCGAAAAAGCGATCTACGCGGTAGAGGATCCACGCTGCGTAATAGAAGGCTTCGACGGGGTAGTCGCCCCACACGAACGAGCCTTCAGCTTCGAGCTCCTTGGGCGAGCCAATGGCGCGCGACGAATCCCCGAACAATGCTGCGGCGACGGCCCGGTTGAGTTCGGAAGTGGTCACAACCCTCGTCCGTGGGAAGTCGAGAGCGGACCCCTGATTCTGCCGCAATAGCGGAGGCCATCGATGCCCGACTGCCCGAAATACTCTTCGACATTTTTAGCCACTTGCGAACTCGCTTGGATATCAGCAGCGCCGATAGGCGTTTGCAGGTTAGTGGCGATGGCTACGCTAGTGCGCACTCCCGGGTCGCTCGAGCTAACGATCTTGACTGGAATCCAAAGCTCTTCCATTAGCTTCGGATCCGATTTCACCGCATCGCTCGCCGCCCAACGAACCAACTGATGACTTGTCTGACCTCCGTTGACGATCTGGTACCCAGAAATGAAGAACCGGTCTCCGGAACCACGAAGTGCGGTAGCAATGATGGTCAGGCCATTGTTCAGGAAGGGGAAATGCTCTCGGTCGGAGCTTTGAAGTGTGCCGATTATTCGAGTATTGACGGGGTTGTGGTTGCCGAGGTCGAGACGGACGTTATCATCAAAGATGCCAGGGCGCATGTTGCCGATGTCGTCCGTCAGCAACTTCAATGCCTCAGCACCAGAGATTAGACCAATGTAAGCCTCGCTTACTCGGTCCGTGGCCGGTATGGTCTGTCGCTTCTCGAAAGTAAATCGAATATTTTGAGGTCCGTGGCGCTCTTTAAGTTTGGCGGCCAGAGCATCATGACCGTGCGTCCGAAGTTGCAGGTTCTCGGAGTAGATACCGAGTTCTTGAATGCGGCTGATAGCTTGTGAAACTTGCAGCTCCTTGCGCGCGCTCTCGCCGTCGTTCGAGCTGGTCGTCACGTAGAACAATTCGCATGGAATTCGCGTGTCTTGGAACTTGTCGCCGCTCTCCGCGATCCGGTCGATGAGGTTGGCGAGGTCGACCAACGGCGCTGGAAGCGGAAGGCTTTTCGGCTTGATTGCATACTTGGTTACAGTCTCGATGCCGTGGAGGAACTTCGCGATCAGCTTTGAGTCATAGGACTCGCTAGTTTTCGCCTGAATAAAGATGATCCTGACAGAGTTTGACGTTTGATCGGCAATCAGGTAATCAATCTCCGAGGGCTCAAAAACGAGCTGCCCATTGACCACGACGGCCGCGATATCGATGCCCTCGTCGCTAGCTCCTCCGAGAACGGATCGCTCGATCTGCCGGACATCGTCACGCACATACGGGAAAAGGTAGTTGGCTGCAACATAGCGCTCGAACTGATCGGACTCGTCGCCGTCAAATCCGAAGTCTCTCGCGAACTTAGCTACTCGTTTTCCAGTCAACGTGTGCATTGGTCATCCCCTTGAGCGCGGCGCCACCGCTAGGCACCGGTGCGATACGCACCTTACCGTCCACTGTGTGGCTGAGCGAACTGCACGCTAGAACCTGAGGCCTATTCAGAGCACACGATCCAGCGCTTGGAAATCTACGCTTTCCTCCATCCTTGGGGAACAGATCCGTCAATAATCGCCTGATCAGCTTCGGGCTCGAGTCAGCATCCATCGCTTCCGTCACGAACCACGCCAACTCCGGCGTCGATGCGTGCTTCGGGATCTTCGAGCGCCGCCCCAGCTGGTGCGCGTGATGACGAGCCAAAGCCGCTCGTAACACGCCGACCGTCCGCGACGCCCGACGAACCTCACGCCGAACAATCGAACGGTCCCGACCGATCGCAGCACCGATTCGAGCGAACGACCACCCGTCCTGACGTCGAACCTCGATCATCAACCGCTCACGCAACGACAGATACCGCCCCTCGCCGACCTGTTCAGCCAGCGCAGGATCCGCAATCCCCGACCCCGCGTTCCCGTGATTAGGTCGCAGACCACCAGGCTGCCGCTACCACTCCGGACCCGACCGAGACGACGCGCCCACCGCGCACGCGGCCGCATGCTCCCCGACCCCCTCGAGCACGAGAGCCACAGACACCTCCCTCGCCTCCCCACCAAACCGACGACCCCGAGCAGGAACCCATGACGTAAACACTCCGAACTATCGAAGCGTCGCAACGACTATATGATTCCGCCCGGCGCGTCAGCCTCCTAAGTGGCACTCGCGGAGGGGGACGGGGGCGGCAGTGGCCGTTGCAGCGACCGCGCAGCACGCCTACGGTGTCGGGCATGCCGCATCTCGAGGTCCCCGGCGCGAGCCTGCACTGGAAGGCGGACGGCCACGCCTCCGCGCCCGCCCTGCTGCTCGTGCACGCGGGCATCGCCGACCTGCGGATGTGGGATCCGCTCGTCCCGAACCTCGCGCGCGAGCGCCTGGTGATTCGCTACGACGTCCGCGGGGCCGGCGGCACGAGCACGGCGGACGTCGAGTTCGACCCGCGACGAGACGCCCTGGATCTGCTCGATCACCTGGGAGTCGAGCGTGCGGTGGTCATCGGCTGCTCGCGAGGCGGCACCCTGGCCCTGGATCTGACGCTCGAGCACCCGGAGCGGGTGAGCGGCCTGGTGGCGATCGCTCCCGGCCTGGCCGGCTTCGACTACCCCGCGCTGACCACGGAGGAGGAGCGCCGCTTCGCGCAGGTCGAGGCGCTGGAACTCGCCGGGGAGCAGGAGGCGGCGACGATCCGCGAGGCGGAGCTGTGGGCCGTGGGCCCCGACCGCTCGGCTGGCGACGTCGATCCGGAGTTCCTCGCACAGGTGCGGGAACTCGCTCTCGCAGGCGTCGGCCACGAATCGGAGGCGCCGCGCCCGATCGAGCTGCCCCGGCCCGCACGCGAGCGGCTCGGGGAGATCGCCGTACCGACCCTCGTCGTGGTGGGCGCGCACGACCTGTCCGAGTCGCTGCCCGTCTGCGAGTACCTCGCCGCCGCGGTGAGCGGGGCGGAGCTACGTGTGCTCGAGGACGCCGCGCACCTGCCCAGCCTTGAGCGCCCCGAGGAGTTCCTCGCGGTGCTGCGCCCGTGGCTGGAGCGCCACGCCCTCTGATCAGCCCACGGCGGCCAGGTCGAACGCCCAGTCGACATAGAGCGCCGGCGGGTCGCCCTGCTCGACGAGATCGACCCGGTCGAATCCGGCCTCGACGCAGGTCGCGCTGGCATCGAGGTCGCCCTGCGCTACGAAGGCGTGCACGAAGCGCGGCACGGGGTGCTCCGCGGCCTCCTCGAGCAGCAGCCGCACAGAGTTCACGGTGACGCCGCGGGCGTGCGGAACGATGTTCCAGGCCGCCTCGTAAGCGAGTACGCCGCGCGAGGAGCCGTACCAATAGCCGATGGAGCCGACGGAGACACCGTTCAGCTCGACCACGTAGAAGAACGCATCTCCGTCCGCCCAACCGCGCAGGTAGCGGTCGTGACGCACGAGGATCTCGCTCTCGCTCTCGAGTTCACCGTTCGCCTGCGCGAGGGTGTCGCGGAGGATCGCGGCGTCCGCCTGCGACCAGGGGAGCAGACGGAGGTTCTCGGGGTGGTGGTCGATGCTGGCTGTTCTCTGGTCGCTTCCGGGTTCGGGTCCCGTCACGCGCTCCGATCCTCTCTCTCGGGGTGGCTCGTCGATCGAGCGCGCCACCAGGGTGTTCGGCGCGCCGGTTCGATCGGATGTCCCCGCACTCGGGATGCGGACACTGTGTCGCCCCATCCTCGACCCGATGACGGGCCAAAAACGGAGTGCGGAGTAATCTAGCCCCGAATGGGGGGCTTTGGCCTGTATGGAACCTGGGTGAATCCTGGCCGCAGGGTCCCCGAGGCGCAGCGCAGACGTGCGCACCAGACAGCGAGTTCGCCGCATCGCTCCACCACAACGCAAGAAAAGCGCGCCGCTGCGCCCATACGCTCGAAGTCGGAGCGCATTCCGCTCCGAACACCCCGTATCACCAGCGTGAGGAGGATCACCATGTCGCATGTCGTGCACAGCACCGTCGTCGGAGAACCCGAGGTCGTCGAAGACCGCGTGGAGAACTCCGCCGCCTGGCTGGACCTCGTCGCCGCTGCCACAGCGCTGCATCCGCTGCAGGCGCAGGACGGCTCGCTCGCCGAGCCGGAGCGCCTTGCAGACGCCCGGGCCCTCGTCGAGCGGATCGTCGCCGGAATCCGCACCCTCGCCCCCACCTTCCCGCACG
This sequence comes from Rathayibacter tritici, assembly GCF_002932875.1. Taxonomy (GTDB): domain Bacteria; phylum Actinomycetota; class Actinomycetes; order Actinomycetales; family Microbacteriaceae; genus Rathayibacter; species Rathayibacter tritici. The sequence goes on from NZ_PSWS01000016.1 coordinate 16,233, forward strand.
ACGCGGCCTACCTCGATGCGCTCGTCGTGGACCTCGAGCGCTGGAGCGCCGACGGGCTGGGGGTGCCCGACTTCCTCGACTCCCTCACCGCTTTCCAGCCGCAACTCGACCGCGTGGACGGCCGCCGCCACCTCGTGGTCTTCCCGATGTACACGCAGAACGGCAGCCGCGATCGCCACGTCGAGGCCGTCCTGGTCGAGGTCGTCTGGCCGCGGTTCGTCGCCGAGCTGGAGGCGGGCGACTACTCCAACGCTCTCTTCGTGCCGGTGCGCTTCCTCGATTTCACCGCCGGCTACGACACCGACAGCGCGGTGCTGTTCCCCGAGACGGTCGCGATGCGCTCCGTCCCGTCCTTCACCTGGGGTGCGATTTTCGCCGACCGCGAGGCGGCCCGATTCCGCCGCGTCGTCACGGAGGCCGCGCAGATCACGCGGCTCGAACTGCCGGAGGACGCGCAGCGCCTCCTCGCCGACCAGCGCCTGGCCGAGGAGTCCTTCGTGATGTGGGACCTCATCCACGACCGCACCCACATGCGCGGAGACCTGCCGTTCGATCCGTTCATGATCAAGCAGCGGATGCCGTTCTTCCTCTACTCCCTGGAAGAGCTGCGCTGCGACCTCACCGCGTTCCGCGAGGCCGTCGCCATCGGGCGCCGCCTCGGCGCGCTGGAGCGCCGCGACGACGAGCAGGAGGCGCTCGCCGAGCGCTCGCGCTTCGTCCAGTACGCGATCCTGTTCGACCGGCTCTTCCGCTTCCCGCTCACCGGATCCCGGGTGCGCAACTACGACGGCCTCGGCGGCCAGCTGCTCTTCGCCTGGCTGCACCAGCGCGGCGTGCTGCACTGGACCGACACCCGGCTGGCGTTGGAGTGGGACGGCGTCGCGGACGTGGTCGTCGCCCTCTCGGACGCGATCGACGAGCTCTACTGGCGCTCAATCGACCGACCGAAGACGGCGCACTGGCTGGCCGCTCACCAGCTGATCGCAGCGACGCTCACGCCGCACCCCGCCTCCGCCTGGGCACGCGGGCTCCCGGATGAGGTGCTCCTCGGGGCCCCGCGAGGCCTCACCGACGCCGTGCTGGACGACGAGTTCCCACTGTCGATGTTCTACGAAGCCCTCGGGAAGAAGATGGGCGACGTCATCGCCTCGACCCGCGGCATCACCGGCCGGGACTGAGGCGGCGCGCGGGAGGCGGCGGGCTCGCTCCGCCTCCTCCCGCGGCTCCGCCTGCTGACCGTCGTCCGTTAGCGTGGGGCGCATGCCCTCAGGTGACGCAGCCGCGGACCCGCTCGACGCGGGCTGGGTCCGGCGAGCGCCGAGCCGCGCGGGGTACGCGCGCGACGCGGTCACCGCGGGGATCCTGCTGATGGCGACGCTCACCTCCATCGCGCTGTACACCTCCGCGGGCTTCCCCGATGCGACGCACCCGATCGTCAGCGCCCTCTGGGCAGGCTCGATCACGCTCCCGCTCGCGCTGCGTCGGCGCTTCCCCGCGAGCGTCGCGGTCGGCCTCTCGGTCGTCTACGCGCTCGGGATCGTGCTGCAGGTGCCGGAGTCGCTGTTCGGGCAGATCTGCCTGTTCTTCGCCCTGTACTCCGTCGGCGCGTGGGGCCGGAACCGGCGGGCGGCCCTCGTCGTCCGAGTGGTGATCGCCGTCGGGATGCTGGGCTGGCTGCTCACCACGCTCGCCACGGGCGAGTACTTCGGCAGCTCGGTGCCGGTCGACGACTCCCCCGGCCTGCTCTCGCCCTACGCGGCGGAGTCGGCTCTCGCGGTGGTCTCCAACCTGCTCTACTTCGGCAGCTCCTACGTCTTCGGCGAGGCGTCCTGGCAGTCGGTCCGGCGGCTCGAGGCGCTCAAGGCGCGCACTGCCGAGCTCGACGATGAGCGCGTGCGGTCCTCCCAGCGGGCGCTGTCGTCGGAGCGGCTGCGGATCGCGCGCGAGCTGCACGACGTGGTCGCGCATCACGTGAGTGTGATGGGGGTGCAGGCCGGAGCGGCGCGGCGGGTCCTAGCGCGCGATCCCGAGCGGGCCGCCGCCTCGCTCAGCGCGATCGAGAGCGACGCGCGCTCGGCGATCGAGGAGCTGCACCGCATCCTGGTCGCCCTGCGCGCCGAGGACGCGGTCCCGAATCCGCTCACCGACGCCGCCTCGACCCGCGGAGTCGCCCAGCTCGAGGAGCTGGTCGCCGCCTCGAACGGCTCAGGACTGCCCACCGCGTTCCGCACGCTCGGCACGCCCCGCGAGATCCCGGCGACGGTGGGGCTGAGCCTCTACCGCATCGCGCAGGAGTCGCTCACGAACGTCCGCAAGCACGCGGGACGCGGCGCGCACGCCGAGGTGCGCCTGCGCTACGCCCCCGACGCCGTCGAACTCGAGATCGCCGATGACGGCGGCTCCGGCCCGCACCCCAGCGCCCCCGCCTCCTGCGGCCTGGGCCACACCGGCATGAGTGAGCGAGCGGCGGCAGTCGGCGGCTGGATCGAGATGGGGCCGAGGGAGGGTGGCTATCTCGTGCACACTCGGGTTCCGCTGTCCCCCGTCCGGGCGAGCATCCTGGACGCGGACGTTCCGGTGGGGGGCGACCCGGTAGCGTCGTCGGAGGCGTCGTGGGGGCGCCAGGAGCGAGCGAGCGGGGACCGCCCATGACCGAGCACGTGCGCGTGCTGCTCGTCGACGACCAGGAACTCGTCCGTGCTGGCTTTCGCATCGTCCTCGAGTCCGAGCCGGGGATCGAGGTCGTCGGCGAGGCGCGCACCGGATTCGAGGCCCTGCAGCGGGCCTCGGAGCTGTGCCCCGACGTGATCTGCATGGACGTGCAGATGCCCGGGCTCGACGGCTTGGCAGCCACCCGGGAGATCGTCACCGACCCCCGCCTGTGCTCGCGGGTGCTCATCCTGACCACCTTCGACCGCGACGACTACCTTTTTGACGCCCTCTCGGCCGGCGCGAGCGGGTTCCTGCTCAAGAACGCGTCGCCGGAGGAATTGGTCGAGGCCGTGCAGGTGGTGGCCCGCGGTGATGCGATGCTCACTCCGGACATCACGCGGCGCGTGATCGAGCGGTTTGCGGCCGGGCCGGAGCGTCCACCCGCGGCCGTCGAGCACCCCGGAGTCGCGGAGCTGACGGACCGCGAGCGCGAGGTTCTGGTACATCTGGCGCGGGGCTGGTCGAACGCGGAAATCGCGGCCGAGCTGTTCGTGGGCGAGGCGACCGTGAAGACACATGTGTCGAAGATCCTGATGAAGCTCGGCGTGCGCGACCGGATCCAGGCGGTGGTGTTCGCCTACGAGCACGGGATCGCGGTGCCCGGGCAGTCGTGAGCGCCGGGTGTCCACCGGTGTGGACAGCGGATGGACGAACCTGCGGACATCGACGAATGCGGAGATCGGCTGGACGGTTCCGCGGCGCAGCCCGCCGGATACGTCGGGGGCCGACCCGCGTGGTCAGCGCCGCGAGGGCGGGGCCGCCGGGCGGGGCGGGCTGCGACGGACGAACTCCATCCGGATGTCCGGCACGATTGTGCGGTCAAGCACGACCGTCATGTAGCGGCCGTCGACGCGGGCGCCGATCGCGACCACATCCGGATCCGTGTCCACGCGATAGCCGCGCAGCGCCTCCCCGTCCACGATCACCGGGACGCCGCGCACGATGTCCTCGTCGCGAAGAGCGGCGGCGACCACCGGCATCCCGCCGCGACGGCTGCGCACACGGCCCGGGAAAGTGTTGCGGAGCACGTCGCCCATGTGCGCCGCGAGACGCGACTCCAGGGGCCGGCTGCGCTCGGCGGGGATCGGCACGGAGGTGCGCACCGCCTCCCAGAGCACCGGATACCGCATCCGCGTCACCTGGTCGACCATCCAGGGCGGCAGGTGGTCGTTCTCGGCACGCTCGATCGCGCGGTCTTGCTCGGGGGTCAGCGGGACGTGGTTCACCGGGTCGGCGCGATTGCGCGGGTTCTTGAAGAACGAGTACGAGAGGGAGATCTCGATGAAGCGGCCGAGCGCCATCGTCTGCGCCGCGGCGAACTCCTCTAACCGCGGCTGCGGCGCGAACGCGAGGACGGGATCGCCGAAGCGAGCCGCGATCTCGTCCACCCCGGGAGGGGCAGGCATGTCGCGTACAGCTCCCGTCGTGTCCATGCGCATACGTCAAGAGTGGCCTGCCTCCCAGCCGATACCAACTTCTTGACGACAATCGGCTTTTCGGTCGTCGTCCGTCGACCTACCCGAAACGCCTGCGGCGGCGGGGTGGGCGCAGCGAGGGTGCCTCAGGGACTCCTCCGAGCGGCGGGCTGCGAAGATGGAGGGATGAGCGCTCTGCACGATCCCGATGTCCGCGGCTTCGCCTCCGACAACTACTCCGGTGTGCACGACGAGGTCCTCGCCGCGATCGCAACGGCCAACGGGGCGCACCAGATCGCGTACGGCGAGGACGCGTACACCGAGCGGCTGCAGGACGCGTTCCGCCGCGAGTTCGGCGAGCAGGCGCAGGCCTTCCCCGTCTTCAACGGCACCGGCGCCAACGTCACCGGCCTGCAGTCGATGCTCCCCCGGTGGGGCGCCGTCGTTTCGGCCGCCACCGCACACATCACCTCCGACGAGGGCGGAGCGCCCGAGAAGGTTGGCGGGATCAAGATCCTCACGGTGCCCACTCCCGACGGCAAGCTCACCCCCGGCCTGGTCGACCGGGAGGCGTGGGGGTTCGGCGATGAGCACCGCGCCCAGCCGCTCGTGGTCTCGATCACGCAGTCCTCCGAGCTCGGCACCGTCTACACACCGGAGGAGGTGCGCGCGCTGGCCGACCACGCGCACGGCCTCGGCATGCGGCTCCACATGGACGGCGCGCGGATCGCGAACGCCGCGGCCTCGCTCGGCCTGCCGCTGCGCTCCTTCACCTCGGATGCGGGCGTCGATGTGCTCTCGTTCGGCGGCACCAAGAACGGCATCCTGCTCGGTGAGGCGATCGTCGTGCTCGACCCGGCGGCCTCGACCGGACTCACGTTCCTCCGCAAGACCAACATGCAGCTCTCCTCCAAGATGCGCTTCATCTCGGCGCAGCTGCTCGCGCTGCTCGGCGACGGCGGCAAGGAGGAGCCCCTGTGGCTGCGCTCGGCCCGGCACGCGAACGCTATGGCGGCGCGGCTGCGCTCGGGGCTCGAGGCGGCGATCGCCGACGGTCGGATCGGCGGGCTCGAGTTCACGCAGCAGACCCAGGCGAACGCGGTCTTCGCGACGCTGCCGCCCGGAGTCGCCGACCGGCTCCGCGCCGCCTACCGCTTCTACGACTGGAACCCGGCGACCGGCGAGGTCCGCTGGGTGTGCTCCTTCGACACGACGGCGGACGACATCGACGCGTTCACCGCGGCCATCGAGCGCGAGCTGGCCGCGTGACGGCGCGCTCCCCGCGTGCGGCGGCGATCGGCGTCGCGCTGGCGCTCCTCGTCGGGCTCAGCGGCTGCACCACGGCCGAGCGCTCCGACGCGCCGACCCCGTCGCCGTCGCCGTCCGCCACAGCCTCGGCGACTCCGTCGGCCACTCCGACGGCCTCGCCCACCGCCTCGACCCGGCTGGGCTGCGACTCCCTCCTGCCCGCGTCGCGCGCGGCCACGGCTCTCGGGGTCGCCCGCAGCGGCCTCGAGGGCAGCCGCGAGGTGACGACGCGCTCCTCGGGCGAGCTGATCCGCGAGGCGGCGGAGGAGAACGGCGGACTGCTCCGCTGCTCCTGGTACGACGAGGACGCGTCGATCACGGCGGCCGCGGTCGAGGATGCGGCGGAGGCGTTCGCCGGCCGCCCGGGTCCGCGGCTCGCGACCGACGTCGAGGCCTACGGATCCTGCACCGACGGCAGCTGCGACCTCGACCTGCTCGCCGGCACCACCTGGGTGACCCTGCAGCTGCGAGGAGCTGCGGCGGGAATCGACCTCGCGGCGCTCGCGACCGGCACGGCCGCGGCGGCCCTGGGCACCCTCGACGAGCCGGTGACCGCTCCTTCGCCCGTCTGCACCGAGGTTCTCACCGGCGAGCAGCTGACCGGAGCCGCCGGGCTCGCGCAGCCGACAGCGGCGGCCGGGACCGGGACGGCGACGACCGCATCCGCTGCGGCGGCGGCCCGGGCCGGGTACGTCTCCTGTAGCTGGAGCGATGCGGCCAGCGCGGCCTACTCGGGCGTGACCGTCGATGCGCTGCCGAACGGGGATGACGGCTGGCGCAACCTCTCGTTGACCTCCGGCCTGGCGATCCCGCTCGAGCCGCTCGACGGTTTCGGCGAGAAGGCCCTCACCGGTTGCGCGGCGGGCGTCTGCGAGATCGACGCGCTGGCCGAGGACGTCTGGTGGCGCATCACCGTTACCGGCGACGCCACGAAGGCCGAGTCCGTCGCCCGCTCCGTCCTCGCAAACTCCTAGCCCTCCCCCGTTCCTCCCTCTCGCGAGATGCCACTTGTGCGCGCCTTCACCGGCGTGTCGCGCTCATAAGTGGCATCTCGCGGGGGGCGGGGTAGCGCCAGTACTCGTACCAGGAGGATTCGCGGCAGCGGAGGGACGCGTAGAGGCGGCGAGCGCCGGCGTTGGAGGCGAGCACCTGGAGCCAGAAGCGCTCGATACCGCGGCGCGACGCCTCCTCGAGGAGCGCGCGGATGACGGCGGAGGCGAGGCCGCGGCGGCGCGCGTCGGGGCGGGTCGCCAGGCTGAAGAGGCCGCCCCAGAGCTCGCCGTTCTGCGCAGTGACCACGGCGAGACGGCCGGTCGCGGCGGGGCCGTCTCCGTCAACGGCGAGGGCAGAGGAGGAGGGGCAACCCAGGAGGATGCGCTCGGCGACCGCGCGCGCGTCCGCTCCGCCGCGTCCGTCGACCGACCACCAGAGGGCGAGCCAGTCCTCGTCGGGAGCCGCGGCGAGGCGGACGGGCGTCGGCAGCGCGGGCAGCGCGGCGAGCGCCTCCTGGACCGATCCGGTCAGCACGAGTGTGCGGTCGATCGGCGCGGCGCCCCGCTCGGCGAGTAGCTCGGTCAATCCCTCGGGGCTCGGCGGGCCGACTTGTACGAGGGGCGCGATGCCGTGCTGGTGGGCGAACGCCTCCGCCTCGTCGAGAGCGGCCGCCTGATCGGTGACGTCCCCGGAGGCGAGCAGCGAGTTGGCACGCTTGGTCACGCCCGCGGAGGCGCGCAGCTCCCACGCGCCGAGCGGGCGGCGCACGAGCGCGGGCCAGGCGTCGGCGGCGAGTCGGTCGAGCAGCAGCGGATCCATCGGGTCACGGTAGCGGGAGGTCCTTCGCGTCGTAGCTCACATCCCGCGGTTCTGGTGAACAGCATCCAGCTCCGGAGGGTACTCCTGCCGAGCCGACCCTCTTCTGACGCCCTGCCGCGCCGCTCCGGCTCGCGGAAACGACTCCGGCTCGCAGGAACCGCTCGATCGGACGAGCCGAGCGGGATCCTGCGAGCCGGAGGTAGCCGGAGGGACGAGCCCTACATGTTGATCATGTGCCCCTTCAGGCCGTGGAAGCCCTCCTGCAGCGCCTCCGACAGCGTCGGGTGGGTGTGCACGTTGCGGGCCAGCTCGGTCGCGGTGAGGTCCCACTTCTGGGCGAGGGTGAGCTCGGGGAGCAGCTCGGAGACGTCCGGGCCGATCATGTGCGCGCCGAGGAGCTCGCCGTACTTCTTGCTCGCGATGAGCTTCACGAAGCCGGTGGGCTCGCCGAGGCCGTGGGCCTTGCCGTTGGCCATGAAGGGGAAGGTCGAGACGGTGATCTCGTGGCCCTCATCCGTCGCCTGCTTCTCGGTGAGGCCGAAGGAGGCGATCTGCGGCTGGCAGAACGTCGCGCGCGGCATCATCCGGTAGTCGCCCAGAGTCTGGGTCTCGGCGCCGGCGAGGGTCTCGGCGGCGACGACGCCCTGCGCCTCCGCGACGTGCGCGAGCTGGAGCTTGGCGGTGACGTCGCCGATGGCGTAGATGTTCGGGACGTTCGTGCGCATGTGGTCGTCGATCGCGATCGCGCCGCGCTCGGTCAGCTCGACGCCCGTCTTCTCGAGGCCGAAGCCCTCCGTGCGGGGGACCCAGCCGATCGACATGAGCACCTTGTCGACCTCCAAGGTCGACTGCGTGCCGTCCTTCGCGGTGTAGGTGACGGTGACGTAGCCGTCCTTGTCCACGACCGACTCGACCTTGGTCGAGGTCAGAATCTCGACGCCGAGCTTCTTGTACTGCTTCTGGATCTCCTTCGAGACGTCCGGGTCCTCGTTGGGGAGAGCGCGGTCCATGAACTCGATGATCGTCACGTCGACGCCGTAGTTCTTGAGGACGTACGCGAACTCCATGCCGATCGCGCCCGCGCCCACGATGGCCATCGTGTCGGGCAGCTCGCGGGTCATGATCTGGGTCTCGTAGGTGACGACGTTCTCGGAGAGTTCGACGCCGGGGAGGAGGCGGACGCTCGCGCCGGTCGCGATGATCGCGTCATCGAAGGTCAGCGACTCCGTGCCGCCCGTGCTGAGCTGGACGTCGAGGCCCTTCGGGCCGGTGAAGGAGCCCACGCCGTCGAACTCAGCGATCTTGTTCTTCTTCATCAGGAAGTGGACGCCCTTGGTGCGGCCGTCCGCGACCGAGCGGCTACGGTCGAACGCCGCACCGAAGTCGAAGGAGACGTCGCCGGAGATGCCGAACTGCTTCGCCTGGGTGTGGAAGAGGTGGGCGAGCTCCGCGTTGCGCAGCAGCGCCTTGGACGGGATGCAGCCCACGTTGAGGCAGACACCGCCCCAGTACTGCTTCTCGACGACGGCGACGGACTTGCCGAGCTGGGCGGCGCGGATCGCGGCCACGTATCCGCCGGGGCCTGCCCCCAGGACGACGACGTCGAAGTGCTGGGCCATGGATGATCCTCCAGAGTCGTGGATGGTGGTGCGCGGGATGACCACGCCGTCTCCCACCGTACCGTTCCGGGGCTCGGAGGCGGCCCGGTCCTCCGTAGGCGAACGCGCGCGTGGGCGCGGACTGGGCCCACGCAGGAATGTCCGCGGGGCGGGGACGGTTGGAGTGCGATGGGCAACGGAGCCCGTCCCCCAGCCCCCGCACGGAAGAAGCCCGCCATGGCCCTCATCGCCTCCCGCACCGCCACGACCAGCGCCCCGATCCTCGACGTCCTCGCGGAGCGCTGGAGCCCGCGCTCCTACGACGCGACCGCGACCGTCTCGGACGAGACCCTCACGTCCCTCCTCGAGGCCGCGCGCTGGTCACCGTCCGCCAGCAACTCGCAGCCGTGGCGCTTCATCGTCGCCCGCCGCGGATCCGACGAGTTCGACCGCATCGTCTCGACCCTCGCCGGCTTCAACGGAGCCTGGGCCGGCTCCGCCGCCGTCCTGGTCGTCGCGCTCGCCGAGACCCTCGACGCCGAGGGAAAGCCGCGCCCGTGGGCCAGCTATGACCTCGGCCAGTCGATCGCCCACCTCAGCGTCCAGGCGCACCACGAGGGTCTGCACGTGCACCAGATGGCCGGCTTCGACAAGGACGCCGTCCGCGCCGCGTTCGACGTCGACGAGCGCTTCGACCCGGTGACGATCGCGGCGGTCGGAGTCGCTGCCGAGGCCGACGCGCTGTCGAACGAGACGCTGCGCGAGCGCGAGACCGCGCCGCGCAGCCGCCTTCCCCTGGCGGAGCTCCTGCTCGTTCAGGCGTAGCCGCCGCACGTCGAAGGCCTCCCCCGCCCGCGGATCGGGTAGGCCTTCTGTGTTACTCCCCGTGTCGGGCCGCGAGGTGGCGCCCGGGGCCCCTCCGTACGATCGGACGATCCGCCCGTCCGTCCCGCCATCCGGAGAGACATGCCCGCCACCCCCGCCGCCCGCACGAGCCTGGCCTTCGACGCCGAGCTCGGCCAGTCGGCGTTCCCCGTGCGCTTCGAGGGGGTCGGCCGCACTTTCGCGCCCGGGGCGCCGGTGCTGACGGACGTCTCACTCGAGGCGGCCGCGGGCGAGGTCATCGCGATCCTCGGCCCGAGCGGCTGCGGTAAGTCGACGCTCCTGCGCATCGCCGCTGGCCTGGACACTGCATCAGAGGGCTCCGTGCTGATCGGCGGCGCACCCGTCTTGGGCATCGACCCGCGCTGCGCGATGGCGTTCCAGGAGCCGCGGCTGCTGCCGTGGCGGAGCATCGCCGATAACGTCGCGCTGGGTCTGCCGCGCGGCACTCCGCGTCCCGCCGCCCGTGCCGCCGTCGACGAGCTCCTCTCGCTGGTCGGCCTCACCGCGCACGCTCGCTCGCGCCCCCGCGAGGTGTCCGGAGGGATGGCCCAGCGCGCCTCCCTCGCCCGCGCGCTCGCGCGCAATCCCGGCGTGCTCCTCCTGGACGAGCCGTTCGGCGCGCTCGACGCAATGACGCGCCTGCGGATGCAGGACCTGCTGCTCGAGGTGCACGCGGCGGCTCCGGCGACGATCCTGCTCGTCACGCACGATGTCGACGAGGCCCTGCAGCTGGCCGACCGCATCGTGCTCCTCGGGCGAGACGAGCCCGGAGGCATCTCCCGGATCCAGCGGATCGTGACGGTCCCCGGCGTTCGACCCCGGGACCGCGGCTCGGCGGAACTCGCCGAGTACCGCGCCGAGCTGCTCGCGGGGCTCGGCATCGAGCGGCACTGACCCGGGCGGCACCGAGCCGTACGGCACCGAACCGGGCCCGCACCGATGGGGGCCGCACGGTCTCCCTCCACAGCCGCCGTCTCCGCCCGCTCTCCACCAAACCGGCTCCTCCCCGCACCATCGCTCCCCCGCAGCACCCACACTCACTCTTGTCACCGCATCCCGAAGTCGAGGCCCCCATGTCGTTCCCCAGCTCCCCGCACACCAGCTCCCCGCTCACCCGCCGCACCGCTCTGGCCGGCCTGCTCACCGCCGCCGCCGTCCCGCTCCTTGCGGGCTGCGTCCAGGGCGAGGGCGGAGCAGGAGCGGCGGCCGCCGACACCGCGGCCGGAGGCACCCGGGGCGGCACCCTCACGCTCGACTTCGCGACCTACAACCCGTTGAGCCTGGTCATCAAGGAGAAAGGCTGGCTCGAGGCGGCCCTCGCCGAACAGCAGGTCACCGTCGCCTGGGTGCAGTCGGCGGGATCGAACAAGGCCAACGAGGCCCTGCGCGCCGGAGCGATCGACGTCGGCTCCACTGCCGGCTCCGCGGCGCTGCTCGCCCGCTCGAACGGTTCGCCCATCAAGACGATCAACATTTTCTCGCAGCCGGAGTGGTCGGCCCTCGTGATTCCAGCAGGCTCAGCGATCACCGCCGTCGAGCAGCTGAAGGGCAAGCAGATCGCGGCCACCAAGGGCACCGACCCCTACTTCTTCCTGGTGCAGGCGCTCGAGGCCGCCGGGCTGGGCATCGGCGACGTGACGGTGCAGAACCTCCAGCACGCCGACGGCTGGGCCGCGCTGCAGAACGGCTCCGTCGACGCCTGGGCGGGCCTTGACCCGATCATGGCCGGTGCCCAGGCTGCCGGGGCGACCCTGCTCTACCGCAACGTCGACTTCAACTCCTACGGTCTGCTCAACGCGACCGAGAGCTTCCTCGCTGAGAAGCCGGACCTGGCGCAAACCGTGGTGAACGCGTACGAGCACGCCCGCGCCTGGGCGCTCGAGAACCAGGACGAGACGGCCAGCATCCTCGCCTCCGTCGCCGGGCTCGACGTCACGGTGGCGACCACAGTCATCACCGAGCGCAGCAACCTCGACGTCGACCACGTCCCGGGCTCCGCCCAGACCGACGTGCTCGCCGTGATCGGCCCGATCTTCGTCGAGAACGGCGACGTCGCCTCCCAGCAGCAGGTCGACGACGCGCTCGACTCGCTGCTCGACGGCACCTCCGCGTCAGCGGCTGACCCCAGCGCAATCGGGGCGTGAGGGGCAACGCCTCATTCCCCTGCGACCGCCCTGCCACCTGAGGAGACGACGATGACGATCCGCGACAACGAGACCGCGACCGACGCCGACCTGTTGAGCGCGGGCACCGGGCTCGTCCAGGTTCCGGGCGCGGCCGGGTTCGCCGTGGTGGGCCCCGCGGTCGCCGCCTCCCAGCGCCGGCTCCGCGAGGACCGCGCTCGGGGGTCCCGCCCGCTCACCTCGCGGCGCTGGTTCGTCGTCGCCGGCGGGGCGATCCTCCCCGTGCTGCTGCTCGCCGCCTGGCAGATCGCGACGACGAGCGGACTGGTCTCGGTCGCCGTGTTCCCCTCGCCCGCGATGGTGTGGGCGGCCGGAGTCGACCTCGCCCAGCGCGGCGATCTGGGGCAGGACGTCGCTATCTCGACACAGCGGGTGCTCATCGGATTCGCCCTCGGCTCGGCTCTCGGGCTCCTCGTCGGGGCGATGTTCGGCCTCTCCCGCGTCTGGGAGGTGGTCCTCGGGCCGACCCTCGGCGCGATCCGGGCCGTGCCCTCGCTGGCCTGGGTGCCACTCCTGCTGCTCTGGCTGGGCATCGGTGAGGAGTCGAAAATCACGCTGATCACGATCGGCGCGTTCTTCCCCGTCTTCACCACGGTCGCCACGGCGCTCGGCCACGTCGACCGACACCTCGTCGAAGCCGGCCGCGCGTTCGGGCTCTCGGGCGTCCGGCTGTTCACGACGGTGCAGCTGCCCGCGGTGATCCCCGCCGTGATCTCGGGGCTGCGCCTCGCGCTCGCCCAGTCGTGGCTGTTCCTGGTCGCGTCCGAGCTGATCGCCTCCTCGATGGGCCTGGGCTTCCGACTCATCGACAGCCAGAACAACGGCCGGATCGACCGAGTGTTCCTCGCAATCATCCTGCTGGCCGTGCTCGGCAAGCTCACCGACGCCGTGGTCGGCGTCTTCCAGCGCTACGCCGTGAGGAAGTGGGCGTGAGCACCCGGGAAGGAGGTCCGAAGGTGAGCGAGACGATCGTCAACCTGCTCGACGAGCACCGACGCTTCCCTCCGCCCGCAGCCTTCGCTGCCCGGGCGAACGTCGGTCAGCAGGAGTACGCCCGCGCCGCCGCGGATCCGATCGCCTTCTGGGAGGAGGCGGCCCGCCGCCTCGACTGGGCGGAGCCCTGGCACACCGCGCACACCTGGGAGCCGGCCACGCCGCAACCCGACGGCTCGCTCTCGGTACCGCGCACCACTTGGTTCGAGGGCGGACGACTGAACGTCGCCGTCAACTGCGTCGACCGCCACGTGGACGCGGGCCGCGGCGAAAAGGTCGCGCTGCACTTCGAGGGCGAGCGCGGGGACCGGCGGTCCATCACCTACGCGCAGCTCCAGCGCGAGGTCTCCCGCGCCGCGCACGCGCTCACCGCGCTCGGGATCGGCACGGGCGACCGCGTCGTCGTCTACCTGCCGGTGATCCCGGAGACGGTCGTGATCACCCTCGCGATCGCGCGCATCGGAGCGATCCACTCGCTCGTCTTCGGCGGCTTCTCGGCCGAGGCGGTGCGGTTCCGGGTGGAGGACACCGGGGCGAAGCTCCTCGTCACCACCGACGGACAGTTCCGGCGCGGAGCAGCGGTGCCCGTCAAGGCGAGCGCCGACCAGGCGGTCGAGGGCGTCACGTCGATCGAACACGTCCTCGTCGTCCGCCGCACCGGTGAGCAGGACGTGCCCTGGACTCCGGGCCGCGACGTCTGGTGGCACGAGCTGGTCGACGCGCAGAGCGACGTCCACGAGGCAGAAGCCTTCGACTCCGAGACGCCGCTGTTCATCATTTACACCTCCGGCACGACCGGGAAGCCGAAGGGGCTGGTGCATACCAGCGGCGGATACCTCACCCAGGCGTCGTGGACGCACTGGGCGGTCTTCGACGCGAAGCCCGACGACGTGCACTGGTGCACGGCCGACCTCGCCTGGGTGACCGCGCACACCTACGAGATCTACGGTCCGCTCTCGAACGGGCTGACCCAGGTGCTCTACGAAGGCACGCCGAGCACGCCGCACACGGCCCGGCACTTCGAGATCATCGAGCGCTACGGAGTGAGCGTCTACTACACGGCGCCGACCCTGATCCGCACGCTCATGACCTGGTTCCCCGAGGGGGTGCCCGTGCGGTACGACCTGTCGAGCCTGCGCCTGCTCGGCACGGTCGGCGAGTCGATCAACCCCGAGGCCTGGGTCTGGTTCCACGAGGCAGTCGGCGGCGGGCGCTGCCCGATCGTCGACACCTGGTGGCAGTCCGAGACCGGCGCCGCGGTGATGTGCCCACTGCCGGGCGTCTCGACCCTCAAGCCGGGCTCGTCACTCGGTGCCCTGCCCGGACTCGGAGCCCTGGTCGTGGACGAGGACGGCGAGCGGGTCCCGAACGGCTCCGGGGGCTACCTCGTGGTCGACCGCACCGGGCCGGCGCTTGCGCGCACCGTGTGGGGAAATCCGGAGCGCTACCGCGACTCCTACTGGGCCCGCTACGCGCGACGGGGCTGGTTCTTCTCGGGAGACGGCGCGAAATACGACGCCGACGGGGACATCTGGGTGCTCGGCCGCGTGGACGACGTGATCAACGTCTCCGGCCACCGCCTCTCCACGATCGAGATCGAATCCGCCCTCGTCGCCCACCCGGCGGTCGGTGAGGCGGGAGTCGTCGGAGTCGCCGACCCGACGACCGGGCAGGCGATCGCGGCGTTCGTCATCCCCTCCGACGAGGCCGTCGACCGGGCCGAGGAGGACCCGGCCTACTGGAGTGGGCTCAGCTCGTCGCTCTCCGCTCTGCTGCGCGACCACGTCGCTACCGCCATCGGGCCGATCGCCAAGCCGCGCGACGTGGTGGTGGTGGCCGACCTGCCCAAGACGCGCTCCGGCAAAATCATGCGCCGCCTGCTCGGCGACATCCGCGACGGCCGTCCGCTCGGCGATGTGACGAGCCTCCAGGACGACACCGTCCCGGCGTGCATCGCGCGGATCGTCGCGCAGCTCGGCTGAGGCGAGCACGAGAGCGGTGTCGACGTTGCACGGAACCGGCGGCGGCGACGCGACGATCGTGCGCGCGTTCATCGAGTCTCACGACGCGACGGCCCCTCATCGCCGCCCACACCGGCTCGCTCCTCTCCTTCGCTGACATGCCACGGTCCCGCATCGACACACGCTCGTCACCCTGCCCGTCGTCGGCCCGGAGACCCTCGACAGGCTGCAGAACCTCGTTGTCGTGACCATGCGGATGATCGGCGACGGACTGGTGCCCGGCGGCGTGCTCTCCCCGAACGTGTACTCCGCTCGCGGCGAATCTCCGGCAAGCCCTCGACGACTCGGCCGCGGCCGGGAAGGACCTCGGGACAGCGGGAGGGTCGATCGACTCGTGACGGGTGGTGGCCACCGGCCGCTTCCGGGACGGGTCGCCACCGTCTCGGCGACCGAGAGAGCTCAGCGACCGCATCCGGAGTAGCGTGAGGCCGTGCGCGACGTCCAACAGCAGATCATCTCCGAGCTCCACGTCTCTCCCACCGTCGATCCGGCCGCCGAGGTCGAACGGCGCAGCGGCTTCCTCGCCGATTACCTCCGCGGCACGGGCGCGAAGGGCCTCGTCCTCGGCATCAGCGGCGGGCAGGATTCGAGCCTGGCCGGCCGACTCTGCCAGCTCGCGGTCGAGCGGGTGCGCGCGAGCGGAGGGGATGCCTCCTTCATCGCGGTCCGCCTGCCGTACCGGGCGCAGGCCGACGAGGAGGACGCCCAACTCGCCCTCGGCTTCATCCGGCCCGACCGCCAGGTGGTGTTCGACATCCACCAGGGCGTCGACGGCGTCGCCGCGGCGTTCGGCGACGCGGTCGGTGAGCCGATCAGCGATTTCGTCAAGGGCAACGTGAAGGCGCGGATGCGGATGGTCGCCCAGTACGCGATTGCCGGTCAGACGGGCATGCTCGTCGTCGGCACCGACCACGCTGCCGAGGCGATCACCGGCTTCTTCACCAAGTACGGCGACGGCGGCGCCGACGTCCTCCCCCTCACCGGCCTCACCAAGCGGCAGGGCCGCTCGCTCCTGGAGAACCTCGACGCTCCGGCCCGCCTCTACGAGAAGGCGCCCACCGCGGACCTCCTCGATGACAACCCCGGCCAGACCGACGAGACGAACCTCGGCCTCACCTACGCCGACCTCGACGCGTACCTGGAGGGCGGCGACGTCGACCCGGCTATTGCCGAGGCGATCGAAGCGCGGTACGCCGCGACCGAGCACAAGCGCCAGGTGCCGCTGTCGATGTTCGATGACTGGTGGCGCTGACGCCGCGCTGGGACTATCCGTTCGCGGCACCGCTGAGGTCGAGGGCGGCGATGATGCGCTGCTCGTCGGGGTGCGCGAGGCGCTCGGCGTCCGGAGCGTGTCGAGGAGGAGGCGGACGTGGCCCAAGCCTGTGGGACTTTCACCCGGTCGGGCGAGGCGGCGGCCAAGGCGCGCATGGAGAAGACGTTGCTGCGGGACGGGCCGGTCATCGCGGGAGACTCACGGCGCACGTCGTCGGCGAGTCGATCAGAAACGTGGGTCCCCACGGCTCCTTCGCCTGCTGCTCGAGGATGGCGTGACCGAGGTCCCAGTAGCTGATGAGCTGCGTGTGTACAGTACGCTGGGCGCGCAGCTGCATGCCCTGGACACGTGAGGCAGCGCGCTGAGAAACGGCTCGCACCCGACTCGCTGAGCGGGTGCCCCCGGGGCATGGTTCGTCTGCGGCACCCTGAGGGCGATGCGGTAGCGAGTGGCGAGCCGGTCGATGGTGATGGGGCCTCCGTCACGACGTGGTGGGCGGGCAGCGGGAACCTCTGGCCGGCCCCGCTCGCGGCGCAAGGAAGGCCAGCCGCGCTGCGAGCGGGTCCGGTGCGACCTTCTAGGGACGCACGAGGGTCTTGATCGCGCGGCGCTCGTCCATCGCGGCGTATGCCTCCGCGATCTCGTCCAGCGGCAGCTCCAGATCGAAGACGAGACCGGGCTCGATCGCGCCGCTGAGCACGTCCGGCAGCAGCTCGGCCATGTAGCCGCGCACCGGCGCGACTCCACCGTTGACGCCCACGTTCGAGCCGAACATTTGCCGCACCGGCAGCTCCGGGCCGCCGTTGGGAACGCCGACATAGCCGACCATGCCGCCGGGGCGGGCGGAGTCGAGTGCCTGCTGCATCGACTCCTTGGTGCCGACGCACTCGAGCACGCAGTCTGCGCCGATTCCGTCGGTCAGCTCGCGAACGCGTGCCACGCCCTCGTCGCCGCGGGTCTCGACGATGTGCGTCGCTCCGAAGCGGCGGGCAAGGTTTTGCCGCGATTCGTGCCGCGACATCGCGATGATCGTAGTGGCGCCGAGGCGCTTGGCCGCGAGGACCGCGCAGAGACCGACCGCCCCGTCGCCGACGACCGCGACGGTCGAGCCCGCAGTGACACCGGCCGAGACGGCGGCGTGGTGGCCGGTGCCCATGACATCGGCGAGGGTGAGCAGGCTGGGGATGAGCGCGGGGTCCGGGTCGGCGTCGACGCGGAAGAGCGTGCCGTCGGCGAGAGGGACGCGCACCTTCTCGCCCTGGGCGCCATCGGCGAAGCCCTCCTCGTGCACGTCTGCGCCCCACCAGCCGCCGTTCAGGCAGGAGGTGGAGACGCCGTTGGCACAGTTCGCGCAGGTGCCGTCGCAGACGTAGAACGGGGCGATCACGAAGTCGCCGACTGCGACATCGTGCACCTTGTCGCCGATCTCCTCGACCACGCCGACGAACTCGTGGCCGATGCGGTGCGCCTCCGTAGTGGGCGTGACGCCGCGGTAGGGCCAGAGGTCCGAGCCGCAGACGCACGCCGCGGTGACGCGGACGATCGCGTCGCGTCCGGTGGAGAGCTGCGGGTCGGGGACCTCCTCGAGTCGGACGTCGCGCTCGCCGTGGATGAGTGTTGCTCGCATAGGTGCTCCTGGTCGAGAGGGATGGTGTCGGCGTCCACGGTACGCCGGTGCCGCGCGCGGATGCTGCCGCGGCGGGGGCTTGCACGAACGCGCGACGACGCTCTCACCGACGGAGCGGCAGTACGGAGCGGAGCGGCGACGGGTGGAGCGGCCCGGCATCACGGCGGCACCTCCACCCACCCGTTGCGCCCGACCACGACGTGAGCCAGGAACCGCAAACCGCAGGCCTGGGCTCCGTCCTCGATGGCGCGGGTGGCCGCCCGGTCGGAAGGGAGCACGACCGCCTCGCCCGAGTGGCTGTGCGCGAGCCCGATGCCCGCGGCTCCCCGCGCGAGCACCTCGGCCAGCACGGCGGACACCGGGAGCTCGGCGTGCGCGGGAGGGCCGTCGGCCAGGGTCAGCACGTCGCGCACGGCTCCGGACTCGGCGAGCGCCACGGCGAGCACAGTCTCGAGCGGCCGCGCGGCGAGCAGCGGAGTGACGAGGGCGGCCAGACCCGCGGCGTCCGTCACGCGGGCGGCGCGCGAGGCGCGGTTCATCCTCCGTCGCAGCTCGAAGGAGGCGACCAGCCGGCATGCGGCGACCTCGCCGATGCCGCGGTGCCGCATCAGGTCGTTCACGCCGGCGCGGGCGACGGCGTCGATGCCGCCGAAGCGGGCGAGGAGGCGCTGCGCCACGACGGTCGCGTTGGCGCCGCGGACACCGGCTCCGATGAGCACGGCAAGGGTCTCGGCGTCGGTGAGCGCCTCGGGACCGCGGGCACGCAGGCGCTCGCGCGGCCGCTGCTCGGGAGAGAGGTCAGCCATGCGCGGCGATTCGAAGGACATGCCCGCGACGCTACGCAGGCCACCGTCGCCGCGGGCGCTTGCGACCGCATCTGTGGACAATCGAGCCCTCACCGCCCCCTGTGGAGGAGCCTTGGCCGCCGCTCGCCGTCGCGAGTGTCCAGGAGTTGTCGCACTCGGCGTCGAGTGCGACAACTTGTGGATACTCGCGGCGGCGACCGCAGCGGCGACGGCGCGCAACCGGCCTACGCCGGCTCCGTCATGCCCGCCGTCACCGACAGGCTCTCGCCGTCCGGCGCCACATCCACCAGCACCACGTCCCCGTCGCGCACCGTCCCGCCGAGAAGCGCCGTCGCCAGCTGGTCGTCGATCGCCCGCTGCATCAGCCTGCGCAGCGGCCTCGCCCCGTACTGCGGGTCGTAGCCGCGCTCGGCCAGCCACCCGCGGGCGGCCGGCGTCACCGCCAGGTCGAGCCGTCGCTCCGACAGCCGCTTCGACAGCCGGTCGACGTACAGCGACACGATCTCGCCCAGCTCGGTGCGGTCGAGCGCGTCGAAGATCACGATGTCGTCGAGCCGGTTCACGAACTCCGGCTTGAAGGCCTGGCGCACCAGCTGCTGCACCGCCTCCTCCTTCTGCGCTCGCGAGAGCGCCGGGTCGATGAGGATCTGCGAGCCCAGGTTGGAGGTGAGGATGAGGATCGTGTTGCGGAAGTCGACCGTGCGCCCCTGCCCATCGGTGAGCCGGCCGTCGTCGAGCACCTGCAGCAGCACGTCGAACACCTCGGGGTGCGCCTTCTCGATCTCATCGAGCAGCACCACCGAGTAGGGGCGACGGCGCACCGCCTCCGTCAGCTGACCGCCCTGCTCGTAGCCGATGTAGCCGGGAGGAGCGCCGACCAGCCGCGAGACCGCGAACTTCTCGCCGTACTCCGACATGTCGATCCGGACCATCGCCTTCTCGTCGTCGAAAAGATGACCGGCGAGCGCCTTCGCCAACTCGGTCTTGCCGACACCGGTCGGCCCGAGGAAGAGGAAGGAGCCGGTGGGCCGGTCGGGGTCGGCGATGCCCGCGCGCGTGCGGCGCACGGCGTCCGACACGGCCGACACCGCTTCGTCCTGCCCGATCAAGCGCCGATGCAGCTCGGTCTCGAGGTGCAGGAGCTTTTCGGTCTCGCCTTGCAGGAGGCGCCCCACCGGGATGCCGGTCCAGGCCGCGATGACCGCCGCGATGTCGTCGGCCGTCACCTGCTCATTGACCATGCGGCCTTCGAGCGGCTCCTCCTCGGCCTCGGCCGCCGAGAGCTCGCGTTCGATCACCGGGATGTCGCCGTAGAGCAGCTTTGACGCGCGCTCCAGCTTCCCCTCGCGCTGCGCCCGCTCGGCCGCGATCCGCAGGGCGTCGAGCCGGTTCTTCAGCTCACCGACACGGTTGAGGGAGGCGCGCTCGCGCTCCCAGCGCTCCTGGAGCTCGTCGAGCTGGCCCGTGCGGCGGGCGAGGTCCTCGCGCAGCTTCTCCAACCGCGCCTTCGAGGCCTCGTCCTTCTCCTTCTTCAACGCCAGCTCCTCCAGCTTCAACCGGTCGACGGAGCGACGCAGCTCGTCGATCTCGACCGGCGCGGAGTCGATCTCCATCCGGAGCCGTGACGCGGCCTCATCGATCAGGTCGATCGCCTTGTCCGGCAGCTGACGGGCGGTGATGTAGCGGTTCGAGAGCGACGCGGCGGCGACCAGAGCGGAGTCGGCGATGGCCACCTTGTGGTGCGCCTCATAGCGCTCCTTCAACCCGCGGAGGATCGCGACGGTGTCCTCGACGGTCGGCTCGCCGACGAACACCTGCTGGAATCGGCGCTCGAGGGCCGCGTCTTTCTCGATGTACTGACGGTACTCATCGAGCGTCGTCGCGCCGATCATCCGCAGCTCACCGCGGGCCAGCATGGGCTTGAGCATGTTCGCCGCCGCCACCGAACCCTCGCCGCCGCCCGCGCCCATCAGGGTGTGCAGCTCGTCGATGAAGGTGATGATCCGACCGTCGGAGTCCTGAATCTCCTGGAGCACGGCCTTGAGCCGCTCCTCGAACTCGCCGCGGTACTTCGCGCCGGCGATCAGGGCCGAAAGGTCGAGGCTGACGAGCTGCTTGCCCTTGAGGCTCTCGGCGACGTCGCCCGCGACGATCCGCTGGGCGAGCCCCTCGACGACAGCGGTCTTGCCGACGCCGGGCTCACCGATGAGAACCGGATTGTTCTTGGTGCGGCGCGTGAGCACCTGACTGACGCGCCGGATCTCGGCGTCCCGTCCGATCACCGGATCGAGCTTGCCGCTCGCCGCGATGGCGGTCAGGTTGACGCCGTACTGCTCGAGAGCGGATTTTTCGTCCTGCTGGGGCATCCGACCGGCCTGCATAATGGTGGCCTCCTCCGTGACTCAGAAGTTGAGTTCGTTGGACTCAACTTTACCCCCGTCGGGGCCCGGGAGGTCAGGCCGTCAGTCGATCGCTGTGCCGGCCCCGCAGGACTTCGAGTGCCCTTCGGAGGATCGAGCGCAGCCGGAACTCGTCGACCCCGGTCAACGCCGCGATCTCGCCCTGCGAGAAACCGCCGGCTGCGGCGAGCAGCAGTAGCTCCCGGTCGGGACAGTCCAGGCCGAGCAGACCACCGCCGAGCGGACGGCGACCGAGCTCATTCGCGGAGCCGAGGGTCTCGCAGAGCACCTCGAGGATCCAGAGCACGGGCTCGGACGAGTGGGCCCCCTCGCGGGCACGGCGCCAGAGTGCGGTGAAGACGTCGGTACAGAGGCGGTCGCGGCCGACCGAGTCGGCCTGCACGGTTCCGATACACGCGGAGACGAGGCCACCGAAGCGGTCGACGAGCTCTCCCAGAGCGGAGCTGTCTCCCGCGGCGGTGCGCGTCAGCAAACGGGCGGCGTCCAGCGTCAGCGGCGGACGCACTCGTCCTTCGCTCGCCCCACCGCCCCCAGCACTCACAGGCTCCAGCGTGTCACCGACTCCGCGACTGCGGGACCAGTTGCACAAAAGGGGGGTGACAGGTATGCAGCGGATCCACTACCCGTCATCAGAGGCGCGGCCAGCGCGCGCGGGCGAAGCAGAAGAGCCCGTAGGCGATGAGCCCGACGGCGACGACACCCAGGAGGAACACGCCCGCGGGCAGACCCACGAGCGACCGCAACGCCTCATCGATCCCGCCCGTCTGCTCCGGATCGTGGCTGACGGCGGCGACGATCAGCAACACGCCCAGAACGGCGAGCACGACACCCTTGGCGATAGAGCCCACGATCCCCAGCCCGGTGACGACCGTGCCCGCGGCGCCCGCCGGCTTCGCGACATTCTCGAGAAACCTCCTGCTCGCTTCGCGGTAGACGAAGACGCCACCGACGGCGAGGACGGCCAGTCCCGCGATCACGAGCAGCGCGACTCCGCCCGGCGCGGCGAGGACCTGGGCACTCGCGCCCTCGGACGACGCCGACGAACTCGATCCGCCGCCGCGAGCCACTTGGAGCGCGATCACCCCGATCACGAGGTGCACGAGGCCGTTGGCAGCGAAACCGGCACGGGCCAGGGTGCGGACCGCGCGCGAGTCCTGGACGTCGTCGGCGGTGCGCTGGGCGTCGGCAGCACTCGGAGGGTTCACAGGGGGAACGCCACGCGTTTCCTCACAGTGTGTGTCCGGACACCGTGGGGTCGAACGGTGAGTTTGTCCGAACGTTGGACCGAACGGGGGCTTTCCACACCTCGGCTGTCCACACCTCGGCGCCCGATGCTCCGCCATTCCGGGTACGTCAGGAGGCGGTTGTCCACACCTCTCCACAGGGTTGTCCACAGCTGTGGAATCGCTAGAGGGACGAGCGGATCAGACGTCGACGGCTCGGACGAGACCGTCCTGCACACCGCCGAGCCAGTCGTAGACGCTGCGAATCGCGGCCACGCTCCCCTCCTTCGGCTCGACGTCGTCGGTGTCGTCGATGCCGAGGCGCACGGCGAGGGCGAGCCGCATATCGGTCAGAGCGCGGAGCCACGCGATGGCCTGCGACTCGTCGAGCCGGACCGCCACCTCGCCGAGCCCCTCGAAGATCCGGCCGTGGCTCGTGCCGTCGCCCGCGTCCAGGGCGGCCGTGACGGCGCGGGCATCGTCCATCTTGCGGGCGGCGAGATCCGGAGCGGTGAAGCGGCGGAACTCGTCGGCCGCCTCGGCGTCGTCGCGGTAGGCGTCGGGCAGGAGTCGGGCGAGCGCGGGATCTGAGCGCGCCTGCTCGGAGGATGCGCCACGGTCGAGCAGTTCGAGCATCTCGCCGGCCAGGTGGCGGAGGATCCCGGCCTCCTCGCGGTCGAAGCGGGCGATCGCCTCGCCGGAGGAGTCGCGACGGAAGGCGCGCATCAGCGCGCTCCGTCCGGGCGGGGTCGGCGGCACCGCGGGGCGCTTGCGCGAGAATCCCGGAGCTCGCTCATGCGTCGGCCTTGTGCAGCGTCGCCCAAAGGCCGTAGCCGTGCATCGCCTCCACGTGCCGCTCCATCTCCTCGCGGTTGCCGGTCGCGACGACCGCGCGCCCCTCCGTGTGCACCTGGAGCATCAGCCGCTCGGCCTCGGCCCGGTTGAATCCGAAGTAGCTGCGGAACACGTACGACACGTAGGACATCAGGTTGACCGGATCGTCCCAGACCAGCACGATCCACGGGACTTCGGCCGCCGATCGGGTCGCTACCCGCTCGTCCGCGCGCTCGATCGTGTCCGCCATCCCCCCAGCGTAAGTCGCGCCGACGCAGGAGCGGCGCGCCGGCGTCCCGCGCCCGCCCACGACGCGAGACTCCAAAAGTTGTCGCAGTCGACGCCGAGTGCGACAACTTTTGGATAGTGGGTGCGGGCCCCGGACCGACGGAGGCTACGAGAATCCAAGAGTTGTCGCAGTCGATGCCGAGTGCGACAACTTTTGGACAGTGGGGCTCCCGATGCGGGTCCGTTCTACGCCGAGAGCTTGGGCAGCACTTCACGGGCGAAGAAGTCGAGGTGATCGAGGTCCTGCAGGTCCATGAACTGGAGGTAGACGCGCTCGCAGCCCGCCTCGCGCAGGGACTCGAGGCGGTCGACCGCCTCGTCCACTCCGCCCGCTACTCCGTGCTCGCGCAGCTCGGCGGGCTCACGGCCGATCGTCGCCGCCCGGCGCGTGAACTCCGACTCATCGCCGCCGCCCACCGCGATCAACGCGACCGAGTGCACAAGCGTCGAGGGCTCGCGCCCGATCGCGCGGCAGGCCTCGTCGGCCCGCGCGAAGGCACCCGGAATCGCGTCGAACTCGGGGAACGGCAGATTGAAGTCGCTCGCGAACCGCGCCGCGAGCGCCGGGGTCCGCTTCGGCCCTCCGCCGCCGACGATCACCGGCAGCGGCAGGCGCGCGGGCTTGGGCAGCGCCGGCGAATCGGTCAGCGTGTAGTGCTCACCGGCGAAGGAGTAGCGCTCGCCGACCGGCGTGGACCACAGGCCCGTCACGATCTCGAGCTGCTCCTCCAGCAGGTCGAAACGGCGCGGCGGGAAGGGGATCCCGTAGGCCGCGTGCTCCTGCTCGAACCAGCCCGTGCCCAGCCCGAGCTCGGCGCGACCGCCGGACATCGCGTCGACCTGGGCGACCTGGATCGCGAGGATCCCCGGTGGCCGATAGGTGACGGAGGAGACGAGAGTGCCGAGCGCGATCCGCTCGGTTTCGCGGGCGAGGCCGGCGAGGGTCGTCCACGCGTCGGAGGGGCCGACGCCGGGGTCGCCGTCGCCCATCCGGAGGTAGTGGTCGGAGCGGAAGAAGCCGTCGTAGCCGAGGGCTTCGGTGGCCTGCGCGACGGCGAGGAGATCCTCGTAGCTCGCGCCCTGCTGGGGTTCGGTGAAGACTCTGAACTGCACGGGTCCAGCCTCGCGCACCCGGGCCGGATCGCGCGAGCCCGGCCGACTGGCCGCTGACCGGCCGCCGTGTACCGTGGCAGGTTGCCGCCGACGAGAGGACCCCCATGTCCGAGCATCCGTCCTCCCCGGACGCCGCCACCGCGACCGCGGGCGTGACCATCCCCGAGCACCGCCTGGCCCGATGGGTCTTCTGGCCAGCAGCAGCCCTGACCCTCTCGATCGCGGCCTTCGCCATTCTCGCGCCGAACGCCGCAACCGCCGTCTTCTCGACGCTGCAGACCACGGTTGTCAACACGTTCAGCTGGTATTACGTGCTGATCGCCGCGGTCTTTGTCGCGTTCGCGGTCTGGATGGGCGTCAGCCGCTTCGGCGACATCACGCTCGGCGCCGACGACGACAAACCCGAGTTCTCGATGCTCGCCTGGATCTCACTCCTCTTCGCCGCCGGCATGGGCATCGGCCTCGTCTTCTACGGCGTCGCGGAGCCGCTCACCCACTTCGCCACTCCGCGCCCCGGGGTCACCGGTGACGAGACGGAGCTCGCGCAGAGCGCGATCTCGCAGACCTACCTGCACTGGGGCGTCCACGCCTGGTCGATCTACGTCGTCGTCGGCCTCGCCCTCGCGTACGCGATCCATCGCCGCAAGCGGCCGGTATCGATCCGCTGGGCGCTGGAGCCGCTGCTGGGCCGCCGGGTCCGCGGAGGCTGGGGCAACGCGATCGACGTGGTCGCCCTGGTCGGCACGATGTTCGGAGTCGCGACCTCGCTGGGGCTCGGCGTCACTCAGATCTCGGCGGGCCTGGAGGCGAGCGGCATCGTGGAGTCGTCGCTCGCCGTGCAGATCGTGGTCATCGCGGTGGTCACCGGCCTGACCGTCTTCTCGCTGATCTCGGGCGTGGGCAAGGGCATGAAGTGGCTCTCGACCGCGAATCTACTGCTCGCGGCGACCC
This sequence comes from Rathayibacter tritici, assembly GCF_002932875.1. Lineage (GTDB taxonomy): Bacteria > Actinomycetota > Actinomycetes > Actinomycetales > Microbacteriaceae > Rathayibacter > Rathayibacter tritici. Next base: position 41,695 of record NZ_PSWS01000016.1, read on the forward strand.
TGCTGGTCTTCGTGCTGGTCGCGGGGCCGACGCAGTTCCTGCTCCGCGAGTTCGTCCAATCGCTCGGCAACTACCTGCAGAACTTCATCGGCCTGACGTTCACGGTCAGCGCCTACTCCGGACGCGCGGGCGAGGAGTGGCAGGCCTCGTGGACCACGTTCTACTGGGGCTGGTGGATGTCGTGGGCGCCGTTCGTGGGTATCTTCATCGCTCGCGTCTCGAAGGGCCGCACCGTCCGCGAGTTCGTCGTCGGCGTCCTGCTCGTGCCGACGATCATGACCTTCCTCTGGTTCAGCGTCCTCGGCGGCACCGCCATCTATCGCGAGCTCTACGGCACCGGCGGTCTCGTCGGCGCGGACGGCGCGGTGGACACCAATACGGCCCTGTTCTCGATGCTGCAGGAACTGCCCGCCGGCTCGGTGCTGACCGTCGGCGCGATCATCCTGATCGGCATCTTCTTCGTGACCTCCCCCGACTCCGGCGCCCTGGTGATGGCGATGATCGCGACCGGCGGCCAGGCCGAGCCGCGCAACCCGATTCGCGTCTTCTTCGCCGTCGCGACCGCGCTGCTCGCCCTCTCGCTCCTGGTCGCCGGCGGACTCGACGCCCTGCAGACCGCCGCGATCCTCTCGGCCCTGCCGTTCAGCGTCGTGATGATCCTGATGTGCATCGCCACCGTGATCGCCTTCCGACGGGAGATCCGCGCCTACGACCGGGCCCGTCGCACGGCGCTCGTCGGCGACATCGGCACGTTCTACGGCCTCGAGGTCGAGGATCCGACCGAACGCGAGCCCGCTCATCCGCTCAAGCGGCTCGCGGAGCGACTGAAGGCCAGGCCGAAGGAGTAGCCCGACCACCTCGGGCAGCTGCGCGGCCGAGTCAGTGCACGTCGGTGAAGATCACCGTCGAGTGCTGGTCCACGTGCACCTGGACGATCAGTGCGGCTGGGTCGGCGACGGAGAAGGCGCGCTTCCAGGTCACCGAGCCTCCGGGGAGCACGGCGGTGGTCGGGTCGTTGAAGGTCTCGCCCGAGTCGTAGTCCGAGATGCGGGAGGCCTCGACACCGCCGGAGGACGCGTCGATGACCACGTACGGCTCGTACGGCTTGTCGGAGTTGTTCTTGAGGACGAACGTGAGGACCACGTTCTGCGCCTGGTCGGCTCCCGTCGCGTACTTGCCGGGCTGGTACGGCGCCGGGGAGGAGGCGCCGATCGCGATGCCGTCGTCGAACACCACGCCGTCGTTGAAGGTCGACGTCATCTGCTCCTCCTGGGCGGTGCCGGGACGCGAGACCGCTTGCTGCTTCCCGACGGCGCTGAGCACACCGAAGACCGTGACCACGACCACGACCACTGCGAGGACAACCCCGAGCGCGCCCAGGACGATCCCGCTCACAGCGAACCCCTTCGGCGGGCGCTTCTTCGCCAGGCAGACGATGCCCATGATCACCGCGGTGATGCCCGCCGGAGCGCCGAGTACCGGCACGAAGGCGAGGGGCACGGCGGCGATCCCGAGGATCAGAGCCGTAATGGCGAGGGCACTGCGGGCGGGCACGGACGGCGGCGCGGATCCGGCCGAGGGCGCGGGCGCGGCCCCTGCATCGGGACGAGGAGGAAGGGACTGAGGAGCCTGATGAGCATCTGTCATTCCTCCACTCTGCCCGAGAGGACGTCCCGCTCCTTCAGGATGGCGCGGAACGCCGCCCGCCCCGAGAGCACTCCGCGGAGATCAGCTGGGCGACGGGATGACGGGGTGCTCCGGCGGGTCCTGGTCGTCGTCGAGGCGGGCATCGGCGCCCTGGTCGAGTGCTTCGTCGACAGCCTCGGGGTCGTCGATCTCGGGTGGGACCGGCAGGGAACCGCCGTCGGGTCGGGTGGTGTCGGTGACGTCCTCGGGGGCGTCGAAGCCGAAGCTGCTCATCATTCCCTCTCCGCGCTCCGCCCGGGAGGCGGCGCTGCTGCGGGCAGCCTAGATCGCGGCGCGGGGCGCGGTCACGGACTTGACGACGGGGGCAGAACACCGATCGAGGACGAGCATTCTTGTCGAGTTCACGAGAAGTGAACACGACCACTGAACAGCCGCCTCAGTGCACGTACTCGAGGAGGTCGGCGCCGAGGGTGCGCATGCCCTCGAGCACGGCGAGGCGGTAGTGCAGGGTCGTGTCGTCGAACTGGGTCGCCACCGCGTAGGCGACGCCGGCGCGGGGTCCGCGAAGGACGCCCGCCTCAGCGCGGACGCCGACGTCGGTGCCGGTGGTGTTCACGAGCAGGACCCCGTGATCGGGGTGCCGATGCGCGAGCGGGTCGAGGCCGAAGGACGCGGCGACCATCGACAGGTCGGTCCCGAGCGAGAGCCAGCCGATCACCCGCGAGCTGACGGCGGCATCGACGACGTCGCCGTTCGCGAGGGTGGCCAGCAGCCAGGTCAGTTCCCGGGCCGAGCCGATCGAGAGCTGCGGTGCATCGTCGGGGCCCCGCTCGTCGCGGACGACATCGAGCAGAGCGGTGCGCGAGAGCCCCAGCGCCTCCGCCCGCTCGCGAACGGCGTCGAGACCGACGCGGCGGAGCAGGACGTTCGTCGCCAGGTTGTCGCTGGACGCGCCGACGAGTGCGGCGAGGTCGGCGATCGGCATCGACGGCACCTGGAGGTGCTGCCAGATCCCGGAGCCCGCGACCGCGTCGGCGGCGGTCCGGTCGACCAGCCGCAGGTTCTCCTGCGGCTCGTGCGCGAGGCGGGCGGCGACCTCGATCAACAGCACGACGGTGCCCAGGGACGCGGTGGGCATCGAGACGGAGTCGTCGACGGCGAAGAGGGTGCGCCCGGTCGTCAGGTCGACGGCGCGCGCCGAAACGACGACGCCGTCGACCGCGAGGCGTCCGAGGGCATCGAAGCCGCGCTGGAAGTTGTCGCGGTCGCCGGCCCCCTTGTGCCGGCCCCGCCGGTTGCGTCGGTTCTCACGGCGGGTCTCGCTGGTGGGAATCACCACGGTTACGGCCCCTTTACGGGTCGGGAGAGCGGTTGTGCGGAGGGGGACCGAGGTCCTCACGCGCCGGCGGGACGCGAGATCGGCGGACGAGCCCTCGGCATCGGTCGGCTCTCGATGCCCGGGGCTCCTCGTCTGTGGTGCGGGGAGGTGGTCGGTGACGACTACCAGATGGTGACGCGCTCGCTCGGGGAGAGCCAGAGGGCGTCGCCTTCGGAGACGTCAAAAGTAGCGTAGAACTCGTCGATGTTCCGAACGATCTGGTTGCAGCGGAACTCGGCTGGCGCGTGCGGGTCGATGGCGAGAAGGCGGATCGTCTCCTCGTCTCTCGATTTCTGCTGCCAGGCCTGGGCCCAGGAGAGGAAGAAGCGCTCGGCGCCGGTCAGACCGTCGACGACGGGCGGCTCCTGGCCCTCGAGCGAGATCAGGTATGCCTTCCAGGCGATGGCGAGCCCGCCGAGGTCGCCAATGTTCTCGCCGATGGTGAGTGCGCCGTTCACGTGGTGCCCGGGTGTGGTCGCCGGAGCGAGCGCGTCGTACTGCGCGATGAGCGCCGTCGTCCGCTCCTCGAATGCGGCCCGATCCTCCTCGGTCCACCAGTCGGTGAGGCGGCCGTCGCCGTCGAAGCGGGAGCCCTGATCGTCGAAGCCGTGGCCGATCTCGTGGCCGATGACGGCACCGATCGCTCCGTAGTTGGCTGCGGAGTCGCGCCCCTCGTCGAAGAAGGGGAGCTGCAGGATCGCTGCGGGGAAGACGATCTCGTTGAAGCCCGGGTTGTAGTAGGCGTTGATCGTCTGCGGGGTCATGAACCACTCGTCGCGGTCGAGCGGGCGGCCGATCTTGCCGAGCTCACGGGCGAACTCGACCTCGGCGACGCGGCGGGCGTTGCCGAGCAGGTCGGTCGGGTCGATCGAGAGGGCGGAGTAGTCGCGCCAGCGGACGGGATAGCCGATCTTGGGGGTGAACGTGGCGAGCTTCTCGAGCGCCCGCTCGCGGGTGGCGGGGCTCATCCACTCGAGGTCGACGATCGAGCGGCGGTAGGCCTCGATAAGATTCGCGACCAGCACGTCCATCGCGGCTTTCGCGGTCTCGGGGAAGTGGCGCGCGACGTAGGTGCGGCCGACCGCTTCGCCGAGGGACGCCTCGACCAGCGACACGCCGCGCTTCCAGCGCTCGCGCTTCTGCGGAGTGCCGGTGAGGGTACGGCCGTAGAAGTCGAAGTTGGCGTCGACGAACGCGCTGGAGAGGTAGGCCGCGGCCCCCCGGATCACCTGCCAGGCCAGCCAGTCGCGCCAGGCCGGGAGCCGGTCCTCGGCCAGCAGGCCCGCGAGGCCCTGGAGGAAGCTCGGCTGGCGGACGACGACCTCGGCGAGTGCCCCCTCCGGAGCCCCCATCGCGGTGAGCCAGACGCCGAGGTCGACGCCCGCGGCGAGCTCCTCGACCTCGGCCCAGGTGCGGAGGTTGTAGGTCGCCTGGCTGTCGCGGCTGCGGACCTTGTCCCAGTGCACGGCGGCGAGCTCGGTCTCGAGCGCGACGATCCGCTCGGCGCGCGCCTCCGCGGCATCGATGCCCGCCAGCGCGAGCATCCGCGCGACGAACGGCGTGTAGGCCTCGCGGACGGAGGCGAACTCCTCCTCGCGGTAGTAGCTCTCGTCCGGCAGACCGAGGCCGCCCTGGTTGACGAAGACGAGGTAGCGCTCGGGGCTGCCGGGGTCGTTGTCGACGAAGAGGCCGAAGAGGCCGGGGACGCCGGTGCGCTCGAAGGCACCGACAGCGCGGAGCAGGCCGGGAATCGAGTCGACCCGCTGCACGGCCGCGAGATCGTCGGCGATCGCAGCGGCGCCCAGCTCCTCCGCGCGCGCCTCGTCCATGAAGGAGGTGTAGAGGTCGCCGAACAGGCGCTCCTCGGTGCCGTGCTGCGCGGTCTGCGCCTCGACGATGATGTCGCGCACGGCCTTCTCCGCCTCCTCCTGCAGGACGTGGAACGAGCCGTACCGCGCCTTGTCTGCGGGGATCTCGGTGCGGTCGATCCACAGCCCGTTGACGTGCCGGTAGAGGTCGTCCTGCGGCCGCGTCTCGGGGTCGAGTTCGGAGCGGTCGATACCGGAGCGAGACGTCGTCGAAGTCATGGCCGACAGCCTACGTCGAGGCGCCGACAGCGGGGGTGAGTGACGTCGGGCGGCGGTCTGCGCCTCCGGCGCGGCGACGTGGGCGGTCCGACCGACCGTAGGCCGAGCCGCTCGTGCGGCAGAGGGGGATCATGCGAGGAAGACGGGCGGTCGCGTCGCGGCGTCACGGCCTGGCGAACTCCGGACCGATTCCGATGCGCCTGCGCCCTCTGTTTCCGCGGCGCTCTCCCGCCCACTCGGAACCCCGTCCGCGGTCGCCGACATCGCACGCCGGAGGGCGCGGACGTCGCGGAACCCCGAGAGCCGGGCGATCTCGGTTTGCGAGAACGATGCTCCGGCGGCGTTCTTCGACAGGTAGATGCGAGCGATGCGCACCCGCTCCGCCGTGAGTGAGGCCTTCGCCGAGGCGCCCGCCCGCGCGAAGACGTGGCGGAGGTTGCGCGGTGACGTGCTGACCGCCGCGGCGAGCAATTCGATGTCGAAGTCCGGATCCGTGGCCTTCGCCGCAATCGTCCGCAACGCGCCCCGATACAGGTCGCTGAAAGGCGTCATCAGCCAGGGCGACGTGCTTTCGAGCGCCTGCACCAGCAGCGCGGTCGTCAGGTACCGCACTCCCGCCGCGAAGTCCGAGAAGCCGGCGTCTTCGACGTCCATGCCCGAGTTCAACGCGGCGTTCGAGGCCGCGGCGACAGCGTCACGGTACTCCCGGGCGGGAGCGAGAAAGATCCGTCCCCCTGTGAGTTCGTCTCGGGCCGGCCGCGGGAGAGCGTCGAGGTCGTAGTCGACCTCATAGCGCGCGGTCGGGGAGCTGGAGGAGATCCGGAAGGAGTGCTTTGGGCCGGGGAGGATCGCTACGTCTCCCGGGCTGAGTTCGGCCGGTGCATCCCAGGCATCGCACTCGATCGAGGACACTCCCTCTATTTGCAGCAGCAGCAGTGCCGTCGAGGAGTCGCGACGGACCCGATAGCTGGCGCTGGTGTTCCACACGCGAGCGATGCGGAGTTCGGGCAAGACGAGTTCGTCGGCGACGAGACGGACGTCGGAATCGGCTTCGCCGTCGGGCATCTGCCTGTCCGCCAGCCAGCTGAACACCTCCGAGCCCAGAAGGGAGTATTTGTACCGCGGCGTCTCGGTAGGCATCAGCTTTCCATTCTCGGGATTCCTTGAAAGCGACGATCGCTCGGCAGTCGTGGAAATCGACTCGTCCCATCAGAATGCCTCGCTCATCACTATTCTGCTCCGTCGCGCGCAGTTTTCGGCGAAGGAACAGGCAGCGGGCGGCGACTGACAGGGCATTTTCCGCCTCCCTACATATCGACGATTCGTCATTGATTTCGGAAAGTCAGTACGATCCTCGGTCGGCCTTGCAAAGAAGGCCAGCGCGATGAGAGAGCGGCGAAGCGGAACTCTTCGCAGCGAGGATCGCTCGGCCGGGAAAAGAGCCGTCAGGGTCGACCGTCACGGGAATCACCGGGCCGGTGCGACTCCCCGACTGACCAGTCGCTTCACCAGGAGTGACCGAACCCGAGCGCCACGGCACCGCAGTGACGGCGGCACCTGCCTCCTGTCCGCGGACGATCACGGCGGCCGCGCCGCAGGCAGAATCGACCGCTCCGCCATCTGGGGCAGGTCAGCTCAGACACCCGCGACGACTCCGGAGCCGCCCCAGAGTTACCGCCTCATCACGATTGATCGCGCCCTCCTCGCGCCCTCCTCGGCACTCTCCGCTCGCCGCCTTCCGTTCCGCTTCGCGTCGTGCGCCCCGAGACAGCGCACGCCACTTCCGGCAAGCACGGTCATAATCCCGGCAGGTTCGTCTCTGGTCATGGGCGTGCTCAGGACACTGTTCGACGTCCGTTGACACCCACAGAAAGTTCGAGCGCACCATGCCGAAGAAGAACACCCTACGAGCCACGTTCGACTCGTCCACGTGGACCATTCCCTCCGAGGACGGCCTCCACCGCCGCACCATCGTGAAGGGCGCCGCCTGGACCGTTCCGGTCGTCGCTGTGTCGATTGGTACGCCGGCTGCCGCAGCGTCGAACTCGCCGACTCTGGCGTTCACACAGGCGTCGTACAGCGGTACTGCGTGCGGCACGATCACCGGCGTGCAGGTGAAGCGCACCCTCGACGGAACCACTGCCGATCCCGGAAAAACGGTCACGGTGACGGTGACCGATGGCTATACCTTCAAAGACGGAACGAAAACCTACTCAGGAACGACCGACGCGAATGGTCTCATCTCGTTACCGGACATCAAGGTGCCGGCAAAAGGTGGAGGCTTATGCAAAATTGGTTTTTTGCCGAGTGAAAAAGATGAGTCCGCGGACGGCGTTGAAGGCATCTCGGAAGGTGCGCAGTGGCCGCCGGTAGTCGGTGTGGAATATC
>NZ_PSWS01000025.1 GCF_002932875.1 Rathayibacter tritici
TCCGCCCTCGGCTTCCGCAACCTCACCAACTACATCGCCCGCAGCCTGCTCGAAACTGGCGGCTTCAGACCCCGACTACACCCTCAATTACGATGAGCCGCTTTGTGAGCGGTCGAGGTCGATGACTGCGAATCCGGCAGCGTGCGACGCCGGGTACAGCACTTTACGACGGCAACTCCGGCCGCACTGCGACGTTCTTACTCTCCATTCCCCCGGAAGTCCGCTCGCCGTGAGGACGTCGGGCGTGCCGTGTCGAGTGAGTCGATTTCTCCGAGGTTTCACTTCTCGAGCAGGAGACGCCGGTCGCAGGACGTGGCGACTCTCTCGCTGTGAGTCGCGATGAGGAAGCGGCTCCTCCCTGAACTTCAGGTCCGTGAACAGAGGAGAAACGGTGTTCTCGGTGAGAATGTCCAGATGGGGGCACGGGTTCCGCGGTCCTCGCCGCAGGGCGATGAGAGTACTCACGCGGGCTCCTCTGAGACCACTCCTGGCGCGAGTGCACGAGGCCGGTCGAGTCCTCGATCCCGAAGCGCTCGTCGAGCAGTGCTTCGAGCGCGGGGAGATCCACCAGCTCTCGCGCGTCGACGAGTGCGACGTGGACGGCGGCCGGGCCGTCGTCCTCCAGGTCATCGCTCATGCCGGCGGCCCCGTCGTCGCCCGGCGCACGAGCTGCGTCGGAAGCTGCACGTGCAGCGAGCGGGGTTCGCGGCCGGACATGAGGGCGATCAGCATCTCGGTAGCGGTCGCGCCGAGGGTCTGCATCGGCTGGCGGACGGTCGTCAGCGGCGGGTCGAAGCGGGCGGCCTCTGGGACGTCGTCGAAGCCGACCACCGAGAGATCGTGCGGGACGGCGAGCCCCAGGTGCGCGGCGGTCTCGATGATCGCGAGCGCAGAGACGTCGTTCGCGGCGAAGACGGCGCTCGGACGATCCGGGAGCGACAGTAGCGAGGAGGCGGGGCGTCGCGCGGTGTCGCGGTGGTAGTTGCCCACCCGCAGGAGGCGCTCGTCGAAGGCGATGCCCGCCTCCGCCAGTGCTGCCCGATAGCCGGCCTCGCGCAGCCGCGCCGAGCGGAGGTCGCCGCGGCCGGCGACGAAGCCGATGCGGCGGTGCCCGAGCGCGACAAGGTGGCGGATGGCCAGCAGGGCGCCGCCGAAGTTGTCGGACTCGACGGTCGGCAGATCGGCGCGGCCGGTGTGCGGATCGACGGCGACGAGCGGGATGTCGGAGGGGGCACTCACCACGGTCGGCGTGACCAGGATCGCGCCGTCGATGAGGGTGCCGCTCAGGCGGCTGAGCGAGCGCCGCTCCCAGCCCTCCTGCTCCCCCTCGTGCGAGCCGGAGTAGGCGAGCAGGTCGAAGCGCGACTCCGCCAGCACCGACCCGACGCCCTTGAGGATCTCAGCGCTGAACGGCTCGAACCCGGCGACGAGCACGCCGATCACGCCCGTGCGTCGTGAGCGCATGCTGCTCGCAACCAGGCTCGACTCGTAGCCGAGCTCGCGCACCACCTCGAGCACGCGCGTGGCAGTGGCGGGCGCGACCCCGTAGCGGCCGTTCACGGCCTTGGATACCGTCGCCACCGACACTCCGGCCGCGGCGGCGACGTCGTGGATGGTGGGTCGCGCAGTCATGACCCCGACGATAATCCCCCCTTCGAAAACCATTTCGAAAACGTTTGACCAGTTTCGCAACCACTGCGGACACTGGCTCCACCCGCGCAGGCGGAAACCCTCACGGCGCCGGTGCACCAGGCGGCGCCCTCGATGAAGAGAACGGTTGAACGATGAAGTTCAGGAAGATCGCAGTGGTGACAGCCGCCCTGCTCGGCACGGTCGCGGCCCTCAGCGGCTGCTCGGCCCAGGATTCGGGATCGAGCGACGGCACCGTCGCGATGACCCTCTGGCAGAACTCCACGACGGGCCCCGGCCAGGAGTTCTGGGAGAAGACCATCACGGACTTCGAGGCCGCCAACCCCGGAGTGAGCATCGAGTCGCAGGCCATTCAGAACGAGGACCTCGACGGCAAGCTTCAGACCGCGCTCAACTCGGGCGACGCCCCCGACATCTTCCTTCAGCGAGGCGGAGGGAAGCTCGCGGGGATGGTCGCGGGCGGCCAGCTGAAGGACCTCACCGGAGGCATCTCCGACCAGGCGCGCAGTGAGATCCCCGAGGGCTCGTTCTCGGCGAACACCCTCGACGACAAGGTCTGGGCGATGCCGGTCGCGGTCCTCCCAGGAGGTCTCTTCTACAGCCAGGACCTCTTCACCGCAGCGGGCGTCACCGAGACTCCGAAGACGATCGACGAGCTCGACTCCGCGATCACGAAGATCAAGGGCAGCGGTGCTCAGGCCGTCGCGCTCGGCGCCAAGGACGCCTGGCCCGCCGCGCACTGGTACTACTTCTTCGCGCTGCGCGAGTGCAGCGCCGACACGATGGCCGAGGCGGCCGACACGAAGGACTTCTCGGACGACTGCTGGGTGCGCGCCGGCAAGGACCTGCAGGACTTCTCGGGCACCGAGCCCTTCAACGAGGGCTTCCTCACCACCGCCGCCCAGCAGGGCGCGGGCAGCTCGGCCGGACTCCTCGCCAACCACCAGGCGTCGATGGAGCTCATGGGCGCCTGGAACCCCGGCGTCATCGCCTCCCTCACCCCCGACGAGAAGCCGCTGCCCGACCTGGGCTGGTTCCCCTTCCCCGAGATCGACGGCGGTGACGGCGAGGCCGGCGCGATCATGGGCGGCGTCGACGGCTACTCCTGCTCGGCGGGTGCTCCCGACGAGTGCGTCGACTTCCTCAACTACCTGGCCACCGCCGACGTGCAGAAGGAGTACTACGCGGCCTTCAACGCGCCCCCGGTGAACACCGTGGCGCAGGAGGCGGTCACCGAGCCGTACCTGCAGCAGATCCTCGCGGCGTACAACTCGGCGCCGTACGTCTCGCAGTGGCTGGACACCGTGTACGGCCTCAACGTCGGCAACGCGCTGAACGTCGGAGTCGTCGACCTTCTCGCCGGCAAAAGCGACCCCGAGCAGCTGGTCGAGGCCGTCAACGCCGCCGCAGCGAAGGCCTAGTCACTGTGGCACTCCGCGAGAGCCCGCTCCTCGGAGTGGATGAGCCCCGCGGGACCGAGCGCACCGGAGGCGTCACTTCGACGCCTCCGGTGCGGCGGCGCCGCCGTAGCGTGGGTTGGGCGGGGCGCTTCGAGATCGCGCTCCTGGTCGGCCCGGCGCTGATCGTCTTCCTCGCCTTCGTGATCTTCCCGGTCGTGATGGCGGCCTACTACGGCTTCTTCAGCTGGCAGGGCTACGGGGCGCCGACGGATTTCGTCGGCTTCCGCAATTACCTGACGATCCTGCAGGACCCGACCTTCCACGACGCCCTCGCGCACAACGGCATCATCGTGGTGCTCTCACTGGTGCTTCAGGGTCCGGTCGCGATCCTCCTGGCGCTGCTGCTGAACCGCAAGTTGCGCGGGCAGTCGATCATCCGCGTCCTCATTTTCGTGCCGTACGTGATCTCCGAGGTCGTCGTCGGCACCGGCTGGAGCCTGATGCTCCAGACCAGCGGAGCGGTCAACGGCCTGCTCGAGAAGGTCGGCCTCGGCGCGCTGAAGCAGGACTGGCTCTCGGATCCGGCGATCGCGATCTGGACGCTGATGCTGATCATCACCTGGAAGTACATCGGCTTCGCGGTGATCCTCTTCCTCGCGGGCCTCCAGGGCATCCCCGAGGAGCTGTCCGAGGCCGCGGCCATCGACGGCGCCTCCTACTGGCAGGTGCAGCGGCGGATCACCCTGCCCCTGCTCGCACCGACCCTGCGGATCTGGGCGTTCCTCTCGATCATCGGCGCGCTCCAGCTGTTCGACCTGGTCTACATCATCTGGGGGCAATACGTGTCCTCGACCGCGGGCACCTCGACTATGGCGATCTACCTGGTCACCAACGGCCGCAACGCCGGCAATTACGGATACGGGAACGCCGTCGCGGTGGTCCTGTTCCTGATCTCGCTCGTGGTGGCGCTGCTCTACCAGCGCTTCGTGCTTCGGCGCGACACGGCGGGCGCACTGACGGGAGACAAGCGATGACCGGCACGACGATGACCGCCCCGCCGATCACTCCCCAGACGCCTCGGCCGCTCGCGGTGAAGCGGCGCAAGCAGCCGCTGGGCCGCGGCACCACCATCGCCTACGTCGTGGCGATCGTCGTGATCGCGCTGATGCTCGCTCCGGTGGCGTACATCATCCTCGGTGGCTTCCGCACGAACGCGCAGATCACCACCGATCCGGCAGGCCTGCCCTCGCCGTGGAACGTGCAGAACTACCTCGACGTGATCACTGGCGGCGTGTTCTGGCAGGAGGTCGGCAACTCCACGATTGCGGGACTTGCCACCACGCTCGGCGTGGTCGTACTCGGCTTGATGGCGAGCTACGTCCTGGCCCGCTACGACTTCACCGGGCGAGGCGTGTTCTACGCGCTCTTCGCCGCCGGCCTGATGTTTCCGATGACCGTAGCGATCACTCCGCTCTATCTGGTGATCAAGAGCCTCGGCCTGATGAACTCGCTCGCCGGAGTTGTCCTGCCGCAGATTGCGTTCGGCCTACCGACCACCATCATCATCCTGGTGCCGTTCCTGCGCGCGATCCCGGACGAGATCCAGGAGGCGGCCTTTATCGACGGCTGCAGCCGGATCGGATTCTTCTTCCGGATGGTCGTGCGCCTGGCGATGCCGGGCGTGATCACGACGGGGATCCTCGCGTTCATCGCGAGCTGGAACAGCTACCTGCTGCCGCTGTTCATCCTCAACAACGAGTCGACCTTCACGCTCCCGCTCGGGGTGCAGGCGTTCTCGTCGCAGTACTCCGTCGATACGGCGAAGGTGCTCGCCTTCGTGTCGCTGTCGATGATCCCGGCGCTGATCTTCTTCAGCGTCTTCGAGCGCCGCATCGTCGGTGGGCTCACGGGGGCGGTGAAGGGATGAGCGGATCGCTCCGCGCGCCTGCCGCCGCTCCGCCCGCCGCTCCGGCTCCCGCTCCGGCTCCCGCTGCGGCTCCTGCGCCCGCCGCCCCACCCGCAGAAAGGGTCGCACCGTGACCGCACCGCACGCACCAGAGGACCCCCAGGCTCCGTCCGCCCGCACCACCGAGCTGCTGGACCGGATGACGCTGGAGGAGAAGCTCGCCCAACTCGTCGGCTACTGGGTCGACCAGGGCGGGGAGGTCGTCGCTCCGCTCGCCGGCGAGATGGCGACCTCGACCGGATACGCCGAGGCCACCCGCGAGGGGATCGGCCAGCTCACCCGCGTCTACGGCACGCGCCCCGTCGATCCGCTCGAGCGCGCGCAGTGGCTGTGGAGCGAGCAGCGGCGGCTCGTCGAGGAGACGCGACTGGGCATCCCCGCGATCGTGCATGAGGAGTGCCTGACCGGTCTGGCCGCCTGGCAGGCCGCGACGTTCCCGACTCCGCTCGCCTGGGGCGCCTCCTTCGACCCGGAGCTCGTGGCCGAGCTGGGCGCCGTGATCGGCGGCTCGATGCGCGAGCTCGGGATCCACCAGGGCCTGGCGCCCGTGCTCGACGTGATCCGCGACCCGCGCTGGGGCCGCGTCGACGAGTGCATCGCCGAGGACCCGTACGTCGTCGGCACGCTGGGCACCGCCTACGTGCAAGGACTCCAGTCGGCCGGAGTCGACGCGACGCTGAAGCACTTCATCGGCTACTCCGCCTCCCGCGCGGGGCGCAACCACGCGCCGGTGCACGCCGGACCGCGCGAGATCGCAGACGTCCTGCTGCCGCCGTTCGAGATGGCGATCCGCGACGGCGGCGCCCGCTCCGTGATGAACTCCTACGCCGAGATCGACGGAGACCCGGTCGGAGCGACGCCCGCCTACCTCACCGGTGTGCTGCGCGAGCGCTGGGGCTTTGACGGAGTGGTCGTCGCCGACTACTTCTCCGTCGCGTTCCTGCACCTGATGCACGCGGTCGCTGCCGACCTGGGCGAGGCGGCAGAACGGGCGCTCGCCGCGGGGATCGACGTGGAGCTGCCCACCGGCGACGCGTTCCTCGCTCCGCTGGCCGCGCGCATCCGGGCCGGCGAGGCCGACGAAGCTCTGGTCGACCGGGCCGTGCTGCGGGTGCTCGCGCAGAAGGAGCGGCTCGGCCTGCTCGACGCGCGCTTCGACGACGCCCCCGAGTCGATCGACCTGGACTCGCCCACCCACCGCGACATCGCCCGCCGCCTGGCCGAGGAGTCGGTGGTGCTGCTCGCGAACGACGGCGTGCTGCCGCTCGCTCCGCCCCGCCGCCTCGCGCTGATCGGCCCGAACGCCGACAGCGCGCCCGCCCTGATGGGCTGCTACTCCTTCGCCAACCACGTGCTGGCGCACCACCCGGGCGTGCCGCTGGGCTTCGAGATCCCGACGGTCGCGGACGCGCTGGCGGACGAGTTCGGTTCGGCGGAGCTGGTGCTGGCCGAGGGCTGCGCGGTCGAGGGCGACGACGCCTCCGGGATCGCCGAGGCAGTTCAGGCGGCCACCGACTCCGACGTCGCGATCGTGGTCGTCGGCGACCGGGCGGGCCTGTTCGGCCGCGGCACGGTCGGCGAGGGCAACGACATGGAGAGCCTGGAGCTGCCGGGTCGTCAGCGCGAGCTGGTCGAGGCCGTGGTGGCGACCGGCACTCCGGTCGTGCTCGTGCTGCTGACCGGCCGCCCCTCTGCGGTGGGCTGGGCGCTCGACGGGCCGAACGCTCCGGCCGCTGTGGTGCAGGCGTTCTTCCCGGGGGAGGAGGGGGCCGGCGCGATCGCCGGGGTCGTCTCTGGCCGCGTCACTCCCTCCGGGCACCTGCCCGTCTCGCTGCCGCGCTCGGCCGGGGCGCAGCCGTTCTCGTACCTGCACCCGATCCTCGGCGGCCCCTCGGACGTGACCTCGGCCGACAGCACGCCGGTGCGGCCGTTCGGCCACGGGCTCTCGTACACAACCTTCGCCCGCACGGACCTGGCGGTGGCGGAGTCGGCTCCGACCGGCGGGTCCTTCACGGTGATCGTGCGGGTGCGCAACACGGGCGCGCGGGCGGGTACCGACCTGGTGCAGCTGTACGCCCGCGATGTGTTCGCGAGCGTGACACGGCCGGTGGCGCAGCTGCTCGGTTACCTGCGGGTTCCGCTCGAGGCGGGCGAGGAGGCGGAGGTGCGCTTCGAGGTCCCGGCCGCGCGCCTGGCCTTCACCGGGCGCGAGGGCGTGCGGATCGTCGAGCCGGGCCGCGTCGAGCTGTGGGTGGGCCCGGACTGCGCGACGCGCGAGACGGAGGCGGCGCTCGAACTGGTCGGCGCGGCCGCCGCGGTGAACGCCTCCTCCCAGCGCCTCGTCGGGACCGAGGTTCAGCGAGTGGGGGCGCGCATTCCGGCCTCATTCGGTTCATAACGCAGGAAGGATCGCTTCGGCGGCCCGTGGATCCGTGGATCCCGGTGCCCGCGGGGCGATCCTTCCTTCGTTATGAACACGGGCCCAGCCCTGGCGTGGTTACGGCGGGCGCGGCAGGCTGGGGGAATGAGCGACGACGCGAAGCAGACCCTCCTCCGCTACCTGCAGGAGGGGCGTGACGCCCTGCTGCACAAGCTCGACGGGCTCGACGAGTACGACGTGCGCCGGCCGCTGGTCGCAACGGGCACGAATCTGCTCGGCCTGGTGAAACACGTGGCCGGCACGGAGGCGGGCTACCTCGGCGTCGTGTTCGGGCGGCCGTTCCCCGAGCCGATGCCGTGGATGGAGGAGGAGTCGGAGCCGAACTCGGACATGTGGGCGACGGCCGACGAGTCGCTCGCCGATGTGGTCGCGCTGTACCGCCGCGTGTGGGCCCACTCCGATGCGACAGTCGCGGCACTGCCGCTCGAGGCTCCGGGCGTCGTGCCCTGGTGGACCACGCGCGAGGTCTCGCTGCATCGGATCCTCGTCCACATCACCGCGGAGACGCACCGGCACGCGGGTCACGCCGACATCGTCCGCGAGCTGATCGACGGGCAGGTCGGCCTCCGCGCCCCCGGCGACAACCTGCCGCCGGTTCCCCGGGAGTGGTGGCCCGAGTACCGCGAGCGCCTCGAGTCGCTGGCGCGTGCCGTCCGCGACCGGGGCTGACGTTCCGAGAGCGCAGGACTCCGGGGGTGCGATTCGCAGGGGATCCCGACATCGCGGAGTTCTTTGGGCCGAGGAGAGCGCTCTCCCGTGCGCATCCCCTGCGAATCGGACGGTGCTCCCCGGGCGGCGGCCTCAGCGGCAACGCGTGAGCACAGGAGAGGATCCGCACCCCTCTGGTCCACCCCGTCAAGGGGTAGGGAGCAGGGTGGCCGCCGTCCTACCGTCGGAGGACGCGCCGGCCGGAGTGGCGGTCCGGCGATCCTGGGGAGGACGAGATGCAGAAGCTGTATTACGCGAGCGGATACGTGCTGCTGGGGGACCAGGTGTGCTCGGCGGTGGTCGAGTACGCCCAGGCGTTGGCCAACGTGGGCAAGTCGGACCTCGTCGTGGTCCCGTCCCTGTCGGATGAGGGGCTGCGCGGGGAGACCCGGTTCCTGGTCGGACCGGCCAGCCAGCTCTTCACCAGCCCGGCTCTCGACCGCGGTGTCGACCTCGACGACCCGGAGGCGGTGGAGTCGATGCGCGAAAAGACTCGCCGACTCCAGCCCGCTCGGCCGACCGTGCAGCCCCGCGGCGAGGACGAGGACGACACGGACGGCGGGACCGACTACCTCTGAGCGTTCAGGAGTCGAGCGTGGCGCTGGGGCGCTCGCCGAAGCGATGGGCGTAGGAGGCCGAGAACCGGCCGAGGTGCGCGAAGCCCCAGCGTCGCGCGACTTCGCTGACGCTCACGACTCCGGGTTCGCCTGTCCGCAGCTCCTTCTGCACTCCGTCGAGTCGGATGCGGCGCAGGTAGTCGACCGCGGTGAAACCGAATTCACGGCGGAACTCGCTCTGCAGCGTCCGCAGGCCCGTGCCCGCCGCCTCGGCGATCCGCTCGGTCCGTAGCGGCTCGTGGGCGTGCGCGTACATGAACTCGATCGCCAACCGCAGCCGCCCCGAGCGGGGCACTCCGAGGTCGCCGGGGGTGTCGAGTGACGCATGCGGGAATGTCTCGAGCAGCGCCACCGCGACCGCGCGGTCGGCCTCGTGGCGCAGGAGTGGCGAACTGTCGGCGTCGTAGATCACCCGCGCGACCGTGGCGACCGTCGCCGACCAGCGCCGCAGCGCCGCGCCCTCGGGCCGGGCGGTGGTGTCGAAGAGGAGGGGACCGCTCGTGCCCTCCACTTCCTCCGCAATGCGCTCGAGGTAGGAGCTGTCGAAGTGAATGAGGTTTTGCCGGTAGTCGTGGAACTCGAACCGGCTGGGCCGGCCGTTGACGAAGATCGCCGGCCGCCCGAATCCGAGGGTCACCGCGTCGCCGTCGAGATCAGTGACTCCCTCGCCCGCGGTCAGCCACGAGACGACGTACTCGCCCTCGGTCTGGATGGAACCCTGCACGGATCCGGCGAACTGGCTCCCGCGGAGGGTGACGTCGCCGTCGCCGACGGAGGTGTAGCGGTACGAGAAGTTCGTGCTGGGTTCGACGACGAAGCGGTGTCCGTTGTAGAACTGCTCGAACAGGGCCCGCGCCTGCTCGATGTCGCGCCCGCCGATATCGGAGCGAGTGACCTCGTCGTTCTGATCCATCGGCACCAGAATCGCACGGTGGGCGTCGGCGACAGTGTGCCCCATCCGGGAATTTCGCTAGGCGGATAAACTGGCCGCTGGCCCTGCGGCACGGGTCATCGCCTGGACTGTGGCGGCCTGGAACTGGCTGAGCAGCACCACGGTGTGCCGCGCTCCGGTCTCGACCGCGAGGGAGAACGTGGCTCCGGCCGGGGTGGCCCGCCACGAGCGGATGTCGTGGGTGCCGACCTGGGTCGAGGCGCCGATGGCCGCGCTCCGCAGCACCAGAGAGTCCGGCGTCACGCGGAGCGCGCCGCTCACTCCGGCCACCGTCGATGAGCACTCGAAGCCCACCTCGTCCGGCATCGCACCGGCGAGTTCGACGAAGTCGGTGACCTCAATCGGCTCCGAACGGTCGGGGTCGCCTCCGGGCACGGCGCGCTCAGGCACGGCGTGCTCAGGCCGCGTGCGTGAGCCCGGAGGACTCGGACTGCTGCGCCGGTTCGGCGACGATGCGCAGGCCGCGCCCGCTGTTGGCCTCCTCCATCAGGGCTCTCACCCAGGTCGAGTTGATCGCCGGGATGCGGCTGCCGTGGAACGAGAACTGCAGCGGGATGGTCGGGTGCAGCCACAGTGTCTGGCGGCCGGTGCCGTGCGCGCTTGACGCATCGAGCTGGAACGCGAACGCCTCCTCCCGACGGAACTTGTTGATCATGACGATCTGGAGATGCGCGAGCGCGCGGTCGTCGATCTCGTGCGAGGTGGGGGGAGTGCCGTAGAGGAGAGCGCCCATGATGTGTGCCGCCGTTCTGTGCTGTGTCGCGGAGACGGCCGCGACGGTGGCTGTCCCGGCGAGTGCCGCCGGGAGGGGGAGTGCGAGTTCGAGGGGAGAGGGGACGTGCGAGTCGAACGCAGACCCGGGTTGCATCGTCGGTGGAGTCGAGTCGTGAGGGATGGTTGTCGGTCCCGGAGTAGCGGCCTTGGGGTACCGGTCCGGGGATATCTGGCCCCGGAATGTGGGGCCCGGACGCCGTCGTCCCGATGGTGCGGGCGCCTGCTCCGCAGGCTGGTGGACCCGAACGGTCGGGCCGCCGACTGTTCTTCGAAAATACGCTTCTCCTCCGGAGGGCACACACCGCTATCCGGAATGCGAAGCAGTCGCCGTCGTGCTTTCCGGAGTTCAGACTCGGCATCGCGTAGCGGACGCGGCAGGAGGGGAGGCGCTCGGCGAGAAGGAAGGATGCGTCAGCGGACACCCCTCGGTCCTTCTGCTGACTAGAGTCCCCTCATGCACGACGACTCCTCAGCCCGGCCCGACTCCTCCGATCTGCCCGTCGACCTCGTCGCCGCCCTCGCCGCGGTCGAGGCGGGCCTGGCCGCGATGGCCGCGGGCGACCCGGAGCCCTACCGCCGCTGCTGGGCCGACTCCGCCGACTCCACCCTCTTCGGCGCCTTCGGCACGATCGAGCGTGGGCGGCCGGCGATCGACGAGACCCTCGGCTGGGTCGCCGGGCGATTCGCCGCGGGGGTGCTCCGACCGCACTACGACGTCGTGCACGCGTCGGGAGACCTGGCGTACACGGTCGGTCACGAGACCGGCGAAACCCGCCTCGACGGCGGCGAGCTGAAGCCCGTGGTCATCCGCGTCACCCACGTCTACCGCCGCTTCGACGATCAGGGCTGGCGCATCGTCCACCGGCACGGCGACCATCCGCCCGCCCTCGAGCGCTGACGAGGCCGCTCCCTCAGGATGGACGCATGCCCTCCACCGCCGACCGTTTTCGCCGGGCCGGCGTCGAGCGCGCTCCTGACCAGGTGCCCACTGTCCAGAAGTTGTCGCACTCGGCGTCGAGTGCGACAACTTTTGGACTCTCGCGGGTGTCAGGCTCAGCCCGTGATCACGAGGCTGTCGATCGGCTGCGCGCCGACGCCGGTGGCCTGCTGGGCTGCCATGTCGAGGTCGACACGGTGGGACGTCACCGCAGCATGGTCACGTCGCCATCCGCGACAGCGGTGGTGTCGCGATTCGGTGCGCTGTGCCCCACCTCCGGCGGGCGGCGCACTATAAAGGAAAGCCCATGTCACTCGAGACCGATCGCCCCTCTCCGACCAGCCGGCCGCGGCGCGGTGTCTCGATGGCGGAGGTGGCCCGGCGCGCGAACGTCTCGGGCCAGACGGTGTCGCGGGTCTCGAATGGCAGACAGAACGTCGACGCCCAGACGCGCGAGCGGGTCCTCGAGGCGATGCGCGCCCTCGGCTACCGGCCGAACAGCGCGGCGCGGGCGCTGCGCACCGGCCGCTTCCACAGCATCGGTGTGATCATGGCCATGCTGTCCTCGTTCGGCAACATGCGCACCCTCGATGCCATCGCGCTCGCGGCCGCCGACGCGGGCTACTCGATCACCCTCATCCCCGTCTCGCACCCCACCCCGGGCGAGGTCTCGGTCGCATTCCACCGGCTGAGCGAGGAGGCGGTGGACGGCGTCATCGTCATCGTCGAGGCGCACCTGCTCGACGGGGCCGACATCGTCCTCCCGCCGGACCTGCCCGTGGTGGTCGTCGACTCCGCGGGCGGTGAGAAGTACCCCGTGGTCGACACCGACCAGGTCTCCGGCGCCCGCCAGGCCGTCGAGCACCTGCTCGGACTCGGCCACCGCACCGTGCACCACATCGCTGGCCCGGACCGCTCCTCCTCCGCCGAGCGCCGCCACGAGGCGTGGGAGTCGACCCTGATCGAGCGCGGCGCCCCGGTGCCGGAGGTTCTGGTCGGCGACTGGTCCAGCGACTCCGGCTACCGCCTCGGCCAGCGGCTCGCCGCCGACCCCGAGGTCACCGCGATCTTCGCCGCGAACGACCAGATGGCGCTCGGCGTGCTGCGCGCGCTGCACGAGGCCGGACGAGCCGTGCCCGGGGAGGTGAGCGTGGCCGGCTTCGACGACATGGAGGAGTCGGCGAGCTTCTGGCCGCCGCTGACGACCGTGCGGCAGTTCTTCGGTGACACGGTGCGACGCTCGGTCGACATCCTGCTGCGCGAGTTCGAATCGGGCGAGCGCACGGGGGTCTCGCTGGTGCAGACCCGGCTGGTGGTGCGGGAGAGCACAGGGCCGGCTCCGGCCGCCTCTTAGGGCGCGATCTGCAGGACTCCGTGCGATGCGCAGGGCTTCGTCCGATCTGCAGGACATCCGTCCGATGTACAGGACTCGAAGGCTGAGCTCCGACGTGACCCGAGGTCTGCCTTCGATGCGGGCGCGCCGCGACATTATTAATCCTGCGCCTCCACGCGGATCCCGCTCTCCTCGAATGCCACGCAAGGAAGTGTCAACACGTGGTGAAGAGTGCGAGAACACTCACGAGACGAGGATGAGGGCGAGAAGGAATTCGGGTTACTATCATCGCGGACCGGGTATTCGCCCGGCGTGTCTCCGGATAGTCGATCTTCTGCGCCCGAGCGCGATCCCGACCAGTGAGACGTCACTCACGATTTTCGAAGCCACGCCTCTCTTTCGCTGAGGCGCAGCGACGGTGATCTTTTCTGAAAGGTACAGCAATGACGTCTCATCGCGCCGATCGCACGCGAAAAAAGACTCTCTGTCTGATGAGCATCCTCATGATGGTCGCCGCGCTCGTCGGCTCCGCCACCCCTGCGAGCGCCGAGGATCAGGTGCGAGCCCGCTTCCCCATCGTCGCCGGAACGGCGCTGACGTTGCCCGGTGGGAGCGAGTGCACGGTCGGCGCAGTGCTCTCACGGGTCGGGCCGGGCTCCCTTGTCTCTCCGTATGTGGCCGCGACGCGATACGTCCTCCTCGCCAAGCACTGCTCCTCGGGAATCGGCGCGAGTATCGGCCTGAACCACCAGAACGTCGGCAGTGTTGTGTGGATGTCCGCGACCAACGACGTCGAACTCGCTGTGATCCCGCCCTACACCTCTCCAGCGCCGAGGGCATGCTTCGGATCCATCCAGTCGTGCTTCGCCGGGAGCGCGGTGGAGCCGCGTGCTGCGGGCAAGGTCATCATGAGCACGAGGGGCGGGGAACGAGCGGTGCCCATGAGACCGCCGGGCAGCCCCGCGCCGGGCGAGCGCTTCTGCACGAGCGGGGTGGACACGGGAGTGAATTGCAATTGGGTGTCGGAGGCGAACAGGCCTGTGAATTGGGGACACGACGAGGGCCTGATGGCCCGCTCAACGAACGCTCAAGGCCTCGAACAAGGTGATTCCGGGGGGCCCGTCATCAGCGAGGACGGACGGCTGTACGGCATCATCCAGAGAGCGGGCCTGGGGGAGTACGTGAACCTCATGCAGTACATGCCGATCGAACAGGTCCTCACTCAGATAGGTTCTCAGTACGCCCTCGCGCCGGCCCGATAGGCCGGTTCCCGGCTCCATCGGCCCTCTCGCGCACAATCACAGAGGTCGAGGCCGCGCTCGACGCCGAGGCCCCGATGCGCCGCCGCTCTGCCGGAAGCACCACCACTCCAGATGCCTCCGGGGATCCCCGAGGGTGATCCCCAGCGACGTCGTTGTCCCCGCGGGCGGCTCCGTCGCGGCACGGCAGAGCCGCCCGATCGTCGACCGGGCGGCCCTTCGTGCCTCAGCTACAGGAGGGCTCGGTGGTGTAGGTGGCGTAGTCGGCCATGCTGGAGTCGCCGTGCTCGCCGACGGCGGAGGTCACATTCTTCGCGACGGCGCTCTCGCGGGTCTTCCACCAGAGTTCCTTGTCGGGTGTGAGGAAGAAGCCGTAACCAACCGCCTTCGAGTTGCTCGGGACCTTGGCAAACGTCGTAAGCGTCCCCTCCTTGCCGCCGCTCTTCCACTGATAGTTGCCGTCGGCGGTCGTCAAGGTGGCGTAGTCCGCCATGGTGGAGTCGACGTGTTCGCCGACGGCGGAGGTCACATTCTTCGCCACGGCGGTTTCCTGGGTCTTCCACCAGAGTTCATTGTCCGGAGTGAGGAAGAAGCCGTAGCCGACGGCTTTCGAGTTCTTCGCGATATTCGGGAAGGTGTCGAGTGTTCCCCCGTCCGCGCTGTTCCACTGGTAGTTCCCGTCGGCTGTGGTGTAGGTGACGTAGTCCGCCATAGTGGAGTCCACGTGCTCGCCGACGGCGGATGTCACGTTCGTCGCGATTGCAGTTTCGCGCTTTTTCCACCACAGTTCGTTGTCGGGTGTGAGGAAGAAGCCGTAACCGACCGCCTTCGACTTCTTGGGGATCTTCGGATAGGTCTCGAGCGTTCCGTCCTCGCCCGTGGTGTCCCACTGGAAATTTCCGTCTGCGGTCGTATACGTGACGTAATCGGCGGTTGTGGAGTCGACGTGCTCGCCGACCGCAGAGGTCACACTCTTGGCGATCGCGGTCTTTCGCGTCTTCCACCAGAGCTCGTTGTCGGGTGTGAGGAAGAAGCCGTAACCGACCGCCTTCGAGTCCTTCGGGATGTTCGGGTAGTCCTCGACTGCCCCACCATCGCTGGTGTTCCACTGGTGATTGCGGGCGGCGGTGGAGGCGGGGGCGCTGACCGGCGCGCTCGTGCTGAGCGAATCGGAGGATGCCCCGAAGCGGCTGGTGCCGCCGTCGGCTGGCACCGTGATGTCGGGGAGGGTGAGGAGCTCCTTCGAGTCCGTTGTCCCCGAGTAGGTGGTCTTCCCTCCGGCGAAGGTGTAGCCGTCCTTCAGGGTCACGGTGATGGTCTTGCCCGCGTCCGCCGTGCTTCCGTCGGTGGTACGCGAGACCTGCACGCCGGTGATCGCCGTGCAGGCGGAGCCTCTGTAGGACGCTTCCGTGAACGTCAAGGTCGGCGACCCCGAGGCAGCCGCAGCCGGAGTCGCGAGGGAGACGGCAACCACGGGAACCGCCCATGCCGCGCCCTTCACGAAGACCCGTCGGTGCACACTCTCCGCGGCGGGGTTGCTCCAGCCATCGTCGATGCGGGTTGTGCGGGGGTCATCGGGGATCGAGTCGTTCACAAGGGCCTCCAGAGGCTGGTCGGGTGCGGACGGCCCCCATCTTTCTGATCGACCCGGCCGCCGAGGAGCGGAAGCGGCTCGGATCAGAAGTCTCGGCTCTGAGGTCCGGAACTTCCGCCCGATCGAGGCGGCCGCTGCCGACACTGATGGCCCGACCTCGTGTCAGCAACTGAGGTGCGATGTGCAGGACTTTCCTGGTTCGTGCGACCACGATCAGCGGCGGAGAGCGCTCCCACCGACGGAACTCCTGCTGATCGCACGGAACTCCTGCTGATCGCACGGAACTCCTGCTGATCGCACGGTTGCCTGCAGATCGCGCACGGGAGAAAGCGGAGACGGTCTCCCGCGCGCGATACTGTGAGCCCTCTCACCCCGGACTCTCAAGGAGACGCACATGTCGGTCGGCCTGCTGGCGGTTGTCGATGACATCCTCACCGCCGCTCTGAAGGCGAGCGCCAAGACGGCGGGCGTCGTGATCGACGACGCGGCCGTCACCCCGCAGTACGTGCAGGGCCTCACGCCCGCGCGGGAGCTGCCGGTGGTGGGGCGGATCGCGCTGGGGAGCCTGTTCAACAAGTTCGTCATCATCATTCCGCTGGCCCTGCTGCTCTCGGCCTTCGCGCCGCAGGTCCTGCCGTACCTGCTGATCCTCGGCGGCGGCTTCCTCTGCTTCGAGGGGGCGGAGAAGGTGCTGGAGTGGTTCGGCGTCTCGCACGGTGGCCACGAGTCGGAGGCGCGCGACGAGAAGAAGCTCGTCTTCGGCGCCATCCGCACCGACCTCATCCTCAGCACCGAGATCATGCTGATCGCGCTCGACGGTCTCGACCCTGACTTCGGCATCTGGCCCACGCTCGGCGCGCTGCTGGTCGTCGGGCTGGGGATGACCCTGCTCGTCTACGGCGCCGTGGCCCTCCTCGTGAAGATCGACGATGTGGGCCTGCGCCTGATGAAGAACGCGGCCCGCGGCGTGCGGCGCACCGGAGCGAGGATCGTCGCGTCGATGCCGGCCGTGTTCCGCGCGATCAGCATCATCGGGACGCTCGCGATGCTCTGGGTCGGCGGTCACCTGGTCGTCGCGAACCTCGCCGAGACGGTGTGGCACGGACCCTACGACGTCGTCCACGCCGTCACGCACGCCGTCGAGGGCGCCGGCCCGGTGGTCGTGTGGCTGGCCGACACCGCCGTCTCGATGGTCTTCGGCCTCGTGCTCGGGCTGATCGTTGCCGGCGTCGTGCTGGGCGTCTCCCGCCTCCGCATGCCCCACGCCGACGCCGCCGCACACTGACGAGCTCACACAGAACCGCTGCGGCCGCAAGAATCCAAAAGTTGTCGCACTCGCCCTCGAGTGCGACAACTTTTGGGGTGTGGGGACGCCGCTCAGGGCCGGTGCGTCGTCTCGGGGAAGGCCTCCGGCTCGCACTGGATCGTCGCGTGGTCGATGCCGTGGCGCTCGCGGAGGACAGCGAGCACCCGCGAGAGCGCCGCTCGATAGTCGGCGTCGGGCGCGACGACCACGTGGCCGGTGGCGCTTTCCATCCCCGAGGTGATCGTCCACACGTGCAGGTCGTGCAGCGCCAGCACACCGGGGACGGCGCAGACGTCGCGCTCGAGGGCGGCGAGGTCCACGTGCGCGGGCGCCGACTCCATCAGGATCCCCAGCGCCTGACGGGTCAGCGACCAGGTGCGCGGCAGGATCAGCAGCCCGATCAGCACGCCGACGATCGGATCGGCCCACGCCCACCCCGTCGTGAGCAGCACGATCGCCGCCACGATCACTCCGACCGAACCGAGCGCGTCACCGAGCACCTCCAGCGAGGCTCCGCGGAGGGTGATGCTCTCCTTCGCGCCGACGGACAGCAGCCGCAGGCTCACCAGATTGACCGTCAGGCCCACGACGGCGGTGATCAGGAGGGGGCCGCCGGGTACCGCGGGCGGCTCGGCGAAGCGGCGCACCGCCTCCACGATCACGAAGGCGGCGACGGCGAACAGGAGCAGGCCGTTCGCGAGGGCGGCGAGGACTTCGAGGCGGTAGGAGCCGTAGGTGCGGCCCTTCGCGGCGGGGCGCGCGGCGAGCGAGATCGCCGCGATCGACATCCCCAGGGCGAGCACATCGGTGCCCATGTGCGCGGCGTCCGAGAGCAATGCGAGCGAGCCCGTCGCGACTCCGACCGCGAACTCGACGACCATGAACGCCGCGGTCAGCGCGAAGGCGGCCAGCAGGGGGCGCCGGTGTCTGGCCGCCGCGGAGCCGGCCGGACTGCCGTGCGAGTGGCCCATCAGCGGCTCGGATCCCTGCTCATATAAGCAGTCTTGCATGTGTCCGGAGTGGGCGCGAGAGGACGTCAGCCGAGGAGCGGATCCAGCGCCTCGCCGAGGTAGGAGGTCAGCGTCCGCGCGTACGACTCGGTGAGGTGGCCGAGGTCGCGGTACACCTTCACTCCGCCGATGACGAGCGGGCAGCCCCGGTCATCGCAGAACCAGCGGGTGAGGTCGACGGAGGCGGCGCCCGGCCAGCCGTCGGCGGCGGCGGCCATCAGCTCGCGGTCGGCGAAGGCCTCCTCGAGCGGGACGCTGCACTCGGCAGCGGTGCCGGGCTGCTCCGCGCAGGCCAGCAGCGAGAGCGAGGGCAGCACCGGGTTGTCGCGGATCGCGACCACCGTGGATCCGCGGGCGATCAGCGGCGCCCACGACTCGTGGAACCCGTCGATGCCGGCCTGCTCGTCGGGAGTGCCTGACGCGTCGACGAACACCGACTTCTTCGCGGAGTAGGCGGTGACCACGAGGTCGTACGGGTCCGCGGCCGCGAGCGCCTCCTGGAGCTTCCCGTTCCAGACGTCGCAGGAGCGCCGGGCGGACTCCGAGTCGTCGCGGCGCTCGGCGGTCGAGAAGACGCAGCCCGTCTTGTAGTAGCTGTGCAGGTCCCAGCCGCGCTCCTGCGCCACTCCGCGCAACGCGGGGAAGAAGGAGGCCGCATGCGAGTTGCCGATCAACAGCACGCGCTGGCCGCCGGGGTCGCCGAAGCGGCACTCCTTGAGCTCGGTGCCCGAGTTGCCGGTGCTGCACTCGTCGGTGTTGAGCACGGAGCCGTCCTCCGAGGCGTCGACCGCGGGGAGGCTGGTGCTCCAGGAGTCGGGGCAGGCGTTCGCGAGCGCCGCCGCTCCGACGCAGCCCTCGGTCGAGACGGGGAGGGCGTGCGCGCGGGAGAGGTCGGCCGCGATCGCGGCGTTCGTGCCGCCGAGTCCTGTCACTCCGACCAGTGCGGCGGCGGCCAGCAGGGCGGCCGGGGCGAGCGGACGGAGGCGGCGCGGGCGCTCGACGGGGGCGCGGCGGTGCAGCGGATCCTCGAGGAAGCGCTTCGAGGCGGCGGCGAGCAGGGTCGCGGCGGCAACGATCCCGAGCCCGGCGAGCGCGCCCGGGTCCTCGCCGGTGCTCTCGCGCCAGAAGACCAGGAGCGGCCAGTGCCAGAGGTAGAGGCCGTAGCTGATGCCGCCGAGCCAGACCAGCGGGCGCGTGGCGAGCAGGCGGGCGACCCCGAACTCCGGAGCGGGTCCGCTGCCGGCGACGAGCACGAGCAGCGCGGACACGGTCGGCCAGAGCGCGGCGGCACCGGGGAACGCGGTCGAGACCTGGAGCACGAAGCCGCAGGAGACGACTCCGATCAGCCCCAGCCAGCCGGCGACCGTGCGCAGAGCGGCCGGCAGCACGCGGCCCGGGAGCACGAGCGCCGCGAGCGAGCCGAGGCCGAACTCCCACGAGCGCGCGAGGGTGCTGTAGTAGGCGGTCGGCTGGTCGACCCCGACCAGCACCACCGAGAGGGCGAACGAGAGCACGGTGAGCGCCGCGACGAGCACCAGCAGGATCCGCGGCAGCTGCGCGCGCCGGCGCAGCACGACGGCGATGAGGGTCGCGACGAGCACCAGGCCGAGCCAGATCAGATAGAACTGCCCCTGCACCGACATCGCCCAGAAGTTCTGCACCGGCGAGTGGAAATCGTCCTGCGCGAGGTAGTCCACTCCGGCCCGCGCGAGCGCGATGTTCTCGACGTAGAACGTCGACGCGAGCACCTCGGTGAAGGTCTGCAGCAGCTGGGAGGGGCGCAGGAGCAGCGGCGAGAGC
This sequence comes from Rathayibacter tritici, assembly GCF_002932875.1. Lineage (GTDB taxonomy): Bacteria > Actinomycetota > Actinomycetes > Actinomycetales > Microbacteriaceae > Rathayibacter > Rathayibacter tritici. The sequence continues at coordinate 19,747 of NZ_PSWS01000025.1, forward strand.
GCCGCGACGACGACCAGCACCACCGCGGCCGCCGGGAAGAGCCGGGAGGCGAGCCGGGTGAGGAAGGCGACCGGCCGCACCCGCCCGTAGCGGCGGATCTGGCCGAGGAGGGTCAGGGTGGTGAGGAAGCCGGCGACGACGAAGAAGACGTCGACGCCTCCGGAGACGCGGCCCAACCAGATGTGGAACGTGGCGACCAGGAGTGACGCGACCGCGCGCAGCCCCTCGATCTCGGGGCGGTAGCCGGAGGCGTCGGCCTTGCGCACCAGCGCGGGCCGGCCGGGAGGCGCGGAGAAATGGCGGGGCACAGGGGTCCTTCCGGTGCGGCCGGTGGATGGCGGCGCGAGCGCCATCGATCGTCGGTGTCCAGGATCGCGCTCTTGCGCTCTGAGGGGAACCTCGTCCGTGGGCGTCTGCCGATTCCACGGGGACCGGCGCACGCCGTCCTCGGACCCCGAATCCCGCCAGTTTCTCAGCGCCGAGCACGCCCGGGCCGGTTCGGGGTCCTTGCGATCGAGTGGATTCTGCGCCGTCACGTCGAGCGGATCGAGGACTCTCCAGAGGTCGCCAGGCGCAGCGGCGGGGTGCGGCGCGACACCGAATAAGCGGCGATGGCGCGGAACACCTGTCGCGAATCGACGGGTCGAGGTGAGGCAAGGCTAGGCTTACCGCGCCCGGTCCCGCCCTCTTCGCCGCGGCACGCAGACGAACCACGGGAGATCCATGTCCACGCACCGACGGCGTCACGCCGCCCTCGCCCTCGCCGCCCTGACGCTGCTCGCCCTCACCGGCTGCGGCGCTTCCGAGCAGGTCGACGCCCCGAGCACGGCCGCCGCAGGGGAGGGCAAGACCTCCTACCCGGTCACCCTCGACAACTGCGGTACCAGCACCACCGTCACCGCTGCCCCGCAGCGGGTCGTCTCGCTCGATCAGAACTCGACCGAGATCCTGCTCTCGCTCGGGCTCGAGGACCGGATGGTCGGCACCGCCTCCTGGACCGATCCCGTGCTCGACACCCTTGCCTCCGCGAACGAGAGCGTGCCGCGTCTGGCCGACAACGCACCCACCTACGAGGTGCTGCTCGGCGCCGACCCCGACTTCGTCACCGCCTCCTTCGGTCGCCACTTCGCCCCCGAGGGCGTCGCCTCCCGCGACCGTCTCGCCGAGACGGGCATCGGCTCCTATCTCGCCCCCTCCGACTGCGACTCCGGCGCGAGTGTGAACGGCGGCAGCGGCGTCCGCACGGTCCCGCTCACCGTCGACGTCCTCTACCAGGAGATCCACGAGCTGGCCGAGGTCTTCGATGTGCAGGAGCGCGGCGACGCGCTGGTCGCGCAGCTGCAGGCGCGCGCCGCGGCCGCGACCGAGGGAGTCGACTTCGGCGGCCGGAGCGTCGCCTTCTGGTTCGCCGACACCAAGACGCCCTACATGTCGGGTGGCTACAACTTCGCCTCGATGCTCGGCACCACGACGGGGATGACCAACGTCTTCGCCGACCGCACCGAGGACTGGCCCGCTGTCGGCTGGGAGAGCGTCGTCGCGGCAGCCCCCGACGTCCTGGTGCTGGGCGACCTGCAGCGCGACCGCTTCCCCGGCGACCGGCTCGCCGACAAGACCGCGTTCCTCCAGTCCGACCCGCTCACCAGTACTCTGCCTGCGGTGCAGAAGGGTCGCTTCATCGCGCTGCACGGTGCCGAGCTGAACCCCTCGATCCGCTTCGTCGACGGGCTCGAGAAGATCCACGCCTGGTGGGACGCGAACGGGGCCTCACTCTGACCGCGGTCCTCGTCCGCCGAACGCCGCGGGGCCTCATCGCCGCGGGTCTGGTCGGCGGCGGGCTGCTCGCGCTGGCGCTGTCGGTCGGCGTCGCGGTGACGCTCGGCCCGGCGGACGTCTCGCTGGTGAACGTCCGCGACATCCTCCTCAACCATCTCGGGCTCGCCGCTGTGCCCGTGCGCGCGGCCGAAGACGCGATCGTCTGGCAGGAGCGTCTCCCGCGCGCGCTGGTGGCCGCGGCCTGCGGCGCGGGGCTCGGGGTGTGCGGGGTGATCCTGCAATCGCTGCTGCGCAACCCGCTGGCCGACCCGTTCGTGCTGGGCGTCTCCTCCGGCGCCTCGACCGGCGCGGTGCTCGTCGGCGTGCTCGGGGTCGGCGGAGGAGTGGTCGGGCTCTCCGGCGGCGCCTTCGTCGGCGCGCTGGTCGCCTTCGGCTTCGTGCTGCTGCTCACCCGCTTCTCGGCGGGCGGCACCTCGGGGGTGATCCTGGCAGGAGTCGCGAGCACGCAGCTGTTCTCGGCGCTGACCTCGCTGATCGTATTCGCGCTCGCCGATTCGGACGAGACGCGCGGCGTGATGTTCTGGCTGCTCGGCTCACTCGAGGGCATGCGCTGGGACGACGTGACTCTGAGCGGCGGAGTCGTGCTGCTCGGCTCGGTGGTGTGCCTGGCCGCGGCGCGCACGCTCGACGCGTTCGCCTTCGGGGAGGACGTGGCCGCCTCACTGGGTGTGCACGTCGGCCGCACCCGTCTCCTCCTGCTCGTGGTGACGGCCCTGCTGACGGCGACCCTGGTCAGCATTGCCGGAGCGATCGGATTCGTGGGGCTGGTGCTGCCCCACGCCGCCCGCCTGGTGTTCGGGCAGCGGCACTCGCGGGTGATCCCCGCGACCATCCTGCTCGGCGCGGTGTTCCTCGTGTGGGTCGATGCCGGCTCGCGTGTCGTCTTCGCGCCGACTCCGCTGCCCGTGGGTGTCGGCACGGCGCTCGTGGGTGTGCCGGTGTTCATGCTGCTCCTCCTGCGGCGCAGGGGCCGCTCGTGACGCTCGAGGCCGACCGGGTCGCCTGGCGGCGGGGCGGTCGCCTGGTCGTCGACGGGGTCTCCCTCCGGCCCGGGCCCGGCGCGACCGTCGGGCTGCTGGGACCCAACGGGTCGGGTAAGTCGTCGCTGCTGCGGCTGCTCCAGGGCACGGCGGCTCCGGATGCGGGGGTGGTCACCCTCGACGGCGCGCCGCTGCGCTCGCTCCGCCGCCGCGAGGTCGCCCGGGCCGTTGCGACAGTGACGCAGCAGGCCGAGACGGAGGCGGACCTGCCCGTCCGCGATGTCGTCCGACTCGGCCGCACCCCGCACCGCTCACTGCTCGGCGGCGACACGGCGGAGGACCTGCGCGCGATCGAACGCGCGCTCGAGCAGGTGGGGCTCGGGGCGAAGGCCGACCACCTGTGGCACACGCTCTCGGGCGGCGAGCGCCAGCGTGCGCACATCGCCCGGGCGCTCGCGCAGGAGCCGCGCGAGCTGCTGATGGACGAGCCGACCAACCACCTCGACATCCGTCACCAGCTGGAGCTGCTCGCACTGGTGCGGGCGCTGCCGGTGACCACGATCGTCGCGTTGCACGATCTGAACCTCGCCGCCCTCTTCTGCGATGAGGTGCTGGTGCTGCGCGAGGGGCGCGTCGTGGCGGGTGGTACTCCGGAGGAGGTGCTCACTCCAGCGTTGATCGCGGAGGTGTACGGCGTGCGGGCGCGCGTGGTCGTCGACGCCGGGCGGCCGCACGTGCTGTTCGACTCCTGACACCGCATTGCCAGAGGATCGCCGATCAGTCAACGGTCTCGTCTTCGTCGCGGGGGACGTCCTAGCGTCGTGGTACCGGTGTAGAGACCTCTCAGGGAGGTCCACCCCTCGCGCTGGGCGATGGGCTCTCCTCGGCGGAGGTCGACGGGCGTGCCGGTGACGATGAGGGGAGTCCAGAGATGTCCAGAGACGACGTGGCGCCGGGGCGGTTCGCGCGATTCGTGAAGTGGGTCAATAAGGCCGACGGCTGGGAGCCGCAGTACCTGCGCGGCCGGGTCGTGGCAAAAAAAGATGGCGAGTGGATCGTCGCCGTCGACGGCGAGGAGCGCCGCATCATCAAAAAAGAGTGGAGCGTCTACCGCTAACCCCCCTCCCCCTTGTGTGGCGCTGAGTCGCCCGAGATGGTCGTCCGCTCCGGCGTGTCGCGGACCATCTCGGGCGACTCAGCGGCGCCGTCCGCTTAGAGGTGGCGGGCGGGGCCCTGGAGGCCGAGGACGGTGATGGTGAGGGTGGCGGTGGTGGTCTGCGCGGCGGGGGGCGCCGAGTCGGACAGGCGCAGGGTGAGGCGGAGGTGGTCGGTCGCGCCGACCGCGAAGGCGGGCGAGCCGGGCAGGTCGAGGCGGGCGGTGGCAGGGCGGTCGGCGGCGACGGTTGTCGCGGTGCCGGGGCAGGTGGCGACGTCGGCCGACCAGGACTGCGAGCAACGCTCGATCGTGAGCTGCAGGCCGTCCGAGAGGTCGGTGCCGGTGGTGGTCTGGAGTTGGAGGGCCGACATCGCGACGGTTCCGGCGTTCGTCAGGTCGAGCAGGCGACGGGCCGTTCCGCCGGGGACGAGGCCGGAGACGGGGACCGGGACGGTCGTCGCTCCGGTGGCGTCGAACTCGGCGATGACCGTCCCGGAGGCGACGCGGGCGCCCGCGGAGGCCCGGTCGAGGAAGACGGCGGAGGCGGTCGCGGCGGCACCGAGGACAAGGGCGCCCATTAAAAGGCCCGCCAGGCCGGCTCGGGAGAGCACGCGGCGGCGCACCTCGGGGGCGTGCCGCGGCGCTCCGCGGTCGCGGGAGGACGGCCGCGCACTGTGACGTCCGTGCTCCTCGGGCGGACGCTCCGGCTCGGGCACGACGTCGAGTGGGCGGTGCGCGCCGCTCATCGGGGCACCTCCTCGGGGCGGCGCCAGATGGCGAGGAGGAGGGCGCCGACGACGACCGCGCCGCCCGCCGCGAAGAGAGCGAAGCGTGCCTCCGGGTGCGCGAGGGCGATGCTCGGCCACCCCAGCAGCGGTACCACGGAGTTTTCGCGCCAGATCCGCTGGTCGGCGATCGTGACGATCCACGGATCCGCCGACTCGTTGTTGTCGCCCTTGGTGGTGAGCGCCAGCTGGCCCGGCTCACGGCCGCGGAGGGCGGCCGCCTCCGCTTCGGAGTAGACCAGGGTGACGCGGTGGATGACGCGGCGGCCCGGATCGTCGGGGTCGGTGAAGACGATCACGTCGCCGGCGCGGATCTCGGCCTGATCGACGGGCAGGGTGAGGGCGAGGGAGCCCACCGGCATCCCGGGCGCCATCGAGTTCGAGAGCACCGGCACGAGCCGCACGAGGCCCAGGGCCGAGAGGGCGAAAACGGTGAGGCCGGCGACGGCGACGAGGGCGACCAGGCCGCCGAGGAGAGCGCGGAGAAACGTCATGCCCGCTCCCTCCTGCGGCGCCGCCCCGCTGCGGCCAGCAGCGTGCCTGCGCCGAGGGCGAGTATCCCGCCCAGGAGTGCGGCGCCCAGGTCGCGGCCGGTGACGGCCAGGCCGCCTCCCGCCGGGCCAGGGCCGGAGCTGGCGCCGGGGCTGGCGCCTTCGCCCGCATCCGACGTTCCCACGATCACCCGCAGCGACGCCCCCGCGAGCTCCATCGCGTTGCCGGCCGACTCCGGGAACAGCACTCGCACGTGCACGCCCTCGGTGACTCCGCCATCCAGCGGACGCGCGGCGTCGAGCCGGCCGAGCGTCGCCGCCGGCCCGGAACCCAGGGGCACCGCGTCGGCGGGGCAGAGGTAGCGCTGGATCGTGCGAGGACCGTCGACGATCTGCTCGACGGTGAACGCCGAGTCGCAGAGCTCGACGCTCAGTTGGAGGCCATCGCGCGGATCCTGCGCCAGCATCCCTCCGTCGACCACGAACGCCACCGACACCTCCTGCGGGGTGAACCCGGTATTGGTCACCTCGACCGCCCAGTCCGCACGATCGCCGGGAGCGAGCTCGCTGAGCGAGCCCGCCGGGGAGAGCTCGCGCACGTCGAGGACGCCGACGGGCTCGGCGCTCGCCGCGGGGGCGAGGAGCACCGCGGCGAGGACGGCGCCGTACGCACGGGCGTGGGTCATGGTGGCGGCTCCGGGAGCGAAGGGGGAGGCCTCCGCCCCGCACCGGCGGCGGCCGGGCGAGACGGAGGCAGTACGAAACGGTCTACTTCTGGATGCCGGCGCGCTGGATTGCGGCGGCGGTGAAGGTGACGGTGGCGGAGGCGTTCTCGTACGCGTTGTCGGCGGCGGTCGGCAGGACGAGCTCGATCAGCGTGTTCAGCGACACATCGCCGGCGTCCGAGGGGAAGGTCCCGGTCGCGGTGGGGGTGATGCCGAAGTTCGCCGGGGTGAAGTTCGCCGCGTTGGCGACTCCGCCGATGGTCGAGAGCTTGCCGGTGCCGGTGACGGTCTGCGTGCCGGCGCAGCTGTACGGGCCGTTCTCCGCGGGTGCGGCGGCGGGGACCCAGGCGGTCGAGCACGTGAGCAGGCGGTAGTCGAGGCCGTTCGCTCCGGTGACCAGGGATGCGCCGACGCGGCCGGGGTCGGTGGTGTCCGAGCCGACGACGTCGTTGGTGACGTCCTGGTAGAAGCGGACCGTCGAGACGAGGTCACCGTCGTTGGTGGCGTTCGGCAGCACGAGGCTGATCGGGCGCTGGACCGTGTCGCCGGGCGCGATGTTCGCGACCGTGAACGCTCCGGTCACCGAGATGTCGGTCTGGCCGGCGTCGACGTTGCCGACCGCGGTCCCGGAATCGGTGAACACGGCGAAGGCGCCGGCGCCCGCGAGGGCTCCCGCGGCGAGGAGGACGCCGCCGGTGAGGGCGACCTTCTTCCACGGGCTACGGCGAGTGGGTGCTGTGGTGGTCATGGCGACCGTTCCTTTCTGGTGGGTGGTGCCCGGAGCGGGCGTGGTCTCCCTCACGAAGACGCGTGCAGGACGAGAGGGGTGTCGAGGGGGAGGCATCAGCAGCCTCCGGCGGTGGTGACGGCCGGCTGGGCGACGGCGGTCGAGGCGGCGGAGGCGACTCCGAGCCAGCGCTGCAGATCCGGGCGGACCCGCCACTGGTAGCTGCGGCCCTCGCCGACACGGTCGTCCGTGAAGCTCGTGGCGGCGGCGCCCGGCGTCGCGACCACGGTCCACGGGCCGGGAGTCGCGCCCGCGAGGCGGCGCTCGAGCGTCCAGCCGGTCGCTCCGGCGGCGGCCGACCAGCTCACGAGAGTGCTCGGTCGGCCGGCCGTGCAGCTCGCGACGGGAGTGGCGACCACCGAGGAGCGGATCCACGCGCCGAGGCCGATCGCTCCGCTCGTCGCGTCACTGCCGGTGAAGCCGCGCCGGATGAGTGGAGCCGGATCGACCCAGACCGTGATCGTGCTGCCCACCGTGAGCGCCCCGTCCGAGACCGTGTACGCGATCGTGGCGCTGCCGGTCCAGCCGTCGGCCGCGGGCGCGTAGGTGCACGTCGATCCGGAGCAGGAGAAGGTGCCGCGCAGCCCGCCGGGGACGCTCGTGCCCGCCAGAGCGAGAGTGCTGCCCGCGTCCTCGTCGGTGTCGTTCGCGAGCGGAGCGACGGTGACGGCGGGGCCGCCGGTGGTCGCGACCACGCGGTCGGGGCGGGCGATCGGAGCGCGGTTCAGCGCAGTGACAGTGACGGTGACCCGCACGTTCCAGGTGCCGTACTGGCCCGAGAGCGAGTAGTCGAAGACGTCGCTGCCGACGAAGGCGGCGATCGGACGGTAGGTGCACTGGCCGCGGGTGCTGCCGCTGGCGACACAGGTGACCGACCCCTGCACGGGAGTGGCGGGTGCGGGGCTCGCCGCGCCTCCGATCGCCTTCGGCGTGGCCGAGAGCTGCGCGCGCGAGAAGGTGGCGCCGGTCGCGGCGGGCCCGTCGTTGGCGAGCACGTCGAGCACGACCGAGCCGCCCTGCACGACCGTCGCGGTGTCGGCCACCGGATCCGGGATCACCGAGATGCTCACCGAGGCGGTGCGGGTGAAGGCCCCGCCGGTGGGGCCGGTCGCGGTCGCGGTGGCGGTGTTGGTGATCGTGGCGGCCGAGACGTCGGCGGTGGTGGTGGTGTAGGTGGCGGTCGCGGTGACGACCTGGCCGGGCAGCAGTCGTCCGGAAGTGCCCGGCCAGGAGTAGGAGAGAGCGGAGAGTCCGCTCTTGGGGTCGGTGATCGCAACGGCGGTGAGGGTGGTGGTGCCGGTGTTGGTCGCGCGGAAGGTGTAGGTGATGACGGTGCCGGCGGTGCTGATGAAGGCGGGGTTCGCGGTCTTGGTCAGAGCGAGATCGTTCGTACGGGCGATCACGACGGTCTTCGAGGCGGTGGCGGTGACCGCGGCACCGGTCGACGGGGTGCCGGTGGCGGTGGCGGTGTTCAGGACCGAGCCCGCGTCGACGTCGGCCTGCGTGAGCGTGTAGCTGGCGGAGGCGCTGACCGACTGGCCGACCCCGAGCTGCCCCGCGGTGCCCGGCCAGGCGCCGTAGGCGACGGTGACTCGCGGGTCGCTGATTGCGACCGCGGTCAGCGCGGTGTTGCCGCTATTGGTGGCGGTGAAGCTGTAGGCGATGGTGGAGCCCGCGGTGGCTCCGGCGGTGAGGGCGCCGTCCTTGGTCAGCGAGATCGAGGGGGCGTAGCGGATCGGCGTGGTCGCCGTCGAGGTCGCGCTGACCGTGGCGGGGGTGGCCGCGAGGGTCCGGCCGCTGACGGTCGCGGTGTTGCTGACGGCGGTGCCCTTGTCGATGTCGGCCTGCGTGACGGTGTACGCGGCCGAGGTGAAGGTCGTGCTCGCTCCGGGCGCGAGCTGCGTTGAGGTGGGCGTGATGCCGGACACCCGGGGGTCGGTGACGGCGACGCCCTGCAGGGTGACGTTCCCGGTGTTGCGTGCGAGGAAGGAGTAGCTGATCCGCTCGCCGACATCGGCCTGAGCGTTGCCGTTGCTGTCGGTGAGCAGGCCGGTCTTGGCGAGCGTGAGGGCGGGGGCGGGAGCGATGATCGGGGCGGTGGCGGAGGAGGCGGCACTGGTGATGGCGGTGGTGCCGCTCTGAGCGCTGGCTGTCGCGGTGTTCACGAGCGTGCTGGCGAGTGCCTCGGCGGCGGTCACCACGTGCGAGCCGGTGCAGGTCACGGAGGCCAGCGGCGCGAGTGTCGTCGCGGGGCACGAGACCGTCGCCTTGGGGTCAGCGACGGCGACGCCTGTCAGGGTCGCCAGCGTCGAGGTGTTCGTGACGACGAACTGGTAGGGGATGCTCGAGCCCTCGCTGTAGCTGGTGGGCTGAGTCGTTGTGCGGTCGATCTGCTTGACCAGGTTCAGGGCACCGAGATCGTTGATGGTCGAGACGCTGACGTTGCGAATGAGGTGCGTGTCGCTGGATCCGCCGGTGGAAGCCGTGAAGCCGAGCTTGTAGGTCGAGGGTGCGGCGGTCGTCATCGTGAACCGCATCACCTCCGTGAGGTTCGCCGCAGGCGTCCCCGCCGACCCGCCGTAGTAGACGACCACCTCGGGGAAGGTGGCGGGCGACACGGTAATGCGGATGGTCCGACCAACCGAGGCGGCGGGATTGGCGGTGTTGGCGAGCACGGTCGTCGGCCGCAGGTTGCCGAAGGAGGGCGGCGCGGAGCCGCGGATATAGCAATAGCCGACCAGGCCCTGGCCGGGACCGCGGGCGACGATCCGGTTCGCCTGCTGCCCCGGGGCGGTCGGGGTGGTGGGGCAGCCCGCGCCCAGACCGTTGCCGCCCGCTGCGGTGTTCGAATAGTTGCCGAAGGCGTCCAGGCCGATGCCGAGGTAGCCGCCGTTCACACCGTCGACGCTCGAACCGGTCGTCGTGTTCTGGCCGTAGCCGAGCGCGCCACCCGCGGCTCCGGCCATCGTGAGGCTCCTGGAGCCGTCGGTCAGGAAGAAGCCGATGCCGTCGGCGCCGGCCAGGGAGAGGCTCGCGCCGTACTGGTACTGGTCGAAGAGGACGTCGAGCCCGCCGGTCGCGGGGATGGGCCGGTTGAGCACCGCGCCGCCCTTGGAGTTCGTGCGGTTGTCGGTCAGCTGGAGGAAGCCGGGGTCGGTGCTCGCGGCCGGAGCCGCGGTCCGGTTCGCGCAGACGCCCAGGCGGGATCCGCTCGAGGGCGGAGCGACCGTGGCGCGGGTGATGCAGCCCGAGTCGAGCGGCTGCCAGGCGGAGTCGGCGACGCTGGTGCCGCCGAACCCCTCCTGCACCAGGACGGTCGCGGCCTGGGCCCTCGACGCCGGCAGGACGACCAGGGCGGCGGCGAGCAGGAGGAGGACCAGGGCGAGTGCGAGGGGCGGGCGAGAACGGTCGAGAACGTGCGTAGTCATCGCTGATCGACCTCCCCCCGGAGCGCTTCGCCGGGCCTTCCGGGTGGAGCGGAGATCACGATAGATCGGGCTCGGGAGGTGCCTTGTCCCCCTGAGGCGGGACGTCCGAGGAGGCCGACGAGTTCCTTTTTGGGCAGACGTGCAGGGATGGAACAGCGAGCTGGGGACCGGATATCAGGTGTCTTTCAGACAAGGCGAGGCTGTAGATGGCGTGTTGACGTGCGCATTCCGCTGCTGGATTGCGATGTCGAGGTTCTTGGGTGTCGGGGATGGCGCGTGCGCGTCACCGGCACCGCTCGGGGCGACCCCGAGGGGTGCTGGCGGAGAACGGCAGGGTAGTGACGCGAGATGGCGCTCTCCCGTGGCATCGTTCGTGGCGCGCTGCGGCGCGGGGGCGCGCGGTTACCCCCCAAAAGGGTCCCCTACGCGGCGCCATGCGGATATCGTGTCCGATCGGCCCGCTGTCCTCGAGCCAGGGCTGGTGCCGGAGGCGAGGTACGGGTGATGATGCCCGTGCGTGTGCCCGAGCACCGTGGTCCGGTCCTGGGTCGTTCCTGGTCCGGTCCTGGTCCGCTCCTGCTTCGGGGCGCCACGCCTGCCCTCAGCGGTCCCTTCCGGATCGCAGTTCCGGCGCCGGCGGTCCCCGGTGACCGCTCGCTCCTCCTGATCCTTCCGGTCCGGCGCCCGCCCGGCCGGGTCGCCTCTCCTCCCCCGGGGGTCTTCCCATGTCCGCACCTCGTTCTTCCGCACCGCGTTCTTCCGCACCGCGTTCTTCCGCACGCGGTTCGTCCGCACCCGGGCGTCGGCACAGCCGTCGCCTTGTCCTCACCGGAGCCGCGCTCGGCCTCGGAGCCGCCGTCGCCTCCGCCATGACGGCCTCCGCCGCTCCCGACTACAGCGTCATCCCTCTGCTGCCCGGCGAGCTGGGGCGCAGCGACACCGCCTCCTCGCGCTTCGGCCGGAAGCCGTACCAGATCATCGACGTGTCGATCGCGGGCGACCGCACCCGCCTGTTCGTGCCGCACACCGCGGTGCCCTCGGCGCGGGTCGGCCAGGTCGTCTACTGGTACTACCACGCGAACGGCAGCTCCTACGCGGCCCTGTCCGGCGCCTTCCAGTACACGGCCGACCAGGCGGTCGACGACGGCGTGATCAGCATCTGCCCCAACTACGGCGGCAGCGTCTGGACCAGCCGCGCAGCGATCACTGCGCAGACCAACGCGGTCGCCTGGTTCCAGAAGACCTGGCGGATCGGCGCGAGCTTCCTCCGCTCCAACTCCGGCGGCGGCGCACTGCTCTGCTGGGCATACGGCAACCGACTCGTCCCCGAGATCCGCGGCGCGTACCACGCGAGCGGCGTCTACGACATGAACGACATCGCCACCCGCGAACCTACGCGGACCCTACCCGCCTACGGCTTCGACGCCGCCACCATCCCCGCCACCGACCCCGCGCTCCTCCCGCAGGCATCGTGGTCCGGCACGCGCCTGCGCATCACCGGATCGCCCGAGGACCAGCTCGTGCCGATCGCGGCCCACGGCGGCAAGCTGCACGCGCTGGCGCAGCCGGTGGCGAAGGAGTCGGTGCTCACCCTGCACTCGTCCGAGGGTGCTCCCTCGGGTCACATCGTCCCGAGCTTCACGCAGAAGGACATGCTCGACACCTTCCGGCGCTGGCTCGCCGAGGAGCCCGTGGTGGTGCTGCCGGATCCGCCCGCGCCGGTGATTCCGGGCGAAGGCACCTACCAGAACGACTCCGCGTTCGTCACGCTGACCGGCACCTGGTCGACCCTCTCCGGCGGCGGCGACAGCGGAGGCGCCATCGGCTACTCGAGCTCGGCCGGCGCCTCGGCGACCCTGCGCTTCACGGGCACCGGCGTCAGCTGGGTGAGCCGCCTCACGGCGTCCTCGGGAATCAACGAGGTGCTGGTCGACGGCGTCGTCGTGGCGAGCGGCGACCGCTACAGCGCGACGACCCGCTCGGGAGTGACGGTCTGGTCCAGCGGCGCCCTGCCCGCCGGTCAGCACACAGTGACAGTGCGGCGCGGATCCACCAGGAACCCGGCGGCGACGGGGGCGACCCTCATCCTGGACGCGTTCGTGGTGACGGCGGGGACTCCCGCCACCTCGACTCCTACTCCCACGCCCACGCCCACCGCGCTTCCCGCCGCGGGTACCTACGAGAACGGAGCCGCCGCGATCACGACCGTCGGCACGTGGTCGACGCTCTCGGGAGCTGCTGACAGCGGCGGCAGCATCGCGTACTCGAGCACGTCCAACGCCTCCGCGACGCTGCTCTTCTCGGGCACGAGGGTGAGCTGGCTGAGTCGGCTGACCCCCTCGTCCGGGATCAACGAGGTGCTGCTCGACGGCGTGCAGGTGGCGACCGTCGACCGTTACAGCGCGACGATCCGTTCGGCCCGCACCGTCTGGACCAGCCCCGTGCTGGCCGCTGGCGAGCACACCGTGACGATCCGCCGCGGGTCGACGCGGAACCCGGCCTCGACCGGGACGACGCTGATCCTGGACGCGTTCGTCGTGGTGTGAGGAGGTGCCCGTGCCCGGCGCCTCGGCGCGCTCGTGCGAGCATGCGGGGAACGCTGATCCTCGGAGGAACGGGCTGGCTCGGCGGGCACCGCGCCGCGGAGGCGCTGCGGCACGAGGTGACCTGCGTCGCACGCGGCTCGGGCGTGCCTCCGGGTGCCGTGTCGGTGCAGGCCGATCGTGGCGACGCGCTCTCGGCGGCACGTCCTGGGACGCCGTGATCGACCTCTCCTCGACTCCGGCGCACGTCTACCGCGCCGCCCGCGGCCTGCGCTGCGGCCTGTCCGTGCTCGTCTCGACGACCAGCGTCTCCGCGGTGAATTCGGTCATCGGAGCGATGGAGGACGCGGAGTTGCTCGCCCCCTCCGACGACCCCGCCTCCTACGGCGCCGCGAAGGTCGCCTGCGAGCAGGCCGTCCTGGCGGGAGCGGCGCCCGCCCTGATCGCGCGCGCCGGCCTGATCGGCGGGCCCTGCGACCGGGCGCTCGTCGTACGGGCCGTGGCGGTTCGCGCATCCGGCTGTACCTGGGGTGGTGCTGGGCGCTGTGGCGCTGCTGACATCGGTGCTGAACGTGCGGGACCTCGCGCGGTGGCTGGTGTCGTCGGCGGAGGCGGGCGTGATGAATGTCTGCGGGACTCCTGTGTCGCTGGGGGAGCACCTCGCGGTGGCGCGGGGCGAGTCGTCCGCCGTGCCGGTCGCCGCGGCGGAGGAGTGGCTGCTGGCGCGCGGAGTCGGGCAGTGGTCGGGACCCGGCTCGCTGCCGCTGTGGATCCGACACCCTGACTGGCGCGGAATACGCGCGCCCGCCGCCCGCTGCCCGAGACGCTTCGCGCCGCCGTCCACGAGCCCGGCCGCCGCGCCGTCCCGCCCAACGAGCGAGAGCGCGAGCTGCTCACCGCGTGGCAACCGGTTGCCCGCTGAGTCGCCCGAGAATGCTCGTTCTCGGTGCGGAGAACGAGCCTTCTCGGGCGACTCACGTCCGCCGACGTGCGTGGGCGATCTCAATGATTCGGGCATCCGGGCAGGACCTTGCCCGTCGAACCTCGTCGTCGATTGATTCGGCGACGAGACTTCGGGTGTTGTCGGTAATTCGAATGCCAGGTACGTCATCGTCGCCCTGACCCGCGCGTCGTGATTGATGCCGGGCGTCGCGCGGGCGGCATCGCGCTGCGGCGTTCGCGGTCTCGTTATCCAACGACCATTCGTGACCCCCATTTGCCCGTCACGTTCACGGGCCGCACCGAGACATGAATGATCGATGCCTTCTTTGCGAAGGATCTCGGAAGGTGCGTCGGCCTACGCCAACGCGAGGGCCACCGGTCCCGCAGGATCCGCCCGCGAGAAGTCGCTCAGAGTGCCGCCTCCCGCTCCGTCGCGTACCGAGGGGCCATTGACTCCATCTGCTCCATGACGAGCTTGATCGCGCCGGCCTGCTGATCGGGCGGGTAGCGATAGCGCACGAGGAGCCGCTTGATCGACGAGCGGAGCTTCGCGCGGACGTCATCACGGACGGTCCAGTCAGTGCGCACGTCGCGGCGCATCGTTTGGACTAGTTCGCGCGCGATCTGCGCGAGCGTGTCCTCGCCCTGCAGCGTCAGAGCGGATTCGTTCTGTGAAACGGCGTCGTAGAAGGCGACCTCGTCACTGCTCAGTGGTGGATCGAACCGCTTACCGCGGTCGGCCTCGTTCGAGATCTCGCGCGCCAGATCGACCATCGCCGCGATCACCTCGGCCGAAGTCAGCTGCTGGTTGGTGTACTTCGTCATCAGCTCTGCGATGCGCGCAGAGAATGCCTGGCTGCGCACCACATTGTTGCGGGTCGCTGCGCTCGACTCGTCGACGAGGAGTGTGCGCAGCGCCTCGATCGCCAGGTGCGGGTTGCGCGCCTTCTGCGTCTTCTCGACGAACTCAGGGGTGAGCTGGCTGAGGGAAGGCTTGGGCATGCCGGCGGCGTCGTAGATGTCGAGGACTTCGCCGGTCGCGGTCGCCTGGGCAAGCAGCTGGCTGAGCAGGCGCTCGATCTCGGCGGGGATCGGCTCGCCCTTCGCATGCCGGTCGTCGGCATCAAATTTCGCCATCCAAATGCGGACGTCCTCGTAGAACGAGATCTCGGGCCGCAGCGCGGCGAGGTTCTGTGCGCCCGAGGCGAGCGCCCACGCCCGCGAGAGCTTGCTCGCGAGCGCGCGGAACCGCGCGGCCGGATCCTCCTGGCCCTCGGCGGTGGACTTCGACCGCGAGCGGAGGAAGTTCACCGCGCCGGAGGCGGCGTTGAGGTACGCCTTCGGGTGCGACGAGGCGAGCTCGGCTCGCCAGTCGTGGCCGGCGAGCAGTGTGCGCAGCTCGGCGACCATCTCGAGCGCGATGCCCACGGCCTCGTCGATGTTGCGGCCGACGGGCTTCTCGGCCTGGTCCGCCGCCGTGTACTCGGCGAGAGCCGCCGTCAGGTTGTCGACCAGGGGGGCGTAGGCGACGAGCAGCCCGTCCTGCTTGCCGCGGAAGGTGCGGTTCACGCGGGCCAGCGTCTGCATGAGTAGCGCGCCCTTGAGCGGCCGGTCCAGGTAGAGGGTGTGCAGCGGTGGCGAGTCGAAGCCGGTGAGCATCATGTCCTTCACGATGACCAGCTCGAGTTCGTCGTCGACGTCCTTCATTCGCTTCTTGATGACGATGTTCTCGGAGTCGCGGCGCACGTGCTCGGAGATCGGCGGAAGGTCGGAGGGCGTGCCGGAGTAGACCACTTTGATGCGACCGCTGGTAGGTCTGTCGCCGTGCCACTCTGGCTTCAGCGCCACGATCGCGGAGTAGAGGCGGGCGCAGATCTCCCGCGTCGCTCCCACGATCATCGCCTTGCCGGGGGAGGCGATGGTCGCCTTCATCCGCTCGCTGCGCTCGTCCCAGTGCTGCACGATGTCGGCGGCGAGGGTGTCGATGCGGTCGGGGGCTCCGTAGAGCGCATTGATGACGGCGACGCTCTGCTCGATCCGGGCGCGCTCGGTCTCGTCGAGTCCGATGGTCACCTCGTCGGCGGCCGCATCGATCTGCTCCTGACTCACTCCCTCGGCCAGCTCGATCTTGATCAGGCGCTGCTCGAACGAGACGGGCACCGTGGCGCCGTCCTCGACCGCGCGGCTGAGGTCGTAGATATCGATGTAGTCGCCGAAGACCTCGCGGGTGTCGCGGTCGTCGAAGCTGACGGGGGTTCCGGTGAAGGCGATCAGGGTCGCGTTCGGGAGGGCGTTGCGCAGGTGCCAGGCGTAGCCGTCGAGGTCGTCGTAGTGGCTGCGGTGCGCCTCGTCGACGATCACGATCACGTTGCGGCGATCGGAGAGGAGAGGATGCGAAGCCTTCGCGCGCTTCTCCTCCGTGCTGAGGCCGAACTTCTGCAACGTCGTGAAGTAGATGCCACCGGTGAGCCGGTTACCGATCTGCTCACGCAGCTCTGCTCGACTGGTCACTTGCTTCGGCTTCTCAGGCAGGAGGAGGCTCCGCTCGAATCCGGAGAATAGCTGCCCGTCAAGCTCGGTGCGGTCGGTGATGATGACGACTGTCGGGTTCTTGAGGCGTGGGTGCCGGGCGACGAGGTTGGTATACAGTTCCATCTCCATCGACTTGCCCGAGCCTTGCGTGTGCCAGACGACGCCGGCTTTACCGTTGCTGTCGACCGCGGTGATCGTGCGGCCGACAGCCTTCGCCACCGCAAAGTACTGGTGCGGCTTGGCGATGCGCTTTTCGAGGCCCTCGGCGCCCTGGTCGAAGGCGGTGTAGTGCCGCAGGATCTGCAGGAACCGCGTCTGGTTGTAGAGGCCGTCGAGTGCGCGCTCGAGCGGAGTGACGACGTTGCCGTCCTCGCGCTCGTCGCGGCCGACGGGCTTGCCCTCCTCATCGACATTCCACGGCGCGAAGTGGTTGAGCGGAGTGAACGGGGTGCCGTACTGTGCCTCGAGCCCGTCGGAGGCGACGGTGAAGACGCAGAAGCGGAACGCGAGCGGGAAATCGCGTAGATAGGTCTGCAGCTGTGCGTGTGCGGCGGCTACCTTGGTGGCGTCGCTGCCGGCCCTTTTGAGCTCGAGGATGCTGACCGGCATGCCGTTCAGGTAGAGGACGAGATCGAACCGACGCTTGTAGTCGCCCTGCTGGATCGTGACCTGATTGACCGCCAGCCAGTCGTTGTCGTCGGCCTCCGCGGCGAGGAGCCGCACCGTGACGTTGCGTTCGCTGCCGTCCGCTTCGAGATAGGACAGGCGGTACCCCTCGACGAAAAACCGGTGGATCCGGTGGTTCTCGGTGATCGCGTCCTGGGAGGAGGGCGTCGCGATCTCGGCCGCCGCCTGCGCCAGGTAGGTGAGCGGGATCGTGGGGTTCAGCTTCTGTAGCGCCGTCATCAGGCGCGAGCGGATGAGCAGCTCGGCCCAGGAGTCGCGCTCGCCCGTCCCCGGAGCGATCTGCTCCCCGCGGAGCGGGTGCCACATCAGGTGCTCCTCGCCGAGCCGGTCGAGAGCGAGATCCTCCCACTGGGCCTCAGAGAACCCGGCCATTAGAGCACGTCCTCGACGGCGCGCTCGGCGTCCTTGACGCGGAGCTTGCCGGACATGAGGGCGGGGAGGAGGGCGTCGCGGAGTGCGATGAGTCGAAGACTCTCCTGTTCCGTCGCCAGAGCAAGGTCCCAGGCGCCTTGGAGGAGCGGGCCGATATACGTCGTCGCTTGTGGATCGGGCACTTGCACCAACGTGTCGAGATGTTCGCGTTTGATGTGCCCCATCGTCGTCGCTTTATCCGCCGCAATTGCCTTAAGCGAGGGGAGTGCGGCGAGAAGGGCTTGATGCACCAGCCAACGAGGGTTCTCGTCTTTGGGTAGGACTTTGAAGATGTGCTGATTGATTATTGCATCGTCTCGATACCAACGATGAATTGTGAGCGATCCAGACCAGGCAAAAAGCAGGTCGCCGAATCGCGCGGTCTGATCATCGGGCACTTTCGCATCACTGAACACGGTAGAACCTCCAATGCCTCCGTTCAGTTCGGCAATTCGAACCACGACTCGGCCACTTCCACTGGCACCCTTCGTATACGCGCCACCATTCACAAAGGACGCCAGGCTCGAGAGTGTGATGTGAGGCCCGGCCTCAGAGGCGCGTTTGAAGAGGAAAGCGACAAGCTGATCAAATTGACCGACGGCGTTCCGGTTCGCCGTGATCTTGTCGTCAAGTGCGCCCAGCACCTCCGCGATCGCTCGCTGCGATGGCTTATCTGGGTATGTCACGTGCATCGATCTAAGGTGCGAAGGGCCAAAGTGTTTCATAACGCTGCCGACACCCATCGATTCAATCTGGTCTTTCAGACCCGGTGATCTTAGGATCCATTCGATGAAGCGCGCGTCGATCAGCTCGCCTTTTGGGCGAAAGGCGATGATTCCCGTATAAGCGATCGCACCGGCGCCTTCGTCCTTCACTGTCGCCACCTCGCCGAGCGAGGCCGAAGTGCTCAGGAGGACGTCACCGCGCTCAAGTCGGAAGTGCGGGTAGCGTCGCGCGACGAGCTCGTCATCGATGTAATTGCATCTAGCGAGTAATGACGCGCCTGACTTCAGCCCAGCAAGACGGATCAGTGGCGTCCCCGAGTCGCGGAACTCGCTTGCCATGATTCCGGGGCCCTCGCGGAACTCGAGGACCTCGTGAAGCGGGCTTGTGGACCACTCGCTCACAGCACACGCTCCAGCTGCTCGCGCACGACCGCCGCGAGGCGGTCGGACTCGTCCATCGCCGCAAGAAGCTCACCGCGCAGGCGCGCGATCTTCTCCTCCAGCGGCTCACCGTCATCGGCCAGCTCGGCCGCTCCAACGTAGCGCCCTGGCGTGAGCGCGTAGTCGTTCGCCGCGATCTCGGCGTTCTTCGCCGAGTAGCAGAATCCGGCCTTGTCCTCGTAAGCGACTCCGCCGGCAGACCGTGTCCCGCGCCAAGAGTGCACTGTCCCCGCGATCGTCGCGATGTCCTCGTCGCTCAGCGCCCGCTCAGCGCGATCAACCATGTAGCCCATATTCCGCGCGTCGATGAAGAGCACCTCGCCGCGGCGATCGGTGACGCCTCCAGGCCCCGGCGTCTTGTCCTTTGCCAGGAACCAGACGCAGACCGGGATGCCAGTGCTCCGGAACAGCTGCGTCGGCAGAGCGACCATGCACTGCACCAGATCGGCCTCGACGAGCTGCGCGCGGATGGCGCCCTCGCCGCCGGAGTTCGACGACATCGATCCATTCGCCATCACGATGCCGGCGCTGCCGCCGGGCGCGAGCTTCGAGACGATGTGCTGGATCCACGCGTAGTTCGCATTGTTCGCCGGCGGCACCCCGTAGGTCCAGCGCGGGTCCTCCTCGTTGCGGGCCCAGTCCTTCACATTGAACGGCGGGTTCGCGAGGACGAAGTCGGCCTGCATCTGCGGGTGCTGGTCTCGGCGGAAGGTGTCCTCCCAGCGCGGGCCGAGATTGCCGTTGAGCCCGTGAATGGCGAGGTTCATTCTCGCCAGCCGCCACGTCCGCTCGTTGAGCTCCTGCCCATAGACGGAGAGGTCGCTGCCCTCGCGGTCGTGCGCCTCGAGGAACTTCTCGGTCTGCACGAACATGCCGCCCGACCCGCAGCACGGGTCGTAGATCCGGCCCTCGTGCGGCTCGAGCACTTCGACGAGCACCCGAACCACGCTCGACGGCGTGTAGAACTCGCCGCCGCGCTTGCCCTCGGCGCGGGCGAACTTCTCGAGGAAATACTCGTAGACCTCGCCGAGCAGATCGCGAGCGCGCGTTGATCCCTCGCCGGTGAAGCGCGCCGAGTTGAAGATGTCGACGAGTTCGCCGAGGCGGCGCTGGTCGACGTTGTCGCGGTTGAAGATCTGGGGGAGCGTCCCTGTGAGTCCTTCGTTGTACTTCATGAGCAGCCCCATGGCACCGTCGATGAGCTCGCCGACGGACTGCGCGGTCGTCGAGCCGTACGCCTCAGTGCCTTTCGCGTTCTCGGCGAGGTGACCCCACCGCGCCTCCGACGGCACCCAGAACACTCCGCGGCCCACGTACTCGTCGACGTCGTCGATCAGCTCGGCGATCTGGTCGTCATCGAGGCCGTCGGCGGTCAGCTCCGCGTGGATCTGGGCGCGTCGCTCCTCGAAGGCGTCTGAGACGTACTTGAGGAAAACGAGCCCGAGGATCACGTCCTTGTACTGCGAAGCGTCCATCGACCCGCGGAGCTTGTCGGCGGCCTTCCAGAGCGTGTCCTTCAGTTCCTTCATCGTCGATGGAGCGAGGGGGACGGCGGTCTTGGCGATGCGGGGTGCCATCAGCTGCCTTTCTGTGCGGTGCCGTCGACAGTGTCGACGGCGGTCTCGGTGCGGGTGGGAAGAAGAGGGTGGCGGATGCTGCCGTGCACGGCGCCGTCCGCGATCAGGGTTTCGAGTTCGTCGAGGGCCCGGAGGCGGCGCTCAGTCTCGGTCCGCAGCTCGATGATGCGGGAGAGCGCCGATACCAGGGGCGGGATGCGCTCGGGGAAGACCCGGCGCACCGTCCAGTCGCGCCATCGGCGGGAGCCCGGCGGCCGGGCGGCGATGTCGGCTGCGAGCAGGTCGGGGACCAGTCCCGATGAGGGGTCGACGATCGAGAGGATGCGGGCGGGGTAGGCGACGACGGAGCCGCCCTCGTCATCGACGATTGCGGCGAGCGGCGAGGTGCAGAAGACGACGTCGCCCGGCTGCGTGCGCACCGATCGCGCGTGGGCTCGCTCGAACTCGAGGATCCCGACACGCCGCGAGCCCCGACCGGTCTCGCCGAGGAGCTCGGGCACGCCGAGCACGACGTGGCCCGTGGTGCCGATCTCGGTGTCGGCGAGGCGGGTGCCCGCGCGGTAGCGCAGGGACTTCGAGGTGCACAGGCCGCCGATCGAGTCGGAAGCGAGCGCCGCGACTTCGGTGTCGGCCGCCACCGGTTCGGCGGCCAGGTCCGCGGCGTCCTCGCCGATGATCGCCAGCAGCTGCTCGATGCGGACGGCTCGTGCCGCGGCGGCGTCGAACGGGACGCGGCCCACCCTCGGCCCGCGACTTCGCTGCGTGAGGAGGGAGCCGGACCGGGCGAGCACCGCGGAAGCAGGCTCAACGCGTCCGACGGCGAAGGCGCGTGCCTTCAGGTCGGCGGCCCGGCCCATCGTGGCGTAGACATCGCCGACGACGAGCGCCCGCACCGCCGCGTCCAGGGGCTGCTCGCCGACGTCCGCGAGCAGCGTCCACTGCCGCCCCTCCTCGACCCTGCCGTCGGCGGGGCCCACGATCCAGAGGGCGAGAGCCTGGCGCGGATGGGCGGGCAGGAGGCCCTCCGGGAGCCGCACTACCGCCCGGACCCGTCCGTCGCGCAGAGCGGAGCGCCGGAGATTCGCGGTGGGGGCGGGTAGGCGATCGCAGAGCGCGGCCGCCGGCCCGATGATCACTCCGCGCTGAGTGGTCGGCATGCCGAGGAGGAGCTCGTCGACTGCCTCCAGGACGGGGCCGGCCGCGGTCGTCATCGCGCCCTCGTGCGGGAATTGCGCGACGAGCGTCTCCACCGCGCTGCCGCTCAACTCCTCGTCGCGGCTGCGGTCGCGCCAGCGGACGCCGTGGGAGGAGAGCCGCCGGCGGGCGCTGCGTCCGGCGCCGGCGTCGGACGGTGCGCCGAGGACGACCTCGACCTCGCCCCCGTCGCCCGCGCGGATGACGACGGACAGGACGAGCGCTCCGCAAACGCCGGTCGGGTCGACCACGGTCCCGGCGGTGTCGCCTCCTGCGAGGACGAGGGCGATGTCGGCGACGAGAGCCGCCGCCTCCGGAGCCAGATTCGTGCGGTCGGCAGCAGCCGGTCGGGCCCGATCGAAGGCGGTGCCGGGCGTCCAGGCGGCCTCGACAGCGGCATCGGCTTCTTGCGCGGCCGGCTCCAGTCGGGCCCCCAGGGCCTCGATCTCGGAGAGGAGGAAGGCGTCGCCGGGGTCGACTGCCCGCGCTGCAGCGAGGAGGTCGTCAACGGCGCTCAGCTCCTCGCCCAGCTGCGCCCGCAGAGCCACGAGCGCGTCGAAGGCATCGGGTTCGCGGTTCGCGGTCCGGCCGAAGGAGAGGGCGTCGGCGGACGCCTCGGGGTTGTTGCCCTTCGCGGTGACGGCGAGCCACTCCGAGACGTCGCTCGCGGCGAAGCGCTCCGAACCGGTGCGGCCCGATACCGGCGCGGGGAACGGTGCGGTGCCGCCGCGACCGCGAGAGCGCCAGACGGAGACGGTCGGGCGTGTGACGCCGGCGAGCGCGGCGATGTCGGACAGGGACAACAGGGTATCGATCATCTCGCCTCCTCGTCTGGTGCCCATCCGGGCTGATGAGTCGAAACTAGCTTGTCGAGTACCGACCGCGTAGCCCTTGTCGATAAGGGGCCTTATCGCTGTACCGATGTAGGTCGACTGGCTCTACTGCCGGTCTGCACAGCACCGCAGCAGCAACCGCCGCCGGCTCCATCGCCGAGGAGGCACCGTGCCCTACACCCGCCGCATTTCCGTCACCGCACACGGGCCCGCAACGAGCACATCATCCCGGTCCAGTACTCCGTCCAGCCGACCGGCCTCCTGCCCTCCGAGCCCGTCGGCACGATCGTCGCCCGCATCGACAACGGCTCGGTCTTCCACTCTCACAACGACCGCACCGGCACCGAGGCCGCGGTCCTCACCCGGCGCTCCACCGTCGGCGATCGGTACATCGCGACGACGTCCAACGGCGTGGAGTCCGACAACCTGCTCTCGCCGCCGGGGGTACTGACCGTGATCGACGACATCGGCACCGTGCCGAAGCATTCCGCTCCCGAATTCGAACGTCCCGCTCCCGAGCCGGACCGCCTCGCTCCCGCTACGGACGGCGGCAGGCGGCTTCTTGATCGGAGTTGTTCTCGGACTCTGGGTCCTGCCCGCGGTCGGCGAGGTCGTCGGCTCGACCGGACCCACCGCCATCGAGAGTGCCCTCGACACCTGTGACGTCACCCCTGGCGCGTACTTCGTGCTCGGCGACGACGGCACGACCCTCTCGATGCAGACCGAAGGTTCGGAGAGCCCCGGAGAGGATCTCGCGGACGTCGCCTGCGTCCTTGCCAGGGTCGACGTGCCCGACAGCATCCTCTCTCGCGTCGACAGCACCCGCGCGCTCGACGGTCGGCAGGAGGCGTCCTGGGACGACCTGGACGCCTCCTGGGGTTACCACCCGATAGCGGACTCGACCTCGTACTCGAGCGCCACCGCGACTGATCACCTTGAACGGAGAATGACGGGTCCACCACCTCTCCTAGGGCCTTCCTCCGCGCCGAGTATTCGGGCAACGGCAATGGCGCAGTGCGGATCATCGACGCGCAGAACGCCTCGACCAGCGAGATGCTTGCCAATACCATCAGCTCCTACTCGACGGCAAGAACGCCGCACCCGCGGGTACGCCCGATGTCTCCGGTCCGTGGCAGTTTGATGGACATCTGTCAATCACTCCTGGGCAAGCCCACATGCCGAAGAATCCGAGCACTGATGTACCGACCGAGGAGGACGAGGCTGCGCGCCGATGGTGAGAAGGAGACGGGGAATCTGCGTGACTTCCTGTCGAGCCTGACCGCGGACGACGTGAAGTCCTGCAACTGGTTCGAGATGCTGATTGCCCAGTCGCTGAGGACCGACACCGACAAAGTCGACCTTGAGTACTTCCAGAAAAAGTACAGGGGCGTCCCGGCGGACGGGATCGTCGACCGGCGCATCCAGACGGCGGCGAACTACGCCGCCATCGAGGGCGGACTGTCGGCGGGCGCCTATACCGCGACGGTCGCCCCGACGATCGGCAGCCTTGGAGGAGCGAGCCCGCTCACTGCCCCCGCCGCTGTGACGAGTGTCCTGGTCGACGTCGCCTTTCTCCCTCAGCTATAACTCCATCTGGCCTGGGAAATCTCCGTCCTCTGTGGGATGCGTCTCAATCCGACAGACCCGGAGGACCTGTGGAAGCTCATCCGGGTAGCTTTCCAATATCAAAGGTGGCGAGGTCGTCAGAAAGGGAGTGCTGAAGGCCGCACCGGCCTTGATCCAACCGTTCGTCAAAGGGTTCTACTCCGGACCTGCCCTCGCCGCGGCCAAAAGACTTCCGGTCGTCGGGAAGCACCTCCTGCAGCGCAACGTCATCAAGATTGCCATCCCGGCGGTCGGCGTCCCACTCGCAGTCGGCCTGAACCTCTGGACGACCGTCCTCGCCGGTCGTCACGCTCAGGCCGTCTTCCGCAACGAGGCGCGGGTGATTGAGGTCGCGACAGAGCTGAGTAAACGGACCCGCCACCCGCAGCTCATGCTCTGGACTGCCGGGCTCGTGATCACGGCTGATAAGAAGGTCTCCGATGACGAAGTCCTCCTGATCGATACCTCGTCGGCCTGGTGCGGGAGGCGCGCGAGGCGATAGAAGAGCGGCTGGCCCGTGTCGTCGACATCGACCCGGAGCGCGTCTGGGAGCAGACGGCCTCAGCGGACGGCGACCTCTCGGACGTGCTCGACGAGGCTCGGCGGGTGGTGGCCGTGGACGGAGACGTGAACGCGGGCGAGAAGGTCGTTATCACCGAGATCTCCCGACGCGCAGACCGGGGCTGACGGCTACATTCCTCTTCGGGAGGACGGCCACTGGCGTCGCGACTCAGACCCGACCTCGCCGATCGCATCCTCAGTCAAGGCCGCACAGTCGGCAAGGTTCTTCGGCTCGTTGAGGACCGGAGTGCCGAGCTTTGGCTACGACATCGCCGCATCGTGACGCCGGCGCGACTGTCCGAAGGCGTGGGCGTCGTAGCGCGTGACGATCGCGAGGTTGACGCGGAAGTTTGCGGCCACCTCGCGCAGCGCCCGGACCCGCCTGAGAAGGACCGTGTCGCGGAGGGCAACGGATCCGTCTCCGTGGTTCCGAAGAGCGACACCGCCAGCAGCGGCAGGGTCATTCCGTTCTTCCCGTCCGCATCACTCACTCGCCCGAGAAGGCTCGTTCTCGGGCGTGAGAACGAGCCTTCTCGGGCGACTCAACGCAACGGTCCGCGCGAGGGATGGAGGCGTCTTGCCATTCGGTAGTTCGTCAGCTTTACGCCGGCGCGCACGGGATGCTGCTCGGCGACGACCACGAAGCCGTGGCGCTCGAAGAAGGGGCGCGCGGTGATGCTCACGTCGGCCGCGAGCTCGGGGGCGGCCTCGGTGCGCGCGAGGAGATGCGCGAGGAGGCGGGAGGCGACTCCGCGGCGCAGGAAGCGGGGCGAGACGAACATCATGTCGATCCAGCCCGCGGCGCTCACATCGGAGAAGCCGACGAGTTCATCGCCGATCGTTGCCACGACGGCGTTCCTGGCCTGCATCGCAGCGTTCCAGGTCGGCAGGTCGCGACGGCCGGCCCAGGCGGTGATCTGCTCCGGGCTGTAGTCGGCCGCAGCGGTCTCGGTGACGGCCGCGAGGAACACGGCCAGAGTGTCGGCCGCGTCACACTCGAGGTAGGGCCGGATCGTGATGTCCATCCCGCCATCCTGGCCGCGGTACGGGACTACTCGAGGAGGAAGGCGCGCCCGTTGATGAGCAGAGTGTCCTCGTCGGTGGCGGCGAGCTCGTCGGTCGAGCGGGCGGAGTTGTCGGCGGTGTCCGAACTCGCGCCGACAGCGGGGGTGGCTGCGGTGAGGAGGAGTCCGCAGGCGAGTGCGGTGATCACGGTGGTGCGGTTCATCGGCGTCGTCCTTGGCGTCGGGGTGGGCCGCTTCTCGTGGAGGCGGCGGAAATTGATTCCGAGCCTAGGCCGCGGAGCCCGTCAGCGCCCTGGGTCGTTCCTCTGCTTCCGCTATGAAGTACCGTGCAGGCAGGCTCTGGAGACGCGCGTACTTCGCCGTGCAGGCGCTGGGTGGTGCATCGCGGGCGCAGTCGTCTCCGCCCTGCAGACGGCGACGCTCGGCAGCCTCGATCCCCGTCCTGTCGCGGTTCTCGACCTCCCGCTGTTCGTCGGCGCCTCCGCGCTCGCGGCGGCCGGCGTGCGCTGGGCGGCGTTCACCGCCACCGGCTGGACGCTCCTCGTCGCGGGCGGGCTGACTTCCTGGGGCACCCTGACGGGGGAGGCGGGCTGGGGCGTCGTCGTCGAGCGGGTGATGCCGCAGATCCCGGCGCTGCGGCCAGTTACCCGCTCCATCTATAAAGTCACGAAGCAACTATCAGCTGAGATACCTGCCAGAGCACATACACCACAGTAATCGATGCAGTCCCGTATACGACCAACTGGCACGAAAATTGCGTCCGAAACCCTCGCGTCGCAAGCATAGTCGCAAAAAGAAGAATCGACACACTGATCGCAATACCGACACCGTCAACCCAGTACCGATCGGGCATGATGTGGTCAAAGACAAAGCCCATCCCAAAGGTCAGAATCGAGCAAATAACTGACGCGCGCGCACATGGTCTCCAGGGAAGCTCCGCGCCTTGCTGACGCCCATTTTTGGCTGAAGCAAGTCGCGGAGCTGATAGCAGCGCTGGCACAACCACTGTTGCGAACACTGACGATATAACAGAAGTCGCGATTTCACTATCTTTGAATACCCCACCTATAAAGAAGGGCAGACACCCGAGCAACCCCGCAACTATGCAGACTGCAAGCCATTGAAATCTTCGATAACTTACGACTCTACTCATTGATTGCTCTTAGCCTGATACCGTCTCGTTGATATTTTCGGACGTGCAGATCGCCGGAAGGAGGCAATTGAAGTTAGTTCCAGTGGCTTGATAAAGGGTTTTCCATGATTCGCTTCCATCGCTGCTGGAGAATCGAGCGTACGCCTCATGGGAGGGCACCGGCTGACGAGAGCCCTCAATCGAAACCGATCCGCTACGATATATTTTGACCCACGTCAGAGAATAGCGCACAGCGCCGGCGACGCAGAAGGGATCTCCGACCTCGTGAGAGACTCCGAAGGTCACAAGGTTGCCGGAGCGGGTAGGATTCTGAAACACCATTCCTGCGTCTGACGCTGTACGAGTCTCAATCACATCTCCGCTGGAATTGAGCTTCCTGGTCGGTCCGACGCTCTTGACGTACGTTAGATCGTAGGGAGCCGTATTGTCCCAATTGACGTTGAGGAACATTTGTGTCCGGTACGATGGAGTGCTGTATGGCGCTCCTGCGCCGGGGCCGATAAAATTCCTGTTGTCCCCCATGAAAAACTCATCGCTTTCAAGCCCGCATCCAAGCTGGGCTGCGAAGTTATTAACTTTGTCATTCGGGATGAAGGTTTTATAGTCGTACGCTGTTGTGTACGGCTGATAGCCTAGCGGCTGGAGAACTTGATCGCTTCGATTGTCACTTTCGCCAAGAGTTCTGACCGTTAGTGATCTGCTGGCAACGTTACCTAACTCGTCCGCCTCTCCCTCGAGAAGATAATCGTATGAGAGCCCGGGCTGCAAGCTGGAATCGGTAAATTTGCCGTCAGTAGAGCTTCCGATCTCGTCACCGTCGCGAAGCACGCTATATTCCGGACTTCCCGATTTGTCCCAATCGAAACTCGCCGACTCTGGAGTGATTGCCGAGGCAAAATCCGGTGCGGCTTCGAGTCGCTCGCCGCGATCGACGGTGCCACCGAAATTTCCGGAGGAGAAGATGGTGCCGTCGATGGTCGTCATGCTTGGTGCGGGAGCTGTCGTTGTGCCACTGTCGTCGGCCTGATTGCTCGAGGCGGGTTCGGCCCTGCCCGCTAGATCTCCGATCGGACGATACTGCACAGTAACGAGAGCGGCTTCACCATCCACGTCGACGAGTTGTACAGTCTCTCCCTCACGTGCTTCACCCTCGACCATTTCGACGGCTTTATCGGGATGTGAAGTGGCGACGCTGGCGCCGGTCGCCTCTAGTTCGACAATGAGGTCTCCGCTTTTCACTTCGCTCGCGAATGCGGAAGGTGACACGTAGAGCCCCGAGGCGCACAATGGCAATGCAATAATTATAGCCAGTCTCATGCGACTTTTATCATTCACATTATTCTCCTCTAAAGAGGCCAAGTCTAGCGGCTGCTGGCTCGGCAAATCTCTGCCCTTTCTTGGGGGCATATCGGGGGACAGGCGCTGATCCGCGTGACCCCGTACCGGCGCGAGAGGCTCGGCTCTGCAACCAGGCCATCCGCCCGCTAGGTAAGGCCGCCCGCCTCCGCCCCCCGCTGCCC
>NZ_PSWS01000080.1 GCF_002932875.1 Rathayibacter tritici
GCAGCCACCCAATTAGTGAGGGTCTGCGGAACCAGTCCGAGCTCTCGAGCGACGTCCGCGACGGATCGCGACCTATCAATCACCTCGCGCACTGCCTCCGCGCGGAACTCCGGAGAATACTTCCCACGGGAACTGGACATCCCGGGCCTTCCTTTCGGTCATCGCGGTAATCCTACCAATTCCGCGGTGGTCCAGAAAGAATGGGGCACCTCAGCAGGCTTGCAGCATCAACACCGGCAATGTCTACAAGCGTGCTTCAGGGGGAGAGTTCCCATACGGTGCCGTTGGTGGGCATCCTGCCACGCAGTGCACGGTGATCATGGCGCAGATCTCTCAGACCACTGATCTGTACAAGACGGTGTGGTGGGGGCTGCAAAAAGTGGCGGGCCCTTTCACCTCGGTGAATGTGGGCCAGGGGCGTCTCGAACAGACATCCCCGATTCGCAAGTGCGATGACCTTCGTCAGACGACTTTCCGGATGATCGTTAGGAGCACCGGCACGTTCCCTACGGGCACGACGGGGACTGCATCGGCGTACGAGGAAGCGAACCTCGCGTGCGGTACTCATTAGCACCCAAGCGGCGCGGGGCCGCTCCAGCCCCCGCGTCGCTCATTTTCCCGTGTCGTCGGGTCCGAATGTGACGTAACCAGGCCCACTGTCGTATCGGTATCCGAGCGTGAACTTCGCGTAGATGACCCCTTTAGGGAAGCGGTGCTGAACCTCCTCAGCAAAGGTGGCCGCTTCAGCTTCCGATGCGAAGACGCCAAGGATCGTGTTGTTCGGCGATTCATCGTGCTGCACGACCCAAACGTCCGGCGGGAGCACTGCGTGTGTCTCTTCGTGCTGACGTCGTTTCCACACCATCGGTGCCTCCTGATCCTTGAACAACCATCATGCTCGTACGGGCGACCTCGTCGAAGCGACGGTAGGCATCTTGGAAACCATTAGCTTTCTGAGACGGCCCGTCGAGAGCCGTTCCGAGGTTGGCCTCGGCCGGAACGGCGGAGATCCCACTGTCTCAACAACTTGTCTCGCGGTACTTCGTCTCAGGAGGGTGCTCGCAGGGACTTTCCGAGTCAGACTGGGCTCGTGAGACTTCTCGGATATACACGTGTGAGTACGTCGAGTCAGGACGCGCAGTTGCAGGTCGACGCGCTCATCGCGGCCGGCGTGCAGAAGCGCGACGTGTTCGCCGACGTGACGTCCGGCAGCAAGACCGCCATCGAGCGGCGCGGGATGACGAAGCTGCTCGAGTACGCCGAGGACGGGGACACCGTCGTCGTCTGGCGAGTGGACCGTCTCGGCAGGTCGCTGATCGATGTCCTCAACACGGTGAACCTGCTGCGTGAGCGGGGGGTGCAGGTCCGGTCGATCTCCGACGGCATCGACCCGTCGACGTCGACGGGCCGATTGATGCTGAACATGCTCGCCACGCTCGCGGAGTACGAGCGGGAACTCATCGTCGAACGCGTCAACGCCGGCATCGCCGCCGCTCGTGCGAGCGGAACCCGCTTCGGCCGGCCCCTGTCGGACCCGGTGGTCGTGGCGGACAAGCTCGCGATCGCCGCGGACGCGCGAGCGCGCGGCCGCACGGCGGAGGACGCGGCCCGTCTCGTCGGGTGGAGCCGTGCGAGCCTCTACCGTCACCAGCAGGCTCACGCGGCCCGCGAGAGCGCAGGGATGTAGCGAGACATCGACGGTTTCGAGCGGTGGCGGACGCATCACTGCGGCGCTCGTGACGTTCGTCAAGGCGCCCGCGCCGAGCAGCGATCGTTCACCGGTACACACACGCGAAGCGGGACGAGCCGCGAGTGTGGAGTTGCTCGCTTGATGGCGGCGTTCTCTGATCGCTCGATGGCGCCGTTCAGCTCCCGATGACGAGGACGCTGGCGGCGGCTTCGATGACGTCGTCGGTGATCGTCTCGAGTTCGTTGATCTTGAGCACGCGGCTGATCTGGGGGAAGAGTCGTTCGAGGAGGCGGAAGTTCCCGCGGGTGATGCGTTCGATGGCGGCGACTGCTTGAGCGTCGGTGAAGTCGTCGGGGTTGAGGGTGCGTCCGAGGCGTTTCCAGTGTCGGTCGAGGACGAAGAGGAGTTCGTCTCGGCCGAGGGCGCGGTAGCGGTGAGAGAAGCCGAGGCGGCTGTAGAGCTGGGGGTAGTGGCGGAAGCGCTGGTCGATGCCGGGCATGCCGATCAGGATTATCGCGAGGTGGGTGCGGTCGTGTTCGTCGCGGAGCAGCTCGAGCGCGGTGGGCGTGAGCCGCTCGGCTTCGTCGACGATGAGCATCTCGACCCACCGAGTGGTGTTGCCGTTGTGCATGCCGCTGACTTTCCCGATCGTGCGGAGGTGCTCGTCGATGCAGATGCCGAGGTGGGCCTGCCACTTGCCGATCTCCCGCATGAGGTCTTTGGGTCGCGGTAGCACCTCGGGTGTGTAGAAGACGGTGCGGGAGCGATGCGCGAGCGCGTTGTGTTTCGCGTCGTCCTCGCTCCGTGGGCCCCACGCGGTGATGTAGGGCTCGAGGGTGTCCCAATTGGCGTAGCGGCGGGCGGAGTTGGTCTTGCCGACTCCGGCGTCGCCGTGGCAGATGCCGATGGTGCGTTCCTTCTTCACCGCGTTCGCGAACTCGGTGAAGCGGCGGTGTTCCTTGGTGGCGATGAAGGTCTGGGTCATCACTCCTCCTCGTAGGTGCGGAGTCGTTTCTTGCGCGGGGTGGGGTCCGCGAGGTGGGGTTCTTCGCGGTGGGCGACGGTGGGGATGCGGTCGTTGATGGTGCGGCGGAGTTCGTGGCGGCGGGCGCGGCGGGCGGCTTCGATCTCGCGGAGGCTGAGGCGGATGTTGGGGTGGGCTTCGTCGACGGCGACGCAGATGAAGGTGTCGTGGTCGTAGACGCGGATCTCGGAGACGTCGCGGGGGTCGTAGCGGATGGTGACGGTGTGTCCGACGAACGGGGCGAGGGTGGGCGCGAGGTAGCGCTGACCCTGGAAGTGGATTCCGTCTCGTTGCACGGTCCGATGCGTGGGCACGGTGAGCAACAGGCCGTCGAGCTCGTCGAGGGTGTCGGGCATGCGGGGCATCCACCCGTCCGCGACCCACGCGTCGCGCGGGGAGATACCGAGCTCTTGGTGGGTGCGCTGGTTGTAGGTGGCGATGAAGGCGCCGATCGCCCGGTCCACGCCCGGGAGATCGAGCACGGGCTGCGGGCTGCGGTTCCCCGGGCCGAGGTGGCCGGGAAGAGTCGGGAGGACTTCGGTATTGATGGTGCCGAAAAAGCGCTCGATCTTGCCGCGCCCCTGGGGCCGACCGACGGTCGAGAAGATGAGCCGGAGGTGCAGCTCGACGGCGGTGCGTTCGAGGTGGTGGCTGGTGAAGTCGGAGCCATGGTCGACGTGCAGCACGTCGGGGATCCCGCACATCGCCCACGCGGTGTCGGTCTTCCGCCAGATCGCCTGCCGCAAGGCGAGAGCGGTGTTCAGCGACGAGGGTGCCCCGGTGAAGACCATGTAGCCGCAGATCGCGCGGGAGTGATCATCCATCACGGTCGTCAGCCAGGGGCGGTCGGGCTTGCCATTCGCGCCGACGATAAGGATGTCGAGTTCGGTGTGGTCGGCCTGCCATATCTGGTTAGGCCGTTCCGCGCGACGGCGGAACACCAGCTCGTGGCGGTCGCGATAGGAAGCAGGACCCTCCAGAGCGAGAGTGACGAGCGCGGGGTCGAGGGCCTGCACGATCTCGCGGACGGTCGCATAGCTCGGCGCCGGCCTGCCGTCGTGCAGGCACCCCTCGACGGTGAGGCGATGCAACGTCGCGATCGACGGACGAGGCCGAGTCAGGGCGAGCCCCTCGATGGCGGCGACGGTCGCCGGATCCGTGCGCCGACCGCCCTTGTCCGTCCCCGCAGCGTCATCGAGCCCGGCGAGCCCGTCCCTCTTATAATGCTGATGCCAGCGCTGCAGCGTCCGCGCGCCGATGCCGCTCTCGCGGGCGAGGGCCGCGAGAGAGACCTGATCTTCGACGTGAAGTCGAAGGATCCGCCACCGCTCGAGGCCGTCCATCAGTCGCTACATCGCTGCGCTCTCGCGGGCCGCGTGAGCCTGCTGGTGGCGATAGAGCGTCGCGCGACTCCACCCCACGAGACGAGCCGCGTCCTCCGCGGTGCGACCGCGCGCTCGCGCATCTGCGGCGATCGCGAGCTTGTCCGCGATCACGACCGGATCCGACAGAGGCCTACCGAACCGGGTGCCGTTCGCGCGGGCGGCCGCGATGCCAGCGTTGACCCGCTCCACGATGAGCTCGCGCTCGTACTCCGCGAGCGTGGCAAGCATGTTCAGCATCAGCCGGCCCGTCGACGTCGACGGATCGATGCCGTCCGAGATCGACCGGACCTGCACCCCGCGCTCGCGCAGCAGGTTCACCGTGTTCAGCACGTCGATCAGGGAGCGGCCGAGGCGGTCGACTCGCCAGACGACGACGGTGTCGCCATCCTCGGCGTGCTCGAGGAGCTTCTTCATCCCGGTCCGCTCGATCGCGGTCTTGCTCCCCGAGGTGACGTCCGCGAAGACGTCGCGCTTCTGCACCCCGGCGGCGACGAGCGCGTCGAGCTGCAGCTGCGCGTCCTGACTCGACGTACTCACACGCGTATAACCCAGAAGCCTCACGAGCCCATTCTGACTCGGAAACACCCTCTGCGACCCCTCCTGAGACGAAACACGGCAAGACGGCTTTCCGAGACAGACTCGCGCCCGAGATCCCGGCTCCAGCGGACCTCGAGTCGCATCTTGATCAGGTGTCTCGAAAAGCTACTGTTTTATGAGCGTCGATGGGGTGCCCCTCGTGCACTCCGAGCATCACTGCTTCCGCCGCATGTTTGTGTCTGCACGACGTTTGGATGGCTCGTGCGTGCTGTTCTGCCGCCGGTGGTGGCGGAGGTCGCTGACATGATGGCCGGGTGCTGATCGCGTACCTGGACGAGTCCTACACACAGGACTTCTACTTCATCGGCGCTGCCGTGACGACGCAGGAGAAGTGGGAGCAGCTCGAGCAGGGCTACGCCGCTCTCCGGGAGCAGATCGCCGCGGACCACGGGGTGCCATCCGACGTCGAGTTCCACGGGCACGAGTTGATGGGTGGCGCTGGCGAGTGGGCTCCTCTGCGCGGGAAGCATCGTGAGGCGGCCGGCATCTATGCGGCCGCGCTGCGCATCGCGCAGGAGGCTGAGGTCCGTTACCTGTTCCGAGGCGTGGACGTGAATCGGTTGAACGCCCGGTACCGGTACCCGGAGCAGCCGCACAAGGTTGTCTTGCAGCACCTACTCGAGCGGGTGAACGAGTACCGCCGCTACGTCTTCTCTTCCGACACGGAGGAGGTGATAGTCGTCGCTGACGAGATCGCGACGCAGGAAGAGCACCGGCGGCAGTTCGAGAGCTACCAGCTGTTGGGAACGCCGGGCTACCGGCCGAGCAAGCTCGACCTGATTTCCTCCCCGATCCAGTTCGCGTCCTCAAGGAACGCCGCCGGGTTACAGGCGGTGGACCTCGCGGTCTATCTGCATCGGCGCCGCCAGACGGTGACAGAGACGCACCCGAAGTCCGCGGCGACGATGGCCCGGTTGAGCGGACTGGTCGCCGCGTCGACGTCGCACGACTGGATCTGGACGCCTTAAAAACTAAGACCCCACCGAGGCGGGGTCTTAGGCTGGCAACGTTCCGGGAACCGGCCCGTTGTGACGATCACGATACACGCGGATCCTGGACGAGTCACGGCCTCACGGGCGCCGCCGCTCGATGAGGATCGTGTCGCGCCACCGACCGGCCTCCGGCCCATACGTCATCCGCGCGATGCGCTCCCGGATGCCCACGCGCCGGAATCCCGCGCGATCGTGGAGGGCGAGGCTAACGATGTTCTCGGGGAAGATGCTCGCCTGCATCATCCACAGGTCCGCGTCGTCTGCGGCGGTGATGAGCGCGGCGAGCAGCGTCGATCCGACGCCGCGGCCGCGTGCGGCGGCGGCGATGTAGACGGAGTGCTCGACCACGCCCCGGTAGACGGGGCGGGCCGAGACCTTCGACAACGCGGCCCAGCCGAGGATCTGTTCTCTGTCGACGGCGACCAGGCGCCCGACGTCGAGCTTCCCCGCATCGAACGCCTCCCACGTGGGCGGTTCGGCCTCGAAGGTGGCGTGCCCGGTCGCGATCCCGTCGCGGTAGATCGTCTCGACCGCCGCCCAGTCCTCGGGGGTCATCGGCCGGATCGCTGTCACGAGCAGCAGCTTCCTCCGGCGGATCCGATGTCGGTAGAGCAGACGCCGGTCTCGGGGAGCACGAGCTGCACGCGCCGGGCAGCGGCGTGATCGCCCGCGAGTTCGTCCGCGATCGAACGGACCTGCTCGTAACCGGTGACGAGCAGGAAGGTCGGCGCCCTGCCGTACGACTTCATCCCCGCGATGAAGAAGTTCGGCTCCGGGTGGGCGAGTTCCGCGACGCCGTGGGGGGCGACGGTGCCGCAGGAGTGCAGGTTCGGGTCGATGAGCGAGGCGAGTGCGCGGGGCGCTTCCACGATCTCGTCGAGGGAGACGCGGATCTCGCGCAGCATGTCGAGGTCGGGCCGGAACCCGGTGGCCTGAACCACGACATCGACTTCCACACTCTCGCGCTCCTTCCGCCGCCGCCCCATCACCGTGACACCGCCGGAGGGGGCCTTCTCGAGGCGGTCGATCTCGAAGCGGTCCAGGAGAGTGATCGCGCCGTCGCGGACGAGCTGGTGCACGGTGCCGCCGAGCTTGCCGCGCTCCTCGAGCTCATCGTCCCCAGAGCCGAAGACGCGCAGCGGGCTGGTGCCGCGAATCGCCCACGTGATCCTCGTATCCGCTTCCTCGCGGGCGAGACGGGCGAGCTTGATCAGCGTGTTCGCGGCGGAGTGGCCGGCGCCGACGACGAGGACGCTCTTCCCGGCGAACCGGGCGCGGTCGGCGCCGAGCACGTCCGGCAGGGCGTGACTGAGATGCTCCGCGACATCGAGGACACCGATTGGGTCCAACCCCGCGGAGGCGAGCGCGTTGGGCGTGGAGTAGGTGCCGGAGGTGTCGATAACCGCGCGGGCGGTGACGTCGACGGGGCCCTCCGTAGTGTCCAGGAGCAGCAGGAACGGGGTCGCGGCGCGGCCGGTGGAGCGGGTGCGGTCCATGCCCTCGCGGGTCACTGCGGTGACGCGGGAGCGGTACCGGATGAGGGGGGCGAGCTGCGGGGTCGCGGCGAGAGGTGTGAGGTAGTCGCGGACGAACTCGTGCCCGGTCGGCAGCTTCTTCGCCGCGGGCGCCTCCCACCCGGCGGCGTCGAGCAGGCGTCCGGCAGCGGCGTCGACCAGGTACTCCCACGGCGAGAACAGGCGAGTGTGACCCCACTGCTGCACTGCAGCGCCGGCACTCTCACCGGCCTCGTACACCACGACGTCGAGGCCGCGCTCGAGCAGCTGCGCGGCAGCGGCGAGACCGACAGGGCCGGCGCCGATGACGGCGACGGGGAGGCCGGTGAGGCGGCGCTCGTCGGGACGGGGCGGGACGGTCAGCAGCATGGTCATCAGGTGCACTCCTCAACATCGACGGTCATCGATGGACCGAGTCTGCCCCGGCATATCGATGACTGTCAATGTATGGCAGGGTGGAGGCATGGCGACGACCGAGCTCACTCTCACCGCGGCGGCGGCCGCGTGCTGCGCGCCGCTCGCGCGCGAGCCGCTGAGCGCGGAGGGCGCGGAGCTGCTGGCCCGGGCGTTGAAGGCGATAGCGGATCCGGCGAGACTCCGCCTGGTGTCGATCGTCGCGTCGAGCAGCTCGGGCGAGGTGTGCGTGTGCGACTTCACGGAGCCGGTCGGGCTGAGTCAGCCCACGGTGTCGCACCACTTGAAGATCCTTGTGGACGCCGGGATCCTGGCCCGCGAGAAGCGCGGCACGTGGGCGTACTTCTCCCTCGTTCCCGGCGCGCTCGACTCCCTGGCCGGGATGCTCACCCGCGTCTGATCAGGCGGCTGTGACCCTCGCGGCGAGAGCGTCGACGCGGGCGGCGAGCTCGTCGTAGGCGGCATCGAAGGCGGCGTCCGTGCCCGCGGGCACCGGGTCGGGGATCGACCAGTGCAGCGCCGCCGAGCCGAGCTCCTCGTGAGCGGCGTCGCAGACGGTGATCACGAGATCGGTGTCGGCGGCTACGTCCGCGAACTGCCGCGGGACACCTTCGGGCAGAGGGAGGCCGTGACGTTCGGCGGTCGCGATCGCCCCGGCGGCGACCGCAATGGCCGGGTGCGTGCCGGCGGAGGCGACGGGGATAAGGCTGCGTTGCGCCCAAAGCTGCGCGGCGAGCTGGGAGCGGGCGGAGTTCGCCGTGCACACGAACAGCACCCGCCGCGCGGCGGCGGTGGTCGAGGGCCCGAGCTGATCGAACGCGCCCGGGATCAGGTGGACGTAGCTGCGGCGCCGGTCCGCCTCCGAGCGGCGCCGGAGGATCATGCCTTCCCGCTCGAGGACGGCGAGGTGGTGCGCGACGAGGTTCGAGGGCATCCCGAGGCGGTCCTGCAACTCCCGCGGCGCCAGGTCCCCAAGGGTGAGCAGGTCCACGATCCGCAGGCGCGCGGGGTCGCTGAGGGCGGCGTGCCGGGCGGCTCGCGCTTCCAGTTCAGTTCGCTCGGTGTTCATTGACTCAATCTTGACTGAGTGATCACGAGCGGTCAAGATGGCCGACGACATGGACACCACCTCCCCTCCTCCGCTCGCTCGTCGGGCCGTGGCCGAGTTCCTCGGCACGGGCCTGCTCGTGGCGATCGTCGTCGGCTCCGGCATCGCCGCCCAGTCGCTCTCCCCGGACGACGTCGGGCTGCAACTGCTGGAGAACTCCCTCGCGACGGCGCTGGGGCTGGCGGTGCTGATCCTCGCTCTCGGTCCGGTGTCGGGGGCGCACTTCAACCCGCTCGTGTCCGCTGTCGACGCGCTCCTCGGTCGTCGCGACCGCACCGGCCTGTCCGGGCGTGAGCTGGCGGTGTTCGTCGGCGCTCAGCTGCTCGGCGGGATCGGCGGCGCGGTCCTCGCGAACGCGATGTTCGAGGTTCCGACCGCGATTGCGACGACCGAGCGGGTCACCGCCGGGCACCTGCTCGGGGAGGTCGTCGCCACCGCGGGCCTGGTCCTCGTGATCCTCTCCCTCGCCCGGACGAATCGCGGCCCGCTCGCGGCGGCCGCGGTCGGCGCGTACATCGGCGCGGCGTACTGGTTCACGTCCTCGACCTCGTTCGCGAACCCCGCCGTGACCCTCGGCCGCGTCTTCACCGACACCTTCGCCGGCATCGCCCCCACCTCCGTCCTGCCCTTCATCGCCGCGCAGCTCGTCGGCGCCGCGATCGGCGTCGGCATCGCCGTGTTCCTCTTCCCGGGCGCCGCCCGGGCCGCCGGGGACCTCGTGGTCCCTGCCACCACTTCGACCTCTTCGCACGTCTGATCCGGAAGGCCCATCTGATGCATCTCGTCGCCATCGGCGGCAGCGACGCGGGGATCTCCGCCGCGCTGCGCGCCCGCGAGCTCGACCCGTCCATCGACGTGACCGTCGTCGTCGCCGACTCGTACCCGAACTTCTCCATCTGCGGGATCCCGTACTACTTCTCTCGCGAGGTGCAGCCGTGGCAGTCGCTCGCGCACCGCACCCACGCCGACCTTGAAGCCACCGGCATGACCCTGCGCCTGGACACCTTCGCGACCGACATCGACGTCGCCGGACAGCAGCTCACCGTCCGCACCCCCGACGGCTCCCTCGACCGGATCGGGTACGACGAACTGATCGTCGGCACCGGCGCCCTCGCCTCCTCCGCCGGCATCGTCGGCGTGGACACGCTGGGGCCGGAGGACGGCGTGCACGTGCTGCACTCGATGGGCGACACCTTCGCGCTCGAGCGCTTCCTCGACAGCCGCGACCCGCAGACGGCGATCATCGTCGGCGCCGGCTACGTGGGCCTTGAGATGGCCGAAGCCCTCACCGTCCGCGGCCTCCAGGTCACTCAGCTCCAGCGCGGCCCGGAAGTGCTGTCCACCCTCGACCCCGAACTCGGCGCTCTCGTCCACACCGAACTCGACCAGCACGGCGTCGAAGTCCTCACCCGCACCACGGTCGCCTCGATCGAGAAGACCGCGACCGGCCTCGCCGTGCACGCCGACCACGACGGCACACCCCTCACCCGCACCGCCGACGTCGTCCTCCTCGTCGTCGGAGTGAAGCCGAACACGGACCTGCTCGCCCGCGCCGGGGCATCCCTCGGCGTCGGCCGCGCCGTCGTCGTGGACGAGGCCATGCGGACGGGCCTCCCGCACGTGTTCGCCGCGGGCGACGGAGTGACAACCCACCACCGCCTCCTCGGCACCACCTACCTGCCGCTCGGCACAACGGCGCACAAGCAGGGTCGGGTCGCGGGAGAGAACGCCCTCGGCGGCGATGCCCGGTTCGCCGGCTCCGTCGGCACGCAGGTCGTAAAGGTCTTCGACCTCGTCGCCTCCCGCACCGGCCTCCGCGAGCACGAGGCCCTCGCCGCCGGCTTCGCCCCGGCGACGACGACCGCGGTCGCGGACGACCACAAGCGCTACTACCCGGGCGCGCAGCCGATCACGATCCGCATCACCGGCGACACCCGCGACGGGCGCCTGCTCGGCGCTCAGCTCGTTGGCCGCCTCGGCACCGAGACGGCGAAGCGCGTCGACACCTACGCGACCGCCCTGTTCGCCGGGCTCACCGTCGAGCAAGTCTCCGACCTCGACCTCTCCTACACACCCCCGCTCGGCTCCCCGTGGGATGCCGTGCAGATCGCGACCCAGAGCTGGACCCGCACGACCACCGGAAGCAGCATCCCCGCATGATTCAGAAGCCCACCGTTCTCTTCCTTTGCCAGCACAACGCCGGCCGCTCCCAACTCGGCGCAGGCCTGCTCGAAGTCCTCGCCGGTGACCGCTACACCGCCACCTCCGCCGGGCTCTCGCCCGCCGACGCCGTGAATCCCGCGATCGCCACGACCGTCGCCGAGCTCGGCCTCGACGTCAGCGACCGCACCCCCCGCGCCGTCACGGTCGAGGACCTCGAGAACGCGGATATCGTCGTCGCGATGAAGCCCGGCCTCGCGCTCCCCGCGACGCCGACCGGCCGGTTCCTGGAATGGAAGTTCCCCGACCCGACAGACTGGAGCGCCGAGAACGTCCGCCCCCTCCGCGAGGCCGTCGCCGCTCGGATCCAGGCCGAACTCCTCGACTAGACGCGACACGGAGCGGCACCAGAACGCTGCCACAGAGCGCCGAGACCCACAGCTGATCGGATACGCGCGCGTCTCGACCGACAAGCAGGACGCACACGCGCAGCGTGACTCGCTGCTCGCTGCGGGGGTGCCGGCGGACCGGATCTATGTCGACGCCGGCCTCACCGGGTCGAACCGCGAGCGGCCCGCGCTGCGCGAGGCCCTGGCGGCGTGCGACACCGGCTCGACCCTGTTCGTGACGAAGCTTGACCGGCTTGCGCGCTCGATCACGGATGCGCGCGACATCGTGGACGAGCTGACGCGCAGGGGAGTGCGGTTGAACATCGGCGGGTCGCTGCACGACCCGACCGACCCGATGGGCCGGCTGCTGTTCAACGTGTTGGCGATGATCGCGGAGTTCGAGGGCGACCTCATTCGGGCGCGCACGAAGGAGGGGATGCGGGTCGCCAAGGCGAAGGGGCGCCTGCGCGGCCGGCAGCCGAAGCTCTCTCCGAAGATCGAGGCGCATCTGGTTGCGGAGTACCGGTCGGGCAACTACACCGTGGCGGAGCTGGCGGAGCAGTTCAGCGTGACCCGCTCGACGGTCTACCGGGCAGTTGAGCGCTCGAACATGACGGAGCTGCGCGCCGTCGACGTCACCCTCCCGCTCCCCGAGGGGGAGCGGTGAAGCCCGAGTGCCTAAATGGTCACTTGATGTGGCGTGTCGGATCGCGTTAATCACAGCCACAGCCCTACGTTAAACGCATGGCTTCGACGCGGCGTCCCCGAGGAACGATGGTGGATCCCACCAACGTCGCCTGGACCGTCGAGCGCCAGGCTCGTGACGATTTCAATGTCATGGCGCTGCGCGCGAACGTGTCGGCCGCGGTGTTCTTCGAGCGCCTGGTCGAGCACGTTCGGAGCGAGCTGACCGACGAGGGAATCCCTTCCTGGTGGCCTGCACAGCCGACTCTCCCCGACGAGGAGCTGCCCATCGACACCCGTTAACGCATTAGGCCCGCCGCTGTCGCGACGGGCCTAGAAGCCTTGGCTTCGCATCTCACTCAGTTTGGCGACTACCGAGATGTGAAGCAGTCCCACCCAAGAGCCGGTTACCAGCCGGGCCTTCGGTGTACCCCCCCGGAACGTACCCGGAAGGAATGTCCTTATCGTAACAGCGGAGCTCGTCTCCGTGCACGTCCGACCCACCCTTTTTTCAGGGGAGGAGTCTGCCGATCGTGCACCTGAGACGTCACAGGTGGCCGCGTCGTGGCCGAACAGTTCTCGAGCGGGCTCGTGGAGCCCCGCGCCGGCGCCGGGCGCATACGCGCCGCTGCCGTGCTGGACGTCGGGTGCCGCGTGGTTCGACGCGGTGATGGACGCTCTCGCGACGCCCGAGGGTGAGGCTGTGCGCGCGTCGGTCAAGGTCGCGCCGGACACGCTGCTGCGCGTGGCTCATGACGAGATGCGCTCGGCCGACGTCGGCACGGGACGCGGCGTGACGACGGCGCACCAGACGGTCGCTGACCGCCTGGGCATGTCCAAGAGGACGGTGCAGCGCGCGCGGGAGATCCTGCTGCTGCTGGGCTTCGCCGCGATCGTGATCAAGGGCCGCTACCTGTTCGGCGCTGAGCGGGTCGCAGCGCAGCTCGCACACGGTGGCCGCCAGTTGCGCATGGCCTCCACGAGGGCGCTCGTGATGCCCCGCGCGGCGCTCCCGAAGGCCCCGTGCGCGCCGCCGGCGCCGGCCTTTGCGCACACCGCGGACGCCGCGGAAATCACGAGGTCTGTGGAGAATGTCCACCTACCCCGTAGGCGCCCGCTTACATCTACAGCCCCAGTTAAAAGACACTCACCAACGCGCGGTGAACCGCGCTCGGGAGCCGCTTCGCGGCAGCCGAGACGACGGAGTGACGCGAAACGCAGCTTGACAGGTCGGCCGGCGGTTCCGAGGTCGATCGAGTTGCAGCGCTTCGCTGCTGCGCTGGCCCAGCGCATCCCGTGGCTTGCCCGTGGAGTGCACATCGGGCACGTCGTCGGGATGCTGGATCGCACCGGGATCGACGTCTCGGAGTGGAGCGTCGAGGGGCTGATGTTCGCCATGAACACCTGGCTGTCCCGCGATGGCCGCCAGGTCCCGGAGACGTTCACCAGTCGCAACGCGCTCGGGTTCTACGGGTGGGTCATCCGCCGCGTCATCACCGAGCACTCGCAGCTGGACACCGCGCGCCGGGTCGCTGCTACGCAGCGCGACGCCGACCGCGCTCGGGCCGCTGCTGAGCGCGCGGCCGAGGCCGCTCGCCTGGCGAGCATCGACAAGGACGAGGTGGACCGCATCATCGCTCAGATGAAGACCGATCAGCGCGAGTTCGAGCGTGCCGCTCGTGAGCGCGAGATGGCCCGTAAGTGCGCCGCCGCCGAGGCCCGCGAGGAGCTGGCCGCGCGCGCTGCGGAGTTGCGCTCTCAGGGCTGAGCACGCACCGAGGCTATCCATCCGATAAGCGGCGCGATGCCGGAGACGGGCGACCGTGTCGATGCAGGGGCTGACGGGGACGAATCGTGATCGGTCGGCGCTGCGCGAGGCGCTGGCGGCGTGCGACTTCGGCTCGACCCTGCTCGTCACGAAACTCGACCGGCTCGCGCGGTCGATCACGGATGCGAGAGACATCAGCGACAAGCTGACCCGGCGCGGGGTGAAGCTCAGCGTCGGGGGAGCGGTGCACGACCCGAAGGATCCCGTGG
Source organism: Rathayibacter tritici (assembly GCF_002932875.1). Taxonomy (GTDB): domain Bacteria; phylum Actinomycetota; class Actinomycetes; order Actinomycetales; family Microbacteriaceae; genus Rathayibacter; species Rathayibacter tritici. Next base: position 13,995 of record NZ_PSWS01000080.1, read on the forward strand.
GTCGGCTCCTGTTCAACGTCCTCGCGATCGTCGACGAGTTCGAGGAAGACCTCATCCGCGCTCGCACGCGGGAAGGGATGAAGATCGCGAAGGCGAAGGGGAAGCTCCGCGGGCGCAAGCCCACGCTCTCACCGAAGATCGAGGCGCACCTGGTCGCCGAGCACCGCGCGGGCAACTACACGGTCGGTGAGCTAGCGGCCGAGTTCAACGTCGCCCGGTCGACCGTCTACCGAGCGGTCCAGCGGGCGGACGCGCGCGCCGCTGCGTCGGTCGACGTCGCTCTCGCGCTGCCGACCGAGGAGGCGCCGTGACTGACGCGACACGTGTGCTGATGGCTGATGAGCCCCTGTAGCGTCAGCCGGTCGTTGGGGGCTTCCCAGCGCCTCTATGCGTAAAGCGAGTGGGGAGTCGCTCTCGGCTACTGCCGCGCTGCGCGCCCCTTGCCATCGAGCAGTGTTCGAGCGTTCTCGACGGCAGGTGGTTGCAGGCGCGAGGCCACGCGAAATCCGCCACAGCGCCAGTTCGCCACAGACCGGTGTACCAAAACTCTGACCCGAAACCATTTCGTGCCGTAACTTCTTGCGTACCGTTTTCGGGATACTGTTGTCAGGGCGGAGGAGTCTGATGAACAGCATCGTTGGGTATGCGCGCGTTTCGCGGCGCGACCAGAATCTAGCGGCGCAGGAGGCTGACCTCCACGCTGCCGGGGCAGTGCGGGTCTTCGTCGACCAGGGAGAAGCGAGCCGGATGGCGGATCGACCGCAGTGGTTGGCCTGCCTGGACTTCCTCCGTGACGGCGACACGTTGCTCGTGAGCCGCCTCGACCGGCTGGGTGGGACGGAGCGGATCGTGATCGGGGCGATCAACGACCTCGAGCGCCGGGGAGTGAACATCAAGAGCCTCACGGAACCGATGATCGACACGACGTCCCCGATGGGGCGGTCGCTGTTCAGCATTGTCGCCGTGTTCGCGCAGCTGCGCGTGGATACCATCCGGGAGAACACCCGGCTCGGCCTGGATCAGGCTCGCGCCCAAGGCCGTGTCGGCGGCCGGCCCACGGTAATGACATCGGCACGTCTGCGCGAGGCGCGACGCATGCGCGACGCCGACCACAGCATCGCCCAGATCGCCGACGTCCTCGGAGTCGGTAAGTCCTCCGTGGCCCGCGCCCTCGCCAAGGTGCCGGCGGCACCGGCGGACACTGAACGACGCGTCTTCTACCGCGATGTGAAGCCGTACGACGCCCCCGGATCGTTGGATGACCTCGCAGGGCCGTCGACAGGGACCATCGAGCTCCCCCACCGTGTGTACTGGGGGCCGGAGCCCACCGTAGATCTCGGTTCCCCGAGCGGCGTCGTGAAGGCGTACCAGGCTGTTCTCAACGAAGGGAGCGCCATAGATCAGACAGCACTCCTGAACCGAGACCTCCTGCTCACGATCTGGTCGGAGCTGGCTCTCCCCGACCGGGTGCGCCTACTCTGGGAAGACCGCTTCCCGGAGCTTCTCGCCCACACAAGGCTGCCCGCTGCTGCCCTCACGGCGCCCGCATCAGAAGGGGTAGGTCGGTGATCGACGCGGCCGGCTTCTGTGGTTCAGGACACATCATCGAGATGAGCGCAAGCGGTCCGCTCTTCGCGGGCGCAACACTGCCTGCTAGGCGGCAGGCAGAGGAACGAGGCTGACATGGGCAGCCGGAACGAGGAACTGCAGCGAGAGATCACCCGTGTTGCGCTCGAAGCGCTCGAGGGCACCGGATTCGCTCTCGCCGGCTCCGGTGCGATCCGCGAGCACGGCGTCATTAACCGTCTGACGGAGGACGTCGACCTCTTCACCTCGAACACTGACGTCGCTAACTTCCGCCGCGCGGTCGACCAGGTGAGCGCGGGCCTCCGCGATCACGGCTACACGCTCGACGAGGACCGCTCCACCGAGCAGTTCGCGCGCCTCCACGTACGAACCGCGTCCGGTGAGCAGGTCGACGTCGATATGGGGATGGACTGGCGCGACACCGAACCGGTTCGCCTGCAGGTCGGACCTGTCCTCAGCCTCGACGACGCGATCGGGAACAAGGTCAGCGCCCTCTACAGCCGTGCCGAAGCACGCGACTTCCTCGATGTCGATTCGATCCGCTCCTCCGGTCACTTCACCGACCAGCAGCTCCTCACCGCCGCTCGCGAACGCGACCCCGGATTCGAGCCCACGATGTTCGCGCAGCAACTCGACCGCGCCGCCCGACTCACCTCCGACCGGGTCTCGGAGTACGGCATCAACGACACGCAACTCGAAGGCATCCAGCGCCGCTTCGAGAGCTGGGCGACGCAGATCCGACGTGACCTCCGTCTCGAGCAGATTGATCATCTCGGACACCAGCGCGGGCTCTCCTGCTGAGCGACTACGAGTGCGAAGCGAGAGAGCCGGCGAGCCTTCCGCTCACGCGGGATCCACATCGCCGGCCGGTCCCTGGCCAGAGCATGACCTCCGACCGATTCTGGTCCCGCGTCATCAAGGGCCCCGATCCCTCGGACTGCTGGATCTGGACCGGCGCTATCGGGGACGACGGCTACGGCCGCTTCTGGACACGCACCGTCGACGGCGGGCAGCAGGTCCTCCGGCCTCAGAGGTACGCGTTCGAGCAGATCACTGGCCGCGTCCTCGAGCGCTCAGTGATGGTGCTGCACTGGTGCGACGTGCCGCTGTGCGTCCACGCTGAGGTCGTCGAGGCGACGTCGCATCTGCGCGAGGGTGACGCTCGCGGAAACATGATCGACCGTTCCCAGCGCGGCCGCTACGCCGGCCCCACCACGGCCCTTGGCTCCGTCGGGGCCGCCCGGCGTGAGCGAGCAGCGCGATCGCGCGCCGTGCGCGCGCTCGTGCTCGAGCGCGGTTACGACGCAGCAGAAATACGAAAGGTCCTCGCCGGTACCGACGAGGACCTTCCCGCGCTCTTCTGAGCGACTTCTCCGAGGCTCAGCGATCCGCTGTGACGAGGTCGGCGTGGCGGACCCGATGGTCGTCGCGATCGGGATCGGTGAGCCAAGGCATGGTGAGCCAGGGTATGTCTCCGCGTACTGCGATCCAGTACCGGTCCGGGCGATCGATCTCGACCTTCGACGCATCCAAAGGCCACGACAGAGGTGTCTGCTGGCTGATCATGTGGCGTCTTCCTCACGCCACTCGTGCCCTGACATGTCGGGCTGCATTCCCGGTTCGGCCAGCTCGGGTGCGTCCGAGACGGTGTCGACGGTGTTGCCCGCCGCGCTTCGGAGTGCGGCGCGGACTGCGCTGGCGGGCAGGTCGAGGCGCTGGGCTATCTCGGCCGCTGACACGCTCAGCGAGGCCATGGCCCGCGATCGCAGCGTTCACCTCATCGCGCGCGGCTGTTGCGCGCTCCGCCGCCCGCTCGCGCAGCTGCGTGATCGCTTCTTCGAGGTCGGCGTCGATCGCGTCGATCTTGTCGGTGGCGGTGAAGTAGTCCACCGCGAAGCCCTCAAGCTTTTCCTCGCGTTCGCGGAACGCCGCGGCACGCTCTCGCGCCTTCTTTCGCGCGTCAATCTGGCCAGCAGTTTTCGTTCGTCGCTCAGCCATCAGGCCGGTCCTTCCCACACAACACCTAACGCCCACACCGAGACGTGCGCGCGGAAACCCTGACCTGCCCAGCACCGTAGCAGGCGGCCTCCAGCCGCAGCCGTACGGTGCACCACCGGGTGGTGCCGCGCGCTGCGCTCCCCTGCGACGTATCTGGCCGTCACGACGATGTGGGCGACGTCGATGATGCGCGCCTCACTCGCCCCCCGGCCTAACGCTCGCGCTTCCAACGGGCAGGCGGCTGGTGTCTCCGACGGTAGCAGCGCGGTGCGCTGGGATGGAGTTGCCTGCGGCAGCTGGTCTGGCTGGCCGCACCCTGCGGGTGCTGGTGTCGCGGTGCGGCCCCACTCGCTCCCCGTCCGTGGACGGCATCCGCTGCGCTTCTCCCGCCCACCGCCGGGGGCTCGTTCCTGGCCGCACCGGCGACGCCGCGCTCACGGTGTTCGCTTTCTGGCGTCGCCTCCGCGCGGATCCCTGCGGGTTCCGGCCAGACCCGTCTTCCTCGTTCCTCGTCAGACCGTTCCCTCATTCTTCGGTCATCAGGTCGTCATGCACTATTAGTGAATTGGGTAGCCTGTGGGGGTGATGACCTTGCACAAGCTCAGCGCAGGGGATGGTTACGCCTACTACACGTCCGAGGTCGCGACCGCGGACGTGCGCCGCGAGAAGGGTCGCGAGCTGGGTGACTACTACACCGCTGACGGCAACCCGGCCGGTGTCTGGCTCGGTGGAGGGCTGGCCACGCTCGGCGAGACCGTGACCACCCGCGACGTGGAGGGCCGTGCAGCGTTCGCCGTTCACGAGTCTCGGCGGGTGTCTGGCGAGGTCACCGAGGCGCAGATGAAGGCCCTGTTCGGTGAGGGGTTGCACCCGAACGCGGACGCTCTGACGGCCGCCAGCATCGACGTCGGCGCTTCGGCCGAGTCGGCGCTGCAAGCGGTGAAGCTGGGGCGCAGGTTCCCTCGCTACGAGGCGAAGGACACCGAGCTGGGCGCTCGTATCCGTGACGCGTATGCGGCGTTCGAACGTGTCGAGCATCGCGCCCCTGACCTGGAAGAGCGTCGCCGGATCCGGGTGCGCGAGGGCGCGCAGGTATTCCGGGAGCAGAAGGGCCGAGAGCCGTTCGACAAGGAGGAGCTGGGCCGGTTCATCACCGCGGCACAGCGTCCGCAGCAGGCCGCTGTCGCCGGGTACGACTTGGTCTTCTCGCCCGCGAAGTCGGTGTCGACGCTGTGGGCGCTGGGTGATGACGCGACCCGTCACGCGATCGAAGCCGCGCATGAGACGGCCATCGCGGAGAGCGTCGTCTACCTCGAACAGCATGCCGTCGCGACCCGGACCGGCAGTCAAGGGGCCGCTCAGGACGACGTTCGCGGCGGGCTCATCGCGACCCGGTTCCGGCATTACGACTCCCGCAACGGCGACCCTCAGCTGCACGATCACGTGGTGGTGTCAAACAAGGTCCGCGGCGTCGACGGCAGCTGGCGCACCCTCGACGGGGCGCTGCTGCACAAGATGAACGTTCCGACGTCCGAGTTCTACAACCAGCGCGTCGCTCACCACATCCGGGAGGCGCTCGGGGTCGCGTTCGAGCCGCACACGGTGCGTGCAGGGAAGCGTCCGGTGATGGAGATCGCGGGCATCGACCCGGACCTGATGAAGGACTTCTCCTCGCGTTCCACCGACATCCGCCGGGCGGTGAAGGCGTTGGAGAGGGACTACCGGGCCGCGCACGGCCGAGGCCCGGATGCCGCCGCCCGCATCGCGATCGCGCAGCAGGCGACCCTGGAAACCCGGCCCGTGAAGGAGCACGCACGGTCCCTGCGCGAGCTGCGCACCCTGTGGCGATCGCGCGCGGTCGGTGTGGCCGGTGAGGTGACGGTGAACAATCTCCTCGCCCACGCACGGCAGGTCGCCGCCGACGCTCGGGACGGTTCCACGCCCCTGCTGCCGGTGGATGTGAACGCGGCCGCGGCGAGCGTGGTGGGGGTCGTGTCCGAGCATCATGCGGTCTGGGGCGCGAACGTGATCGAGGCGGAAGCGCGCCGGTGGGCGCAGGAGCAGGCCCGCGCGGACGTGACGGAGGAGACGGTGCAGGCGGTCGTGACCGCGGCGCTGCGCGAGCATTCCGTGTCGATCACTCCCCCGCCGGCGCATGCCGCGTTCGCGCCGTTGACCCGCGCGGACGGTTCGAGCATCTACGAACACCGAGGCCGCGAACTGTTCACCTCCCGCGCGGTGATCGACGCGGAAGATCAGCTGCTGACCGCGGCCCGCAGTACTGGCGTCCCACCGGTCGCGGTGGAGCATTTCGCCGCCGCGGTCCTCGCGCACGAGGGTCCCCTCGATGATGGGCAGCGCGATCTCGCCCGCGAGTTCGCCTGCTCCGACCGGCAGCTCGTCGTCGGTGTCGGCCCTGCCGGTGCCGGTAAGACCACGTCGCTGAACCTCGCGGCCCGCGCGATCGAGTCCGCCGGCGGCCGCATGATCGGCGTCGCCCCCTCAGCGGCGGCGGCGGCGGTGTTGAAGGCCGACGTCGGGATCGACACGCACACCCTGCATGGTTTCCTGCTGCAGCTGGAGCGCGGCGAGGAGTCCGCGCAACTGCGCCCGGGCGACGTCGTCGTGGTCGATGAGGCCGGCATGGCCGGCACCGTGCGCTTGGCGATGATCACCGAACAGGCCACCAGGGCCGGCGCGACAGTGCGGCTGATCGGTGATGACCGGCAGCTGTCCGCGGTGGAGGCCGGCGGCGCGCTGCGGCTAATCGAGAACGAGGCCGGCGCGATCCGGTTGGAGACGGTGCACCGCTTCCGCAACGCTGACGGCACCGCGAACGAGGACGAAGCCGCCGCCTCGCTGCTGCTGCGCGACGCCGAGCAGGCGGCCGGCGGTGACGCTTTCACCTGGTACCGGCAGCAGGATCGCGTCACGGCCGTGACCGCCGAGTCCGCAACCGACGCGGTCTTCGCGGCGTGGCAAGCCGATACCAGCGCCGGGAAGACCAGCCTCATGATGGCGTCCACGAACGCGACCGTCGCGGACCTCAACGCCCGCGCGCAAGCGTTCCGCATCAGCACCGGCGACGTCCGCGGCCGCCGCACCGCGGCACTGCGCGACGGTCTCGCCGCGCACGTCGGCGACGTCGTTGTCACCCGCAGCAACACCAGCACGCTGCGCTACAACGCACGTCGCGATCGCGTCCTCAACAACGACGTCTGGGACGTGAAACGGGTCCACCCGGATGGCGCCCTCACCGTCCGCAATCGCCGCAACGGCGGCCAGACAAGACTCCCGGCCGAGTACGTGAAGGCGCATACCGAACTCGGTTACGCCGCGACCGTGCACCGCGCGCAGGGCATGACTGTCGACACCGCGCATGCTCTGGCCGACCGCAGGACCGGCCGCGAAGCGGCCTATGTCGCCCTCACCCGTGGCCGCTCCCACAATCACCTCTACCTCGCGCTCGAGCCCGGCGAGTCCGTGGACGAGGGCCTGGCCGCGATCGCCGGGAACGTCGACCGCGCCTTGACGGCCACCGAAACCATCCGCGCCGAACAGACTCGGACCGCCGACCTGGGCACTCTCGCCGCGCAGTTCCGCGACGTCCACGACCGCGCCGACGACATCCGGATCGCCACGGCGATCGACGTCACTCTCGGCGGCCGCACTCTGGACGAGTTGCGGCAGAGCGGCACCTGGGCGGACGTGAAATCCGCGCTCGTCGACGCCGAGCGGGCCGGTTTCACCCTCGAGAAAGCCGTCGCCACAGCCTGGCAGGACGGCAACGGCCTGGACGGCGCCGATGACCGCGGCGCGCTCATCGCCTGGCGGATCCGTGACACCAGCCGCTGGGGGCGCGTGCACGCCGACGTCGACACGATCACTGGCCGGCCCCTCGCCGGGATGAGTGATGAGGCGCTGCAGCGTGCCCTCGAGCACGCGACCCGGACCCGTTGCTTGGCGGAGACCCAGCTGGAGATCGGGGCCAACGCGGACACTCACTGGCGTGAACGCCGCTTCGGGCACCTCTCCGACCTGACCCTCGCCGGCCGCGTCGCCCAGCAGCGCGTCACCGTCGCGCAGCCCGTCACCGACCGGCAACAAGCGCGCCAAGATTTGTGGCTGCTCGGCGAGCTCAACGCCGAGAACCGCGCCCGCAAAGCGCTACCCGTCTCCGTCCGGGTGCAGGAGAACCGCGAACGCGGCGCCGCCACAGTGCGTCCCGACCGTGGCGTCGACCCCGCTTCCGCGACCCCCGGAGCGATCGCGGCGGTCTGGAACGCGCGGACCCTGGAGAACCAGCTCGCGGCCGAGACACGTCTGCGCGCCAGGCTTCCCGACACCCCGAGTCGTCCCGTCGCGGATCGTCCGCGGATCCCGGAGTGGATCGCCGACGCCCGCCTGCTCACCGACTCCCGGGTGCGCGAGGACTGGCGCGAGCACCTCACCGAGCGATACGAGCACCTCGCGAGCCAGTACACGCTCCGCGGCGAACAGCTCGCTGCCGCACCGCCGGCGTGGGCGGTGGAGCATCTCGGGCCGGTCCCCGCCGGCGACTCCGCGATGCGCCCGGAATGGATCGCGCTCGCGGCCGAGATCGACCACTACCGAGCGGTGAGCCACACCCTCGACACCGACTCGACCCTTCTGGGTGGTGCCGGGCAGGACACCGTGCTCGCGCAGGCACTCACCGGCCGAGCCGACGAGCTGCGCCTCGCGAACCCCACCCCGGGCCCGGTCCCCGTCACGGCGCCGGTGGGAGCGGCGGGCCCGCGGACTGTGACCGCGGAGGAGTTCGCGGCGGCCGTCGCCGCCGAAGCCTTCGCCGCGGGCATGAGCGTCGCTGAGTACGAGCAGCTGGTCGAGTCGTTCCGTCAGACCGGCGAGCCGCTCCCGGCCCAGAACGTGTACTCACGCCTCTGCGTCGACGAGCTTGAGCCGCTCGCGGCCCAGGAGCCGGCCGGCGTCCTCACCGACACCCTGCCTGAGCCGGAGGGCGCACGCCTGGTGTCGGCGGAGGAGTTCGCTGCTGCCGTCGCCGCGGAAGCTGCGGACGCGGGGATGACGGTCGCCGAGTACGAGCAGCTGGTCGAGTCGTTCCGTCAGACCGGGCAGCCGCTGCCCGCGGAGAACGTGTACGCACGCCTGCGCCTCGCCGCCGACGACGACTCCGCCCCGACCGCCGACGCGACCCAGACACGACCTCAGGCGACACGGCATCCGGCGTTCCGCGCGGACCCCGCGTCCGCAGCACCAACGCCGCAGGAGGAGGCGCGGCGTCGCGGGCTCGGACATTGAGCGCACGGGCCGGGACGGCCACGGTCCGTTCTCGGCGGGATGCATGTGAGGTGTGACAGGGGAGGGGAGGTCGGCGGATAGCCGACCTCCCCTCCCCTGTCACGGCGTCAGTGGTGGCGTGTGTGGGTGGCGTGCTGGGTGATCTCCTGGGCGGGGGCGTACCCTGTCGCGGCCGGTGCGGTCGTGGTGGTGCGCCGGCCGACGCGGGTGACCGGGTGGTGGTAGGACTGCGCGACCACTGCCGCTGACTCGATCGCTTCGTCCGGGACCTTGCCCTGCATCGTCGCCGCCCACGCGGTGTGCTGTTCGGCGGCATCGTAGGCGCCGTCGGCCGCTGCTCGGTGACTCTCGGCACCGTCCTGCACGCGATCGGCGGCCGCGGCCGTCTCCTGCCCGTCCGTGGTGTCGCCAGCACGCAGGTCGGCGGCGTCGTTGTCGAGCGCATCGGCGACGCGGTCGTGACGGTCGCTGTCGGCGAGGTGGTCACGGCCGCGGTCGCGTTCGACGTCGGCGGCGCGCTCAGCCTGGATGCGGGCGACTTCGCCGGCGACGTAGGCGGCGTCGGCCGCCGGCGCGGTCGTGTCGATGCCGTACCGGTTCAGGACCTGTTCGCGGATCGTTGAGGCCGCGATCGCCGCGGCGGGCTCTGTCCCCGCCCACGCGATCGCGGCTTCCTGCACCCGGCCGATGTCGGCCGGACCGGCGTGGTCCCACCACTGCTTGTCCTTGACGGGGATGAGAGCGGCGAGAGCTTCCGCGCGGTCTGTTCGAGCGGCATTGACCTGGTCGTATCCGCCTCGTTCGAGCGCGCGTGACAGCGTGTGCCCGAGTTGGGTGGCGATCGCGATCGTGGAGCGGAGGGTGCTGTCGAGTGCGTCGTCGACGCCGTCGTGGTTGAGGTCCATCGGGGTCTTTCTTCCTGGAGGGGTGGTTAGTAGTCGCGGACGATGACGGGTGCCGGGTACTCGCTGACCGGGATCGGCCCTTGCCGATCGGTGGGGAAGAAGCCGGCCGGGGGCCGCTTGTAGGGCAGCAGTCCACCTCGATCGTTGGTGTCGATGCTGGTGGCGAAGGGGCCGTCAGTGGACAGGAGCATGCGCATCTGCGGGTCGACGTGAACGAGCCACCAGGCGCTCAGATCCAGCGGTGCTTCGCGGGCGGCTTCCCACAGATGCCAGATCGCGGTCAGCCGGGCTCGGGCTTCCGAGTTCGACCACCAGGTCGCGGACCAGCGGTGCGGGGCATGGTCTTTCTCGGATCCCACTTTGCGGCGGTAGGAGGGCCACAGGAACTTGCGGAAGAACTCATCGACCGATCCGTAGTACAGCAGCGACTGCTGCTCGTCCTCGCCCGCCGCCGCTGTTGCCGGGAGGGTGGTGGTGTCGCTCATGCGGGCACCTTCACCTCCTGCGCGGCGGCCGCGTTGGCGGTGGCGATGAGGCGGGTGAGGGTGGTGTTCTTGTGCCACGGGGTGGTCTGCAGCAGCGCTGCCCGGTTGCCGGTGGAGAGCATCACGGCGCGGCCGCGGGGCAGCGCGGACAGCTCGTCGGGTTCGAGGATCCGGTCCCGTTTCAGCGACAGGGACGTGCTGCGCACGCCCTTGTTGAAGCTGACCGAGGTGGTTTCGCGGTCGTACGAGCCGATCAGGGTGGACAGGTCGCCGAGGAAGTCGGGTTCGGCATCATTGCCCAGGTAAAGCTTCACGTTCGCGGCGGACCACAGCTTCTTGATGCCGTCGCGACCGAAGACGTCCTGACCCTGCGCCCAGGACTGGAACACGGCCATGATCGGGATCCCGCGAGATCCGTAGTGCGAGTAGAGCGAGGGCAGCTCCCGCCACCGGCACACGTTCGCGACCTCATCGAGGACCACGACCAGAGGGGTCGCTAGCCGGCCACCCGGACTCTGCTTCGCGAACCGTTCGGCAGCGTCGACGGTCGCGGCCGTGAGCGCGGCCACGAGTGGGCCGGCGGTGCCGGCGCCCTCCATCGACAGTGAGTACAGGGTGCCGTGGCCGCGCACGAACACGTCCGGGTCGAACTCGGCCCGGCCCGGGGTGCCGGGGGTGACCCAGGAGAGCACGGACGGGTTCTCCAGGCAGGAGACGTAGCCCTGGGTGGAGGCGTAGACGCCGTCGCGGGTCTCGGGGACGAGGTTCATCGTCGAGCGGATCGACGCGGCGACCCTCGGATAGCTCTTGCGCAGCAGCTCGGCCGGTTCCTGATCGGTGGCGTTCATCGCCCAGGCGTGCACGGCGTTCAGGGACAGGTTCGCGGTGGTGGCGGCGAGCAGCAGACCAGCCAGCAGGTGGCGGCCCTTCGAGGGGAAGAAGCCGTCCTCGCCGGACACAGTGCCGTGTCCGGCCCCGTCGGCGAACAGTTGAGCGAGTGTCGCGGCGGTCGCCTCGCCGGTCACGAACGACAGCGGGTTCCACCACCAGGCGGCCGGCTCGTCCGCGACCTGCTGCGGGTCGAACACCCACACCGCGGACGCGGAGCAGGTCTCGCACCGGCCCTCGTCCGGGCAGTACGTGCAGCGGCCGGTGGCGGCCATCGCGGCTCGCACGCGGCGGGTGTCATCGACGACGTCGCGCTTGTTCGAGGTGGTCAGCACGGCGCCGGGCGCGGCGAGCAGCGCCGGTACCACGGTGCATGTCGTCTTCCCCATCCGCGGCCCGGCGAGCACGAACATCATCTGCTCGAACGACGCGTACACGAGCGCCTTCTCCGCTTTCGGGTTCGCGCCGACCGGCACGCCGACGGGGATGCCGGGCGCAGCGGTGTCGACGACTCCCAGCCGTCGCGCTTCCTTCCGGGCACGCACGCCGGTCATCCCGCGCAGATCCCGCGCCCGCGCCATGTAGCGGGCGGCGTGATCCAGCCGGGTGGCCGCGACGCCGGGTCCGGTGCGCAGCCACACGATGAACGCGCCGACCGCGCAGCCGGCGAGGACCTCGCCGACCATGATCAGAGTGCCGGCAGGCGGCCAAGACACGGAGCCCTCGAGTAACCCCAGCACGATGTTCACGGGGCTCGCAGGTAGCTCCGGGTTCACGCCGCTGAGGACGGATCCCCACGCGACGGCGACCCACAGCCCCGCCAGCACTGCGACGGCGACGAGGACGAGGCCGAGGATCGCTGTATCACCGCCTCGCCCGGGCTCTGTGCGGCGGTTGTTCGGTGTGGCCATGGTCCTGTCCTTCGATCGATGCGGATGGGGTGGTGCTGATGGCAGTGGCCGCGCGTGGATCGGGCACGGCCACCCCGGTGCTTGCGTCGTGTGAGCTCGAGCGGCATCTAGTACGGGTTCTCGCTGGAAGCGGCCGAGGTGGTGCCGGCGTCGGCGAGTAGCTCGGGGAGGTCTGCGGCCGCCATGTCCCGGTTGTCGATCCACCAGCGGGCCGCGTCGATCGTCTGCGCCGGCGCGATGATCTGCGCGTCGTAGTCCTGCTCGCTCATGCCGCCTTCCGCGACGAGGGTTTCGTAGGAGCTGATGAGCAGCTCGTGCCGGACTCGCATCGCCCAGTCGAGCTGCTTCTCGCTGCCGCGCAGCGGCGCGAGACCCAACCGTTCCGCTGCCTCGACGGCGGCGGCCTCGGCCGCGGCGCGCTCGGCCAGGAACTCCTTGCTGAGTTCGCGTTCGCCGGCGGCGTCTTTGCAGTCGAAGCAGGGCTTCTTCCCCAGCCACGCGGCGAAGCCGGCGCGTTCGCCGGCGGCTTTCTTCGAGAGGTCCTTCACCGCGGTGTGTCCGCAGGAGTGCTGGATAGTCCATTCGGTGGCGATAGCCATGATGTTGTCCTTTCAGAGGGGTGGGTTAGCGGAGGGTGGCTGGTGCGGGTGAAGTCGGCCATGCGCCGGTACAGTCAGCGCAGATTTGTGTGCGTTTGCTCCCGGTCGGGACGCCGGGCGCCGGGCCGGCCGGCGATGATGCGGATGAACGCGCCGATCAGCGCGTCCGGTGCCGCGGTTGGCGTGGACGCGTCCTGCTCGAGCGCGGCGACCAGGTCGCGCGCGTCGATGCCGTGCCGGGGATCCTCGACGGGCAACGGGTCGGCACGGTAGGAGGTCGTAGCGAAGTGCTCGATCAGTCGGGCGATCTCCGCGTACTCGCAGTGGTAGCTCGCGTCGCCGGTCGGCGTGCGCGTCAGGGCGTGTATCGGCGCGATCATGCGGCTTCTCCGGTGGGGGTCCGGATGCCGACGCGGGAGCGTTCTTTCCACTTCTTGTTGGTGTCGTACACGGTCTCCTCCGAGGGAACGAGGTCGACGTGCAGCGGGATCCCGGGACGGCCGCCGACCTTGATCAGGAAGTTGCCCAGCCCGGGCGGTGTGGCTTCCTCGCCGGTGGTGGAGTCCCACGCGGGTGGGTCCTGCCAGCTGGAGACGTTGGCTTGCTCGGTCGCGGTGAGCGGGATGACGGTGGACAGCATCGGCATCTCCCGCTTCGGCAGGCCGCCCATGATGACCATCCCGGCGCGTTCGACGAACCCGAGCGCCTTCTTCCGGTCTTGCTCGTCGAGCGCGTCCAGGTCGGACATGGTGTGGGAGATCATCGCGACGCCGATACCTTCCTGCCGGTTCAGGCGAGTGGTCTCGTCGAGCCGGTCGACCAGGCCGTGGCCGGCGCGCAGTGCGGACCACATCTCGTCGACGACCACGAAGTAGTGCCGGCGGGGTTCCAGGCCCGCTTCCGCGAGAGCGGAGGCGATGTTGACCGACCCGAAGCCGTTCGCCCAGCACGCGAGCAGTGCGGCCGCACGGTCCGCGGTCGCGGCCGGCGGGATGCCGGAGATGTCGTACACGACGGGTCGGTCGCGCTGCATCGGCTCGTCCGTCGCGGCGGAGAAGATGCCGCCGAACGCGTCGCCTTCGGCGAGGGAACGCAGCACCACTTCCAGGCTGTAGGTGATCTCCTGGTACCGCTCGAAGCTGCCCCGGTCGATCGCCGCGCGGCGCACCCGGTCGGGGCCGTCCTGCACGATGTGCAGCAGATCCGCGACGGTTGAGATCCGGTCCAGGGTCGCGTCGAGTTCCCGGATCGCGGCGGAGAGGATCGCTGTCTCCACCGCGGTGGGCGGGTGGCCGTTGGCGATGTTCATCAGCGCGGACAGCATCGTGACCCGCCGTTGGAACGCGTCGTGCGCGATCTCGTCCGCGAACTCGCGCATCCGCCGTCCGCGTTCGGTGCACTGGCGGGCCTCGTTGCGGAGCGTGATCGCTTCCTCCGACTCGCCGGCTGCGGCTGGATCGGCCAGGATCCGGGCGCCGTCAGCGTCAGCGTCGGCCGCTGCAGCGTGCAGCTTCGTGATCGCGGACGTCGCCTCGCCGGGATCCAGCGGGTTGAGGTGGCCGTGGCCGCGGCCGATCGCGATGACCTGCCCGCCGAGCTTGCGGATCAGGTCGACGTAGTCGGGTTTCACGTCGCCCAGGATCAGCGGGATCGTGCCGTATGCGGCCAGCCCGGTGACCATGCGACGGATGATGGTCGATTTCCCCAGGCCGGGCTTGCCGAGTACGAACACGGACGGGTTGAGGATCAGTTTCGCCCGCTGGAACCAGGAGATCGGGTCCGCCATCACGGTCGCGCCGGAGATCAGGTGCCGCCCCAACGGCACCCCGACCATCGGGGTGCCGGTGCCGACCGTGAACGGGTAGATCCCGCACACCTGGAACGTGGATCCACGGAAGGTGGGCGGCGGCTGAACGAGAGTGTGAGCGCCTGCGCCCGGCCCGTACCAGCCCCGCGGCCCCGGCCGAGGAACCGGCCGGGGCTTGCGCGCGTCGCCCGCTTTCGCGCCCGCGCCCGCGCCCGCACCGGCGCTGGCGTTCACGGGGCGCGGTGTCGTCGCCGTCACCGGCATGGCGGGTGCTGCAGCGGCCGTCGGTGTCGGCTCGGCGCGGGTGCTGGTGAGGGGGCTGAGCTCCTCGTGCGCTTCGTGCTGCTTCTTCGAGCGGATCCCGCTGCGTGCGAGGGTGGCGCGCAGCTGTGCCCGGTTCGGGCCATCGGTGGCTGGGCTTCGCCGCTTCTGCTCCTTGCGGGCGAGTGTCACCGCCCTGCGCGCTTCGCGAGGGGTGGCCGGGGCGGGATCGGTGCGCAGATCGCGGCGCCGCTGGGGCGTCGGGCTGTCCGTGGCCGCGGGGCGGTTGTCGGTGGTGGTCATCGGGCTGCTCCTACAGGTTCACGGTC
The DNA here is from genome assembly GCF_002932875.1 of Rathayibacter tritici. GTDB lineage: Bacteria > Actinomycetota > Actinomycetes > Actinomycetales > Microbacteriaceae > Rathayibacter > Rathayibacter tritici. The sequence continues at coordinate 29,066 of NZ_PSWS01000080.1, forward strand.
AGTTCGGTGGGCACCTTGACGTGCTTGGACGGGATGATTCCCAGCGGCAGACCGGCGGCGAACGCGGAGTCTTGCGCGCCGTAGGCGGGGCGCAGAGCGATCCGGGAGCGTGCGCCGAGGGTGGCGATCGCGGCGTCAGCGTCATTGAGGTCGGCGGCGTTCATGACGGAGGAGGTGACGATCATGCCGAAGTTGACCAGGCCCGCTCCGGAGGCTTCCTCGTCGGCGGTGCGCTGCGCGGCTTCGTAGGCGTGGTCGGAGCGGGCGTTGCGCATCCGTTCCGAGTTCGAGTTGAACCGGGCCGAGCGGAGGTCGTTCTGCACCATGCTCGCCGCCCGCGCCGGGTCGATCGGCTGATACAGCAGGGTGACTCGTTTGCGGGCGATGTCGGGGTGCGGGGTCAGCAGTGCGGAGAGGATCGAGTCGGGGACGACACCTCGGGGCGGTTCGGACATCACGTACGACGTCGAGATCGCCGAGTCGTGTCGGTAGTGGCCCCAGCCCGCTTCGGTCGCGGTCGGGCCGACGTGGTCCCAGCTGAGCGCGCCGATCGGGTCGGTGTCGGTGGCGTCGAAGCCTCTCGCGGTACGCGCGTCGATCTCGTCGATGGTGGTCGCTACCGCCGGGTCGTAGGCGGTGCGCACGTAGGAGCACAGTTCGGTCGCGGTCACGGGCCGCACCGAGCCAGCGCCGGTCCCGGCGAGCCGGTCGGTGAGGGACGGCAGACGGGAGGCGAGGGTGCGCCCCATCTCCTCGAGGGAACGGCGCCGTTTCGTGCGGCCGAGGGTGAACGTCAACGCCAGCATCACCCGCACCCGGGAGGAGCCGGCCGGGTAGGTCGCGGCGACGTCGCGGAGCACCTGCAGCGCGAACGCGGGCGCGTGGGGGTCGATGGCCCACTCCACCTCGTTCTGCAGCCGGGTGCCGGTGTCGGGCGCCGTCTCGACGGTGATGGAGAACGCCTCCAGCCCGGGCTCGTCCGCCATCGACGCCATCCACTGCCCAAACAGGGCGACCTGGTTGTCGACGACGTCGCGGTCGGTGAGACCGGAGCCGTCCGGTTCCGCGTTCAGGATCACGCTGACGTGGCCGGTCTGCGGCAGGTGCACCAGAGAGAACGGGCGTCCCCAGGAGTCGGTGAACTCGTGCAGCTGGGAGCGGGCGAGGATCCCGGGCAGCTGGTTCGTGCCGCGCGGGGTGCGGCCGATGGCACCGGAACGGTACAGGTGAGCTTTCGAGTTGCGTGCCAGCGCCCACCCGCCACGAACCAGCGCCCGGTCCAGTACCGAGGACCCGTGCCTGTCCTTCACGACGATCAGCACTAGCAGCGCGGCGACGAAGACGCCGACGATGACCGCCGGCAGCAGGCCGGCGGTCATCATGGTGATGATCACGATGATGCAGCCGATAAACAGCACCGCCACACCGATCGTCCCCAAGCCCTTGAAACCGGCGGACTTGGGTTTCTGCCAATGCCCGTAGGTGCGGTTCGTGATGATCTCGTCGCTCATTAGTTGCCTCCGTTAGCTGATTCATCGACCGCGTGACGGGCCGCGCCCGCGGCCGCCGTCCCCGCCCTCACGGCTCCGCCGGCCACCACGACCGCGGCACCCACCGGCCCCGCTGCTGCGGCGCCTGCGCTGCCTGACGTGGCCGCGGGCATGGCGGCTTTCACCGCGGCGCCGGGCGCGGCCCCGTCCGGTCCGGTCGGGGCCTTGCTGCTCGAGCTGGTGGTGCTGCTGTGAGACAGGGAGCGGATCGCGCCGTCCGCGATGGCGCCGGCGCCGGCGGCGAGGGCCATCGCGCCGGCCGCTCCCCCGCTGCCGGATCCGATCGCGGTCGGAGTCACGAACCGCAGCAGAGCCGGCATCGCGACCAGCGCCATCAGCATCAGAGCGAGGCCGGTCATGATCTGCACGAACCCGCCGCCGTCCTTCTGCCAGACGTTCGAGCTCATCAGCTTGAACGCGGCGGCGTACACGAACGCGGCGGCGGGCTTGTAGAGGATGAACGCGATCGTCCAGCCCAGCAGCCGGTTCCACCACTGCTTCCCCATCGGGGTGTTCGACATCGCCGCGGCCGTGGGCAGCAGGCCCGCGCAGAGCACGAGCATCCCGCCGCGGATCACCATCAGCACGATCTGAGTCAGGGACAGGATGATCGCGAGCAGGCAGGCGATGACCACCCCGATCGCGCCGATCGGGGCCGCGGCCGAGGTCAGCCCGATCAGGGCGACGATGTTCTGCCCGAAGCATCCGCCACTCGCGGCATCCACGGGCGCGGCCACGTCGCAGCCGTCCATAGACGCGTTGATGATCCACACGCTGAACTGGTCCGCGGCTTGGGTGCCGAGGCTGATGACGGTGACGCCGGCACCGGCGACGACGATCAGGCGCAGCAGCGACGCCAGCAGCTCCTTCGCCGGTTCGCCCCTCTGCTCCCACACCATCCGGGCGCCGGCGAGGATCACAGCGAGGATCGCCAGGCCGCCGGTGTAGTACCAGAGCCCGCCCTGCAGGAACGCGACGATCTCGCTCGCGCCCCCCGGGGATGCGGTGGGCAGCAGGCCCGCGATCAGCGCGCCCGCGCTACCGATCAAGATAGTGCCGCCGAGGATGAATCCCAGCCGTGCCGACGCGGGGTTGCCGCCGTGGCTGCGCTGCCAGCCCAGCCAGGCGCCGAAACCCATCAACCCCAGCACGGCCAGGCCCGCGCAGATCCACATCGCGTACTGCAGCAGCGTCGTCACCGCTTCCCCACCCGGTGGGGTCGTGGCGGTGCCGGCGCTGTCACCGGCCAGGTTCGGGGAGGGCAGGTACACCCAGAACGTGCCCAGCGACGCGATCGCGCGACCGTAGGACTCGTAGATGCTGTTCGCGGTCTGCTGCCACGCGTCGGACGCGATCTGTGACACGACGGTGCCGCCGATGCACCCGAAATCCAGGGGGAGGCAGGCGCTGCCCTGCGCCATGCGGATCATCAGTTGTCCCCCTGCGCCCACGGCACGTAGCCGCCCATCGACTGCAGCGCCACCGGCGGATACACCGACTGCGGTCCTTTGGCGATGACCTGCTTCCAGTCGCCGTCCGTCCACCGCAACGCCATCGGCAGCGACATCATCCGGGTACTGCCGTCCGCGAGAGTGAGGTTCGCGGCTACATCGATCGCGGCCTGCTCCGCGCTGTAGGACAGCACCTGGAAACCGAGAATCTGCAGGCGCCCGTTCGCGGCTGGCGGGGTCGCTTCGTAGTGCGCGACCATCTCCGCCTGCCCCTCACCGGTCATCAGCTGCTGCGCCATCGGCAGCAGCAGCTCCGAGCTGGTGGCCATCGCCCACATGTTGATCGCCGCGACCACAGCGCCCTGCGTGGTGTGCGCGTAGCAGGACCGCAGACCGATTGCGCTGATTACGCCGGGGCCTGCCGTGTCCAAGGCCGGTGCGCCGGTCAAGCCGACCGTCGACCAGGAGGCCGGGGTGGGCGCTTCGTGCAGCGTCCCGGACTCCTCGAAACCGGGCAGGCCACAGATGCTGCGATCCGCGTCCGCGATCGCCGTCGCGGACGCGGTCGGCGCCGCGCTGGCCGTGCCGGCCGGAGCGGCGGGGGTGGGGTTCAGGAGGGACGGGGCGACGATGACGGCGCAAGCCGCGATCACGACGACGCCGATCGTCGCGGCGATCGTCGTGATCCGGCCCTTGCCCTTCGTGTTCCCGCCGCCCATGTTCGAGCTGGTGTCCGTCATCGTCTGCCGCTCTCAGGAGGACAAGGCGCCGACGAGGAAGCCGGCCGATCCGATGACGATCGCGCCGCCGAGGATGAACCCCAGGCCCGCGCCGATCTCCATCGAGTCGCCGCGCTGGCGGGCAATGGCCATCTTCGCCCCCAGGAACATCAGCGCGAACACGACCATGCCCAGGCACAGCCACTTCGCCCAGTTCATGACCTGCACGATCAAGGACCCGATCGACCCGGGAGGGGCCTCGCCTCCTCCGGGCTGCGGGAAGTCGGCCGGGAGGACCCCAGCGACGGCCGTGGCTGTGGTGAGCGCCGTGTGCGCGATGTCCAGAGCGAGAATTCCAGTGCTCATCGGTGATTCGCTTTCTTCTCAGTGGCCCGGCCACGCGGACGCGTGCCGGAGATCATGTGCCGTGTCAGCTGGCCGGGTAGGGGACGGCGTCGACCGCGCGCCGGTAGGCGTCGACTATCGCGCGCGTCCACCACCGCAGAGACCGATTGCGCTGCCGTGTCGACGCTGACCGACGGGGTCGGACGGGGGATGCCTGTAATGGGGGGTCCTGTCTGTTCAGCCGAGGGTGAGCGGGCCGTCGGTGTAGGCGAAGTCGATGTGGAGGTGGTTGCAGGTGTCCTCGAACTGGGTCACGTGCGGCAGCGTCACGGCGGTACGGCATTCGACCTGGCCGGCGCGGGTGCCGTCCGGCGCGATCTGCGACAGCCGGGTGAGCAGCTGCATCGACGCCGGATCGCCGCCGGTGAGGGCAGCGCCGGCGAGGCTGTAGAAGTCGACCGCTTCCCCGCCTCCGTTGATCCAGTGCGACGAGCCGGTACCGGCGCCCGCGAGGGAGCCGGTGCATTGCCGGTTCAGGTCGGAGATGCCGACGGTGCCGAACTGGGTGATCGCGAGGGTGATCAGCTGGAGCGTGCGCACATCCAGGCCGCACTGCGCTGTCGCGGTGCCGGCCGCGACGCCACGGATCTGGTCCGCGTACCGGGCCTCGAGCAGTGTCAACGTCCCGGCGTCCATCGCGGACACCAGGCCCTGCGCGAGCGCGACCGCGTCACCGCTGACCGTGCAACCGCCCGCCGCCGGGAGGGCGGTTGATGTCGACGGGGTCGAGGTCGAGGGGGTGCCGGTGGCGAGGGTGGTGAAGGAGGCGATGATTTGGGAGGCGGCGTCGCGGTACTTCGTGTAGTGGTACGGGTCGGCGTTGATCTGCACCTTGTTGATCGCGATCGAGGGCTCCAGTGCCTCCCAGCCGGTGACCGTGACCAGGCGTTGGAAGAAGAGCGTGGCCGAGGTGGTCGGGTCCATCCGCTGCGCCACGGTTCCCCAGGAGGACTGCTGCTGGAACAGGCCGATGCTGTCCGCGATCGATCCGTCCGGGTTTATCGCGCCATCACCGGAGGCGATGTTCACCAGCGACGACTCCCCGATCGCGGCCTGCACCCCCAACGTCTGCCCGGCGCCGGTGAGCCCCATCGAGGCCGCGGCGTTCGCGATCAGGCCCGCGTTCACCAGCTGGTCGTGCCCGAAGCCGGCCACGTTCGCGTCCGCGGAGATCGCCGCCGTGTCCACCACACCGGCCGAGGGCGTGCACGCGCTCGCGGACGTCGCGCCCCCGCCGAACACCACGACGACGACGATCACCGCGAACAGCGCCACCGGCACCATCGCCAGCGCGAGCACGCCCAGGACTCCGTGCTGCTTCATCAGCCCGTCGGCGGCGTGAAACGATCGACCAGCCACGGCTTCGCCGCGGACTCGCGGTGCACGTACGCCTCGTACTCCCCTGCATCCGTGGGCACCAGGACCCGCATCGTGTACGCGCCGTCACCGTCACGCAGATGCGCCTCCCCGGTGACGCTCGAGCACGGCACCACGCTCGGATCCACGGTCTCGTACGCGATCGCCGCCTGCTGCGTCAGGTACGGGTACAGCCCCGCCAGCCACTGCGCTTTCGCGAGATCATGCCGGCAGTACGCGGCCACCGCGGCGGCCGCGACGCTCAACGCCGCCTCTTCCGCCGACGGCTCCGCCGTCACCTCCGCATCATGGGGACCGGAATCCGCGCCCGCCGTCGGCGTGGGGCTGGCGGGGACCGTCACCGTCGCTGCAGGCGTGCCACTCGGGATGCGGGGGGAGCTGGTCGGAGTGTCGGGCGAGCTGCTCTCCGTGGCACTGTCGGTGACACCGGTCGGCGTGCAGCCGCTCAGAACTGCGGCGATCATCGCGCCTGCGACAATCCCGCGCAGTAAGGGTGGTGTGGAGCTGCTCATCGGCACTGTTCCTTTCACGAGTGGAGGGTCGAGTGGAGCGGGATAGGTCAAGATCCCGCCCCACCCGGAAGACCACTGGGGGTCTTCTCGCGGGTGATCGGCTGATACCGAGCCGGTCCCCGCGCCCAGTCGGTGAGCCGCTACCGCCACGAGGCGGTGCGGCTGGGCTGAAGGACGGCGTGCTCGAGCACACGACGGGCGAGCACGATCCACCACGCGTGCCGAACCCGTCATCGGTCACTCCGCCGGATCCCGTACCGCGCGGCGAGCAGCTGTACGACGCTCACGGCCGTGGCGCCCGTGAGCAGCACCGGGAAAACCCACGGGAACGCGCTGCCCCCGACCCTGGCGAGGAATCCGAACGGGTCCCCTCCGGCCACCGGTGCACCCGCGACGTCCTGCAGGAGCAGCCACAGGGCTCCCGCACCAAGCACGGCCGGCACCGCGAAAGGGGCTCGGAGTGACTGTTGTCATTGGCTTCTTCTTCCTAAGGAGGAGAGGTGGTGGGCGGATGAGGGGACGAGGTCAGGCGTCCCCCCATCCGGAAGACCGATCGAAGGTCTTCTCGCGGCGTTCACCCGTCTCGGCGGGTCAGCGCCACGCCCGGTCTAGGGAGCCGCCGCGCGGAGTCGCGCCGGCTCGAGAGCGGGGGCCTTGTCGGCGACGGCTTGTACGAGCCGTCTCGCTGCTGCTGTGAGCGCCGCCGAGCACCCGTCGGTGCCGACGGTCGTCGCTATGAGCACGGCTTCGTTGAGGATCTCGAGCTGAGCTTGATGGACCGGGTCACGAGCCAGGACGGCCTCGATCAGGACGGCTCGGTCGGGGAAGTAGCGGTAGAACGTTCCGGCTGCCACTCTCGCGCGCTTCACGACCTCGCAGATCGTGAGTCGGTCCCGGCCGACCTCCGCCATGACCACCGTCGCCGCCCGGAGGAGCCGCTCGCGCGTCTCGATCGCGCGCTGTTGCCGCGGCCGCACGCCGCTGGTGCCGGGTGCCACGGTGTTCCTCCGCAGAACGTTCAGCTCCGGTGAGCCCGTAGGGGTGGTGGATGTGGTGCCGCTCATGGTCTCTCCTTGATCGGGGTCGATCGGGCGTGCTGCGCGATGGACGACACGGACCCGCCGCGGGATGCCGCGAGTGCTCGGGACGGTGCGGCGCGAGGGGTGCGGGGGTGTGCGTCATGACCTCTTTCAGAGGTGCTGGGTCCGGGGGCCCTGCGGGTGGATGCCGTCTCGGGTACGGCATCCACCCGCACGCCCTCCGGGCGCGACAGAGCGGGAGGGTTACTGCTGGGTGTCGCTGGTCGTGTCTGCGGCCGCGGTGGCGCGGCGCTTACGGGCGTCGCGGCGACGAGCCAGTTCTGCGGATCATCGCCCTGGCGCAGGAGCAGCGCTTCGCCGGCCAACGCGAGAACGTAGGGCCACGCACCCGCGACCGCACCGAGCACCCGCCCTACCCGATCGCTGGACGGCTGCACCAAGTGGGCGCGACCGACGCCGTCCGACGATCTGGGGACGTTCAGCTCACCCGGCTCGGTGATCACTGGTCGTCCCCACGCTCGACGCGAGCGGCTCGACCGGCGGCGCTCACGAGCGCGACGCGAAGCAGGGCGACTGCCGTGGCGGTGATGAGGATCGCGGGGAACAGGGCAGGCAGGGATCCCGCGAGCATCGCCGCGCTGCGCCCCACCGACCGGCCCGCGGCTACGCCCGAGAGCGTCATCGCCTGCGCGAGCATCCACACGCCGACCGTGACGAGCACCGCGGCATAGCCGAGGATCGCGTCTCGAACGAGCAGCCTCCTGCCATGACCGCGGCGGACGGCGCAGCACCCGGAGACCCCAACCCGCCCACACGAGCAAACAGAACCGCACCACCACGATGACTCAGACAGCTCTCATCTCTCGTAGGCGGGAGAGGAGCCTCCCATCACCAAGACACATTATGAGCCCATACAGCGTGGTCATGCAACTGCTGTGCGGTATCGAAACAACAGCCAGAGCTATCATTACCGAGTCTCCTGGCGCGGAGTCAGCGCGCCAAGCAGTCTCCACGGGGGTCGACCGGTGCGCATGCGCGATGATGGCTCTCATGCCAAAGCACCCAGCAGACCTCCATCTCCCTGAAGGAGTACGAGTGCCACATAGCATCCTGGCGAACCCCACAAACGTGGCGATCCTGAAGTATCTCGCTGGCGTACCGTCTGGGAACTACGGCGACATCCAGGACAACCTCGCCGACCTTGCAGCCGCGCAAGGCGTCACCCCTCCGAGCGCGACGACAGTTTCGCGACGGTTGCAGGCGCTCGAAGAGGATGGGGCGATATCAGCGGACCTCGCGAAGGGTCGCCGGCGCGGTCGGTCGGTTAACTACTCAGTGGATCGGGCGAAACTCAAGCAGATTTTCGATGAGTTCTCAAGTTGGCTCCTGGAGCAGTCGTAAGAACGGAGCGATCCGAATTATGACAGCGTTGGACGGAGGTGCACGTAGACGTAGCGCGCCGAACAATTCTCACCGGTGACGCTACTAGCGGCGACGGCGACATCGATGTACTCGCCGGACCCGCTGCGAACCCGAGCATCGATGCTGCTGGGACCGTCTTCATCGTTGCGCTGCCGTGCGGCAACGAGGTTTCTCACCGCACGCTCGTCCTCCGGGTGGATCACCGCGTAGAAGTCTCCGTGCGGGGGACGTGCCGCTTCCAGCTGGTCGTACCCCGGCGACAGGTAGAAGCAGAGGTCTGTGTCGGCATCGATACCACAGATTGCAACTGAATTGGCCGCTCTCATTGCGGCGGAGAAGTGTGGACCAGTGTCGTAGGAGGGGATACCCGCGCCAATATCGCGGGAGGTGGAATTCGAAAGGTGCGTTATCCCGCGGAGCCGCGTCGTCGCTTCGTCAATGTGAGCGCGTCCGTAGAGCCTCAGTAGAGCTTCTTCCCGGGATGGCTGCCCGTAACCGAGTAGTACACGGTAGTGCAGGTTGTTGGCCAGCTCCGGAGAGTCAATTCCGGCTGAGATGAGATGCTGCATCCGGAGACGATCGGCATCTGCTACCACGTCCATCAACCATTGGGGCGCTGACCACCTCCCATCTACTGCCTCCCTGCTCGTTGGAGATACCCTGTAGATGTCAAACATCTCGGGAGTCCAATACGCTATCCATGTCCGCGAGGAATCTCCTACTGGGCACCATTCCCACGCGCCGACGAGCGGCCGGAGCGGTTCGGGCTCATCGGGATGACGCAGGATTCCGATGGCCGCAACAGCCTTGTTCGTGTACGGCGCGCGGATAACGACGATTTTCGCCACCAGTTGTTCGCCATCGATATCAACGTACTTCGCCCGCTCCTGGTTGTGGCCCACAGAAGAGCTCATCGCCTGCTTCATCGACCCCACAAGCGCACGGGAAACCGAGTGTTGCAGGTGCCGGGAGGGGCTCACTCCCGTGAACTCTGCATTCCCGGCGAGAATCAGCTTTCCGTCAGCATCGACAAGGATCCACTTGTTGGTGGCTTGCGCGACCATCATGCTCCCCCGGCGGCATTCACTGTCGCCCCGGACATATATGTTGACTGCGACACCCAGAATACTACATCGGCAATCTCGTCCGGTGTGCCGAGACGTGCAGCGGGAATCTGCGCCACCATCGCTTCGCGTTCTGGCGTCGGTACCGCATTCATCATGTCGGTGTCCGTGGCTCCGGGCGCGACGACGTTCATGCGGATACCACGACTCGCGTATTCCCGCGCAAAGGATCGCGCGAAGCCTTCGAGACCCGCCTTTGCCGCGGTGTAGTTGGTTTGGCCCACGACTCCGACGCGCGCTGATGTCGAAGAGATAAGGACAATCGATCCGCGCTTCGCGCGCAACATTCCCTTAAGCGCTAGCTGGGTTGCGAAGATGGGGCCGAGCAGGTTGGTTTCCACAACCGCGCGGATATCATCCTCCGAGAGGCGCAGCAGGAGACCGTCCCTCGTAATGCCCGAGGATACGACAAGAGTGTCGATTCCCCCGTGCGCCTCAAGCGTGGCGGCCACCGCGCGTTGTATAGACTCCCGATCGGTGATGTCTGCCTCGATGCCGAGCGCCCCCTGGGGCACCCCGCTCCCCCGATGGGTAGCTGCGACAAGCCACCCATCGGCTAGGAATCTGCGCACGACCGCGGAGCCGATCCCTTTGCTTCCGCCCACGATGAGCGCCGATTTGTGCTTGGTATCCATGTCGTCTGGACACTACACTAGCGGGACTCCTGTGGCCAATACCCAGCCGCCTGTGGCGGTCGTGGTGCCACCGGTCGACTATTGTCGACCCGTTCGAAGGTAGCCGAGATGCCAGAACATCTTGTACTCGAAAATGTTGCTCCGACGACAGGCGGTCCGTTCGTCGGACGCATCCGGGCTTTGGATCTTATCGTGCTCAAGTGCGTGCTCGCGTCGCCGTCAACTGTGCGGGACCTGAGAATGCGCTTTACTCTCTCTCACGCCCAGTGCGCCGAGAGTATCCGCAACCTCAGTGATCTGGGGCTAATTCGTGAGGTCAGCGGCCAAATTGTCGGGGATCGTTGTGCGGCTGAGGTGGCCTTATATGAGGCACGAGCCTCCATCGGGCTGTGAGTATGTACCCGTCTAGCGGTATCATGGCCCACATGTTTGCAGACGACACGCCCGTCCAAACTCGCACCTGGTGTGCGAATCCTCTGGCGGCGGTGGCCGCGGTCGGGTCCGCGAACTTGTCGACGAGAACTGGGATTTGCTGAACGTCAGAAGGCCTCATGGCCACGTTGCGTGCCCCGTCTTCCGTTGCGGGTTCTTCGACACGCCGTCAACCTGCATTCCTTGACATGAAAAGCGTGGTGTTAATGAGTCTCATGGATCGGACTCAGGGACGCGACCCCCGTGGTAGGAAGAGCAAGGGCGACCGCGACCGGCATGCGGTCCTTCCGCCGGTCGTGTTCGGTGCGATTCTGCGCCTTGACGCTGCTCAGCAGGGCTTGACGGTCGCTGATCACCTCTTGCGCATCGTGAAGGAATCCTACGGTCTGGACTCCTTTTCTCCCGACGCGTTGGCTCAGCTGATGGCGGATCTGGGTCTGCAGCAGGCCGACGTCGACGCTGAGGTCGCTCGCGTCATGAAGACTTCCACGCCGCAGCCGCGGCATGGCTCGACTGCTCACCAGGAGGAGTTGCCGATCAGCACCGCCGCTTAAACGAAGGAGGCCCGCCGAAGCGGGCCCCACCAAGTTTCGTAGCTCAAACCCCACCAGGCGACCAAACCACGGGGTTCGAGCTAATCCAAGTCACCAGCCCTCACGGGAGGCTTCTCTATGCCCGAAAGAATACACGACGCGCCGGTAGATTCAACGGCGGATGTGTCGGCGCGCCTCGGTGTCTCATCGAGGTCCGGTGAGGGTGCGTGGGCGTTGACGCGTGCGTTGAGTCCTCGGCCGACGGTGCGGGTGATGGCACGCGATGCGTACGGGACGTTCACGGAGAACGCGTATCCGCTGATCCGGGCGGTCGGGCCGCGCGCCCCGGATGCGCCGTGGGCGATGCATCTCGCATCCGCTGACGGCCGGTACCGGGTGCTGTGCTTCGACTTCGACGGCAAGGACTCAGCCGGTCACGCCCTCCCGGACCTGATGGAGCAGGCGCAGGACGACTGCGACGTCCTGTCGAACCTTCTGTCTGACGTCGCCGTCTCGCACCTGGTGTGCGAGTCCTCTGGCGGCGGTGGCCGTCACATCTGGGTGAACGTGCGCGCGGGAGTCGACGCGGATCTCGTGAAGCGGTTGGCGCGAGCGGCGCGGGCGAACTTTGGCACGTTGGATCACGGGATGCTCTGCAACCCTGCGACCGGATGCGCTCGGCCGCCGTTGTCGCCCCACCGCGACGGCAGCGCCTCGAGGATCCTCCGTGGCGAGATCGACGAGTTGCTGGCCGCGACCACTCCCCCGTCGGTCTTGGCCGAGCTTGCCGACGTCCTGGACGCCCGACGGCCCTCGCTGCGACCCCATGAGAGCGTCTCCCCGGATCTCACCGTCGCCGATCACCGCGCTCACCGTGCGCTTTCCGCGGCGGGCGCCGCGCACATGGCCACCGTAAACGGTGGGTCGAATCCGTCGTGGACGGCGTTCTTGTGCCTGATGTCCGCGGCCGCCGCCGGTTGGTCGTTCGCCGACGTCGAGTACGCCGCGCGCACCGCCCCGGGCATGGAGCACTACCGGACCAAGAACACCGGTCGCGGCACCCGCGTCCGCCGGCCCGAAGACGAGGCGCGCGCTCGCCTGGAGCGACAGTGGGCGAAAGCCCTGGCCTACACCGCCGTCCAGAGCCCTCTCCCGCGCGAGCGCGACCCGGAGGACCTCAGCGACCTCGAGCGCCTGGTTGAGGACGCCGCCACGTTGCAGCTGCTCCTGCAGCGCCACCCCGGCCGATGGGGTGCGTCCGAGTCGGCCGTCAGTGACCGCACCGTCCTCATTGCGCTCGCCTACCTGACCCTGCACACCGGCAAGCGCGTCGTCGCGGCCGCGGTACGAGATCTCGCCCTCATCACCGGCCTCGGCCGCCAGACCGCTGCCGCCGCACTGCGCCGTCTCGCGGCCGCCGGCCACATCGCCCGCGTGGCCCCCGACGAGGGTGCTCACGCCGCCCGGTGGGCCCTGACTGTTCGAACAAAAACAGATCCCCTCCATTTTTCCACAGTCCCCGGCACACTCCGGACACAACCTATTAACAACCCCCGCCCCCCCGATCTCTTCAACCAGCGCGCGATCCTCGTGGCGCAGTTCACCACCGCGCTGACCGATGCTCGGCACGATCTCTTCACCCGCGCTGGCCTCGGACACCTCGCGGGCCGAACCTGGGCAGAGTTACGCCACCACGACTCCGTCACGCCGTCCACACTCGCGAAGATCCTCGGTGTCACCGTCCGTCACGCCGTCACCGTGCTCTCTCGACTCCGCACCGCCCGCCTGATCGTCAAGCACGCCGACGGATGGGCGCGATCCCGCCGCGACGGCCGCGATCGCGCAGCGCGATCCCGCGGCATCGACGGGTACCTCGCCGACCGCGCAGACCGTTACGACGTCGAACGTCAGGTCTGGCAATGGTGGCAAGCCGAACTCGCCGTCATGCACTCCATCCCCCGGATGCGCCCCCGACGTCCCCATGCAACCGCCCGGCCCCTGTTCACCGATGCCACTCCCCCACAGCGCACCTGGCCCCGCTACCCCCGCCGAGACGGCCTCGCCCACTGGCGCACCGCCCGCCAACTCGTTGCCGACGGCGCCCTCGACCCCGACGCCCGATGGAAATACCTCGCCTAGCCGCCCTCGCTTCATGTCGAGCGCACGGCGCTCGACATGGGTGCTCAACGCGTCTCCCCGCCGCCAGGGCGCCAGGATTCAAAGTGAATGCACTTTGACATCTGAACGCAGTATGAATGCATCTTGCTATCGAAATGCAATGATGGCATAGTGATATTACATTGCAACCAGGTTGCATCCGTGGCAGCGGCCGGATGCATCCTGCATGCATCTTGCATCCAAATTGAAAGTGGTACGACTCATGATCATCCTGATTGGCAGCCAGAAGGGCGGTCCTGGCAAGACGACCATCGCGGTCAACCTCGCCACGGAGTACGCCCGTCAAGGCAAAGATGTTTGCCTCGTTGACGCGGACCCGCAGCGCTCAGCTGCCAGATGGCACGCTGACCGCGAGGAGTATGGGCATCAACCAGCGATCGCGTGCGTGGAGAAACTCGGAGGCATCCATCAGACGCTGCAGGACCTCGCGACTCGGTACGACGTGGTGATGGTCGATGTTGCAGGTAAGGACAGCAAGGAGATGCGCACCGGAATGACTGCCGCAGACAAACTCGTCGTGGTCGTTCGGCCCAGCCAGCTCGACCTCGACACCCTCGGTCACATGACCGAAGTCATCGAACAGGCTCTCGACTTCAATCCAGACCTCGATGTGCGCGGACTCATCGCCCAAGCCCCGTCGAACCCGGCGGTGACAGAACGCACGGACGCCGGGGAGTACCTGGCCGAGTATCCGCGCATCCGTCCCCTCGAGACTGTGATTCACGAGCGGAAGGCATACCGCGACGTGGTGGGGGAGGGGCTCGGAGTCGTCGAGTGGAGCAACGTCAAGGCGAAGGCCGAAATTCAGGAACTCGCCGCGGAGCTGGTGGCGTAATGGGAATCCGGAAGCGCCCCGCGACTGATCTCGCCGCCATCGACAGGTTCGGTGATGCGGCCGATGCCCCGTCAACCCCCGCACTGCTGCCGGCATCGCCGGCCAGCACGACACAGGAGGTCGCAGAGCCGGCCGCGAAAACATCCGGCGTTGCGAAATCGTCCACTGGTACTGCGGGGGAGTGGCCGAGCGGCGTTGGTCGAACGCTCCTCGTTCGCTGGCCCGATCCCGCCCTGGCGAAGGAGCTGGCCGAGGTGGCAGCCCTCGAGGATCGCAGCCAGCACAAGACCGCACTCCGGGCGCTACAACGTGGACTTGAAGCCATCCGGGCCGAGCATGAGAGCGATCGCTGAGCGCGGGGCCGGCCAGGAGCATTCATAGTGATACCGAGATGCATTCATATAGATAGCAGGTTCTTGCTGGACACGGAGGACAACTGATGCTCACCGACTGGCGCAAGCCCTCGTGCGTGCAGTGCACCATGACCTACCGGGTGCTCGAGAAGAAGGCCATCGAGTACACCGTGGTGGACATCACCACGAACCCGGCAGCGCTCGCGTATGTCACGGAGGAGCTGGGCTACTCCGCCGCCCCCGTGGTCGTCGCAAGCGACCAGGACCACTGGTCCGGGTTCCGCCCCGACCTCATCGAAAAGCACGCCGCATGAGCGGCCCCCACGACTCGGCGTCAGCGGTTTGGGAGAGGATCAGGACATGGTGAATGTGCGCGGGAGACGGTTGCGGGATCGCGTGCTGACATCGAGGGGCCCCGACTACGAGCTGCGGCTCCCGTGGCCCATGACGGCGGGCGAGAGTGTCGGGTATCTCTGCATCATGCTCGGATGTTTGCTGACGGGCATCGCAGCCGTAGTGTGGGTATCGGTGCGGCTCATCGAGCCATCCCCGTGGAGATTCGCTCCCACCATCATCTGGCTTGTGCTCTTCTGCCGCTGGATCGGTCCGGCCATCGTGCGATCCCTGATGCCCGACGATGTGAATGAGCGGCGGACACTGTTTTCACAATCAGACGACCGGAATCCGCTGTAGTAATCACATCCCGTTTGGGGATCCGTGGCCGGTTGCCCTCAGGTTCCTCCGATGCGGCGGCACGTTTCCGCCTCCGGCTCGCGGGAGGCCCGGTGACTCGCCGACCGCGAGCAGCGCTCCGCCGCCGGTGGGGCCGTCGGATCGTGCTCGGTGTGACCGTGCTCGGGATCCTCGCGCTCGTGTTCGCGTTTCCTTGCCCTCAGATTCCTTCTGCCGAAGTGATGGAGATGCGCGCGGTGACCTGGTGACGACGAGCGGGCCGCTGGTGGTGTCCGAGATGGTCGCGCGGACGTGGTTCGGCACTCGGCACGACTATGATCATTTGAT
>NZ_PSWS01000024.1 GCF_002932875.1 Rathayibacter tritici
CTCACCCCTCCCCGTGACAATCTGCCATATCCGACAGATCAGCTCCGTCAATTGCTCCGCATCCAGGCCTGTAGTAGAGTCGTACCGCATCGGCTTCCCGTTCCGAAAATAGCGAGCTTTGGAACTTCTATTCTCCCGAATGGGAAGCCGATGCCTCGGAACGACACGCCCGAATCAGACCTTATGAATAACGCTCAAAATCTTCTCGAGAGCGCTCCAATTCCTTCGTATAATTACTCAGCCAGTCTTTGTACGCTTGGCCCTGTGCTCTCGAGCTCAGGAGCCGAGGATTCAGATGTGCCGTCTCGTGGATGCGACCGAGCTCATGTCCGAGAAGGGCCCTTGTATTCAATTCAATGTGAGAAAGCTGAGCGAATGCCATCGCCCGCAAGGTGGCGTCGAAGCGGTAAAGAGCGACCACGTCGGCGAGGGTGGTGCCAGGGTAGAACTGATCGAGGCGCGAGGTGCCGGCGAGCCGGCGAAAGGGGTACCAATACCCACTGAGGCGGTAATAGCTTGAGGTTGTGAGTGTCTCAATCGCCTCGTCGACGTCGCCCACGTCCATGCCTCGTGCGGAAAGAAGTGCGACTTGATCGCGGTAAGACTTGAACGTCTTGATCGGCGTCGGCAAGGTACCCCACACAGAGTGAAGACCGGCCCTGGACCTATGTATTAGGCGGAACCGGTCGTAATGATGGCCACTGTACACCGCGTGGAACGTCCGAGCAAGCGGCCGGGTCACCTGAAGGCAGGGACCATGAGAAGAGCCAGCGGCAGCCCGCGCCTCCTCGAGGGAGATGCCGCGTCGGGCGTTGGAGCGGTGTCGCGGAGAGGGCGGAGTGGAGGATCCAGGGCGGGCTCGTCTTCGACGACTCCCTCGCCTCCCCGCCGCCGCGGCAGCTCGGACTAGCGTGATCCCCGTCCCCCGACCCCGCAGGAGGCGCCGTGCCGCTCGATCCGTACCTCGCCGCCCGGCTGCCGCTTCTGGACGGTCTCGCGTATCCGCTCGACGCCGAGCAGGCCGCCCGAATGGCCGCGTTCGAGGAGGATCCCGGGCCGTGGTCGCTGCCCGGCGGGATCGTCGTCAGCACGGAGGTGGCGGCCGGCCCGCACGGACCGGTTCCGCTGCGCGTGTACTCGCCCACCGCGCCCGAGCGAGCGCTGCTCTGGGTCCACGGGGGAGGATTCGCCGCCGGCAGCATCGACATGCGCGAGTCGCACGTCGTCGCGGGGGAGCTCGCTGCCCGCGCTCAGGCCCACGTCGCCTCCGTCGACTACCGGCTCGCCGGCGCCGACATCCGCTATCCCGTTCCGCTGGACGACGTGCACGCGGCCTGGCGTCACCTCCGCGGGAGGACCCGCGAGGCGCAGCCGGTCGCGATCGGCGGCGCGAGTGCGGGCGCGGCGCTGGCTCTCGGCGCGGTCCTGCGCGAGCGCGACTCCGGTGCGTGCCTGCCCGATCACGTGCTCCTGGCCTACCCGTTCGCGCACTTCCCCACCCCCTCCCTCGACGACGCGGTCGCGGCCGAGCTGCGCCTGCTTCCGCCGATCCTCCGCTTTCCCCCGTCGAGCATCGAGAGCATGGTGCGCACCTACATCGGGCGGATCTCGGACCTGCCCGCCGAGGCGCTCCCCGGATCCGCGCCGCTGGCCGGGTTGCCCCCGGTCACGGTCCTCGTGAACGAGTGCGACGAGCTGCGCGGGTCGGCCGAGCTGCTCCTGCGCCAGCTCGCGGAGGCGGGCGTCGCCGTGACCGGGCACCTCGCCGCGGGGATGCCCCACGGCCACCTCAACCGGACTCCGGCGCTGCTCGAGGTCGACCGGTCGCTGCACCTCTTCGCCGCTCAGCTGCGCGCGATGGGCTGAGGCGCCCCACTCCGTTCAGGCCCGGTCGTGCAGGGTGATGTGGTAGCCGTCCGGGTCGACGAACGTGAAGGTACGGCCGAACGGGCCGTCGATCGGAGCCGCGACGACGGCCTGCCCGTCAGCGACGAGTGCGTCGTGGATCTCTTGCACGCCGGTCGCGTGCAGCCAGATCGCGGTGCCGACGCCGGGCCGGGAGGTGGAGTCGAGGTCGGTGCCGGGTGCGAGGTCGCGCAGGGCGAACGCGATCGGCGTGGTCGTGAAGACGACGGCGTGCGGCGGACCTGCGGGCGAGCGGACGAGGCCGAGGTAGTGCTCGTAGAACGCTTGCGAGGCGTCGAGATCGCGGACCTGGAGCGAGACGAAGTCGGGGCCGGTGACGGGCATAGGTTCCTCCTGGGCTTGTGTCAGATTTCTGACACGAGAAAGCGTATGTCAGGCTGTTGACATGAGTCAAGGCGGCATCGACCTCGAGACCTCGCTCGGCTACCTGCTCAAGGAGGCGTCGAGCGCCCTCCGCGCGGCGATGGAGGCGGTCCTCCGTCCGCTCGGGATGACCGTCACCCACTACTCCTGCCTCGAGCTGCTCGCCCAGCGCCCCGGCCTCTCCAACTCCGAGCTCGCCCGCGGCGCTTTCGTGACCCGGCAGTCGATGAACGTGCTCCTCCGGACCCTCGAGCGCGAGGGCATCGTTACGCGGCCCGACGCGGCTCCGGTCGGCAAGGTGCTGCCGACGCGGCTCACCGAGCGCGGACGCCGCAGCCTGGCCGAGGCCTCCGCCGTTGTCCGCGGGGTCGAGCTGCGGATGCTGGAGGGGCTCGCGGAGCAGGAGCGCGAGACCGCGGCGCGGCTGCTCCGCGGGATGATCCGGTCGTTGCGGGCGGGGGAGGGAAGCGCGACGCAGAAGTGATGCTGGGCGTCGACTCAGGTCGCCCACGGGCACCACACGGCGGCCGCGCCCGCGTTCACCGGCGTCGTCTATTCTCGCGGTCGTCCACGCCCCCTCCCTTGGAAGGAACCCCGGATGACCCAGCAGGACGTCCCTCAGATCATCGTGCCCCTCGGCCGCCCCGTCGCCGTCGAAGCGCTGCGCTACACCGCGATGTACGGCCCGAAGCCGTTCCCCGAAGCGCTGCTGATCCTGTTCGACAACGGCTCGTACAAGATCCTCTCGCCCGGGGAGGAGCACTACGGGAGCTACGTCTCGGCCATCGATCCGAGTGAGCCGCTGCGCCACATCGCCTTCCTCTCCTGGCCGTCGAGTGACTGGGAGAGCAACGTCGCGTCGCACACCCTCAGCTTCGAGCCGGAGACCCGCGCGTTCATTCAGACGCTGCTGCTGCCCGGCGCGCCGGTGCCGCACGCGCAGCACGGCTACACCGAGACGATCGAGGATCCGGCGAGCGTCGACCTCGGTGCCTCGTGGGAACAGGTGCGAGAGACCTACGCCGCCGTCTTCGAGCGGCTGCTCGATCGCGTGACGCGCGGCTGACGGGTCCGCCGTCGTCCGAGCGCTCGACGCTGGGGCGACGGCGGGCTACTGACGGCGCTGCTGCGCGGGCCGGTCGGTCGGCGAGGTCTCGGCTGAGGAGTGTTCATTCTCTTGTCGGAGGACTGACCTCACCGGCCTCGTCCTCGAGAAGGCGGCGGTTTCTGCGACGGATTCTGATGAGCTGGATTCCGTAGACGATTCCTCCGGCGAGGAGGCCGACGGCGGCCGATGCGACGAGACTCCAGGGAAGCTCCAGATTTCGGATGAGCGGCAGGGCAAGGAGTCCTGCTCCGAGAACGACGGCGATCGTCAGTGTGGGATGGGGACGCTCCGCAGCGTTGAGCATCAGCAGTCGATCGCTCCGGCTGCGCTCCCGACGATCCTTCCGAAAGCGAATCCCAGGGGTACCGACTTTTCGGCCCCTTCTTGTGCTTGACACGATAGCTTCTTACTCTCCTCGGCGGACGGCGAATGCAGGAGGGGCCACAGCCTTCGCTCGTGCGGAGTCGAAAACTGCGACGATCGAGAAGGCTACCTCTCGGGTCAGGTCCGGTCAATGACGTCCCCACTCCTCCCCCGCGAAGCCAACAGGCGTCGATCTCCCATTCGCCTGGCGCTTATCTGTCAGTATCGACAGGATCGACTCTGCGAGTGCGCTATCGTCGCGGTGGTGAATGGTCGGTCATCATTCCCGTGAAATGCCGTGTCTATTCTCATGCTCTCTCGGCGGCTCCTGATCTGCGTGTCACCGCCTTCGGCGAGACGCACTGTGTCGAAGGATCGGCGCGTGGCAAGCTGGCCGCATGGATCTGGAAGTGCGGCCCGGGCTGGTCGTGCCGGCGTCCGAGCTGCAGTGGCGGTTCTCGCGATCGTCGGGGCCGGGCGGGCAGCACGTGAACACCTCGGACAGCCGCGTGCAGCTCACCTGGAACGTCGCTGCGTCGACGGCACTCAGCGAGGAGCAGCGCGCCCGCGTGCTCGAGCGCCTCGGGCGGCGCTTGGTCTCCGGGGCGATCACCGTCACCGTTGCGCAGGAGCGTTCGCAGCTGCGCAACCGCGAGACGGCACTCGAGATGCTCCGCGGTCTCGTGAGCACCGCCCTCGCACCTCCCTCCGCCCCGCGGCGACCGACCCGACCCACCCGCGGCTCCACCCGCCGCCGACTCGCGGCCAAGCAGCAGCGCTCGGCGGCCAAGCAGCAGCGCCGTCGCCCGCCGGGGGAGTGACCTGAACGGAACCGAGGGTGGAAGGCGGCGATCCGCCCGCAGAGGGTCCGGCTGGGCCTCCCGCCCTCGGGTTCCGCACGCCGACCCGGCCGGCGCAGGGCCGGCTCAGGGCCGGAAGAACGCCTCGATCGCCGCGGTCAGTGCGACCAGATCGTCCACATGGGCGAGTTCGCGCGCCGAGTGCATGGAGAGCAGCGGGACTCCCACGTCGACCGTCGAGATGCCGAGCCGGGTCGCGGTCAATGGTCCGATCGTGGAGCCGCACGGTGCGGAGTTGTTGGAGACGAACTCCTGGTACTCGACGCCTGCCCGCTCGCAGACATCCGCCCACAGCGCGGCTCCCCGCGCATCCGTCGCGTAGCGCTGCGCCGCGTTGATCTTCAGCAGCGGCCCCTTCCCGGCGACCGGCTGGTTCACCGGGTCGTGCTTGTCGGAGTAGTTGGGATGCACGGAGTGGCCCGCGTCGGCCGAGAGGCACCAGGAGGCGGCGATCGCGCGGGCGCGCTCATCGACGCCGGCGCCCAGGGCCGTGCCGATGCGGGAGAGCACGTCCTCGAGGAACGGGCCGCTCGCTCCGGACCGGCTCGCGGAGCCGAGTTCCTCGTGGTCGAACGCCGCGAGCACGCTGATGTGCCCGGCCCGGGCGTCGGCGCTCGCCGCGAGGAGCGCGACGAGGCCGGCGTGCACCGAGCTGAGGTCGTCCATCCGACCGGCGGCGAGGAACATCTCGTCGAGGCCGAAGCGGCGGGGAGCCTGCGTGTCGGCGGTGAGCAGGTCGTAGCCGGCGATGTCGGAGGCGCCGTCGAGTTCGGCGTACGCGCCGAGCAGGTCGAGCAGGTCGACCTCGGCCGCGTCACCGACGCCGAACACGGGGACGGTGTGCTTCTGCCGATCGAGGGTGAGGGAGTCGTTCGCCGTGCGGTCGAGATGGATCGCGAGCTGCGGGATGCGCAGGAAGGGCCCCGTGCGCAGCAGCCGCGTCGAGCCGTCGCGCAGGATCACGCGGCCGGCCAGCTCGAGCTCGCGGTCGAGCCAGGAGGTGATCAGCGGGCCGCCGTAGATCTCGACGCCGGCCTGAAGCCAGCCCTTCGAACCGATTGTCGGCCGCGGCTTGAGCATGAAGCCGGGGGAGTCGGTGTGGGCGCCCAGGATGCGGAACGGCGTAACCGCCTCCGCGCCCTCGGGCAGGTGCCAGGCGATGATCGCACCGTCCCGGACGACGTAGTAGCGGCCGGGTTCCGCGGGCCACGCCCGCGTCTCGTCCAGCCCGGCGAATCCGGCGACGTCTAGGCGACGCGCCACCTCGGCCGCCGCGTGGTAGGAGGAGGGGGAGGCGGTCAGGAACTCGGCGAAGTCGGCGATATGGTGCTCACGCGTGGTCATCCCTCCAGTGAAGCACGCGCCTTCGCGGCGGCTCCCTCTGGCACCCCTCGCGTCGAGACGCCGGGATGGG
Organism: Rathayibacter tritici; assembly: GCF_002932875.1. Classification (GTDB taxonomy): domain Bacteria; phylum Actinomycetota; class Actinomycetes; order Actinomycetales; family Microbacteriaceae; genus Rathayibacter; species Rathayibacter tritici. Next base: position 6,035 of record NZ_PSWS01000024.1, read on the forward strand.
GGCCCAGACACCGCTGTGGAGGCGGTGCCTCGGCGGCGCCGCGAAGACGGTTCCCGGAGATGTCGTGCAAGCGGACGTGTCGTTCCCTGGATAGCCGACCTGAGTGCCTATACCGGATGTTTTCAGCAGATCCATACTTTCTCTTTGCTGGGCGGATGAGCGCGCGATCACGCTTTCCCCCGCGCTCTCCCTCTTGCGTTCGGGGGCTCCGGGGCGTACACCATTGAGTGGAACGTCTCCGAGGCGCCTTGCTTCGATTGCACAGTGAACTTCTCCGCTTCAAGGGTCTGATGATGCTGAAAACAAGCGCCCTTTCTCTACTGGGTATGGCGACGGCGACACTGCTCGTCGGTGCGGGTGTCGAGGCTCCAGCCGCAATGGCCGCTGGCTCGCAGACCTCTGCCCGCTATTATCTGCCGAGTGGTTATCGTGATTTTCCCGCTGGGAGTGATTCTCTCGAAGCCAGTCTCTTGGACCCCGGGACGATCGGTCTGTGCAACATCGGTTTCGGAGATGTGAGCATCGCGTCGTGGGACGACACGGTTCTGGGGCATGTCGACCTGTTCTGTGGCGACAGCGCCAGTGGTTACATCCACATCCGTGACGGAGACGGTTCGCTTAACGATATCGGCCATGAAGCAGACTGGCAGGATGTCGTCGACTCGTTCGGCGGAGGGCTCTGGGATGACTTCATGCTCTACGCCACAGGTGAGGCTATCGTTAGCGACAAGGCGCCGGACGACCACGGAAACGACAAGCTCTGCTTTACTACTCCCATCGATATCTACACCTCTGACGGCACGTACATCACCACCTATCAGCCCACCGTCATCGTGTCCGCGAACAACAAGAGCGTCGTGACGAGCTACCCGACTCACTTCCAGTCGGACTGCTGACGATGGCGTCACGATGGTATGTCGATGGACCCGTCCCCGCCCGTGAGCCGGAGGGGAGAGTGACCCTGCGCCTGCGCGTCGACTACGGGCAGCGTTGGCCGTTGAACGATCACATCGGGGCGAGGCCCGCCGACCCGATCGAGTGGCGCAGCATTCTCTCGCCCGAGCTATACGACCGCCTGGTCGCCTGGGCAGCCTTCTTCAATCAATACGCCGACCATCGCACCGGGCTCTACGGCAGCGAGGAGCGTCGCAAGTGGTTCGACCAGGAGGGTCGCCGGCTTCTCATCGACCTGCGACGCGAAGCCGGAGACCGCTTCGATTTCACGCTGCACCTCTGGTTCTGACAGCGCCGTGAAGCCCGCCGCACCGGTGAGGTGCGACGGGCTCCCGGTGCGTCAGCCGCAGCTGCGCGCGCTGTACGGCGCCGTGGCCGTTGCCGTGACGGCCGTGCCACCGACCGTGGCCGTGCCGGTGACCGTCGCCTGGCCCGCGGCGAGCTGCGTCGAGCGCACCGTGTAGGCGGCGGACGCGGACGCGCCGGACTTCACTCCGGAGAACGTCTTCACGCCCTCCGAGGTGCTGACCGAGACGTCCATCGGCACGGTGTCGCCGTTCTTGGCAACCACCGTCAGCACGACCTTGCCCGCGACGCAGCGCGACGAGGCCGTCGCACTCACCTTCAGCGAGGACTGCACGGTGACGGTGACCTGCACCGGCATGCGCGACGCGTCCTGCGCGACTCCCGAGACCGTGAAGGTCCCGGCCGAGGCGTACGCGGCGGGCGCGACGGCGTCCCACGCCACATCGACCGTGCTGGTGGCACCGGCGGCGGTCGTGATGGTGGCACGGGGCAGGACCGGCGCGGTACCGGCCGTAGTCGTCGCGGTCAGCGGAGCGACCGAGGCAACGGCCAGGCCGGGCGCGTAGCCCTCGAGCACCTTCTGGTACTCGGCGCGGGTCACCGGGATGACGGTGCCGTGGCGGGGCTTGCCGCCGTCGGCGTTCTGCGGCAGGCCCGTGCGGAGCTTCGCTCCAAGCGGCTGCCAGGAGTCACCGTTCGCGAGGTCGTCGGTGCCGAACGGGATGTAGTGGTTCGGCCCGTCGTGGTAGTTCGGCTGGTCGATGAAGAGGAACCAGTCGAGGCCGTTCACGTCGCCCTCATTGGCGGGGAAGACGTTGGGGCCCTCACCGCTCGTGAAGGTCTTGCCGGGCTCGCCGTTGGGCAGGCCCGAGGCGACCCGCTCCTTGACCAGCGACCACTCGTCCGCGGGTCCGCCGGTGCCGGGCAGCGAGCCCGAGACGGTGGCCAGCAGGTCGGTGCTCTTCTCCTCGCGCAGCGTCATCGACGCCTCGTCCTTGGTGAAGCGGTAGTAGGTGTCGCCGTCCTTCGCGACCGTCGAGTCGATGGTGCCCTTGCCGGTGCCGCGCTTAACGTCGATCCACGGCTTCGCCTCCGAGAAGGAGGTGAAGTCCTCGGTCGTCGCGTACATCATCTGGTTGTAGGTGACGGCGGTACGGTCGGCGGTGTTCGTCGTCGGGTACATGTTGGAGGCCCAGAACACGACGTACGTCTGGAGCTCGTCGTCCCAATACGCCTCGGGAGCCCAGGTGTTGCCGGCGAAGTCCGTGGAGACCTTGATGTGGCGCTGGGCGGACCAGTTCACCAGGTCGGTCGACTCCCAGACCTCGATGTACTTCGACCCCGACTTCTGGGCGGTGTCGAAGCCGCCGGGGAGCCCGTCGATCTTGAGGTCGGTGGCGAGCATGAAAAACGTGTCGCCCTCGTGCGAGCGGATGATGAACGGATCACGCAGTCCCATCGTCCCCAGGTTCGAGGTGAAGACCGGCTTGCCATCGTTCAGCGTGTTCCAGCTGAGCGCGTCGTTGCCCTTCGAGGCGGCGAGGCTGATGCGCTCGGCGCCGTCACCTTCTCCGGTGAAGAACGCCCAGACGTACGCCTGGGTGTCCTCGGTGCCCGCGGGTAGCGGCTGCACCCGGAGGGTGACGTCGCGGGTGCGGGTGACGGATCCGCTGGTCGCGGTCGCTCGGACAACCACGTCGATCGCGGGGCTGCCGGTTGCGGGGCGGTCGACGTCGATGGTGCGGGTGCCGGCGGCGCTGCCGTCGCGGACGGTCGCTCCGCTCGGACTGACGACGCTCCAGGCGATGCTCGAGCCGAGCGTGCCGGTGGAGGGCACCGAGACGTTCGTGCGGATGTCGCCGACGTTCGGGATCGCGATCGCGGCGAGGTCGCGCTGGACCTTCGTGGCGTCGTCGAGTTGCGCGGCGACCCGCACCAGGTAGTCGACCGAGCGGGTCTCGGAGCCGACCGTGTACGTGGCGGTGAGGGTCGCGGAGGCGTCCGGTTGTCCCGCGGCGGGACGCGTGACGGTTGCGGTGCCGCCGGTGATCGCGACGGCTGCGCTGTTCGACCTCCAGGTGATGCCTACCCCGCTGGCGGTGGTAGGCACCGTGAATCCGGCGGTCGCCTCCGTGGGCACCGTGACCGACGCGACTGCGCGGTCGAGGGCCTCGGAGGAGTAGAGCGACTGCACCGCGGTGCTGCTGAGGGCGCTGTCGTAGACGGCGAAGTCGTCCATCTCGCCGTTCCAGCCCGGGTCGTTGTACGTCGAGCGCGCGATGTACGCGACGAGCGACGAGCCGAACGAGGAGACGTTGCGGGCGATCGTGCTCTGCGAGATCTGGGCGCCGTTGACATAGACGGTGAGCTTGCCGGTCGTGCCGTCGATGACGGTCGTGTAGAGCGAGAGGCCTGAGGGGGTGCGGGCGCCAAGGGTCGGGGTGCTGGTCGCTCCGGCGCCGACCTCCGTGTTGTAGGGAGCGTTCGCGTTGACGGAGTTGGTGACGACCGACTTCGTGTAGCCGGAGAGGTTGCTCGGGTTGAGCAGCCAGTAGCCGGAGGAGAACGGCGCCCCGGCGGCGACGGGTGCTCCGACGAACGCGGCGGCGACGTTGCCGGTGCCGCCCTTGTTCGCGAGCCAAGTGGAGAAGGTGAGGTCCTTCTTGCCGACGAGGCCGGCGGTGGGGATCTCGAGGTAGGGCGCGGCCGAGGCGGATCCGCCGGGGAGGCTGATGAGCCCGTTGCGGAACTGGGCTCCGGAGCCGCGCAACGTCGCGCTGTAGCCGTTGCCGCTGGTGTCCGCGACCGTGGTGCCGGTGGGGGCGGTGTCGAACGTGTAGTGGAGGAGCGGGGTCTCGGTGGCTCCGAAGGCGGAGCTGGGGACCGTGGCGCCGAGTAGCGCCGTGGCGGCGACGGTCGCGACCGCCAGAGCGGTCCTCACCGCCGATCGTGATCGTCTCATGCAGATGGCCCTCGTAATCGGGTGCAGCGTCGAGGCACGATCCGCAGGGCGGTGTGCGTCTTCGCACGGAATGTGAACGTGAACACTCTATGCGCGAGCCGTGCTTTCTGACCAGGGGCTCGAGGTCCGCAACACAACGTCAGCTGAGAGCACATCTCATCCACGATCGTCGATGAGACGTGCTCTCAGCTGATGTTGCGTCGCTCATCGGGTGCACGATGTCGGCATGGCCTCCGATCGCCCCGTCCTGCTCGTCGTCGACGTCGCCGACGGCGGCCGCGAGGATCCCGCGTACGAGATCGAGCTGCAGCTGCTGACCGCGAGCGTCGTTTCCGCCGCCACCGGCTTCGTCGTCGACCGCGTCCCGGCCGAGCAGACCGACACGGCCGAGCTCGAGCGCAGGCTTGCCGCCGCCGACGCCGTCATGTTGACCGGCGGGGAGGACGTCGATCCTTCTCTCTACGGCGGCCGACGGGATGATCCGCACCGCGGCCAGTCGTTCCCCACGGCCGATCGCGCACAGGTCGCGCTCGTCCGCCGCGCCGTCGAGACCCGGACTCCGCTGATCGGCATCTGCCGCGGGATGCAGCTGATCAACGTCGCTCTCGGGGGCGATCTCGTGCAGCACCTCGCCGGTGGCGGCCACGTCGGCCGGTCGATACCCGGCGAGCACCTCTCGGGAATGATCGACCACCGCGTGGCCCTCGATCCGGGGAGCGCCCTCGCCCGCATCCTCGGCGCGGTCGAACTCGACGTCCGCAGCTCACATCACCAGGCCGTCGACCGCCCGGGTGAGGGACTCGTCGTGGTCGGCCGCGCCCACGACGGCACCGTCGAGGCCCTCGAGCACGAGTCCGCGCCGCTCTGGTGCGTGCAGTGGCACCCGGAGGACGCGGGCTCGCGTGGCACCGTGCTCACCGACCTGCTCGGGGCGGCGCTCGCCGCGGTCCGCTGAGGCCGCTCACGAGGCGGGCCTCAGGAGGGCAGATCAGGAGCCGGGTAGCCGTCCCAACCGCCGTTGATACCGCCCTCGCTCGACTCCGCGGCGATCCGGCGACGGATGTAGGCGCCGAGGTAGGGGAGCGAGAACTGTACGTGCCCGTGGCCGGCCGGATGCACGTAGCCGGAGTCGATGAGCCGCTTCTTGTAGACCTGCACATAGGCATCGGACACCCCCATTCGACGAACGATGTCCGCGACTTTGCTCCGATCCTCGTCCTCGGCCATCGCGCCCAGGAACTTCTGGTCGACATCCGAGAGGTCCCCGTACACGCGACTGATGACCCGGCTCTCGACGGCGCGGATGGCTCGATCGTGTGCGACGGTGGCGTCGGCCAGCGTGATCGACGGGGCGGTGCTGTCGTTGCGCCAGGCGTAGTCGCCCGCAAGCTGGACGAGGTAAGGATAGCCCTGGGAGAGGGAGACGAGGGTGCGCAGCGCCTCCTTGTCGATGCTGCGCCCGCCCAGGCCCGCGGTCTCGACGAAGACGCGCTGCGTCTCAGAGGCGGACAGGCGCTCGAACTGCACCTCGCGGGAGCGTCGGAGGAAGGTGGTGTGCTCGGCCGCGAGGAGGGCGTCGAGACTGACCTTCACTCCGGCAAAGACGATCATGATCGGGGCGCCGTCCTCGAGCGCGTGCGAGACCTGCAGAGCGAAGGAGCTGAGCTCGCGCAGGCGGACTTTGCCGGAGGAGACCTCGTCGATCGTGATGAGAATGCCGCCGCTGCCGGCGAGCGCCGAGGACAGGGCGACGAGGTCCGTCCGGAGTTGCGGCTTGACCGTCCGCTGGCGATCGACGTACTGGACCTCGGCGCTGAACTGCCAGACGCCCAGCTTGGTGAGCCTTGCCCGGGTGGCAGGAGCCATCCCGTTGAGGAGAGCGGGGATGGCGGAGTCCATGATCCGCCCGGTGAGGCCTGCGCTGGCGTCATCGCTGATGACCAGCCAGCCCGCGTCACGAGCTGCGTCCTGCAGCGTGGTGAGGAACGAGGTCTTTCCCGCTCCGCGGAGTCCGGAGACGAGCACCGAGTGGTTCTCGCCGAAGTCGAGGGTCTCGAACACCGACTGGAGTTCGCGGAGCTCTTCCCCGTGGCCGCCGAAGACGGCAGGCTTCTTCCCGTACCCGGGTGTGAAGGGGCTGGGCGCGCTGCCGGTCATCAAGGCCTCCGAATCGTATTCATTTTATTCTATTCGGCGGCGCACGGCCCGGCCGGCGTCGGCCGAGACGGCCCGGCCCGCTTACGTGATCGACCCGCGCATCACTCCGCTGACCACCCAGGGCTGGGCGAACAGGTACACGATCAGCAGCGGCGCCATCGCCATCAGGTAGGACGCGAAGGCGACGGTGTAGTTCGTGTTGTACTGCCCCTGGAAGACGTACTCGGCCAGCGGCAGGGTGCGGGCGGACGGGTCCGAGAGCACCACGAGCGGCAGGATGAAGTCGTTCCACGCCCACACGCAGGTCAGGATGCCGACGGTCGCGTTCATCGGACCGAGCAGCGGGAAGATCACCTGCCAATAGGTGCGCCAGGTCGAGGCGCCGTCCATGCGAGCCGCCTCCTCGAGCTCGATCGGGATCGACCGGATGAACGCCGTGTAAAGGAAGGTGTTGATCGAGTGGCCGAACACGGCGTAGAGCAGGATCAACCCGGCCTGGTTGTCCAGGCCCAGCAGGGCCGTCTCCTTCACGACCGGCAGCATGATGATGGGGAACGGCACGAAGACCGCGGCGAGCAGGTAGAAGTAGACGCCCCTGAAGAACGGCCTGTGCATGTTGCGGGCGATCGCGTACGCGACCATCGAGTTCGAGAACAGTGTCAGCACGACCGCTCCGACTGTGATCAGCGCCGTGTTCACCACTGCCTGCGGGAAGCGGGTCGCCGTCCACGCCTCGGCGAAGTTGCCCCACGAGATAGAGGTTGGCAGCTCGAAGCCGGTTCCGCCGAGCTGGTCGGGCGTTTTCAGCGCCGTGACCACGGCGAAGGAGAGTGGCAGGAGGATCGTCAGCGAGCAGACGGCGATAAGCGCGGTCGCCCACCAGTTGATCCGGCGCGTGTCGCGGGAGGGCCGGCGCTGCCCCTCGGGCTCGCCGAGGGCGAGGGCGGTGCTGGGAGTGATGGTCGATGTCATCAGAACGAGGCCTCTCTGCGGCTGAGGATTCGGAACTGGATCAGCGAGACCGCGATGATGACAAGGAAGTAGAGGACGGCGTTGGCCGTCTGATACGCGTACTCGCCGCCCTGGAATCCGCCCCGGTAGATCAGCAGCGTGATCGACTCCGTCGACGTGCCGGGGCCACCGTTGGTGAGGGCGATGATGTGGTCGAACACCTGGAGGAAGTTCTTCATCGAGATGACCATGTTGATCGTGAAGAAGGAGGCGATCAGCGGGAACGTGATCGAGGTGAACTGCCGCCACGTCCCCGCTCCGTCGAGCGAGGCCGCCTCATAGAGCTCGCCCGGAATGCTTTGGAGCCCCGCGAGGTAGATGATGATCGAGAAGGCCGATGCCTGCCAGACCGCCAGCACCACGATCGCCACCCACGCCCAGTCGGCATTCGCCAGGATGTTCTCGCCGATCACCGGGATCGCACCGAGGATCTGCGGCAGCGAATGCGCAAAGAGGTACTGGAACACATAGCCGATGACGAGGGTCGAGAGCACGTAGGGGATGAAGTAGATCCCGCGGAAGGCCGTCTGGAATCGGATCTTCGCGTTGAGTCCAATGGCGAGGGCGAGCGAGATCACGTTCACCAGCACCGTCGCCACAATGGCGAAGCCGAAGGTGAATCCATAGGCCTTCCAGACCCGGTCGTCCTGGAGGAGCGCCAGATAGTTGGAGGCGCCGATCAGGTCCCAGGAGCCGTAGCCGGCGTAATCCGTGAAGCTGAAGAAAATGGCGGTGAGCACCGGAACCGTGTGCAGCACGAAGAAGAGCAGGACGGCGGGGACTGTCATCCAGTAGAAGGTGGTCGAGGTGCGCTTGCGACGCGCGGGCGGCGCAGGCGCGGTCGCCACCGCCTGCGCGGCGACCGTCGTGGTCGAGGTCATGGTGTCACTTCCTGGTCGTGCGTGCCGAAACTTTCCGCCACTCACTGTCGAGGGTCCGTAGCGCCGCGTCGGCGTCCCCGCTGGCGAGGAACTCCTGAAGCGTGGGGTTGAGCGGGATGCTCGCGGGGATCTGGTGGTCGACGAAGCCGACCAGCCGTCCCTGCTCGAAGTAGGGCTGCAGCTCGGCGAGCGTCGGATCCGCGGTGGGTGCGGCGTTGACCAGCGGCGAGAAGGCGGCCTGGCTCTCGACGTACGGCTCGACGACTCCGGGGGTCAGCAGGAAGTCGACGAAGCGGCGGGCTGCCTCCAGCTTCGGAGTGCCCCGGCCGATGGCGATCGCCACGTCGACGCCCGAGGTGACCCGCGTGTGGGCCGGGTCGTCGAGCACCGGGTAGGGGAAGACGCCCAGGTCGATGTCGGGGTTGTTGGTGCGCACCGGGTTGATCGCCCAGATGCCCTGCGGGTACATCGCCGCCTCGCCCGCGGCGAAGGCCCGGTTGCCGTCGTCGTAGCTGCAGCCGAACGAGCCCTCCTGGGTGTAGGAGAAGAGCTGCCCGAGCCGCTCCATCGTGCTCGCGTAGTCCTTCGAGAACGAGACGGGCGAGTCCGGGCCGAGGGTCGCTCCCTCCGCACGCATCGCGTCGAAGAAGCCGTCCGGTTGCAGCTGTCCGCCGAGCGCGTTGAAGGCCGGGGAGCCGGTCCAGTTGTCGAGCAGGGCGCCGTAGATCGCAGTGACGCCCGCGGCGGTGAGCGCGTCGCAGACGGCGATCAGCTCGTCCCAGGTGGTCGGCACCTCGATCCCGTTGTCGGCGAAGATCGTCCGGTTGTAGAGGATCCCGTCCGCATTGTTCGAGAAGGCGAGTGCGTTCACCTCTTTCCCCTCGTAGCTGCCGAGCGCGGCGACGATATCGAGGGCCGCCGGGTTCACCCGGTCGACCAGCTCGTCGCCGGTGAAATCGTGGAAGACGCCGGCCTTGGCCAGACCGGCGTAGTAGCGGCTGCCGTTCACGGTCAGCACGTCCGGCACCTTGTCCTTGACGAGCAGGGTGCGGATGGCCGTGTCCGGGTCGGGCACAGTGTTGGCGATCACGCGGATGTCGGGGTTGGCCGCCTCGAACTCGCGGATGATCCGCGCGAAGTCCTCGACCGCCTCCGCCTTGGATTGGAAGAAGTCGAGTGTGGTCACCCCGTCGCCGGCGCCGGCGCAGGAGGCGAGGGTGGCAGCGGACGCCGCGGCGAGCGGGACCGAGAGGAACAGGCGCCGGGAGAACTCGGGGGGACGATGACGTGCGGACATGCGGCGCCTCCTGACGCGCGGGAACAGGTCGGTGCCGAGCGGCGACTGACCGGGCCGGCCGAGCGGCGAGGGCCACGGCGGAGATGCGCCGCGGATCAAGGCCCGGGAGCGTCATCCTGCCCGGCGGGTAGCCCTCGCCCGCGCCGACGGCGGCACCCCAGTGCGCGGAGGTGGCGAGACGGGCGTCGACGCTGGTGCCGCCGTCCGCAAGGTGGAAGAGGCGGGATTCCCGGCCGATGAGGGCTACCGTGTCGTTCGTTGGGGCGACACTGGGGTGCATGGCTAGTTTCTAAAGCAGAACGAATCGGAGTGTCAAGAGCGGTGATGGCCCCCGTTTTCGTTCCTTTTGCCACTCGAGGCCGGGAGCTTCGTACCAGGCCGGAAAGAAGGAGCCCCGTGACCGACACCATTGTCGCCGAGGACGCCGCCGGGAGCTCGTCCGAGCTTCTGGCGCGCGAGGTGCTCATCCACGGTCCCGTTTCGCGCGCCGAGCTCGGCCGCCGCCTCGGTCTCTCGCCGGCCAGCCTCACCCGGCTCGCACGACCCCTCCTCGACGGCGGCCTCGTCGTCGAGGGCCCCGAGCAGAGCATCGGCGTCGGCCGCCCCGCCCGCCCGCTCGACATTCGCGCCGACGCGCTGAGCTTCGCGGGCGTGAAGATCACCGGGACCGAGGCGCTCGCGGTGCGCACCGACCTGCGCGCGCGGACCGAGCGGGAGCTGGTGCGCGCGCTGCCGAGCACGGAGCCCGCCGACGTGATCGCCGCAATCGTCTCGGTCGTCCACGAACTGGGCGGCGCCTCCGCCTTCGCCGGCCTTGGTGTGACACTCGGCGGCAGCATCGCCGCCGACGGCCGGGTCAGCCGCGCCCCATTCCTCGGCTGGCGCGATGTGGACCTTGCCGCTCCGCTCTCGGCCGCCCTCGGGCTGCCGGTCGCCCTCGAGAACGACGTGGTCGCCCTCACCGGCGCCGAGCACTGGTTCGGGCGGGGCCGCGGCATCTCGCACTTCGCGGTGCTCACCGTCGGCGCCGGAGTCGGCTATGGGCTGGTCGTCCACGACCGGGTGGTCGCGCCCCCGGAGGCGGGACTCGGCCTGGGTGAGCACTACCCGCTGGACGCCACCGGGCCCGTCTGCGAGGCCGGCCACCGCGGCTGCTCGACCGCGATGCTCAGCCTGCCCTCGCTCCTGCGTCAGCTTTTCGTCGCCACCGGGCGCGAGCTGACGCTGGCCGATGGTTTCGCGGCCGCGCGCGCGGGCGATGCCGGCGCCGCGCGCGTCCTCGCCGACTCCGCCCGCGCGCTCGGCACGATGATTGCCGCGATCGGCGACCTTTCGATGTCCGGCACGATCATCCTCGCCGGAGAGGGGGTCGCCCTCTACTCCGAGCAGGCGGCAGCGGTGGACGCGGCGATCGCGGCCGCGCGCGACCCGGATGCTCCGCCCCTGTCACTGCTGGTCGTCGACGGCGGGCTGGTGGAGTGGGCGCGGGGCGCGGCGGCCACGGCGATTCAGCGACTCCTGCCGCGGATCGCGCTCCGGGCGCTGATCTGAGCCTTCACCGCCCGCGCTGAGCCCGTCATGCGCCCGGCGGCCCGCGCACGCCGCGTCGGCTACTCCGCTGCTCGCACCGCCGCCTGTCCTGACTCTCAGAGGCTTCCTGGTGCTGCGCGACACGGCAGAGCAAGGATGATCAGCACTCGGCCTCGCTTCGGAGTGAGGGACCGGGTTCTCCGCTCGCCTTTTCGCGAGAGGGGAGGGGTTCGCGTGTCCGCGGTCACCCAGCTGCCCCAGAGGCATCGCCGCCCGCGGCCCCTGCCTGGGGGACGTTGGGTCCGCGGTCGTGTGCTTCGTGGAGACGCGCACGCCGGCGCTCGATCAGAGGGAGCCGGGATGACGCGACAAGCGCCCCACCGTCGTCGATCAAGAGGAGACACCATGACCAACCACACCGTCCGACCGCGATCCGCGGGAGCACTCGCCGCGGTACTCGCGGCCACCGCTCTCGTGACACTCGGAGCCGCGGCTCCGGCCTCCGCGTCCGGACCGGCGTGTCCCACGGACACGATCATCGACGGATCACGACTCGCGTCCATCAGTCCCGAGTGTTCCTTCGCCGGCGATCAGGTGAACGTCGGTGGTGTGGTGATGAGTATCCCGAACCCGGGAGCTTCCGTGCGAGCGTCCTCCGCGGTCGCCGCCGGCTACCAGGACGTCCCCGACGTCGTCGTGTACCGCGCGGGGAACGGCGGGGTCGCCGCCGTCGCCGGCGACCAGGAGTTCGGATCCGAGGGAACCCTCGCTGCCCTGCGGAGCGAGAACTCCGCCGTAGCCGCGAGCGCGCGTCCCTCCGCCGTCAGCACGCTGGACTCCGCCCCTGTCGTCCCCGGCTGCGATGACCGCACCGCCTACAAGCTGAGCGGAGAGAAGTGGGCGGGCGCGTACGAGTGGTCGTACAACAACACCGGTTCGCCCGTGACCAGTGGCGTCGCGAGAATCCAGGACGCACTGGACACCGTGACCGGGGGCGTCACACGCTGCGGCTCCGACGTGGACCTCACGGCGACCCACCGCTACCTGGGCACGTCCACCAACTCGGTCGATGTCACGAAGGCCGGAGGGTGCAGCGAGGGGGATGACCGCAGCACCATCGGTTGGGGTGAGCTGTCGTCGAAGTACCTCGCGACGACGTGCAGTTGGTCCCAGGACGGCATCATCGTGTCGTCCGACATCAAGTTCAACAACCGGGCGCCCTGGTGGGACAACACCGGCCGCGCCTGCCAGGGGAAGACCTACGATCTCCAGGGCACCGCGACCCACGAGGCGGGGCATGTCTTCGGGCTCGACCACGTCGCCCCCGCCACCCACCAGGTCATGAAGCCGGCCTCGGACCCGTGCGAGTACAGCCAGGAGAAGCTCGGAGCCGGTGACGCCGAGGGCTTGAAGCGCCTCTACGGATAGTCGACTCCCGGTGCTCCTCCGGTCGCTCGTCGCGCCGGGGGAGTACCGCGGCGCAGGATAGAGGCATGACGACGACACTTATCACCGGAGCCAACCGCTCCCTCGGCCTCGAGACCGCCCGCCGCCTCCTGGAGGCCGGCCACACCGTCTACGCCGGCCTGCGCGATACGGCCGACGGCGAGGCCGTCAGCGCGCTCGGCGCCCTTCCCGTCCGCCTCGATGTCACCGATCAGGCGAGCGTCGACTCCGCTCTCGCCTCGCTTCCCGAACTCGACGTTCTTGTCAACAACGCCGGCATCCTCGGCACCTCGTTCGGCGTGGACGACCTCACCCCGGAGGCGATGGCGAGCGTCCTCGAGACCAACGTGGTGGGAATCGTCCGCGTCACGCAGGCGGCGCTCCCCCTGCTGCGCCGCTCCTCGAACCCGGTCGTCGTGAACGTGGCCTCCGGAGTCGGCTGGCCGCGCTGGCTGAGCACGCAGGGTCACGACGAGTTCCCCGTCACCGCGATCCCGTACGCGGCCTCGAAGGCGGCGGTCGTCGCGCTGACCGTTCAGTACGCCAAGAATCTGCCGGGGATGCGCATCAACGCGAGCGATCCCGGCTACACCGCGACCGATTTCAACGGCCACGGCGGGCACCAGACCGTCACTGAGGGCACCGACGCGACCGTTGCGCTCGCCCTGCTCAGCTCCGACGGGCCGACGGGCGAGTTCCACGACCGTCGAGGGCGCATCGAGTACTGACGGCGGACGCGATAAGCCGCGGCGCCCAGACGCGGCGTGCCACCCGAGGCGCGGAGAGATCCCGCCCGCCGCCTCGGGTCGGCCCTCCCGTGCTCGGACGGCACGGCGACCCTCAGCCCAGACGCGAGGTCGGCACCGTCTCGAGGTGGCGTAGGTCGCGGCGCAGGCGCTGCGAGCGGACGTAGCTGCTGAGCGCGTGTTCGGGCGAGGGCGGCGCATCGCTCCCGCCGAGGAGCGCCCGCGCGGTGGTCAGGCGGGCGCGGCGGATCTCGTCGAAGACCGTCGTGCCGTTGCGCGCGAACGTGCGCTGGAGGGTCCGCTTGGGCACGCCGAGGCGCTCGCAGATCTCCTGCACCGAGAGTCGGGAGTCGGTGGACATCGCGGCGATCAGCGCGAGGGCACGGGTGTAGACGTCTTCGCTGCTCTCGCGCGGGAGCGAGGTTGCGAGTATGGCTCCGGCGAGCTGCTCGATGGCCGCCCGCACCAGCGGGAACGCCGGGGAGTCGGCGTCCAGGGCCGAGGCGAAGGTCGAATTGACGGTCGAGAGAAGGATGCCGCGGCTGGCCGCGTCGGCCTCAGTGACGACAGCGCCACCGTCGGCCGAGTCGACCAGACCCAGCAGCGGCCGGTCGAGGGCGATCTCGGTGCGGGCGCTCGGGGTGTCGGTGACGATCGTGAACGACGTGTCGCACCGGAGGAAGGCGATGTCGCCCGGGCCGAGCTGTACTTCGAGAGCCGCAGGATCGTCGGGCTGGATCACGAGCACACCCTCGAGCGGGATGATCAGACGAATTCCCGCGCCGACGCGTGCCGTGCGGTGCAGGCGGCCGGGCGAGTGCCAGATTCTGAGCACCTCCACTCCGTCGCTGCACACGGTGTCGGCGACGATGCGGAACGAGCCGACGGCGCGAACGTCCACTCCGCTCCCGGCCAACCAGGCGGCTGCGGCCGCATCTCGGCGGGACACCCCACGGTCGACGATCGGCCGGCTGCCTTCTACGATCCCCATCACGTCGTGGTCCTTTCCTCTGGCGCGTCCCTCGGGGGACGCGATACCCCTAGCCTGACTGATCAGACCCCGTCGTGAGAAGTCGTCACGCGACGGCATCCGTCGTTCACCGCCAGCGTAGGCTGTCGGACCCCGTCCTCGGGGGACGAAAGCGTACCTCGGGAGAGCGGCGAGGATCGACGTGCACCTCGAGAGCAGCGGCGTCGGTGAAGGGTCGGCCCTCGCCCGTGCGACCACGCAGCACGATCGAGTGGCGGAGCATTCGAGGGGCCCGCAGCGGTGCGGTCGTGTAGTGCGCGACGGCAACGAACCCGGCGCCAGGAGCAACGCGCTCGGGTCGGCCGACCACCGTGATCGGGGCCTCGTCGTACTCGAGCTCGGTGCCGGAACCGTCAGTGAAGGAACCGCAGAGCAGGGCGAGGTCGTGCAGTGCGGTGGGTCCGGGGTTGTGGAACTGCATCCAGAAGGTGATCAGCGCGAACGAGCGGCGGGGCGGACCGAGGCGCACGGCCGTGCCGTCGAGGACGAGGTGCGGGAGTGCAGCAGTAGGTGTCCGCCGTCGCAACATCAGCCGTGTCTCCCGGCTCCCGGCTCGACGGGTGGCGCCGGTGTTGCGCTCCGGGCGAGTTGGAGGAGGGTGCACGCCGCGAGCACCCCGACCAGGGCCGCTGCCCAGCTCAGGTCCTGCGGGTCGAATTGCAGCAGCTGGGCCGGAATACCCGTGAATCCGAGGATTCCTTGGGCCGCGGCTGCCGTCGCAAAGGCGAGTAAGGCGGACGCCGCGGCGACGGGGGCAGGAGCGGCCGGAGTGTCCTCTTCGCCGAGGACGAAGCCCCGGAGAGCGGCGGCGAGGGAGAGCGCGCACAGGCCGGCCGCGATGAGGGCCGCGGTCGTGTAGGCGGGCCCGGCGGCGAGGAGGAGGAGGCAGCCGACGACGATCTGCAGACCGGCTCGGGCGATCCTGGAGGTCGGGTGCGCGGGCACCGGGCGGCCTCCACCGAGGGCCAGAGCAAGGGCGCGCGTCGCGCCACTGCGCCGTCGGGCCGGTCGGCGGCCGGGGGTGCGGAGCAGCGCGGCGGCTCCCGAGACGAGCAGGGCGGCGCCGACGAGGAGGGGGAAGACGAGAGCGGCGGCGGGCAGGCCGGGAGCGGCGTCGGCGGGGGTCATCAGGTCTCCTTCAGGGGGCGAGAGCAGCGCACGGAGCACCTCGATGATCGAGCCTGCGGGAGCCGCTCGGGACGCCGGGCGCGAACGCTCCGAGGCCAGGCGCGCCCGCCCGTCAGAACGCGCCGCGAATCGTGCCAAACAAGACTCCATAACGCGCCACGCTTCGCTCTGAAGGGGTCTCGCGGGGTGAAGCTGACCAGGCTTTGGGTCGCCTCCGCCGCCGCGGTCACCGCTCCGCACGAGCGTCTCCGCCCCCGCGCCGGTCGACCCGACCCGAGCCCAGCCGTCGTGCCATCCCGACCGACGGCGACCGCATCTCTTCGAAGGCGAGCCGCTATGACCGCACCTGTGCGCCCCCGGATCCCC
Organism: Rathayibacter tritici; assembly: GCF_002932875.1. GTDB lineage: Bacteria > Actinomycetota > Actinomycetes > Actinomycetales > Microbacteriaceae > Rathayibacter > Rathayibacter tritici. Next base: position 21,849 of record NZ_PSWS01000024.1, read on the forward strand.
ACTCTCAGCGAGCGGATCGACCGCTCCCTCCTGTCCCTGCACGCGCTCCCCGGACTCGACGTGCGCACCCTCGCCCGCACTCTCGGTGTCCCTGCCCTGATCGTGACGGCGAACCATTGGCTGCACCGCGGGAGTTCTGTGCGCTCCGCGCTGGCCCGCATCCGCGTCGATGTGGCGCAGCGAGTCCTCCGCGAGCAGGCGGTCTCGGTGCCTAGCACGCTGGTCCGTCGCCGCGCCGCCGAGTACGCGGGTTTCCGCTCGCTCGACGAGATGGACCGCGCGTTCCTCCGCTACCGCCACCGTACGAGCTTCGATCTGCTGCTCTCGACCCGGGTGACGGCCGCCGGCCCGGCGTGAGGCGCTGCGCGCCCGCGACTCCGCCTGGCGTGGAGATGCTCACGCGTGGCGGCGTTGTGGGTTCCGGCTATGCGGACGGTCGACGGCGTACGCTCACCGGGTGGACGAGCTACGGCGGGCGTACGGCGCGCGGGCAAAGGAGTACGCCGCGCTGCTCGGGTCGGTCGAGGCGACTCCTGCTGCGGATCGGGATCTGATCGGCTCGTGGGCGGACGGCCTGGACGGGCTGGTCGCGGACGTCGGCTGCGGACCGGGGCACTGGACGGAGTTCCTCCGGCAGCACGGAGTCGCCGCGGTCGGTCTGGATCCGGTGCCGGAGTTCGTCGCCCTGGCGCGCGCGCGATTTCCGGAGGCGTCGTTTCGTCTGGGGTCGGCACGCGACCTCGACCTCGACGGCCTCGTCGGCGTGCTCGCGTGGTACTCGCTCATCCACCTCCCACCCGCTGAGCTGCCTCCTGCCGTCGCCGCGCTCGCCGAGCGGTTGCGTCCGGGTGGCGGCCTGATCATCGGCTTCTTCGAGGGGCCGCGGACGGAGGTGTTCGCGCATGCGGTCGCGCCGGCCTGGTTTCATCCGCTCGCCGCGATGCGTGCGCTCGCCGAGCAGGCCGGGCTCGAGGTGACCCACGCCCTCCGCCGCAGCGCACCCGGCACTCGTGACCACGGCGAGCTGATCGCCGTCCGCCCCCGGTGAACCGCCCCGCTGGCCCACCCCGGCCGGTAGCAGGTGACGGCGCGAGACACCGCCATCCGAGTGGCGCCCCGGCCGCCGGAGCGGCCGGGGCGTCGTGGGTTCCGGCTGCTAGAGCCGGTCGGCGCGCCACTCCGTGGAGATCTCCTCGCCGCGACTGAAGGCCTCCTCCTCGCGCTCGCGTAGTTCGACGCGGCGGATCTTCCCCGAGATCGTCTTGGGCAGCGGGTGGAACTCGAGGCGACGGACCCGCTCGAAGGAGGAGAGCAGCTCACGGGTGTGCGCGAAGATCGCTGTCGCCGTCTCGGCGGTCGGCTCCCAACCCTCCGCGAGAGTGACATAGGCCTTCACCACGCTGTGGCGGACCTCGTCCGGAGCAGGGACCACGGCCGATTCGGCGACGGCGGGATGCTGCAGGAGCACGCTCTCGACCTCGAACGGCGAGATCTTGAAGTCGGAGGACTTGAAGATGTCGTCGGTGCGGCCCACGAAGGTGATCGTGCCATCGACGGCGCGCACCGCCACGTCTCCGGTGTGGAAGTAGCCGTCGGCGCGGGCACGCTCGGTCCGATCCTCATCGCCGTGGTAGCCGGACATCAGGTTGACGGGCTCGACGGAGAGGTCGAGGCAGATTTCGCCGGTGGGGGCGGGCTCGCCGGTCAGCGGATCGACGAGGGCGATGGCGACACCGGGCAGCGCGCGGCCCATCGCCCCGGGGACGACGTCGGCTCCGGGCGGGTTGGCGATGATCGCTGTCGTCTCGGTCTGGCCGTAGCCGTCGCGGATGGTCAGGCCCCACTCCCGCTCGACGGTCGCGATGACCTCTGGGTTGAGCGGCTCGCCCGCCGAGAGGATCTCGGTGAGCGCGCGCGGCTTCGCTCCGAGGGCCGACTGGATCAGCATCCGCCACACGGTCGGCGGAGCGCAGAACGTGGTGACCTCGGCCCGGTCGAGCTGCTGGTGCAGGGCCGAGGGTGAGAACCGGCTGTAGTTGTAGACGAACACCGTCGCCTCGGCATTCCACGGCGCGAAGAAGCAGCTCCAGGCGTGCTTGCCCCAGCCGGGCGAGCTGATTGCCATGTGCACGTCGTCCGGCTGGACGCCGAGCCAGTACATGGTGCTGAGGTGGCCGACGGGGTAGGACTCGTGGGTGTGCACGACCATCTTCGGCTTCGACGTGGTGCCGGAGGTGAAGTAGATCAGGCACGGGTCCGAACTCTCGACGACCACCGTCGGGCTGACGCCGAAGGGCTCGACGGAGTCGGTGTAGTCGAGCCAGCCCTCCGCCGCGCCGCCGACGACGATGCGGCCGAAGTCGCCCTCCATCTCGTCGAACTTGGCGGTCTCGGAGGCATCGGCGATGACGTGCGCCACCTCGCCGCGCGCGAGGCGGTCGGCCAGGTCGGCCGGGGAGAGCAGGGTCGTGGTGGGCAGGATGACCGCGCCGAGCTTCATGATCGCGAGCATCGACTCCCACAGCTCGAGCCGGTTTCCGAGCATGAGCATCACGTGATCGCCGTGCTCGACGCCGACCGAGTGGAGCCAGGCGGCGACCTCGTCCGAGCGCCAGCGCATCCGGTCGAAGGAGTACTGCTGCTCGGAGCCGTCCTCCTCGACGATCCACAGCGCGGTGCGCTCGTTGCCGATCGCGATCGCGTCGAACCAGTCCACCGCCCAGTTGAAGTGCGGGCCGACGTCCGGCCACTGGAACGCCTCCGTCGCGGCGACCGCATCGGTGCGGTGCTGCAGGAGGGTGTCGCGGGCGGCGCGGAAGCTCCCGGTGGGGTTCATGCATGTCTCCGTCGTGGTCGAGGTCCGGTCGCTGGCGGGACCGCCCCCCATTCTGCTCCCGCTGCAGGACCGCCGCCGCGTGGACCAGGGCCCACTCGCGAACTCGGACCCGGGGAAGAGCCTGTGGAGGGACTTCTGCTGCGCCGTGCCGCCGCCGGCCGGTAATGGCCCCAGGACCCCACGAGGTCCGCGGCCCCCGCTACGGGCCTCCCGAATCGACCATCGACGCGATAACGTCTCATCCGCACAGGTGTCGACGTTGTTCTCGGCAGGATGCAGGAAGGGCCAGGCGATCGAGATCGCGTGGCCCTTCGATGACGACGCGATAGGCAAGGAACAGTGATGCCCACGAGGAGCAGGGTGCTCGACTCACGTACTTCTCTGGGTGCCGCTCGTGTCCTTGTGGCCGTCGGTGCGGTGATTGCCGTCCTCGCGACGCTGATGCTCCTCCTGCTCTCGCCGCGCGGGACGGAGTGGCAGGCGATCGACGCCGTGAGGCCGCTGGCGCTCACGGCGTCGCTTACGGTCGCCTGCCTGCTGACGGCCGGCGCTCCCTACTACGTGCTCCGTGGACGAGCGCCCTGGCCGGCGCTGTGGCTCGCATCCGTCCTGTGCCTCCTCGGCGTGGTCCTCGTCGTCGCCGTAATGGCCGACCAGTTCGGCGCCGACGACGGGACCACAGTGCTCACCGCTCTCGTCGTCATGGTCCCCGTCTGCTGCTCCTGCACCGTCGCGATCGTCGTGACGGAGTCGCTCCTCCGGCGCGGGAGGGGCTCCGCGCGGTGACGCCGATCCACCGCCTCCGCGCGGGCGGGCCCTCAGTACTTGATGGACTGCCCGCCGTCGACGGGGAGGACGGTCGCATTGACGTAAGAGGCGTCGTCCGAGAGAAGGAAGGCGACGACGGAGGCGATTTCGTCGGCCTCGCCGAAGCGCTTGGTCGGGTTGACCTGGATGAACTCCTCGGCCGCCTTGCGCGGGTTCTCGGGGTCGAGCTGCTTCATCGAGTTCTCGACCATCGGGGTCCAGATAGCGCCGGGGGCGATCGCGTTGATGCGGATGCCGAATTCGCCGTACTCGATCGCGGAGTTGCGGGTGAGGCCGACGACGCCGTGCTTGGCGGCCGCGTAGCCGGACTGGTTGCCGATCGCGGTGATCCCGCCGACGCTCGCGGTGTTCACGACCATGCCGGAACCTTGCTCGCGCATGACCTTCAGCACTTTCTCGAGGCCGAGGAAGACGCCGCGGAGATTGATCGCGACGACCTTGTCGAATTCGTCGGCCGTGAAGTCCTCAGTGCGGTTCTGGCGCCCCTCGATACCGGCGTTATTGAAGAAGCCGTCAATCCGCCCGAAGCGCTCGAGGGTGCGGGCGACGTAGGCGTCGACGTCCGCCTCCTTCGACACGTCGGCGACGACGCTGATCGACTCGGTGCCCTCGGGAAGCGCCTGCACAGTGGTGGCGAGACCCTGCTCGGAGAGGTCGACGAGGGCGAGGCGGGCGCCCTCCTGGGCGAGGCGGACAGCGGCGGCGCGACCGAGGCCGGATCCGCCTCCGGTGATGAGGACGACGCGGTCGGTGAAGCGAGTGCTGGTGGTGGTCATGACGACTCCTGCTCGAAGAGGGATGGGCTCGGAGGCCGTGCGGTCGGCGAGTCCGTATCCATGCGTCTGCATGCAATTAGCTTCACGATACGCCACACCTGTTGGCTGAGGCTGAGTGCGCTGCCAGGGGGAGTCGCGGCGGTCGATCGGCCGAGCACCACCGATCCCGACCCTGGCAACCGTCGCAGAGTGCGTGCGACCGCCGCCCGGGCTCGGGTAGACCGGAGGAACGCCAGTGGACAGGGGGAACCACGATGGACACCGGAACACCGACCGGCGCTCAGCTCGGAACCCGGCGGTGCGCCGAGTGGCAGTGCTGGGGGCGTCCGCACTGCTCGCCGGATCGGCCCTCAGCGGATGCACGCCGGGCGCCGACGAGGCGGAGGACGGGACGTCCGCTGCTCCGGCATCCGTCGCTCCGCTCGGGCCCGTGACGCTGCCGGAGGGCGCGAACGCAGCCGTGACCTGGACCGACCGGATCGGCGCCGTCGATTCGCAGACCGTGAACCTCAGCGGCCAACCGCTGCACATCACCGTCTCCGTCGCCTGCGACACCGAGGACGCCGAGGTCACGATCGAGGTCGTCGGGCTGATGACGAGCGGATCGTCCTGCGTCTACAGTCCGAACACCACGCGCACCGGCACCGGCGGCGGCACTACGGGCAGTATGCAGATCGCCGTCGACCAGGACGCGGAGATCAGAGTGACGACGGTCCCGGACGACGCGCACTGGTCGGCCGCCGTCTCGACCGGCCCGCGCACCATCCCCGGATGAGGCCCGCGAGGACGCACACATCGCGGTACCCGAGAGCGACCATCGCAACGTCTCGGTGCTGAGCCGTCGCTCCGAGGCGTCAGCCGATCGGGACGCCGAGTTCGGCCATGAAGGGGACGGCGTCAACGGCCTCGCCGTCGACGCGCGTCTCGAAGTGCAGGTGGCAGCCGGTGGAGGCACCGGTCGAGCCGCGCAGGGCGATGACCTCACCCGCGGTGACCGTGTCGCCGACCGACACCATCAGCTCGCTGTTGTGCGCGTAGCCGGTCTCGATGCCGCCGCCATTGTCGAGCAGGATCCAATTGCCGTAACTGCCCTGGTACGACGCCTCCTCGACGGTGCCGCTGGAGGCCGCGAGGACCGGGGTGCCGCAGGCGCCGGCGAGGTCGGTGCCCTTGTGGAACAGATTCACGCCCGCGACGGGCGCGTCAGGGCGCGGACCGTATCCGCTGCTGATGTGACCCGAGATCGGGACGACCCACGCGCCCGACGCGCCCGCGGCGGCGGCCGTCGACTCGCCGGAGGTGGCGGTGATCGCGTCGAGGGACGCGGTGGGCACGAGGACCTCGGGCTTCGCCTCGGCAGCGAAGGCGTCGCGGGTGACGCTCTGCTGCACGACTCCGGCGGCCACGAAGCTCTGCGGGCGGGCCGCGGCGACGGCGCTCGCCGTGTCGCGGGTCAGCTCGGAGTCGGCGGTGCCGCCCACGGCGAACGCGGGCATCGTCGAGGTGATCGCGATGCCGGCCACGAGGGTCATCGCGGCGACGGCGGAGACGCGGGGGCGCGAGGAGCCGCGGGTAGCGCGGCGGGTGCGGGTCTCCTGCTCACGGAGGGAGCGACGGGTCGGAAGGGCGGACGGGCTGCCGGTCTCGGCTCCTGCGGGGGAGGAAGTCGAGGCGCGAGACGAACGGTGCATGCAGAGAGGTTCCAGGTCTGCCGGCGCTCGCTGGGGGAAGCGAACGTCGGGTGGGGAGGGGGCGGATCGCGCGGCCGAGCCGAGGCGACCCTCCAAGTTACCTGCGTTCTGCCGCTGCGGAGCTGAGAAAAAGCTCCGGAGTCAAGTGGTTGCCCGCGTCGATCTGCTCTCGATCCCTCGTGTCTGCCTCGATCGGCCGAACGAGACGCCGCCTCCGCCTCGGTCGGCCCGGGGGCGGGGTCAGCGGTGCGAGGTGACGACGAGCAGGGCGACCACGCCCGCGACCGTCGCCGCGACTCCGGAGCCGAGGCGCCACCACATCCACTTGTCGCGCTTGGGCCCACGCATCGGACGGCGAAGGCCTGCGCGTCCCTGGTAGCCGCCGGGATCGTTCTGGAAGACCATGCCCCCAGCCTGCCGAACGCAGCCTCACCGCCGAGCCGACTCGCCGGAGCCCTCCCGCGAGATGCCATCCTCCCCTCCGCGAGATGCCACTTACGACGCCTCCGCCCGGCGTGTCGCCTACCTAAGTGGCATCTCGCGGAGAGGGGGTGGCGTCTCGCGGGCGAGCGGGGCTCGGTAGCGTGGGGGGCGTCGGCCGGAGTGGTCGACGAGCGGAGGAGCGGACATGGCCGGGACCGAGAAGGACGCACGCGACAAGGCGGCGAAGAAGCGCGCGAAGAAGGCGCTGAAGAAGGCCGAGAAGTCGGTGCGCGCGGCGCACGAGGCTGTCCGCGACTCCAGCAAGAAGCTGCGCAAGAAGGCCCGCAAGCTCGCGGAGCAGACCGAGAAGCTCAAGCGCGCCCAGGAGAAGGCGGCGAAGAAGGCGGCCGCGGCCGAGAGCCAGCCATCCACCCCGAAGCACGCCGCCGAGCCGGCGGTCGGCGCCCTCGACCTCACCCCGCCGTTGCCCGGCTCGCCGAAGCCCGCTGACGAGCCGGCCCCCGACTCCGACCCCGCGCACACGCCCAACCTCACCCCACCGCTACCGCGGTCGACCTCCTGAGCGCATGCCTGAGAATCCGCACAGGGTACCGGGGCAGGCGCATCCCTCGAGGTGAACAGTCGGTGAAGCCTCACCGCCACGCCGAACGGGCTCCCGGGGCCGAGGCATCATGTCTGCGTGGATCCCTTTATCCTGCTCGCGCTCGTCGTCGTCACGGCCCTCGCCTTCGATTTCACCAATGGCTTCCATGACACGGCGAACGCGATGGCGACGTCCATCGCGACCGGTGCCCTGAAGCCCCGAACCGCGGTCGCCCTCTCGGCGTCGCTGAACCTCGTCGGGGCGTTCCTCAGCATCGAGGTGGCGCTGACCGTCACCAACGCCGTCGTGAAGATCCAGGACTCCTCGGGCGCACCCGACCCGGCGCTGCTGGAGGGCGGCGGATCCGCTCTGCTGCTGATTGTGCTGGCCGGCCTGATCGGCGGCATCGTCTGGAACCTGCTCACCTGGCTGCTCGGCCTGCCCTCGAGCTCCTCGCACGCCCTCTTCGGCGGCCTGATCGGCTCCGCTCTCGCGGGCCTGGGGCTCAACGGGGTGAACTGGGCGGGCGACGGCACCACGCTCGACGGCGTTGTCGGCAAGGTGATCCTCCCGGCGTTGATGTCGCCCGTGCTCGCCGGAGCGGTCGCGGCAATCGGTACCTGGCTCGTCTTCCGGGTGATCGGGAACCTCGCCGAGAAGGGCCTGCACCGCGGATTCCGTATCGGCCAGATCGGCAGCGCCTCTCTCGTCTCACTTGCACACGGCACCAACGACGCGCAGAAGACGATGGGAGTGATCACGCTGGCGCTGATCGCGGCCGGCGGCTGGAGCGACACCGAGTCGGTCCCGTTCTGGGTGAAGCTCAGCTGCGCGCTGGCCATCTCGCTCGGCACCTACATCGGCGGCTGGCGGATCATCCGCACCGTCGGCAAGGGCCTGGTCGAGATCAACACGCCGCAGGGCATGGCCGCCGAGAGCGCCTCCGCCGCGGTCATCCTCGCCTCCAGCCACCTCGGCTTCGCGCTCTCGACCACGCACGTCGCGACCGGCTCGATCCTCGGCTCCGGAGTCGGCCGGCCCGGCGCCCAGGTGCGCTGGCGGGTGGCGCTGCGCATGGTGATCGCGTGGGTCATCACCCTGCCGGCCGCCGCCCTCGTCGGCGCCGTGATGTGGTGGGTCGGGCACCTCGTCGGCGGCGCGGCAGGTGGTCTGCTGATGGCCGCGGTCCTCGTCGCCGTCGCCTCCTTCATCTCCATCCGCTCGCGCCGCGACAGCATCGGCGCGCACAACGTCAACGACGAGTGGCAGGACGCGGCGGCACGCCCCGCGCCCGAGACCGCCGGCGTCTGAGCGAAAGGATCCGCACCGTGTTCTCCCTCTTCCTCTCCGCCGCCGGCCAGGTGGCCCTCGTCGCCGTTCTCCTCGGAGCGGGCCTGCCCGTGCTCTTCGCCGTCGGTGTCCGCTCGTTCGCGCTCGCCTCCGGTGCGGTCAGTGCCGGTGCTCCCGCGGCCGGTGCCCCCGCCGCCGGTGCCCCCGCCGCCAGTGCCCCTACGGAACGGCGTGGCCTGCCCGCCCCGCTGCTGCGTGGGATCGGAGTGCTCTGCTTCGCGCTGGTCGTCGGCTCCGTGGTGATCGGTCTGAGCGTCATCGTCGCGACGGGCCTCGGCCAGTCGGTGAGTTTCGAGCACGTGATCCCGACGTTCGCGCCCAAGGGCTGAGCATGGCATCGACGGATCCGATCGCGGCGCGGGAGGGGATCGTCGCCCGCGTCGTCGGCTGGCTGCGCGCGGGCTACCCGTCGGGAGTGCCGGAGCAGGACTACCTACCGCTGTTGGGCCTGCTGCGTCGCAGCCTGACGACGGACGAGGTCGAGCAGGTCGTCGCGCGGCTCCTGTCGGAGTCGGAGCGGGCCGAGACCGTCGTTTCGCGAGCCGTCGTGCGCGAGCGGATCGAGCAGCTGCTGCTCGGGCCGGCGCTGCCGGAGGACGTCGCCCGCGTGTCCTCGCGTCTCGCGAACGCGGGCTGGCCGCTGGCGGGTCCGGAGTCGCTCGCCGAGCCGGACACCCGCGACGGCCTGGTCACGCGCATCGTCCGCTGGTTGCGGGCCGGCTACCCCTCCGGCCTGCCCGAGCAGGACTTCGTGCCGCTGCTGGCGCTGCTCCGCCGTCGCCTGAGCGACGAGGAAGTCGCCGAGGTGGCCGCCGGGTTGGCCGCCGATGCGCCCGCCTCCCGCGCTGACGTGGGCACCGCGATCGTCGGAGTGACCTCGGAGCTGCCCTCGGAGGAGGACATTGAGCGGGTGCGCCGGTCGTTGGCCGCGCTGGGCTGGCCGGACGAGTTCGCGAGCTGAGCGGTTCGTCCCCGATGGGCGGGGGACACGTGTCGGATCTCTTCCGCCCGGTCAGGAGCACAGCGGATTCGGCGGAAGCAGGTCGGTCAGCTCCACGTCGAGTACCGCGCAGAGGGCGAGCAGCGTCCGTAGCGTCGGGTTGGCGGGCGACCCCGGCTTCGATTCGCCCTTCTCGAACTTCTGGTAGGTGTAGCCGGCCAGGTCTGCGGCATCGGCGACACTCTGCTGGCTCAAGCCTTTCGCGATGCGGGCGCGATGCATCCTGATACCGAGCTCGCGCGTGTACAGCGCCCAGTCGTGGTCGTGGGAGGAAGTCGCCATGCCCGCCAGTCTCGGCGAGGATCACGCGAGGAGGTACCATACACACATGTGAAAGTGCAGATGGTCATCCGACGCGTGCTCGGGGCAGGCGCACGGCCCGAAGGCCGGCGCCGGGTGCGCCTGGTCACCGGCCGTTCCGTCAGATCCCACTCCAAGCTTCGTGATGGCTGCCTCCAGCAGAGTGGAGCCATGACAGCACCCGAGGAGCAGGCGCGATCACTCGCGATCATCGGCGGTGGCCCCCGTGCGGTGGGCGTGCTCGAACGCCTCGCCGCGAACGCCCCCGAACTCGGCGCCGGCCCACTCGTCGTGCATGTGGTCGACCCGTTCCCCATCGGGCCGGGGCGGATCTGGCGCTACGAGCAATCGCCGCTGCTGAAGCTCAACTCCCGCGCCGCGGACGTCACGATGTTCACCGACGCGAGCTCGACGATCGAGGGCCCGGTCCGCCCCGGACCGTCGCTGATCGAATGGGCGGAGGCGGTACGCGCGGGCGAGGTGGTCCTGGACGTCGGGGACCCAGCCGTCCGGTGCGAAATCGAGGGGCTTCGAGCCGAGAGCTTCCCCACCCGCCGTCTGCAGTGCCTCTACCTCCGCTGGTTCTACCGGGAGGTGGTGGCCGCGCTCGGACCGGACGTCGAGATCCGCGAGCACCGGGCTCGCGCGACGGAGGTCCTCGGCTGCGCCGAGGGCGCTCAGGTGATCGTTCTCGACTCCGGCGACAGGCTCACCGCCGATCTCGTGCTGTTCGCGCTCGGCCGCAGCGGCGCCCTGCCGACGGAGGAGCAGGCCTGCCTGGCCGCCTTCGCCGCGCGGCACAGTCTCGACTACCTTCCCCCGTCCTCTACCGCCGACGCCGACCTCAGCGCTCTGACCGCCGGCCGCGACGTGATCGTGCGCGGCTTCGGGCTCGTCGCCGTTGACCTCGTGGTGCTGCTGACGGAGGGGAGAGGCGGCCGGTTCACGCGCGACCGCGCCGGCGTCCTGCGATACCTGCCGTCCGGCCGTGAGCCGCGGATCACGATCGGCAGCCGCCGAGGTGTGCCCCACCACTCCAAGATCACCTCGACGCTGCAGGGGGAAGCGCCTGAGCTTCGGTGGTTCACCGCCGCCGCAGCCGAGGAACTGCGCTCGCGCGGTCGAGCACTCGATTTCACCGAGGATGTCTGGCCGCTGATCGCCAAGGAGCTGCTCTGGGGCTACTACCGCGAGCTCTTCACGGGACACCCCGAACGGGTGGGTGTCGGCTGGTCGCAGTTCGCGGCGGTGTTCTCGCGGCTCGACCCGCGCGCGGCGGTGCTCGCCGGAGCCGAGGGTCCCCGCCCCGACGCTGCGCAGGGCTACGCCGTCCCGGCCCTCGGCCCCGATGCTGCCCGGGTACTGGCGGATGCGCGGGCGCTCGCGGCGCTCGTCGCCGACACGGTGCCCGACGAGATCGACCGGCTCTTCCTCCCCGACCTCGATCGCCCGCTCGCCGGCGCCCGCTTCGCGGATGCGGGGGCAGTGCAGGAGGCGGTACGCGCGTGTATCCGTGACGACCTCGCCCTGCGCACCCGTCAGGAGCACAGCGCCACCGTGGGCCTGTTCCTCGCGGTGCTGCGCAGTCACGTCCTCCTCGCCGACCTCGCCGCATCGGCCGAGTGGACGCCGCGCTCGCGCATCGAGGACCTGCACGGCTGGTGGCGCGGCTGGTTCAGCTTCCTCGCGAGCGGCCCGCCTGCGCATCGCCTCGACGACCTGCTCGCTCTCTCGGCGGCCGGTGTCGTCGACTTCCTCGGCCCGGGCATCCGCGTCGTCGCCTCCGAGGAGGAGGGCCGCTTCGTCGCGAGCAGCCCCGCCGCCGATCGCGTGGTCGCGGCGGACGCGCTCGTCGACGCGCGCCTCCCGGAGGTTGGGGTCGCCACGAGCGACGACCCTCTGCTGCGCGCACTCCTCGCCTCGGGCGAGGCCGTCGAGGACGTCGTCGATCGGGGCGACGCGCTCGTTTCGACGGGGCGGTTGCGCGTCCACCAGGACGACGCGCTGCTGTGTTCGATCAGGGGCGACCGCACGGGTCGGAGGTACGCGATCGGGCCGTACACCGATGCGCCGTTCGTCGGCGCGTTCGCGCGGCCGCAGACGAACGCGGTGTCGTTCCGCGAGCACGACCGGGTGGCGCGGGCGCTGCTGCGGCGCCTCCGCGGCCTGGGGCACGGCGACCCGCAGCCCGGCGCCACCAGTTGTCGATCACCGGCTGCGAGAGGTCGACGCCCGGCCGGTTGAAGCCGTAGAACGCTCCGGAGGCGACGGCCTGGAAGAACTCGCCGCGATTCACCGCGAGCGGGTCGCCGTCCGTCGCGACGCAGGGGGCGACCCGGCCGCCCGCGGGGTCGGATCGACGTCCGTCACTTCTCCGGATGGACCACCAACCCGACGCCACCGCCGCGCCGCACCGGTTCGGCGACCGCCGTCATCCGGCCGGACGGATCGACCTCGATGGCCGCCGCCGCGCCGATCTTCGCGGCCGAGGTGAGGGTGTCGCCCGACGGGGTCAACTGCTGGCCGTAGGGAGCGAGGACATCGGCGTACGCCGTGATGAACTCGGGCTCGGCCGAGGTCGACGCGGTGTTGCGCTGGGACGCGCGCGGCGCCGCCACCGCCTCCGGGAGCGTCATGCCGAGGTCGATGCGGTTGATCAGCGTCTGGAGCACCGTCGTGATGATCGTCGATCCTCCGGGCGAACCGACGACAAGCCGGACGTCGCCGCCGTCGAGCACGATCGTCGGCGCCATCGATGAGCGCGGTCGCTTGCCCGGTTCGATCCGGTTCGGGTCCCCGTCGACGAACGTCGTGGAGAAGTCGGTGAGCTCGTTGTTGAGGAGGAAGCCCCGTCCGGGGACGGTCATCGCCGAGCCGCCGGTCTGCTCGATCGACAGTGTGTAGGAGGCGGCGTTGCCCCACTTGTCGACCACGGAGAGGTGGGTGGTCGATATGTTCTCGGTGTCGGGCTCCGTCACGGCGGGGGCGATCGAGCATCCGAGTCCCTCGAGAGTGCCGGGCCCGACCGGGTGCACGGACGCCGTCCTCGGGTCGATCGTGCAGTCCCGGGTGTCCGCGAACTCCTTGCTGAGGAGCGTCTCGGTCGGCACATCGGAGAATGCCGAGTCGCCCACGAAGGCGTCGCGGTCGGCGAAGGCGCGGGCGGACGCCTCGAGGTAGAGGTGCAGGGCGTTGCCGGGGTCCTCCGCGCTGAGATCGTGGTTCTCGAGGATGTTCAGTGCCTCGCCGACCGCGATCCCTCCCGCGGCGGAGGGCCCCATGCCGTAGACGTCACGTCCGCGGTAGGAGACGTGGGTGGGCGCCTGCTCGACCACGGAGTAGGCGCCGAGGTCGGCGGCGGTCAGCGAGCCGGCCGGGGTGGGGAGGTCGGAGCCGGATGCGACGCGCGGGTTCTGGACCGTGTCGGCGATCTCGGCGGCCAGCGCGCCTCCGTAGAACGCGCTCGGCCCGTGAACGGCGATGGAGGTCAGGGTCTTCGCGAGATCGAGATTGCGGAACGTGCTCCCCACCTTCGGGGCATCGCCGCCCGGGAGGAACAGCTTCGCCGTGTCCGGGAACGCCTGGAACCGCTTCAGATTGTCGAGCGTCTGGCTGCGGAAGGTGTCATCGACCCGGAAGCCCCTCGCCGCGAGCGCGATCGACGGCGCCAGCACGACGGGGAGCGGCAGGGTGCCGAAGCGCGTGACGGCGGCGTCCCAGGTCGCCACCGTTCCGGGGACGCCGACCGCGACGCCCGAGGAGACGAGGTCTGGGCTGAACGGATAGGGAGCGCCCGTCGCCGGATCGATGAACGCGTCCGAGGTGATCCCGGCCGGCGCGGTCTCGCGCCCGTCGATGGTGCTGACCTCACCGGACGCCTTGTCGAAGTAGACCAGGTACCCGCCGCCGCCGATGCCGGCGCTGTAGGGCTCGGTGACCCCCAGAGCGGCGGCCGTCGCGACCGCGGCGTCCGCGGCATTGCCGCCGCGCTTGAGTACTTCGAGGCCCACCCGGCTCGCGTTCGCGTCGACGGAGGAGACCGCACCGCCGTAGCCGACCGACGTGGAGGGGGACAGAACGGGCCCACCGAGGACGTCGCGGATCTTCTCGGGCGAGAGCCTGGCGTCCGTGAGGTGACCGGAGATCGGCTGGTCGAGCGCAGATGCCGGCGCGGCACCCGCCGCTCCGAATGAGACGACCGCGACCAGCGCGATCGCGATCCGGCGGAACACGGGTGTCGTGGCCAAGGTGTTCCTCCATCAGAACTCAGTGGGGTGCGGAGTGCGGGTCTGGGGTCCCTCATCCAGGGGTAGGTCTCGGATGCGGGGTAGGGACTGTACCGCGGCTGCCCGCCGACGTCGAGGTGTTCCTCGCGCTGTCTCTCAGCCTTGCCTCGGTGGCGATGTCCAACCCGGAGGTGCGGGGAGAGCGTCGGCCGCGGGAATCCCCACCCACAGAATTCCATCGGCACGTCGTGCGCCCACGGCGAGTGCGCCGAGGGGCTCCGCCATGTCCTCGGCGGCATCGGCACCCGTCGACTCCGGATTATCGACGGTCCTTTCGTAGTGGCGGGCCGACGGATCGGCCCGCCACCAGCGTCGGCTACTTCGCGGAGATCGTCTCCGGAAGGGGCTGATCGGAGAACTGCGTCCGGGTCGTGCCCGCGCCGATCTCTGCTCGCAGCGACTGGATCTCCTGACCGTTCAGAATGCTTGACTGGCTGGACTCCTGTTGCGGCGTCAGCCCTTCTTCCACAGACGCCGACATGGATTCATCCCCCTGCGGTCGTGCTGTGTCCGACGCGGTCCCGTACGGGTTGTCGACCCTGTGGTTCAGTATTGAATACGTCACCCAGTCTGGGCACTTCTCCTTGCCGCCATTGTCGCAATACATGTTTTGCAGGCCGAGCACGCCGCCCGCGGGCCACCCGTCGTACGTGGAGACCTCGTGGGGGTTGTACACGCCGATCAGCTTCCGGCGGTCCGTCAGCGTGCAGGTGGCACTGTCGCACGCGTACTTCCCCGCGTAAGCGGCCAGCGCATATCGACCGTCGGCCTGCCGGGTGTAGTTCTTCGACATCATGACTCTTCTCTGAGCCTCGACGCTCCAAACGTTGTACTTATTCCAGGCTTTGTCGACTCCCCAACCGAGTCCGCTGTCGGCGTCGTAGAATCCGCGTCGAAGCGGAATGTTCCCCAGCCTGGGGTGTGCGGCGGTAGCGAGAACCTCACTGGTGGGATATCCACTGGGCGGGGGTGCCGCGTTCGCCACCGCCGCTCCTGACAGCCCGATCCCGACCGCCAACGCGGAAGCAATGACCGCTCGAATCGTGAGCCTCCGGGCGGCCGTTGGAGCAGCGATGGTCGCGCGGATGGCCTTGGCGCGCTCGACAAGTGTGAGTTCGACGTGTGGCTTCACAGGTTCTTTCCCCTCAGATCATTGGATGGAAGTTCCTTCAGTAGGCCACCATTCTCCGTTTGGGGGAGATCCTCAAAGCCCCCGTAGGGTGGGGCTCAATTCTGCTAGGAAGTTCAGGATCCGCCCGTAGAGGGCTCCAATCATTGTCGAACCGTGAATGATCCGCAGCTCGATCACGAGCGCACTCGAACGGGCGCCGCGGTCGGTGCGGGAAAGATCAGTCACCACGCTTCTGCCGCTTCTCGACCAGCCCTTCCACTCCCGTGGGTGCGCTGGATGGTGTCAACGTCGACGCGGGTCTCGCCCTGGGTTTATCGGGACCCGATGGAGAAGAGCGCTTGAGGCGTTGTTTCGAGGGCGTCGCAGATGAGGGTGAGTGTGGTGAAGCGGATGGCCTTGGCTCGGTTGTTCTTGAGGATGGACAGATTGGCCACGGTGATCCCGGTTCGAGCGGACAGCTCGGTAAGAGTGACCCGCCGATCGGCGAGAACTGCGTCGAGGTGGCAGAGGATCCGATGGTTGCCGTTCCCCTCGTCGGGGGCGCTAGACGACGCCATCGACGTCTTCTTCTAGGAGAGCGCCCGCGCGAAAAGCGGCCGTCAGCGCTGCGGCGATCAGCCCAGCGATGATGATGGGAATCGGCCACTGAGGCAGGTTCGTGCCGATCGTTCGGTAATCGCTGCCAAGGAAGGCGATCCGCTGTTGCTCGCTCACGTGGCCTGTCCCGAAGAGGAGGCCGATCCTCGTGTTCAGGTAGATGGTCGCGGCGGTATCGGCAAGCCCCTGCGCACTACCGCCGGCGAGGAGTGCGACGCTGAGGCGTTGCCAATTGCCGAGGACGAACGTGTCGAAGGGACGAGCCAACGAGATCCCACGCAGCGCTCGAAGCAGGAAAAGAGCGCCAAGGACGACAGTTGCAGCATGGAGAGCTGTGGGCAGCGCGCAGATGAGACGCACACTGAAGGTTGAGTCCGCGAGCGTCCCTGTCGCTCCGTCTCGGAGATCGGCTTGTAAGAGCTGCGGGAGGTAGCTCAGCGGCACCGCTCCGTCCGCTCGTCCGAAGGCGAACGGTGCCCGACCCGTGACGATCGTCATCGCCTGGATGGCGTCGAGGACCACGGTGAATGCGGCGACGATCAACAGAGTCGCTCGCACGAAGCGAAGGAGCGGCGGCCGGTCTTTGACGCGTCCGCTGAGGACCGTTCCTGTGTGCTTCATTTCTTCGTGTGCTTCATCTCTTCGCCTTTATTGATGATCGATGTTATCGAAAAACAATAATACGGCGGGGGCTGGTAGCGCAAGAACCTCTCCGCGGGTCAGCGACGAGCGGGCGCCCCTGTTCTACCGTCTCGACCCGTCGTCGCGCAGCAGCACCTTCCCGTCCGCATACGCGTCATGCGAGAACCACACCGTCACCCCGGCCGCCTCTGCCCGCTGAAGCTCTATCGACGTCCGCTCATGCGCCTCCGCCTCGTCGCTGATGAACCGCGGCAGCCACCGCAACCGCCGCGACCACCCCAGGAACTCCCGCCCCCACGCCGCGTCCCCCGCCACGAGCACCTGGCCGTCGAAGAGCACCCCCAGGTGCCCCCGCGCGTGCCCCGGCAGCGACACCACGAGCACCGATCCGTCCCCGAGCAGGTCGAACCCGCTCAGCCCAGCGACCGTCACCGCGGGCTGCTCGTCCGCCACGATCCCGGGCGTGAACCACGCAGGCAGCAGCGCGCGGAAGATGCCCTCCCGCACCCGACTCCGCCGCAGCGACGCGACCTGCCCCGACGACAGGACGAACGTCGCGTCCGGGAACCAGCGCACCCCGCCCACATGATCCGGGTGCAGGTGCGTCAGCACCACGAACTCCACGTCGTCCGGCGTCAGCCCGAGGGCGAGCAGCCGCTGGTCGACGGTCTCCTCGCCCGACACCAGCGCCGGCAGGATCCGCCCGTACAGCCACCCGACGAGCCCCGTCCCGCGGAACGTCGGCGGGTACCCCGTGTCCACGAGCACCCGCCGCCCGCTCGCGTGCGTGTAGAGGAACACGTTCGAGGGGAACACTCGCCGCGGCAGCCCCTTCCCGCGGAACACCCGCGACAGCGGGAACACCGTGCTCCCGCACGCCATCACCTGCACCGATGACTCAGCCACGCGTCCTCCTCAGATGCTCTCCGACCCGGCGGATCCCCTCGGCCAGCGGCACGGTCGGCTCGTAGCCGAGCTCGGCCCGCGCCCGCGAGATGTCGAGGGTCTGCGCGTAGGCGAGCGTCGCGACGGTGTACCGGGTGAACGGCGGCTCCCGCCCGGGCAGCAGCCGGTACACCCGCTCCAGCACCTCCGCGAGCACCGTCAGCACGCGCAGGTCCACGCGGATGAAGCGCGGCTCCTCGCCCATCGCGGTGAAGAAGCGCGCGAGCAGGTCGCCGAGCGGGGCCGGCTCGCCGTTGGTGATGTTGTAGACGCCGCCCTCGGCGACCGGAGCGTCGGCCGCGAGCACCAGCGCGTGCGCGGCGTTCTCGACGCAGGTGATGTCGACAGGGTTCCGGCCGCCGTCGAAGAGGGGGATGCCGCGGCGGCGGCTGGCGGCGACGAAGCGGGGGAGGAGGCTGGGGTCGCCGACCCCGATCAGACCCCGGGGGCGCAGGATGACGAGCTCGCGGATCCGGCCGATGCGGTGCGCCTCCTGCAGCAGCCGTTCGGCCTCGATCTTGCTGCGGATGTAGAGGCTCATCCGGCTGCCGGTGTCGACGTCCTCCTCCCGCACCAGGAATTGGTGGCGCCGCGCGGAGTAGATACTCGGCGACGAGACGAAGACGAACCGGCGGATTCCGCAGCGCTCGGCCAGCGCGATCATCGCCTCCGTGCCCGCCACGTTCGCGCGTTCGAACTCGCTCCACCGGCCCCACGGGCTCGACAGTGCGGCGGCGTGCACAAGGACGTCGGCGTGCACGTCCAGACGGCCCAGCTCGGCGAGGTCGGCGCGGAGGATCGTGGCACCCTCCTCCTCCAGCCGCGCCAGCGCCCGCGGGTCGCGGCCCGTGGCGAGCACGTCGTCGCCCGCGGCCAGGAACTCCCGCACCGCGTAACCGCCGAGAAAGCCCGTCGCTCCGGTGATCAGGACGCGGCGCTCACCGGACATCGACGACGTCCAGCCTGCGCTTGCGGCCCCAGTACCAGAGCAGGGTCCCGAGGTAGCCGAGCGCCTTGCCCTTCCGGATCGAGATCAGGACGACCGCGCGCGTATTGAAGACGGCCTCGCGGCGGTCGATCACCTGGCAGACCTTCAGGTGCAGTTCCAGGTCCTCATCGGTGTCGTCGATGCTCGAGCGCGGGAATCCGCCGACCTCGAGGTAGAGCGCGGCGTCGATCGCGAGGTTGCAGCCGGCCGCCATGAACATCCGGTACCGCTGGCCGGGGCGACGGTAGAAGACGGCCGGCGCGTGCTCCATCAGGCGGATCAGCGCGGTGCCGAGCACGCCGTCGTACCAGCGGTAGACCGCCTCGTCCGTCCGCGGGGACAACCGTCCGCCGACGAAGCGAGCGCCGCCGCGCACGTCGGCTTTGAGACGCGCGACCCACTCGGGACTGGGCAGGCAATCGGCGTCGGTGCGGGCCACGACTGACGCGCCGTCGGCAATCGCGTGGCGGAACCCGGTGTCGGACGCGGCTCCGGTGCCCTTCTGCGCCTCGTCGATCACGGCGATCTGGCGTTCCGGGCACCGCCGGCGGAACTCTTCGATCACGGCGCGCGAGCCATCGGTGCTCCCGTTGTCCACGAGCAGGAGCGTGAACTGCGGATCTGTCTGCCGAGCGAGCGCGTCGAGGGCGCCGTCGAGCAGCTTCTCCTCATCGAGGAAGGGCACGACCACCCAGAACCCGCGCGCGCTCATCCGTCCCCCGCTCCGGGACCATGCTGTCGGCGGGGGCTCGCGCCGTCAAACTGTGACGCCGCGGCACGCTCCAGTGCACAGGCGCGCTATACAGTGAGGCGCTCCGTGCGTCCCGGAGCAGGAAGGGGCCAGCGTGCCCGACCTCCTCCCGCTCCGCATCCTCGGCACCGGAGAGGCCCTCCCCGAGCGGATCGTCAGCACCGCCGAGGTCGCCGCGGTCTGCGGTCTGCCCGCCGACGAGGCCGAGCGCCGCTCCGGCGTGCGCACCCGCCACTGGGTCACGGATGACGAGGATCCCCTGGAGCTGGGCCTGCTCGCCGCCCGTCGGGCGCTCGCGGCCGCCGGACTCGACACGGTCGACGTGGTGCTCAACGCCTCGGGCACGCAGGTGCAGGCGATCCCGGACGGAGGCGCGCTGCTCGCGGCGGGCCTCGGCCTCGACGACGTCTCGGCGTACAGCGTGCACGCGACCTGCCTGTCGTTCCTGGTTGCGCTGCAGGAGGCGGGGTTCCTGCTCGCGACGGGACGGGCCGACCACGTGCTCATCGTCTCGACCGACTGCGGCAGCCGCGGCATCGATCCGACCCAGCCGGAGAGCGCCCTCCTGTTCGGCGACGCGGCCGCCGCCGTCGTGATCGGCCGTGCCGACACTCCGTGCCAGGGCCTGGTGACCACGCGCTTCCGCACCCGCCCGAGCGGAGTGAGGCACGCGGAGTTGCGCGGGTTCGGCTCGCGTATCCGCATCGAGGAGGCGGCCGAGCGGCTGGCGGATTTCCGCTTCGACATGCAGGGCAAGGCGCTCCTCCTGGATGCACTGCGGCACTTCCCGGCGTTCCTGGAGGAGGTGCGGCCCGGCCTTTCGACCGGCCTCCCCGGTATCGACCGCGTCGTTCCGCACCAGACCAGCGCGGCCGGCCTCGCGGGCATGGCCCGCTTCTGGGGACGCGAGCGGATGACGATCACGCTCGGCGAGGTCGGCAACACGATCGGCAGCGCGATCCCGCTGGCCCTGCACCGGACGCGCGTCCAGCCGGGGGAGTCGGTGCTCCTGGTGGGGACGGGTGCGGGCACGCACTACGGGGCGGTGGTGCTGCAAGCGTGAGCGGGGCGGGCGGACCTGCTCGGGAACGGCGAGGCGGTGGGTAGGGGAGAGCTTCGAGAGAGTTCAGCGGTGCGCCCATCGGCGAGGTCCAGGCCGGCGGAACCGGTTGTGACGCGGGACAGGTGCTCGATCCATTCGCGATTCACTTGCGGGCGGCGCACGAACACTGCGATCGCGTTCAGAACGGATCTGACCCACCCTCGTCGTTCCACCGGTCAAGGTCCTTCTCGGCCCGCGCGGCAGCGGCGGGACTCTGCCAGGCGATCATCGCCGCGTCGGCCCACGCTGTGGTCGAGGCAGGGTTCATGTCGTAGGAAGCCCAGAAACGAGCTTCTCGATCGGTCTCCAGTGCGAGAAGCGTCAGCGGGCTGGACCGGACGGGTGTCGCGGAAATCGAGAATGGAATCTCGGTGCCGCCGTGAGAATTTCCCTCAGCTGATGCTGGGGTCGTGCTGTTCAGTGCAGCCATGCTCGGACTGTACACCTGCGCCGACGCTTCACATCGAATCGAAGAGGATCGGCTCCACGTCGGCGCTTATCGCCGGGAAGGTCTTGTGAAATGATCTCCCATCGCGGTGCGATCGGGCCTACTCTAAAACGCCGACCGCGCCGCGGAGGCGCACGACCCTCCTCCTGTTCTCCACGAGCGTGTCGTGAATGGCGAGGGTTTCTCCTAGCTGAGCCGAGTCCTCATGTCCCCAGCGGACGAAATGAATGCCAAGTCCCGAGCAGTGCTGAATGAGCTAGTCAATGCCTTCGCGGAAGCCGGCGGTGCGAATCCCGGGTTGGTCGCTAGCGTTCTCCGCGACGCCGCCGATCTCCTCGATGTAACTAATTCGGACACTCTTGCCCATCGACGGCGGCGAATGCCGACGTCGATGGACAAGCGCTCGGCGGCCTTTGATGCGCCGGATCTTCCCTCCGTCTCACCCGGCGCTTTGTGGGCTCTTCGCAGTTGAGGGTGTAGCCGTACGAGTGTGGGGTCGGCGCGTCGTGGCCGGGAGTGGGGTCGAGGTCTTCCGATGATGGAGGTTCCTACGCC
>NZ_PSWS01000069.1 GCF_002932875.1 Rathayibacter tritici
CTCCTGCCCCTCCGGCGCACACCCCACCACTGAGGGGACCCTGAACCGTGGAGGGAGCCCGGAACGGCGGGTTGCCTTGGCGGTTCAGGGTTCCCTCAGTGGTGGGGTGGGCGCGGGTGGGTCAGGAGAGGGTGTGGTATTTGAGCTGGGCGGCCGTGAGGCCGGAGGTGGCGATGAGTTCGACGGCGTCCGCGGCGTCGGACACCAGGATCGGGAGAGCCTCGCGCTCGGGTGCGGCGAAGTCCCGAAGCACGAAGTCGGCGGCCTGCTGGCGGCCCGGCGGGCGGCCGATGCCGACCCGCACGCGCAAGAACTCGGCTCCCCCGGTCGCGGCGAGGATGTCGCGGATACCGTTGTGCCCCCCGTGTCCGCCGCCCTGCTTCAGCCGCAGGGTGTCGAACGGGATGTCGAGCTCGTCGTGCACGACGATCAGGTTCGACGAGTCGATCGAGAAGAAGTCGAGCAGCTGCGCCGTCGGCCCGCCCGAAAGGTTCATGAAACTGTTGGGCTTACCGAGCACGAGCTTCGGTCCCCCGGGGCGGAGAAAGCCTTCGGCGACGACGGCATTCGCGCGGTTGTGCCGGCGGAACGACCCGCCGATCCGCGTCGCGAGCTCATCGAGCACCATCTGGCCGACATTGTGCCGGTTGCGTGCGTACTGCGCGCCCGGGTTGCCCAGTCCGACGACCAGCCAGGTGTCACCCATGTCGTTCCTCTTTCTCGGGCGGAGGCATCCCCCGCCGGACGCGGAACGGGCCCGCCGCGGCTGCGAGCGGGCCCGTTCCCGGGATAGTGCGGACTACTCCGCGTTCTCGGCGACGACGTCGCCCGAGGCCGGAGTCTCGTCGTCTTCACCCAGGTCCTGCTCGACCTCGGCGGTGACGTTGACGATGAGGATCTCGGCATCGGTGACCAGCGTCGCGCCCTCGGGGAGCGTGACGTCGGCGGCGGTGATCTGCGTGCCGGCCTCGAGGCCCTCGACGGAGACGACGACGCTCTGCGGGATGCGCGTGGCGTCGACCTCGAGCGAGAGGGTGTTCGACTCGATCGAGACGAGGGTGCCGGGGGCGGCGTCGCCCTCGATGTGCACGGGGATGTCGACCTCGACCTTCTCGCCCTTGTTGATGACGACGAGGTCGATGTGCTCGATGATCTGGCGCACCGGGTCGCGCTGGATGTCCTTCACCAGCGTGGTCTGCGCGGCGCCCTCGATGTCGAGTTCGAGGATCGCGTTCGCCTTGCGGGTGAGCAGGAGCACCTGGTGACCCGGGAGGGTGAGGTGCTGGGGCTCGGTGCCGTGGCCGTAGAGGACCGCGGGGATCTTGTCCTGCGCGCGGATCTTCCGGGCGGCGCCCTTGCCGAACGAGGTGCGGACCTCGACGACGACCTTGTTGGTCAGTTCAGCCATGATGTTCTCCTTGGGCGGCGCCCAGCGCCACCGGATCGGGTCGTGACCTGCGGCCACGGACGGTTTGTCGACTCGAACGCAGGTCAGCGTGAGGAGAAGTCCGTGGCGCCCCGTGGGGGCCTCGCCTGCTTCCACCGCGTCGATCACGGATGCGCGTGCATCCCTCGCCGAAGTTCAGCTGCCGATCCTACCCGGCACGGCGCCTGCCCGCCAGCACGGGGGCCCTCGCCGGGCTCGAGACCTGAAGTTCAGGCGGACTGGCTAGCGTGCGGGTATGACGAGCGACGACTTCGGCTCCTATGTCGAGAAGAACGGCTTCCACCGCGACACGAACTACATCCCGACCCGGATTACCGCCGACGGCCGTGACGGGTATCCGGTGGAGGCGGGGCGCTACCGCCTCGTCGTCTCCCGGGCCTGCCCGTGGGCGAACCGCGCCATGATCGTGCGCCGTCTGCTCGGACTCGAGGACGCTCTCTCGATGGGCATCTGCGGGCCGACGCACGACAAGCGCAGCTGGACCTTCGACCTCGATCCGGGTGGTGTGGACCCCGTGCTGGGCATCCCGCGGCTGCAGGACGCCTTCTTCGCCCGCTTCCCCGACTACCCGCGCGGGATCACCGTGCCGGCCCTCGTGGACATCCCGAGCGGCCAGGTCGTCACGAACGACTACCCGGTGATGACGCTCGATTTCTCGACCGAGTGGACGGCGTTCCACCGCGACGGCGCCCCCGATCTCTATCCGGCGGAGCACCGTGACGAGATCGATGAGGTCGCGGAGCTGGTTTTCCACGACGTCAACAACGGCGTCTACAAGTGCGGCTTCGCGGGTTCGCAACGCTCCTACGAGCGGGCCTACGACCGCCTCTGGGCGCGCCTCGACTGGCTGGAGGAGCGGCTGAGCACCCGGCGCTACCTCGTCGGGGACACGATCACGGAGGCCGACGTCCGCCTTTTCACGACCCTCGCCCGCTTCGACGCCGTCTACTACAGCCACTTCAAGGCGAACCGGAACCTCCTCTCGGCGATGCCTGCGCTCTGGGGGTACGCCCGCGACCTGTTCGCGACTCCGGGCTTCGGCGACACGATCGACTTCGTGCACATCAAATCGCACTACTACGAGGTGCAGCGCGACATCAATCCGACCGGCGTCGTGCCCAAGGGGCCTGACCTGTCCGGCTGGCTGGTCCCCTCCGGCCGCGAGGAGTTGGGCGGGCGTCCGTTCGGCGACGGCACTCCCCCGCCCCCGCCGATCCCGAGCGAGCGCGTGCCGAGGGGGCACGGAGCTTGACCGGTCCGAATCCTCGAACGCCGTCCCCGGAATCCCGCGGGCGCGCAAGAGCGTGCGCGCGCGTGACGACCGATGTGCAGACGAGGGACGGCTCCGACCCCGTTTCCCGGCGGGCCCCCGGAGCTAGCCTGGGAACGACCCTGAACGCGAACGTCGAGGAGAACCGTGTCTGAGAAGCCCACCGCCACAGCCAACATCGGAGTCGTCGGTCTGGCGGTGATGGGCTCGAACCTCGCGCGCAACCTCGCCAGCCGCGAGGGCAACACCGTCGCGGTCTTCAACCGCTCCTACGGCCGCACCGAGACCCTCATCACCGAGCACCCGGAGGCGGGCTTCGTCGCCTCCGAGACCATCGAGGACTTCGCCGCCTCGCTCGCCACTCCGCGCACCGCGATCATCATGGTGCAGGCCGGCCGCGGCACCGACGCCGTGATCGAGCAGCTGACCCGGGTCTTCGAGCCCGGCGACATCATCGTCGACGGCGGCAACGCGCTCTTCACGGACACCATCCGCCGCGAGAAGGCCGTGCGCGAGAGCGGCATCCACTTCGTCGGCACCGGCATCTCGGGCGGCGAGGAGGGCGCGCTGAAGGGCCCGTCGATCATGCCCGGCGGCTCGGTGGAGTCGTACCGGACGCTCGGCCCGATCCTCTCCTCGATCGCCGCGGTCGCCGAGGGCGAGCCGTGCGTCACGCACATCGGCACGGACGGCGCCGGCCACTTCGTCAAGATGATCCACAACGGCATCGAGTACGCGGACATGCAGCTCATTGCCGAGGCGTACGACCTGCTGCGCACCGTCGGCGGTCACGAGCCCGCCGCCATCGCCGACGTCTTCGACGCCTGGAACAGGGGCGACCTCGAGTCGTACCTCATCGAGATCACCGCCGAGGTGCTTCGCCAGGTCGACGCCGACACCGGGAAGCCCTTCCTCGACATCGTCCTCGACCAGGCCGGCTCCAAGGGCACTGGCGTCTGGACCGTGCAGAACGCGCTCGACCTCGGCGTCCCCGTCGGCGGCATCGCCGAGGCCGTCTTCGCCCGCGCCGTCTCCTCGCACCCGGAGCAGCGCGAGGCCGTCCAGGCCCGCATCACGTCGCGCCCGACCCCGGTCGAGAAGTACGACGGCTTCGAGGACGACGTGCGTGCCGCGCTCTACGCCTCCAAGGTCGTGGCCTACTCGCAGGGCTTCGACGCGATCATCGCGGGGGCCCAGAAGTACGGCTGGGACATCGATAAGGGCGCGGTCGCCAAGATCTGGCGCGCAGGCTGCATCATCCGCGCGCAGTTCCTCAACCGGATCGTGGACGCCTACGACGAGAACGCCGGCATCACGACCCTCCTCGAGGATCCCTACTTCGCCGAGGCCGTCGCGAACGGCGAGGCCGCCTGGCGCCGGATCGTCTCGACCGCTGCCCTCTCGGGCGTGCCGATCCCCGGCTTCGGCGCCGCGCTGTCCTACTACGACTCGCTCGCCTCGAAGCGGCTCCCGGCCGCTCTCGTGCAGGGTCAGCGCGACTTCTTCGGCGCGCACACCTACCAGCGGGTCGACAAGGAGGGCACCTTCCACACGCTGTGGTCGGGCGATCGCACCGAGGTCGAGCAGGACCCCTCCACGCACTGACCGCGCGGCGCACAGAGAAGGCGCCCCTGCCCGTCGGATCCACGGATCTTGCGTGCTGGGGCGCCTTCTTCCTACGGCGCCTCCTGTCCGGGCGGGCCGCCACGGGCAAACCCGTCCGACAGTCACGGACGGCGACGCGGGCGAGGTCTCTCCCGCCTCGCCCAGCCGCACCAGCGCGGAGGCGTCCTGCCAACCGAGCCCGAGCAGTGCGAGCAGGGCGGTGAGGGCTGTGGTGGCGATGCCCGAAAGCGCGCGCGAGGGTCGGCGGGAAGCGGAGGGGCACGGGCTCACCCGAGGGCGTGCGCCCGTCCGGGGATCGGCCAGCCGGAACGGTCCCCGGTGGTGTCACTCCGCGGCCACCCGACCGGCAGGAGGCGTCAGGCGTCGCCGTCGAACATCGACGTGACGGACCCGTCGTCGAAGACCTCGTGGATGGCGCGGGCGAGCAGCGGCGCGATCGGCAGGACCGTCAGACGGTCCCACTTCTTCTCCTCGGGCAGCGGCAGCGTGTCGGTGACGACGACCGAGTCGATGAACCCGGAGC
This sequence comes from Rathayibacter tritici, assembly GCF_002932875.1. Taxonomy (GTDB): domain Bacteria; phylum Actinomycetota; class Actinomycetes; order Actinomycetales; family Microbacteriaceae; genus Rathayibacter; species Rathayibacter tritici. The sequence goes on from NZ_PSWS01000069.1 coordinate 4,867, forward strand.
TCAGCAGCTCGACCGCCGGGTCCGAGAAGACGGCGTGGGTCGCCGCGACGACGACGCCGATTGCGCCCGCCTTCTTCAGGGCCTCCGCCGCCTTCGCGATGGTGCGCCCGGTGTCGATGAGGTCGTCGACGAGCAGGCAGACGCGGCCCCGCACTTCTCCGACGATCTCGTGCACCGAGACCTGGTTGGCGACCTTCGGGTCACGGCGCTTATGGATGATCGCGAGCGGGACACCGAGCTTGTCGCTCCAGATGTCGGCAACCCGGACGCGACCCATATCCGGCGAGACGATGGTGAGGGTCGAGGGGTCGAGCTTTTCGCGGAAGTGCTCGAGCAGCACGGGCATCGCGAAGAGGTGGTCGACCGGGCCATCGAAGAAGCCCTGGATCTGCGCGGCGTGCAGGTCGACCGACATGATCCGGTCGGCCCCCGCTGCCTTGAACAGGTCGGCGACGAGGCGGGCCGAGATCGGCTCGCGGCCGCGGCCCTTCTTGTCCTGGCGCGCGTAGGGGTAGAACGGGGCGACCACGGTGATCCGCTTGGCGGAGGCACGCTTGAGAGCGTCGACCATGATCAGCTGCTCCATCAGCCACTCGTTGATCGGGGAGGTGTGCGACTGGAGGACGAACACGTCGCCTCCACGCACCGACTCGCCGTAGCGGACATAGAGCTCGCCGTTGGCAAAGGTGCGCCCCTCGGTCGTGACGAGCTCGGTCCCGAGTTCGGCGGCGACCGCCTCCGCCAGTGCCGGATGCGCCCTCCCCGAGACGAGGACCAGGCTTTTCTTGTTGCTGGCGGTGATGCCGCTCACTGTGCTCCGCTTCCTGGGGTGCTCGCCTGGTCGGATCCGAGGAGGTCCGACGCCAGGGCCGCCTCGGCGGCCTCAGCCGCTGCGGTTCCCGGACGGTGGGTCTGCACCCACCCGGGCATGTTGCGCTGCGGAGCGACGGTGATCCCGAGGGCTCCGGCGGGGATGTCCTTGCGGATGACCGTTCCGGCGCCCGTGTACGCTCCGTCACCGATTCTAACGGGGGCGACGAAGACGTTGTGCGACCCCGCCCGCACATGCGAACCGACCACCGAGGACGCCTTCGTCACCCCGTCGTAGTTCGCGAAGATCGAGCCGGCGCCGATGTTCGACTCCTCTCCGATCACGGCGTCGCCGACGTAGGAGAGATGCGGGACCTTCGATCCCTCGCCGATCGTGGCGTTCTTGGTCTCGACGTAGGTGCCGATCTTGCCGCGGGCGCCGAGCACGGTGCCGGGCCGCAGGAACGAGAACGGGCCGACCTGGGCCTGCGCGCCGATCACGGCGAGCGTCGCGTCGGAACGCTTGACGACCGCGTCCTCCCCCACTTCGCAGGAGTCGAGTGTCGTGTCCGGGCCGATGACCGCGCCGGTCGCAATCACCGTCGGGCCCTTGATCTGGGTGCCGGGAAGGATCTCGACGTCGGGAGCGAGCACCGCGTCCACGTCGATCCAGGTCGTCGCCGGGTCCTGGATCGTGACGCCCTCGAGCTGCCAGCGGCGCACGATGCGCGCGTTCAGCTCTAGCGCCGCGTCCGCGAGCTGGGCTCGGTCGTTGATGCCCGCCACGAGCCAACGGTCCTGCACCGGGACGGTCTCGATCGAGCGGCCGGCGGCCTTGAGCGCGGCGGCGGCGTCGGTGAGGTACTTCTCGCCCTGCGCGTTCTCCGTACCGATCGCGCTGATCACCGAGCGGAGCGCGGCGGCCTCGAAGGCGTAGACGCCCGCGTTGATCTCGGTGAGGGCCAGCTCGTCGACGCTCGCGTCCTTCTGCTCCACAATCGAGGCGAAGGCTCCGTCGCCGCCGCGGACGATCCGACCGAAGCCGGTCGGGTCCTCGAGCACGCAGGAGAGCATCGTCAGCGCGTTCGCGGCGGCCAGGTGCTCGTCGACGAGGCGGCGCAGCGTCAACGCGTCGAGCAGCGGGACGTCGGCGCTGAGCACGACGACCGTGCCGGCGAAGGACTCCGGGAGCGCTGCGAGCCCCTGCTCGACCGCACGGCCGGTGCCGGGCGTCGCATCCTGATCCACCACCAGCGCGGCGGGCGTGTGCTCGAGGACTGCTTCGGCGACCCGGTCGCGCTCGTGGCGCACCACGGTCACCACATGCGCCGCGTCGAGCGAGGCGGCGGTGTCGAGCACGTGCCCGAGCAGCGGCCGCCCGGCGAGTCGGTGCAAGACCTTCGGGGTGCGGGACTTCATGCGGGTGCCCTGGCCTGCCGCCAGGATCACGACGGCGAGCGTGCTGTCTGCCATGATTCGTTCTCCTCCATAAGAGCTCCGGCTGACCGCTTAAGATCCTCCGCAACCCTCAGAACTCTGTCGGCGATCGGATCGGCGACTCGTCTTAAACGGACAGCCGACAGGTTCCCGGACATGCCCCGGGGCCTCGGACTGGCTGCGCGCCGCCGATCACGCTACCGGAATCGACAGCGAGCCGTCCCGGTTGCGGCGCCTCGCCGGTCTGGCGACCCCCTCAGACCCGCCGCAGCCAAAGGGATCCCGGTCGTCTCGAAACCGTAGCTCAATCCCGACGACGCTTCCCCTTGGGAGCGTCCGACGAGTCGCCTCAACTCTCCAGCCAGGCAGTGAATTCGTCACGATCAAATCCGGCTCGCCCCGGCGGAAGATGCCTGTTTTTGGAGCGAAGTACTGAGACGTAGGACCACAGCGTGTCGCCGTCTACAAAATGCGCGCGACATGCTGCCTGCAGCAGCCCCCAAGTAGTCGCGGTTTGAACCTGCATGCCGCTTGGCCCTCCTGCGAGGAGAGCAGCCGGGCCGGCGTCATCCGTGAAAAAGACGGCCTTTATATTCCGACTGTGGATGATGGCAAGAGTCTCAGCCTCGCCGAGATTCTTCGTAGGAGCGTCGCCGGGTCGCGACAGTTGCTTTCGGTAGACGGTCGTTAAGATGTGCTCCCCGGGGTTTTCGGGGAATAGCGGTTCGCCAAAGATATCTGGCGCGTCCTTCACATCCTCGAGATCCGGCTCGGATGAGGACAGCCGGCATTCGTGAGCGACGGTTGCACACCAGGCGGGATGGCCAAGCAGTCGACGAAGGAGGTCCATTCGATGAAGGTAGGCGAAGTTGATCAGAACCGTGTTGTCCGGGAAAAGCCAAACCGTCACGCGCAGGCGCCCCTCACGCGCCGAGACCGAGGAGGTCAGCGAGAGCGTCGGACGAGAGTTCGCCCCCATAGGTCGGCTCGTCGACCTCCAGATCGACCGGGTCCACCCCGAGCATCCAAGCGAGCGTGTCCTTTCGAACAGTCCCCTGCGCGATCTGCGCGATGTGAGCATGTTGAAGAGCAAGGGGGAATCTTCGCGTCGAAGCTGCATCCATTCGTGCCGTGATGTGGTCTCCAGGCTCGGAGGTCTTCCAGTGGCGCCGCAAGAGCCGCTGCGTGGGCTGGGGCGACCACGTCTCCAGATAGTCATTCATCGGGAGGCGCAAAGCAACGATTCGGTTCTTGAGAGCTTCGACGGAAACGCCTCGGTTCCAGACATGCTCCGCTATGTCTGCCTCCGTCACCACTGTCCAATCGATGCTCTGAATCCATGTTGCGGGAAGAAGAATTTCGGCGGCGAATGCATTAGCCTCCGGCTCGCTGGAAACCACCTCTGCCGAACGACCTTGCCGGAAAGACTCCTCCTGGTGAACAAGATGCCCGAGCTCGTGAGCCAGCGACCAGTTCTCCCGAAACCAGTTCCCAGTCGCCTCGAGCGCGATGATTGCTCGACCGCCGAAGCGAAAAGAGTATGCGGAAGTCAGTTCACTCAGGCGCACGATGTCGATGCCCAGGGAATCTAAACGGTCGGCAAAGGGACGGATGAAGTCGTCTCCGAGCGCGACTCGCGCCGACTCAAGCGTCTCGGGGACGTCGGACGCAGCGAGCCCGCCCTGAACCTGTTCATAGGCGAGAAGGACCCTATCGAGGTGCGGGAGATCGACATCCTTGCCCGGTACGTGATGACGCCGCGTCTCTTGATCGAACGCGTGGCGCGCGGCCGCAACCACCCGATTCGGGTCGGGCGACCCGGTGATGATGAAGTGCAGGTCAGCGTCAAGGAGATCTGCAATCTTCGCGAGTTCGATTGCGGCAAAGCCGCGCTCGCCTCGGAGCGCACGCGAAAAGGCGTCGGGAGTCATTCCGACGTCCGCTGCGATGCTTCGCTGAGTACTACCGCTCGGGAGCAGGTCAGCAACTCGCTGTCCGATCTGTTCAGTCATGCGTGCATGGTACGCGTCCGTTGTGAAAATCCCAACGACCACGTCAGCGCGCGCGACAGTCGTCGAGCCGTGGATGACGACCAGCCGAACGAAGTCCTGCACACGCCGCTCCGCCACCAGGATTCGAACCTGGACCGGACAGCTCCAAAGGCTGCCGTGCTGCCGTTACACCATGGCGGACCGCGCTCACGCGCGCCGTCCATCCTGCCATCCCCGAGGCCCGGGCTCCGCCTCAGGGCGCCCGCCTCGCCCTCCCCGGCGTCCCCCGAGCAGCTCAACCACCAGAATGGACGCGTGAGTGCGAATGACGAGGTCGACGGGATCGTCGATGCGTGGGTGCGGGAGCGGCCCGACCTCGACTTCACGCCGCTCCAGGTCTTCTCGCGGATGCGCCGACTGGCCAAGCAGCTCGAGCGCGCGCGCGGCATCGCCTTCGGCCGCTCGGAGTTGGAGACGTGGGAGTTCGACGTGCTCTCGGCGCTGCGCCGTGCCGGCGCCCCCTACCGGATGAGCCCGAAGCAGCTCCTCCAGGCGACGATGGTCACCAGCGGCACCATGACCAACCGCATCGACCGGCTGGTCGAGCGTGACCTGGTCGAGCGCCTCGACGACCCGAACGACGGGCGGGGCGTGCTGGTGCAGATGACGCCGTCCGGGCTCGCCCGCGTCGATGCGGCGATCACCCGCCTGGTCGACGCGGAGCAGGAGCTGCTCGGCGCACTCACCCACGCACAGCAGGAGCGGCTGGCGCAGCTGCTCCGCAAGCTCTCGCTCGACTTCGGCTGAACTCCCCCGCCAAGAACTCCGCGGTCATCCGCCGCGAGTACCGCGACTTCTGAGTCTTCGAGCGGACGGGCGGCCCGGGCTCAGCCCTCCAGCTGCTCCGAGAGCTCCAGCCAGCGCAGCTCGAGTTCGGCCGTCTCGTCCTCGTAGGCGCGGAGGGTCGCGTTCAATGCCAGGATGCCGTCGTAGTCGTCCTGGTCGTGAGTCGCCATCGTCTCGTGCACCGTCGCCGTCAGCTGGGTCAGCTTGTGCAGGCGCCGGTCGATGGCCGCCACCTCCTTCTCGGCGGTGCGGCGTTCGGCTCCCGCCAGGCCGCTCGGCGCGGGCGTGGCGGAGCCGGAGGAGCCGGAGGACGCGGGCGCCCCCTTCTGGAGCGCACGGCGCAGGTCGAGGTACTGCTCGACCCCGCCGGGCAGGTGCCGGAACGCGCCATCCATCACGGCGTACTGCTGATCGGTGACGCGCTCGAGCAGGTACCGGTCGTGCGAGACGACGAGCAGCGTGCCCGGCCAGGAGTCGAGCAGGTCCTCGATGGCGGCGAGCATGTCGGTGTCGAGGTCGTTGGTCGGCTCGTCGAGGATCAGCACGTTCGGCTCGCTGAGCAGGATGAGCAGGAGTTGGAGCCGCCGCCGCTGCCCGCCCGAGAGGTCCTTCACCGGCGTCGAGAGTTGCGCGCTCGAGAAGCCGAGCCGCTCGAGCAGCTGGCCCGGCGTCATCTCCTTGCCGCCGATGGAGTAGCTGGTGCGCTGCTCCGCGATGATCTCGCGGACGGGCTGGTGCTGCACCTCCGTCAGCTCGCGCAGCTGCTGATCGAGGATCGCGACGCGCACGGTGGTGCCGCGCTTCACTCGGCCGCTCGTCGGCTCCACGCTGCCCGCAACGAGGCCCAGGAGGGTGGACTTCCCGGCTCCGTTGACGCCCAGGACGCCGGTGCGCTCGCCCGGCGCGATCCGCCACTCGATGCGGTTGAGGACGGTGCGCTCGCCGTAGCGGACCGTGACGTCGAGCAGGTCGACGACGTCTTTGCCCAGCCGCGAGACGGCGAGCTGCGAGAGCGAGACCGAGTCGCGCACGGGAGGCTCGTCCTCGATCAGCTGGTTCGCGGCGTCGATCCGGAACTTGGGCTTCGCGGTGCGCGCGGGAGCACCGCGGCGAAGCCAGGCCAGCTCCTTCTTCATCAGGTTCTGGCGCTTGGCCTCCATCGTCGAGGCCATCCGGTCGCGCTCGACGCGCTGCAGAATGTAGGCCGCGTAGCCGCCCTCGAAGGGCTCGACGATCCGATCGTGCACCTCCCAGGTGGCGGTGCAGATCTCGTCGAGGAACCACCGGTCGTGAGTGACGACCGCCAGCCCGCCCGACGACACCGCCCAGCGACGTTTGAGGTGCTCGGCGAGCCAGGCGATGCCCTCGACGTCGAGGTGGTTGGTGGGCTCATCGAGGAAGACGACATCCCACTCACCGACGAGCAGCTTCGCCAGGGCGACGCGGCGACGCTGGCCACCCGAGAGGGAACCGACGACGCCGTCCCAGGGGACGTCGCGGAGCAGACCGGCGATCACGTCGCGGGTACGCGCGTCGCCCGCCCACTCGTGCTCCTGCAACCCACCGACGACGGCCTGGGCGACGGTGAGCTCCTCATCGACCGTGTCGGCCTGGTCGAGCATCCCGAGCGTGACGCCGCGGCGGTGCGTGACGCGGCCGCGGTCCGGCTCGATGCGCTGCGCGAGCAGGCGCAGGAGAGTCGACTTGCCGTCGCCGTTGCGGCCGACGATCCCGATGCGGTCGCCCTCCTCGATCCCCAGGGAGACGTCGTCGAAGATCACGCGCGTGGGGTACTCGAGTCGCAGCGCCTCGGCGCCCAGCAGATGTGCCATAGGGATCCAGCCTAGGCGGTGCCACCCGTGCGGCCGGGCACAGTGGGCGCGCCGCAGAGGGGTGGCACCCGCGGAGGTGACGGGTCTCAGTCCGCGGGGTCGGGTTCGGGGGCCGGCTTCGACACCGCGACCGAGCGGCGGTGCAGGCCCGTCGCGCCGTCGGGCGCGGGCGGGCGCTCGACTGTAGTCTGCACCGTGCCGTCGGCATCGGTCGCGCGCACCGTGACGACGTGGTCGCCGGCCGTCGCGTCCCACTCCAGCACCCACTGAATCCATGTGTCGGCCGTCACTTGCTCGGCGAGCCGCGCCTCCTGCCACGCGCCGCCATCGATCTGCACCTCGACCTTCGCGATCCCGGTGTGCGGTGCCCACGCGACTCCCGCTACGGCGACCATGCCCTCCTCGACCAGCTGTCCCTTCCGCGGAACATCGATCCGCGACTCGATTTTGATCGGGCCGCGCTCGGTCCAGCCGCGGGTCGACCAGTAGGCGAGGTCCTCCGCGAAGGTGGTCACCGTGAGCTCGACGACCCACTTCGTCGCCGATACGTACCCGTAGAGGCCGGGGACCACCATGCGCACAGGGAAGCCGTGCTCGACCGGCAGCGGTTCGCCGTTCATCCCCACGGCCAGCAAGCTCGCGCGGTTCTCGTCCTGCAGCACGTCGAGCGGGCTGGAGGCGGTGAACCCGTCGATGCTGCGCGAGAGCACCATGTCGGCGCCGGCGGTCGGCCGCGCCCGGGCCAGGAGCTGCCGAATCGGGTAGCCCAGCCAGAGGGCGGTGCCGATCAGATCGCCGCCGACCTCGTTGGACACGCAGGACAGGGTGACCAGGTGCTCCTCGAGCGGCAGCGCGAGCAGCTCGTCCCAGGTGATCTCGATCTCCTCCTCGACCATGCCGGTGATCTTCAGCGACCAGTCGGCAGGCTCGACCGAGGGCACGGAGAGCGCGGTGTCGATCCGGTAGAACGAGGCGTTGGGAGTGACGTACGGGCTGATGCCTGTGATGTGGTCGAGCACGGCACCGGCGGGGACGGCCGAAGCCGCGGAGGCGGGAGCGGGTAGCGACACGGCCTCGCGCACAGCGGTGACGGCGGCGGAAGCGGAAGTGAGGAAGCGCGCGCCGACGCCGGCCGCGACCGCCGTGACTCCGGCGATGCCGACCAGGCGCAGGAACGACCGCCGACCGGGAGCCCCGCTCCCCGACTCCTCCTGCCAGCCGCGGAGGCGGACGGAGGCGGAGCGGAGCACGCCGGCTCCGGCCACCATGCCGACGATGCTCGGCACGGCATCGATGCCGGACGAACCCTCCCGGCTCACCGCAGCGAACGCACCGGCGCCGGCGACAACGGCCAGCAGCAGCAGCCCGAACGGCGGAAGTCGATACTCCAGCAGCCCCGCCCCGACCGCCAGGACTGCAATAGCGATGCCGATCGAGACCAGGAGCACGAGTTTGTCGCCGGTTCCGAAGAGGGCGATAACGGTGTCCTTCACGCCGGGCGGAACGATGTCGATGACGAAGCCGCCGACCGCGATCAGCGGACTGCCCCCCGCGCCGGTGAACACTGCGACGACCTCCGCGACCGCCAGGGAGACGACAGCGGCCACGATCCCGGAGAGGATAGCGAAGAGGGTGGTACGTCGGCGCGACATGAGCGGCACTCTAAGCCACGCGGGCGGGACTTCTCTGCGGGCTGCCTGCGCGTCGGGTTCGGCGGCGCATGGCTGGGCGGGCGATTCGCAGGGGGAGGTGCGATTCGCAGGGGGAGGTGCGATTCGCAGGGGATCTGTGCGCAGACGCCGATCCTGCCGCGGAACGGGCGCCGGAGGAGTCGGATCCCCTGCACATCGGACGGAGTCCTGCACATCCGACGGAGTCCTGCACATCGGACAGCGGAGCCGGGCCCTGGCGCGCCTAGGACGAGAGCACGCGCGCTCCGTGCACGGGCCCCGAGACCCGCACAGCGTTCAGGCGCGCGGAGCTCAGCTCCAGCTGCAGGTCGAGGGCGGCGTCGGCGTCCGACGCGAGGAACGCCACGGTCGGGCCCGAGCCTGAGACGAGGCCGCCGAGCGCGCCACGTCCCTCGCCGAGCTCGAGGATGCGGGCGAGCCCGGGCTGCAGGTGCAGCGCCGGCGCCTGAAGGTCGTTGTGCATCGCGTCGGCGAGCATTGCGGCGTCACCGGCACGGAGTGCTTGCAGCACGTTGGGATCGATGGTCGGAGTCACCGAGATGGGGCGGAAGTCGTGCAGATGGCGCTCGCGGTGCCGGTCGAGCTCGCTGTAGACCTCCGGGGTCGACAGGCCCTCGTCCGAGAGCACCAGCACCCACTCGAAGCGGCCCTTGGCCAGCGCGGGGCTCAGCTCGTCTCCGCGTCCGACTCCGATCGCGGTACCGCCGGTGAAGGAGAAGGGGACGTCAGCGCCCAGGCTCGCCGCGATGCCGAGCAGCTGCTCCCGCGTGCAGGCCGTGCCCCAGAGCGCGTCGCATGCCAGGAGGGTTGCGGCGGCGTCGGCCGACCCGCCCCCCATGCCGCCGGCGATCGGGACGTGCTTCTCGATCTCGAGGTGCACGCCACCGCGGTACCCGGTGGCCCTGGCCAACGCACGCGCCGCCTTGATGGCGAGGTTGGAGCCGTCCACAGCGAGAGCGGAGGTGTCGATCGAGCCTGAGAAGGAGACCGAGAAGTCGGACGCGTCCGACGCGAAAACGTCCTCATAGAGCGAAAGCGACTGGTACGCGGTCGCCAGCTCGTGGTAGCCGTCGTCGCGCACAGCGCCGACCTTGAGGAACACGTTGATCTTGCCGGGGGCCCGCGCATGGACCCGGTTCGACGTCACGCGATGGGCCATGCTCTCACGCTACAGGGTGGCGGAGGCGCCCTCGTCCGCGCCGGAGGAGGCCTCCCCGTCGCCATCCACGCCGTCCCCGTCGGTCCCCGCCAGCGACCCGTCCGCCCGCGACGCGCCGCGCACCGGCACTCGCGTCGGATCGAGCTCCCGCCCCAGCCGGACGAAGGCGGCGACGTCCAACTCCTCGCCCCGCGCTGTCTGCGGGACACCGGCCGACTCGAGGGCGGTGATCGCGGCGGCGCTGTCGCCGAAGAGCGTCGCGAGGGACTGGCGGAGCATCTTCCTCCGCTGGGCGAACGCGGCATCGACTACGGCGAAGACCGCGCGGCGAAGGGTCTCGTCGCCCGGCTCCTCCCCGCGCTCGAAGGCGACCAGCACGCTGTCGACGTTCGGCACCGGCCAGAAGATCTGGCGCGAAACCGTGCCGCCGGTCGACCAGGAGCCGAACCACGCGGCCTTCACACTCGGGCCGCCGTAGACCTTCGATCCCGGCCCGGCCGCGAGCCGGTGCCCGACCTCGGACTGGACCATCACGACTCCGGACCGGATGCTCGCGAAGTTCTCGAGGAAGTGCAGCAGCACGGGCACCGAGATGTTGTACGGGAGGTTGGCGACGAGGCGCGCGGGGTCGCCCGGCAGATCGAGCACCTTCATCGCATCGGCGTGCACCACCGCGAGGTCGGCGCCCGGCATCATCAGCTCGACCGTGCGCGGCAGCTGCTCGGCGAGGCGACCGTCGATCTCGACGGCTGCGACCCGGGCGCCCGCCTCAAGCAGACCGAGCGTCAGCGAACCCAGACCCGGACCGATCTCGACGACGGTCTCCCCCGGCTGCACACCTGCCAGCTTGACGATGCGGCGGACGGTGTTCGCGTCGTGGACGAAGTTCTGGCCGAGCTTCTTGGTCGGCATGACATCGAGCAGGCCCGCGAGGTCGCGGATCTCGGCCGGGCCCAGCAGACGCGGGATGCTCGCGGCCGTCGGCACCGCTGCGTGACGGCCGCTCATGCGAGGGGGCCGACCGGCTCCGTCGGCCCGGAGCCGACCTCGCCGCCCCACTCGCCGTACACGGCCTCAGTGTTCGAGGCGATCGTCGCGGCCAGGTGGCCGACGTCCGTCTCGAGGGTCGCGGCCATCGAGCGCAGGGTATGCGGAAGGAGGTAGGGCGCGTTCGGGCGGCCGCGGAAGGGCACGGGAGTGAGGTAGGGCGCGTCGGTCTCGACGAGGATCAAGTGCCGCGGAGTCACGACGAGCGCCTCGCGTAGCGGCGCGGCGTTCGAGAAGGTTACGGTCCCCGCGAAGGAGAGGTACCAGCCCTCGTCGGTGCACATTCTCGCCATGTCGGCGTCGCCGGAGAAGCAGTGGAAGACGGTGCGCTCGGGGGCACCGACGCGGCGGAGGGTGTCGATGACCTCGCGATGCGCGTCGCGGTCGTGGATCTGCAACGCCAGGTCGTGCTCCTTGGCGATCCGGATGTGCTCCTCGAAGGAGCGGAACTGGGCGGCGCGACCGCTCTCGCCTGTGCGGAAGAAATCGAGTCCGGTCTCGCCGATCGCGCGCACCCGCGGCTGCTCGGCCAGCTCGGCGATGACGGCGAGCGCGGCGTCGAGCTCACCGCGCTGCTCCAGCTCGGGGGCCTCGTTGGGGTGGATCGCGACGGCCGCCAGCATGCGCGGCTCGCTCGCCGCCTGCTCCGCCGACCAGCGGCTGGTCTCGACGTCAGTGCCGACCTGGACGACGCCGCGGACGCCGACAGTGGACGCGCGATCGAGCTGCTCGCGGTGGTCGAGCGGCTCGAGCCCGTCGGCGATCTCGAGGTGGGTGTGGTTGTCGTAGACGGGCACGACGAGAGCCTCGGGCAGCGGCGGATACGTCAGGTCGCGGCCCGAGGAGGCCTCGCGGGAGCGGACGTGCTGGCTGTCGGTCATGCGCTCCAGGCTACCGGGAGGGCCGCGAGCGGCCGGATCACTCCATTATTCGTGCATTCAGCACCTCGAGCGCCCTCACCGCCCGATCGAGGCTGTCGGACCGCTCGCGCGCCGATTCAGGGTCCCAAACCTTGAGAACGAACGTTTCAAGGATCAAATTGTATTCAACCCCTTGTCGCAGCCGGTTTCGCTCGACCCTCGTGAATCGCTGCTTGAAGGAACGTCCGGCATGTGCAGCAGCGTTCAGCAACCACTCCTTCGGGTCCTGGATATCATCAGCCTGAGCTGGCACGACTAGATTTGGGCGGCCCAAGAGTGCCGCGATTCCAGCCGTATCGGCGATCATCCAGGCCTCAGCCTCCTGCGCAGCGACGCGGATTAAAAGGTTGGGCGCATCGAAAGATAGACCCTGGCGCCACTCTCCAACAAGCGACGGAGCACACTCCTTCCTATCGAGGTCGGTGAAGACGATAACTGGCGCACGTTGCGAAACCTTCGCAAAGTTGCCGATTTTTGCTCTCAGAGCACCAGATCCGTTAGTGACGATCACATTCTGCAACGACAAGTTGGGGGCGTAGCTGTCAACGAGGCGCCGAAGAAGAGCTTCGCCCGCCTTGTCCTCCGCACCACCGATTGCCGAGATGGCCTCCACTAATCCTCCCAGAGGGGGACTACTCCCACTAGCGGTGCTTTCGCTTTCGGAAGAAGGACCTCGGCCGGGGAGAAGCCGGCATCAAGCTGCACCTGCTCGGCTTCATTCGCAAGCCGCGCTGTGGTCCCTTCGTTCTCAACTTCGAGGAGCACGACATGTCGAGAGTCAATGCCTTCATTTGCGAGGAGAGCTTCGCTGTGGGTCGTCACAAAGATTTGTCGCTGCTTGCGCTTCGTCGACCGCACCCGACTCAGGAGCACGGGGATCTCACGGACGATCGAGTCGTTGAGACTTAGTTCCGGCTCTTCCATAAGCAGAACGGAATCGCCGGCCTGCAACGACCAGAGCAGAGCAATGAGGCGAAGAGTCCCATCTGAGAACGAGTCCTCCCGTTGCCAGCCGGCGTTCGGTCGATAGTGGTCGTACCTCGCCTCGAGATGGGGCCTGCCCGTCACAGTGTCCTGACTGAATCTAAGGTCCGAGAATTGAGGAACCGCGATTTTCAGCGCACCCTCAATCCGCTTGAGTCGTGAATTGCGGGTTCGAGCAGTCTCGCGGGCGACCTTTTCTAGAAACCCTTGACCGAACGGGTCGTCTTCGATCTTATTTCCACCGATTTGATCGGAGTACTTGAGTAGCTGTGGTACGAGATGAACGAAAGAAACGTCTGCGAGAAATTCGGCGAGCTCCCGAAATTCGCCGTTGGCTTGAATCTGCTCCAGGCTTGTTTGTGTCAAGCGAGCAGGGTCACGCCTGTCGTGATCATCAGGCCGGCGGAGGATCTCCGCCCCACCTTTCTTAACTACTTCAGACGAAACGAGGCTGCGATGAGCACCCTTACCCTCATTTTTAAGCCCTAGTATGTACACCCAGGTCGGCGCGTTCTGGTCAAGCTCGTCCGCCACCTCGATCTCGATCATCACCTCGGGATCTTTGCGAGCATGAAGGCATCTCACCCGCGAAACACCTCCGCGCGTGGATAGTGCGCGTTGGACACCGCCGCCGTCCGCTTTTGCCACATCTTTCAAGAAACGAATCGAATCTAAGAGATTTGACTTACCGGACGCGTTTGGTCCGATAATGTATGCCACCTCGCGCAGAGAGATGTCCACGGCGCGAAAATTACGCCAATTCTTAAGCCTTAGCCGAGTGATGTACACGATCGACAATCTCCCTCATTGGTGGTGTCCCGTCCGTGTAGCGGGCGAATGTGCAAACGCCCGTCAGGACGCCGGCGCCTCGATGCGCGGGAAGAGCGCCGCAAGGGTGCCGACGGTGGTGCCGACCGGGAGGACGCCCCAGCGGCCCGCCTCACGGATCGGCTGAGCGGTCAGGGCGCCCAGCGACTCCGTCACGCCCAGCGCCTCCCAGAGCGCCGTCGTCGCGCGCGGCACGACCGGCGAGAGCAGCACGGCCAGGGCGCGCAGCCCCTCCGTCGCGGTGTAGAGCACTGTGCCGAGGCGCTCGCGCTCCTCGCGCTTGACCAGCGCCCACGGCTCCTGCTCGGTGATGTACCCGTTGAGCTCCTCGACGATGCTCCAGACGGCGGTGATCGCGTCGTGGATCGCGAGAGCGTCGATCGAGCGGTCCGCGGAGGAGGCGGCGTCGGCGACGGTGCGCTGGATGCGCTCCTCCGCCTTGGTGAACTCCCCGGGCTCGGGTAGGACGCCGTCGTAGTAGCGGTGCAGCATCGCGATGACCCGCGAGGCGAGGTTGCCGAAGCCGTTCGCGAGCTCGGACTGGTACCGCGCCGACAGGTCCTCCCAGGAGAACGAGCCGTCCTGACCGAAGGTGATGGCGCGCAGGAAGTAGTAGCGGAACGCGTCGGAGCCGAAGGTGTCGGTGATCTGCTCTGGCGCGATCCCGGTGAGTTTCGACTTCGACATTTTCTCGCCGCCGACGAGCAGCCAGCCGTGACCGAAGACCTGCTTCGGCACCTCGAGTCCGGCGGCCATGAGCATGGCGGGCCAGATCACCGCGTGGAAGCGCAGGATGTCCTTGCCGACGATGTGGGTCGCCGGCCACCGGCGCTGGAACTCTGCCTCGTCCTGGCCGTAGCCGACCGCGGTGATGTAGTTGAGTAGCGCGTCGAACCACACGTAGACGACGTGGGAGTCGTCCCACGGGACCTTGACGCCCCAGTCGAAGCTGGAGCGCGAGATCGACAGGTCGGCCAGGCCCTGGCGGACGAAGCTCACGACCTCGTTGCGCGCCGACTCGGGCTGCACGAAGTCGGGCCGCTCCTCGTAGAGCGCGAGCAGCTTCTCGGTGTACTCGCTCATCGAGAAGAAGTAGTTCTTCTCCTTCAACAGCTCGACCGGCTTCGAGTGGATCTTGCAGACGTACTGCCCGGTGTACTCGCCGGTGCCCTCCTCGAGGTCGGACAGCTGCTTGTACTCTTCGCAGCCGACGCAGTAGTAGCCCTCGTACTCGCCGGTGTAGATCGCGCCCGCGTCGTAGAGCTTCTGCAAGAACTTCTGAACGTTGACCTCGTGCCGCGCCTCCGTGGTGCGGATGAAGTCGTCATTCGCGATGTCGATGGTCTCGAGCAGCGGCTGCCACGCGGACTTGACGAGTCGGTCGGCCCACTCCTGGGGAGTGGTCCCGTTGGCGGTGGCCGTCCGGAGGATCTTCTGGCCGTGCTCGTCGGTGCCGGTCAGCAGCCAGGTGTCATCTCCCGCCTGGCGGTGCCAGCGGGTGAGCACGTCGGCAGCGACCTCGGTGTACGCGTGCCCGATGTGCGGGACGTCGTTCACGTAGAAGATCGGGGTCGTGAGATAGAAGGAGGCGCCGTCGGACATGGCGACCATCCTATTCACCGCGCGGGGCGGCTCCTCCCGTGTGACGGAGCCAGTGGACAACGGGCTACCAGCGCCCCTGTGGAGGAGCTCACCTCAGGCGCGGCGAGAGGCGAGCGCCGCCTCGTAGAGGGCGCGGCGGGAGAGTCCGGTGATCTCGGCCACCTCGGCCGACGCCTCCTTGAGGCGCGATCCGGCCGCGACGCGGGCCAGCACGTCGGCCAGCGCGTCCTGGAGGGACGCCTCGCGGACGGGAGCGCCCTCGACCACCAGGCAGATCTCGCCGCGCAGCCCGCCGGCCGCCCACTCGGCGAGCTCGGCCGCCGTGCCGCGCCGGACCTCCTCGAACATCTTGGTGAGCTCGCGGCAGACGACCACGCGCCGATCCGAGCCCATCACCTCGACTAGGTCGGCGAGCGCGTCACCGATACGGTGCGGCGACTCGAAGAAGACCATCGTGCGCCGCTCGTCGACGAGCGCGCGGAAGGTCGAAACCCGCTCGCCGTGCCGGCGCGGGAGGAAGCCCTCGAAGCTGAAGCGGTCGGTCGGGAGTCCGGAGACAGCGAGCGCCATCAGCACCGCGGAGGGTCCGGGCAGGGCGGTCACCGCGACTCCCGCCGCCGCGGCCGCCTCGACCAGGTGGTAGCCCGGGTCCGACACCGTGGGCATGCCCGCGTCGCTGAGCACGAGAAGATCCTCCGCGCGAGCGAGCTCGACCAGCTCGGCCGCGCGCTCGCGCTCGTTGTGGTCGTGCAACGCGTAGAGGGCGGGCCGGTTCTCGACTCCGAGCGCCCGGAGCAGCTGGATCGTCACGCGGGTGTCCTCGGCGGCGATGTGACGGGCGGAGGACAGCGCTTCCACGAGACGCCGCGAGGCATCGCCGAGGTTTCCGATGGGAGTGCCGGCGAGGATGATCATCCGGCCAGTCTCCCAGGTCGCCTGTTCGTCTCCGCTTGTCGCACTGTGCCACCACCCGTGCGGGGGTCCCCGACTAGCATGGCCGGGTGACGGACCGACCGCAGCGCGACTTCGACGACCTGCTTCTGGACGCGGCGGGACCGACGAAGACGGTGCCGGTCGAGCCCGCCGAGCCCCGCGACCGCACCCCGCTCCCGGGGGTGGCCCGCGGCTCCTGGTTCGACGATCTGCACGGACGCCTGGTTGCCTCCCCCGGGCGGCGCCGGCTCTACGAGTTCGGCCTGCCGCTGCTCGTCATCACGCTGGCCGCCGTCCTGCGGCTGTGGAACCTGGGTCGTCCGCGCTCGCTGGTGTTCGATGAGACGTTCTACGTGAAGGACGCCTGGACCCTCTGGAACCTCGGCTTCGAGGGCGCCTGGCCCGCGAACGCCGATCCCGGCTTCGCCGCGGGCGACGTCGACGCCTTCACAGGGGCACCGTCCTTCGTCGTGCACCCGCCGCTAGGTAAATGGATCATCGGGCTGGGCATGGGCGCGTTCGGCGCCGACGACAGCGTCGGTTGGCGTATCTCGACCGCCGTCGCCGGGATCCTCGCCGTGGCGCTGGTGATCCTGATCGGCCGCCTTCTCTTCCGCTCCACGTTCCTCTCCTCCTTCGCGGGGCTGATGCTCGCGCTCGACGGCCACGCGATCGTGATGTCGCGGGTCTCGCTGCTGGACGGGATCCTGATGTTCGTCGCGCTCTGCGGGGTCGGGGCTGTGCTGCTCGACCGGCGCTGGGCGGAGCTACAGCTCGCGCGCAAGGTGGCTGCGGGAGCACTGTCGAGCTGGGGGCCGGTGCTGTGGTGGCGGCCGTGGCTTCTGAGCGCCGGCGTGCTCTTCGGGCTGGCCGCGGGAGTGAAGTGGACGGGCGCCTACTTCCTTGCGGCGTACGGCGTCTATGCGGTAGTCGCTGATGCTCTGCTCCGGCGCCGGGCGGGGGTGCTGTTCTGGGGCAGCGGCGCGCTCCTCACACAGGGGCCGGTCACCTTCCTCCTGGTCGTGCCGATCGCCCTCGTCGCCTACGTCGGCACGTGGACCGGGTGGCTCCGCACCTCCGGCGGCTGGGGGCGGCAGTGGGCGACGGAGTCGCCCGGCAACGCGTGGACCGGCGCGCTCGCCTGGGTGCCGGACTGGGCGCAGAGCCTCTGGCACTACCACGCGCAGATGTACAACTACTCAATCAATCTGCGCGCCGCACACCCCTACGAGGCGGACCCGCTGACGTGGCTCCTGATGCTGCGGCCGACCAGCATGTATTTCGCCGATCAGGCCACCGGGGTCGACGGCTGCACCGCCGTGCGGTGCGCCGAGGCGATCACCTCGGTCGCTAATCCGCTCATCTGGTACGTCGGCGTGCTGGCGCTGCTCTACCTCGTCTACCGCCTGGCCCGGTACCGGGAGTGGCGCGCCGGCTTCGTGCTGATGGGGATCGTCGCGGGGTACCTGCCGTGGCTGCTCTACCTCGACCGCACGGTGTTCCAGTTTTACTGCGTCGTCTTCGAGCCCTACATGATGCTGGCACTGGCCCTGACGGCGGGGATCGTGATCGGGTCGCCGGGCGATGAGCGGACGAGGCGCACTCGCGGGATCCTGGTGGTGCTGGTCTTCGGGGTGGCCGCGGCCGCCGTGACGGGCTACTTCCTCCCGCTCTGGACCGGCGCGCAGACGTCCTTCATCTTCTGGCAGGCTCATATGTGGCTGCACTCGTGGGTCTGATCCGGCGGCGGGGTCCCGGAGTAGCAGCCTGCGCGGTCGCGGCCGTGCTCGCGGCGCTGCTGCACGCGGCCGTTCCCGCGGTGCCGATGCTGACCGCGGCGGTCGCGCTCGGGATCCTCGTCGCTCAGCTGCCATCGGCGCGGCGGATGCTGGGCGGAGCCTTGGCGCCGGGCCTGGCGTTTTCGTCGCGCTCGCTGATGCGCACCGGGATCGTGCTGCTGGGGCTGAAGCTCTCGCTGATCGACATTGCGGCGCTGGGCTGGGGCGCAATCCTGGTCGTCGTCGGGATCGTCCTCGCCACCTTCGGCCTGACCTGGGCGCTGGGGCGGGCGCTGCGGCTGCCCGGGCAGGAGCCGCTGCTCCTCGCTGCGGGGTTCTCGATCTGCGGCGCTTCGGCGATCGGGGCGATGGCCGGGGCGACTCGGGCGAAGCAGCAGGAGCAGGCGACACCGGTCGCGCTGGTCACGCTCTGCGGCACGCTCGCGATCGCGGTGCTCCCCGCCCTGGCGCAGCCGCTGGGGCTCTCGGACGTGCAGTTCGGGCACTGGGTCGGCGCGTCGGTGCACGACGTCGGCCAGGTGGTGGCGACCGCTCAGGTGGCGGGAGCGTCGGCGCTGGCCGTGGCGGTGGTGGTCAAGCTGACGCGCGTGCTGATGCTCGCTCCGATGGTCGCCGTGGCGGCGGCGGTCACCCGGCGCGGCAACGAGCCGGGCGGGACCCGACCTGCAATTTTGCCGCTGTTCGTGATCGGGTTCCTCGCGGCGGTGCTGCTGAGGACTCTCCTGCCGCTGCCGGAGGAGGTGCTCGCCACCGCGGACACGACGCAGACCTGGCTCCTCGCCGCCGCGCTCTTCGCCCTGGGCAGTGCGGTGCGGGTGCGCGCGCTCGTGACGACAGGGTGGCGCGCGCTGGTCGTGGCGCTCGTGTCCTGGGCCGCGATCGCGGCGATGGGGCTGGCAGCGGTGCAGCTGGCGCTCTGATCGGCTGTATTACGCGATGCGTCGCGCACGAGCGCGGGATGTCGGCGCCTCCCGCTAGCGTCGATCGCATGGCAGATCGCGAATACGGCTTCAAGACGCGTGCGATCCACGCGGGCAACATCCCCGACGCGGTGACGGGCGCCCGCGCCCTGCCGATCTACCAGACGAGCGCGTTCGTCTTCGACGACACCGCCGACGCGGCCGCACGCTTCGCGCTGCAGAAGTACGGCAATGTCTACTCGCGCCTGTCGAACCCCACCGTCGCCTCCTTCGAGGAGCGGGTCGCGAGCCTCGAGGGCGGCCTTGGCGCCGTCGCGACCGCCTCCGGACTCTCGGCACAGTTCATCACCTTCGCGGCGCTGGTGGGCGCGGGCGACCACGTCGTCTCCTCCGCCAACCTCTACGGCGGCTCGATCACCCAGCTCGACGTGACGCTGCGGCGCTTCGGAGTGGACACGACCTTCGTGCGCTCCAGCGAGCCGGCCGACTACGCGGCGGCGATCACCGAGAAGACGAAGGTGCTCTATGCCGAGACGATCGCCAACCCCTCCGGGGAGATCGCCGACATCGAGGGCCTCGCCGCGGTCGCGCACGCCGCCGGCATTCCGCTGATCATCGACTCGACGGTCGCCACGCCCTACCTCGTCCGACCGATCGAGTGGGGCGCCGACATCGTCATCCATTCGGCCACCAAGTTCCTCGGCGGACACGGCACCACGCTCGGCGGCGTCGTTGTCGAATCGGGGCGCTTCCACTACTCCCGGGAGAAGTTCCCGCTGCTGCACGATCCGGTCGCGTCCTACGGCGACCTGTCCTGGGACGGCAACTTCGGCGAGTACGGCTTCCTCACGCGCCTCCGGGCCGAGCAACTGCGTGACATCGGCCCGGTGCTCGCCCCGCACTCCGCGTTTCTGCTCGCACAGGGCGTCGAGACGCTGCCGTACCGGATCCAGGCGCACGTCGACAACACGCGCCGCGTCGCCGAGTGGCTCGACGCCGACCCGCGGATCGACGCCGTCTACTGGGCTGGCCTCCCCGCGCACCCGCATTACGGCCGTGCGCAGAAGTACCTGCCGAAGGGTCCGGGCTCGGTCTTCAGCTTCGTGGTGAAGGGCGGTCGCGCCGTCGGCCAGACCTTCATCGAGTCGGTCGACCTCGCCAGCCACCTCGCGAACATCGGCGACGCGAAGACGCTGGTCATTCACCCCGCCTCGACGACGCACGCGCAGCTCACCGAGGAGCAGCTGCTGCACGCGGGCGTCCTCCCCGGCCTCGTCCGTCTCTCCGTGGGTATCGAGGACGCGGACGACATCGTCTACGACCTCGACCAGGCGCTGACCCGCGCCGTCGAGAAGCACGGCACCCCCGATGCTCCGACGGAGCTGCCGGAGGACACCACCACGACCCTGCACACCCCGGCCGTGGAGGTCTGAGCATGAGCACCACCGACACCGTCGTCCAGCTGTCCAACGGGCTCAGCTGCTCCGTCCCACCCGATTCACCTCTCGCGACGATGCTGCATTCGCAGCGCACCTGGATCGGCCCCGACGCGCGCACCCGCCTCGACATCCTCCGCCGCGCGAAGACCGTGGCCATCGTGGGCGCCTCACCGAACCCGGCCCGCTCCTCCTTCTTCGTGGCGACCTACCTGCAGCAGTCGAGCGACTACGAGCTGTACTTCGTGAACCCGAACGCCACCGAGATCCTCGGGCAGCCGGTCTACCGCAGCCTGGCCGAGCTCCCGGTCGTCCCCGACATCGTCGACGTGTTCCGCAGGGCGAGCGACATCCCGGCGGTGATTGACGACGTACTGGCCGTCGGCGCTCCCACGGTCTGGGTACAGCTGGGCATCTGGAACCAGGAGGCGGCCGAGTACGGCGAGTCGAAGGGCCTGACCGTCGTGATGGACCGCTGCATCAAGGTCGAACACGCCCGCTTCCACGGCGGACTGCACCTGCTCGGCTTCGACACCGGGCAGATCTCGGCGCGCAAGACGCTGCGCTGAGCCGGTCCTGCGCGAGATGCCACTTACGCGCGCCTTTCGCGGCGTGTCGTCCGCACAAGTGGCATCTCGCGGCGGGGATGTTGCCCTCCACGGTGACGAGCTGGCGGAGGGTGTGGCGGATCTCCACGAGGCCGGCCGCTCGGGCATCACCCGGTCGATCGCTGCGGGCGGGTCGCGCGTCGCCTCCCCTGCAGAGGGGCCCGAGTGGCGAGGGCCCTGGAACGGTCGTCGTCCGGGTGCCCTCGGCTGGAGTTCCGCCAGCCAGCACGTCTGAGCGACGCGCCGACAACCCGGGCGTGTCGCCCTTGTGCGCAGTGTCGCTCGGTTCGGACCCGGCCGCCTCCCCCGCGCGACGGATCCCCCTCCGCGTTCCGTGGAGGCTCTCTGGACACTGGATCCCAAGCGGGCCCGGCGGCGCCGGAGCAGGAGTAGGCCTGAAGGACACGGGAGACCCACTCCCCGATCGCGACAACGACGTCCGGCCGCTCGCGGCCATGAAGAGGTGCACGAAACGATGAGACAGTTCACCACCACCGCATCCACCACCGCACCCACCACCGCACCCGGCCCGCGATGGCCCCGGGGCCGCCTCCTGGTCGCCGGAGTCGCCTGTGGCGCTCTCGCCTTCGGGTCGCTGGCCACGGCGCCACTCGCCGTCGCAGCCCCCGCGCAGATCTCGGCGGTGTCCGTCACGGCCGCCGCCTGGCCCGTCGTCGCCCAGGGCGAGAACAGCGCCAACGTCCGTACCCTCCAGCACCTGCTGAACGCCGCAGGCCAGTCGGTCGACGCGGACGGCGTGTTCGGCTCCGGTACCGCCGCCGCGGTCACCGCGTTCCAGAGTGCCCGGGGGCTCTCGGCCGATGGCATCGTCGGTCAGCAGACCTGGTCGGCGCTGATCACGACCGACTCCTCCGGCGACTCCGGCGAAACCGTCACCGCTCTGCAGGTGCAGCTGAACAAGACCGGCGCTGGGCTCAGCGTCGACGGCGAGTTCGGAGCTGCGACGCTGGCCGCGGTGAAGGGCTTCCAATCCGCGGCCGGCCTCACGGTCGACGGGGTCGTCGGCCCGCAGACATGGCAGTCGCTCGTCGGCTCCGGTTCCGGCTCGACGCCCGACCCGGGCCAGCCCGGCGAGACGTTCGCCACCCTGAGCGACGAGCAGCTCTCCAACGTGCGCACGATCATCGCCGAGGGCAAGACCGCTGGCGTCCCCGAATACGGCTGGGTCATCGCGATCGCGACGGCGATGCAGGAGTCGCGCCTGCGCAACCTCTCCGGCGGCGATCGCGACTCCGTCGGACTGTTCCAGCAGCGTCCCTCCTCCGGCTGGGGCACCGCCGCCGAGCTGATCGACCCCGTCTCCGCGTCGCGCGCCTTCTACGGAGCCGCGAACAGCCCCACCAGCAACTCCGGCCTGCTCGACGTGCCCGGCTGGGAGTCGCTGTCGGTCACCGTTGCGGCGCAGGCCGTGCAGAAATCCGGCGTGCCGGACGCCTACGCGCAGTGGGAGACCCTGGCCCGCGAGGCCGTCGAGAGCGAGGGATGAGGATCATGACCACCGACACCGAGACCACCACCATCGAGACCGAGGGCAGCGCCCGGCCGCAGACAGCCCGCTCCCGCATCCTCGCGGTCATCACCGCCGTCCTGCTCGCCGTCGGCGTCACCGTCGGCGGGGCCACCAGTGCCCAGGCAGCCGACTGGCCCGTGCTCTCCTCCGGATCCAGCGGTGAGGACGTGACCACGGCGCAGTACCTCCTCCGTGGCTCCGGCCAGTCGCTCGCCGTAGACGGGGCCTTCGGCTCCGGCACGGCGGGGGCCGTCACCGCCTTCCAGTCGGCCAAGGGCCTTGCCGCCGACGGTGTGATCGGCGAGGCGACCTGGGGTGCGCTCACCGTCACCGTCCGCAGCGGCTCCACCGGCGACGCGGTCAGCGCGGTGCAGACCCAGCTGAACGCGAACGGCGCCTCCCTCGCGGTCGACGGCGTCTTCGGCGCCGGGACCGACTCTGCGGTGACCGGCTTCCAGAGCGGAGCCGGTCTGACGGCGGACGGCATCGTCGGACCCGCCACCTGGAAGGCTCTGATCGCCGGGACCGGCGGCGGAGGGGGCACCACTCCCCCGCCCAGCGGCGACTCCGCAGCCACAGCGCAGGCCATCCTCGACAATCCGGGCATCGAGCTCTACGAGCTGGGCGCCGACTCCGGCGCAGACGCGGCCTCGACCTCGCTCGTCAACATCCGTGACACCGCCGAGGGGAAGCCGGCCAAGACCAGCTCCGGCGGTGATGCGGGAGTCACCGAGGTGGCTCTGGACCCGGCCATGCTGAACGGGCTGCTCCGCCTGAACACGGAGTACGGCTTCGACCTCCGCGTCACCTCGATCGCGGGTGAGGATCACAGCAGCACCTCCCGCCACTACACCGGCCACGCGGTCGACATCGACCGGATCAACGGCGTGACCGTGCTGAATGGCGCCGACCACCAGGCAGTGCAGGACGCCTGCGCCGCCCTGGGTGCGACACTTACGCTCGGCCCGGGCGACCCCGACCACGACAACCACGTGCACTGCGAGTGGTGACCGCGGCGACACGCTGAGGAGGGCGGGCATCCGAGAGGGTGCCCGCCCGTCCGCCGTCCCGGGACGGGCGTACGCTCGGTGGATGAGCGCCTACGTCTCCGTCCTCGACCTGTTCAGCGTGGGGATCGGCCCGTCCAGCTCGCACACCGTCGGGCCGATGCGCGCGGCCCTCGCCCTCGCTGAGCGGATCCGTGACGCCGGCCTCCTCGGCCGCGTGAGCCGCGTGGTCTGCACCCTCTACGGCTCCCTCGGTTCCACGGGGATCGGCCACGGCACTCCGGACGCCGTGGTCGCCGGGCTCGCCGGCTTGGACCCCGAGACGTGCGATCCGGCGCTGGTGCGCGGTGCCTGGCAGCGCCTCGACGCCGAAGGAGCGATCCTCCTGGCCGGCCAGCAGCGCCTCGCGATGACGCGGGACGACGTCGCCTTCGAGCCCCGCACTCGACTGCCGGAGCACCCGAACGCGCTGACGTTCAGCGTCTGGGTCGGCGAGGACGCCCTGCCGGTGTGGGAGCAGACCTACTACTCGATCGGCGGTGGCTTCATCCGCCGAGCGGGCGAGCACGCCGAGCTGGCGGCCCTGGCTCCGCACCCCTACCCCTTCGTCTCGGGGCTCGACCTGCTTGCGATCTGCGACCGGACCCGCTCGAGCATCGCCGAGATCGCCGCCGCGAACGAGCGCGCACTGCACCCCGGGGTCGACGTCGACGCCCGCCTCGACGCGATCTGGGACGCGATGGCCGCCTGCGTCGAGCACGGCCTGGCGACCGACGGCGTCCTGCCCGGTGGCCTCGGGGTGCGCCGCCGCGCATCGGTCCTCCGCGAGCGGCTCGAGGCCTTCGAGGAGGACCCGCTCGACCGCGCCCGCGCGACCTCGGTGGAGTGGCTGCACGCCTTCGCGCTCGCGGTGAACGAGGAGAACGCCGCGGGCGGGCGCGTGGTGACGGCTCCGACGAACGGAGCCGCGGGGATCATCCCCGCCGTCGCCCACTACTACCTGCGGTTTGTGCCGGGCGCCGATCGCGCGGGCCTGCGCCGCTTCCTCCTCACCGCCACCGCGATCGGCTCGCTCTGCAAGACGAACGCGTCGATCTCAGGTGCGGAGGCGGGCTGCCAGGGCGAGGTCGGCTCGGCCTGTGCGATGGCCGCCGGGGCACTCTGCGCGGTGCTCGGTGGCACTCCTGGGCAGGTCGAGAACGCGGCCGAGATCGCGATGGAGCATCACCTCGGCCTCACCTGCGATCCGGTCGGCGGACTCGTGCAGATCCCCTGCATCGAGCGGAACGCGATCGCCTCCTCCACCGCGGTGAGCGCCGCCCGCCTTGCGCTGCACGGCGACGGCGATCACCGCGTCTCCCTCGACGCCGTGATCGAGACAATGCGTCAGACCGGCATCGACATGTCCTCGAAATACAAGGAGACGAGCGAGGGCGGTCTGGCGGTGAACGTCATCGAGTGCTGAGGCGCGCGGGCGGCGGTACCTCGACGCGAGACGGCGCGAACATGAACCCGCATGACGCGCAGGGGCACGCAT
This sequence comes from Rathayibacter tritici, assembly GCF_002932875.1. Lineage (GTDB taxonomy): Bacteria > Actinomycetota > Actinomycetes > Actinomycetales > Microbacteriaceae > Rathayibacter > Rathayibacter tritici. Next base: position 29,785 of record NZ_PSWS01000069.1, read on the forward strand.
GTCGGTGGTGCCGCCTAGCGTGGACGGCGTGAGCACCTCCTCCGCCCCGTATCTCGCCCGGCCGATCGTTTCGACCCAGTGGCTCGCCGACCAGCTCGGCCGTGAGCACCTCGTCGTGGTCGATGCGAGCGTCCTGCTCGTGCCCGGCTTCGACGGCCGCCTCGGCTACCTCAGCGGCGATGAGCAGTACCTCCTCGAGGGGCACGTCCCCGGCGCCGTCTTCGGCGACGTGCTCGCGCAGCTGTCCGACTCCGAGGCATCCCTCCCCTTCACGCGCCTCGACCCCGAGCGGTTCGCGGCCGCCACCGCAGCCCTCGGCATCGACGACGACTCGGTGGTCGTCGTCTACGACTCCGCGGTGGGCCAGTGGGCCTCGCGCCTGTGGTGGCTGCTGCGCGCGGCCGGGCACGATGCGGTCGCGGTGCTCGACGGGGGCCTCTCGGCCTGGCGTCGCGAGGAGCGCCCGATCGAGACCGGGCATGTCGAGCCCGCAGCGAGCGGCGGGATCACGGTCCGTGAGGAGCGCCCGCTGTGGATCGATAAGGCCGGCGTCGAGCGCGTCGTCCGCGGCGAGGCACCGGGGGCCCTGGTCTGCGCACTGCCGCCGAAGGAGTTCACCGGCGAGGAGGGGCGGCGCCCGCGCCTCGGGCACCTGCCGGGTTCGCGCAACGTCCCAGCCGGGCGCCTGGTCAATCGCGCGGACAACACTCTCCTGCCGCCGGAGCGGCTGCGGTCGCTCTTCGGCGAGAGCCTCCAGGCCGAGCGGATCGTTCTCTACTGCGCGGGCGGGATCGCGGCCACCGCCGACGCTCTCGCGCTCGCGGTGCTCGGGGTCGACACGGCGGTGGTCTACGACGGCTCGCTCAACGAGTGGGCGGCCGATCCCGAGGCGCCGCTCGTGGTCACGGCCGCGTGATGAGCTCCTCCGGGAGCCGAGTGGTCGGCAGGGCGCAGACGAAGGCCTCGCAGGAGTAAGCGGTCGGCAGGTCCTCCCGGGAGGTCCTCCCCTCGAACAGTCCGAAGCCCGCGTGCGCCCACTCCCGCGCGCCCTCGTCCGAGACGCCGACGAGGACCCCGAAACCGGCCGACCGCGCCCCGCGTACCGCCTCCGCGGCTCCGGGACCGACGACCACCAGCTGCCGCACCGGACGCGCGAGCCGCGACGCCAGCGCGAGTACGGCACCGAAACCCATCGGTTGCCGGAGTGCACCGGGCGCGATCGCGGCGACCACCGCCTCCGCCGCCTCCCGGTAGCGCTGGAACCCGGTGAGAAGGTACAGCTCGTGCGCCGCGTCCGCGGTCGCCGAGAGCCCGGAGGGGTAAGCGCCCTCCGAGGGATCCGCCGCGAGCTGCAGACCGCGCGCAGTCAGCACCGGGTCGCCTCCGCCCGGGAGCGCAAACGGCAGCGGGCCCTCGGCCGCGTCGAGCGCGCCGTCGATCAGGGTGCGCGCGGCGACCGCGAAGCGCGGCCGACCCTCGGCGAGCGCGAGCTCGAGGAAACCGCCGGCGAGCATCCCCACGTCCTCCAGCGCTGGGCGGGCGGCCGAGACCGTGCCGTCGAGGGACGCGCGAGCCACGACGCGCCTGTCGGCCATGTGCCGCTGCACCACGGCGTGGGCGGCGCGGCGGGCCGCCTCGATCCACTCCTCGCGCCCCACCATCCGCCCGGCGCGGGCGAGCGCCCGGATCGCCAGGCCATTCCAGCCGGTAACGATCTTCTCGTCGAGAGCCGGAGGCGCGAGCCGCGAGCGCTCCTCGGCCAGGTAGTAGCCGCCCTCCGAGCGCTGCCCGTCGACGACGCTCTCCGAGTCCTGGGCCGACGCGAATCCGCCGCCCGGCCGCTCGAGGGTGCTCAGGAGGAAGGCGGCGATCCCTTCCGCGATCGTGGTCAGCTCGTCGACCCGGGCGTCGGATCGCCCGAGCAGAACCGCCGCGACGTCGAGCAGCTGCGCATTGTCGTAGAGCATCCGCTCGTAGTGCGGGTCGCTCCAGTCGGCCCGAGTCGCGTAGCGGAAGAAGCCGCCGTCGCGATCGCGGAGCGCCGACGCGGCGAGCGCGAGCAGCGTGCGTTCGGCGAGCGCCGCTCCCGAGGCTCGCGAGGCCAAAAAGGCGAGCACCGGGGCGACCGGGAACTTCGGGGCGCCGCCGAAGCCGCCGTGCACGAGGTCCTCCTCCGCCGCGAGCGCATCCACTGCGGCGTCCAGCGCGGCGTCGTCTGGAAGGCCGGAGTCGCTCGGCAACGCCGCGGTCGCCTCGCGCAGTGCCGCGGCGAGTCCGCCAGCTGTCGCTTGCACCTCCTCGCGCCGCAGCCGCCACGCCTCCGAGACCGCCTCGAGCACATCGGAGAAGGCGGGCACGCCGCCGACGGCCCGCGGAGGGAAGTAGGTCCCGGCGAAGAAGGTCTCGCCGGCGGGGGTCGCGAAAACGGTCAGCGGCCAGCCCAGCTGGCGGGTGAAGGCGCTCGCGGCAGTCAGGTAGGCGGTGTCGACGTCGGGATGCTCCTCCCGGTCGACCTTCACCGCGACGACGTCGGCGTTCAGGCGCGCGGCGAGCACCGGATCCGAGAACGACTCCCGCGCCATCACATGGCACCAGTGGCAGGTGGAGTAACCGATCGAGATCAGCACCGGGACGTCTCGGCGGACCGCCTCGGCGAACGCCTCCTCGCCCCAGGGGAACCAGTCGACCGGATTGTCCGCGTGCGAGCGGAGGTAGGGGCTGACACTGGAGCGCAGACGTTCGGCCATGCGTTCCACGCTAGACGTGGGGTATGCCACAGGTCAGGGGCTTGCCGGGACCAACGGTCGCCGCGGGCTCTCGTCGCTCAGCGCTCGAAGAACCAGCCCGTCGGCCGCTCCGTGCCGCGGACGACGGTGCCGCCTCCGCCGCCTCCGCCGCTCCCGCCGCGACGGCCGAGGGCCAGGTAGGCGAGGCTTCCGACGAACGGGGCGATCACGATGAACGCCACCCAGGCGACCTTCGCGACCTTCGAGAGCCGCGGATTCGACACCACTCCCTGAATCGCGAACAGCAGCAGCACGATGTTCAGCACGACCAGCAGGGACTGCGGATTCATCGGGTGCTCCACGGGATTGTGCGCCGCGGTCGACCGGCGCCGAAGCGCCCGACCGGGCAGGACGTCCCACGACGTTTCGCGGGACAGGGCATTGTCGCACGCGGCGTAGGATGGAGGGCTCATGTCAGACGTGCTCAGCATCCGCTACCCGCCCGAACTGCCCGTGTCGGCGCGGCGCGAGGACATTGCCGCGGCAATCCGCGACCACCAGGTGGTCATCGTCGCCGGAGCCACCGGATCCGGCAAGACGACCCAGCTGCCCAAGATCTGCCTCGAGCTCGGGCGCGAGAGCATCGCGCACACCCAGCCGCGCCGCATCGCGGCCCGCACCATCGCCGAGCGTATCGCGGAGGAACTCGACGACGAGGTCGGCGGGCTGGTCGGCTATCAGGTCCGGTTCACCGATAAGGCGTCCGCGTCGACCCGGATCAAGCTGATGACGGACGGCATCCTGCTCAATGAGATGAACCACGACCGGATGCTCAGCCGGTACGACACGATCATCATCGATGAGGCGCACGAGCGCAGCCTGAACATCGACTTCCTCCTGGGCTACCTGCACCGCCTGCTGCCGCAACGACCCGACCTCAAGGTGATCATCACCTCCGCGACGATCGACCCGCAGAGCTTCGCGGCTCACTTCGCCGACGCCGCGGGCGAGCCGGCTCCGATCATCGAGGTGTCCGGCCGCACCTACCCGGTCGAGGTCCGCTACCGGCCGCTGGTCGCCGAGGAGCCGGAGGAGGACGACGACACCGACGTCCCGGACGCGACGAGCGGCAGCCGCGACCTGATGACCGGCATCACTGACGCCCTGGCCGAACTGGCCCGCGAGGATCCGGGCGACGTGCTGGTGTTCCTCTCGGGCGAGAACGAGATCCGCGACGCCGAGGACGCGATCCGCGGGCGGAACCTGCCCGGCACGGAGGTGCTCCCCCTCTACGGCCGGCTCTCCGCCGCCGATCAGCACCGCGTCTTCGAGAAGGGGCGCACCCCTGGCGTCCGGCGCCGCGTCGTCCTCGCGACCAACGTGGCGGAGACAAGCCTCACGGTCCCCGGGATCCGCTACGTGATCGACGGCGGCACGGCCCGTATCTCCCGTTACAGCGCGCGATCGAAGGTGCAGCGGCTACCGATCGAGGCCGTCTCGCAGGCGTCGGCGAATCAGCGCTCGGGCCGCTCGGGTCGCACCAGCGCGGGCATCGCGATCCGCCTCTACTCCGAGGAGGACTACCTCCGCCGCCCCGAGTACACCGACCCCGAGATCCTGCGCACGGGCCTGGCCGCCGTCATCCTGCAGATGATCTCGCTCGGCCTCGGCGACATCGCCTCGTTCCCCTTCCTCACGCCTCCCGACTCCCGCGGTATCAAGGACGGCCTCGACCTGCTCACGGAACTCGGCGCCCTCCGCACCCCCACCTCCCCCTCCCTTCCGCGAGATGCCACTTCGGTACGCGACACGCCGCAGAAGGCGTACCCAAGTGGCATCTCGCGGAAGGGGGACGAGGCGGCGGCGCCGCAGCTCACGCGGATCGGGCGGGATCTCGCGCGGCTCCCGATCGATCCGCGCTTCGGGCGGATGGTCATCGAGTCGCGCCGGCACGGCGTCAGCCGCGAGGTGATGGCGATCGTCGCGGGTCTCACGATCCAGGACGTCCGCGAGCGCCCGCTCGAGCGCCGAGCGCAGGCCGACCAGCAGCACGCGCGCTTCGTCGATCCGACCAGCGACTTCCTCACCCTCCTGAACCTCTGGAACTACCTTGAGGAGAAGCAGGACGAGCTCTCCTCCAGCGCCTTCCGCCGCCTGTGCAAGGCCGAGTACCTCAACTACCTGCGCGTGCGCGAGTGGCAGGACGTGTTCCGTCAGCTGCGCCAGCTCGCGCGTCCGCTCAAGCTCGAGCTCGGTGAGCCGAAGGTCGACCCCGACGGGATCCACCGGAGCCTGTTGGCCGGCCTGCTCTCGCACCTGGGCATCAAGGACACCACTTCGCAGCAGGCGCAGCGTGCGGCGAAGAACCGCGAGCGCCAGAACGTGCAGTACCTCGGCGCCCGCAACGCGAAGTTCTCGATCTTCCCCGGGAGCGCCCTGGCCAAGAAGCTGCCCGACGCGGTGATGAGCGCCGAGCTGGTCGAGACGAGCCGCCTCTTCGCGCGCTCGAACGCGGCGATCGACCCGGCCTGGGCTGAGGCGATCGCCGGTGACCTGGTGAAGCGGCAGTTCAGCGAGCCGCACTGGGAGAAGTCGCAGGGCGCGGCCGTCGCCTACGAGAAGGTCACGCTCTACGGAGTGCCGATCATCGCGCGCCGCCGCGTCCAGTTCTCGCGAATCGACGCCTCCTACGCCCGGGAGCTGTTCATCCGACACGCCCTCGTCGACGGCGAATGGGAGTCACGGCACGCGTTCGACAAGAAGAACCGGGCCCTGCGCGCCGAACTCGAGCGCCTCGAGGAGCGCACCCGCCGCCGCGACCTGCTCGTCGACGACGAGGCGGTCTTCGACTTCTACGACCGCCGCCTCCCGCGCGACATCACCTCCGTGCGCTCCTTCGACTCCTGGTGGCGCACTACTCAGCACGACGAGCCCGACCTGCTGACGATGACGCAGGAGACTCTGCTGCCCGAGGACGCGGAGCAGGTCGATGAGACCGCGTTCCCGACCCAGTGGCGCCAGGCCGACCAGCGCCTACGGCTCTCGTACCGGTTCGAGCCGGGGACGGAGGAGGACGGAGTGACGGTGCACGTGCCGCTCGCGCTGCTGCCGCGCGTCACTCCGCTCGGCTTCGACTGGCTGGTGCCGGGGCTCCGCGCCGAGCTGGTGACCGCGATGATCAAGGCGCTGCCCAAGCACCTGCGCCGGAATGTTGTGCCCGCGAACGACTGGGCGCGGAAGCTCACCGCCGCCCTCCCGCACGACGTGCCGAATCCGCCGACGGAGTCGTTCGCCGCGACCCTCGCCGGAGCGATCCGCCGCGAGGCCGGAGTGGTAGTGCAGCCCGAGGACTTCGACCTCGAGCGGATCCCCTCGCACCTGCGCGTCACCTTCGCGGTCGCCGACGAGCGGGGGCGCACGATCGCCGCCGGCAAGGAGCTCGCCCCGCTGGCCGAACGGCTGCGCGGCCGGGTGCGCGACGAGGTCGCGCGCGTCGTCGAGGCCCGCGTGCCCGACGCGCTCGAGCGCCGGGGACTGAAGACGTGGGACATGCCGGAGCTGCCCCGCGTCACCGACACCCGGCAGGGCGGAAACACGATCCGCGCCTACCCGGCCCTGATCGACGACGGCGACTCGGTGTCCATCCGCCTGCTCGCCACCGCCGAGGACCAGGCGCGCGAGCACCCTCGAGGCGTCCGCCGCCTCCTCCTGCTCGCGACGCCGAGCCCCGTCGCCTACGTGCAGCAGCACCTCACCTCGAACGAGAAGCTCGTGCTCGCGCAGAGCCCGTACCAGAACACCACAGCGCTCTTCAGCGACTGCTTGCTCGCCTGCGTCGACGCGGTGCTCTGGCGGATGAAGCCCGACGGCATGCTCTTCCTGCGCGCCGAGTTCGATGCCGTGCGCGACCGCGTCTCGGCGAGCGTGATGGATGCGATGTTCGAGACCGTGAAGACCGTCACTACGATCCTGACCACCGCCCGCGGCGTCGAGAAGGCGCTCAAGGCCTCGACGAGCATGGCGCTCCTGCCTGCGCTCACCGACGCGCGCGAGCAGCTCTCGGGCCTGGTCTACCCCGGCTTCGTCTCGGCGACCGGAGTGGAGCGGCTGCGGCACCTCCCGCGCTACCTCGCGGCGATCACCGAGCGCTTCGGCAAGATCGCCGAGAACGTGGGCCGCGACCGCATCTGGCTGAACGAGGTGCAGGCCGCGCAGGAGCTCTACCGCTCCGCCGGCGGCGGCGTACCGCTGCCCGCGCACGCCCCTGAGCGGATCGAGCGCGCCCGCTGGCTCCTGGAGGAGCTGCGGGTGAGTTTCTTCGCGCAGTCGCTCGGCACCGCCGAGAGCGCCTCTCTCCAACGCATCCGCAAAGTCCTGACCCCCTGACCCCCTCTCCTCCGCCGAGGGAACCCCGACCCGTCGAGGGAGCCCCCTGAAGCAGGCTCCCTCGACCGCCCGGGGTTCCCTCGAGGGGCGCTAGGGTCGTCCGGTGGGCAGCTACACCGATCTTGTGAAGACCCCCGGGGTGGGGCGCATCATCCTCGCGCAGCTGACCGCGCGCTTCCCGTTCGGGATGCTCTCGCTCGCGTTCCTCCTGCACGTGGAGCGGGTGCACCACTCGTATGCGGCCGCCGGCCTGGTGCTCGGCTCGATGTCGATCGGGCAGGCGATCGCGGGGCCGCTGACCAGCCGCCTGATGGGTCGGCTCGGGATGCGCCGCGTGCTCACGATCACCCTCGTGGTCTGCGCGAGCGCGATCATCGCGATGGCCGTGCTGCCGCTCGAGGTGTGGCAGTTCGTGGTGATCGGCTTCATCGCGGGCCTCAGCATGCCACCCGTGCAGCCGGCCGTGCGGACCATCTACCCCAAGATGGTGACCAGCTCGCAGCTCACTCCGCTCTTCTCGCTCGACGCCTCCGCCCAGGAGATCATCTGGGTGCTCGGCCCGGTGTTGGCCACCGTCATCTCGATCCAGGTGTCGACGGTCGCGGGCATCCTGACCGCCGCCGCGTTCCTGATCGGCGGCGGCATCTGGTTCATCGCCTCGCCCGAGGTGGGTCGCGTGCGCATTCCGCGCTCCAAGCGCCGCCTCGGAGTGGTGCTGACCAAGCCCCCGGTGCTGCTGGCGACGATCGTCGGCTTCCTCCTGATCGGCGCCTGCTCGGCTGTGGAGGCGGGCGTCGTCGCGGTCTTCGGCGAGGGCGGAGTCGAATCCGGCGTCGTGCTCGCGGTGTTCGCGGCGGGCTCCCTGGCCGGCGGACTCGCCCTCGGCCACATTCCGATCAGCCGGTGGGCGACGGCGCGGCGGATGCTGATCGTCACGGTCGGCATGGGCCTGGCGGCCGTCTCGACCGACTTCTGGTGGCTCTGCGTCACCCTCTTCCTCGCCGGCATCGGCATCGCCCCCGCTCTCGCGGCCCTGTTCGCGATCACCGCCTCCAGCGTGCGCTTCTCGGACACCGCGGAGGCCTACGGCTGGGTCGGCACGGGTCAGCTGATCGGGGCCGCGCTCGGCTCCGCCATCGCCGGGGTGCAGATCGACCAGGCCGGTCCAACCGCCGCGATCCTCGTCGCCGCCGCGTTCGCGCTGGTCGGCTTCCTGGTGCCGCTGCTCGGCCGCCGCTACCACCCGGACCTGCGCGGACGTGACGCCAGCCCCCTTCCCGACACGGAACCCGTCACCCTCCCCTCGTAGGGCGACATCCCGTTGTCCGCCATCCGTGGGCCCCCTAGTGTGGGGCCCCACGGCTCGGGAGGACGATGGCATGGGGCTGCGGGAGGACGCGGAAGAACTGGTGCGCGAGCACCGTCGCTCCGCTGCCCGCACCGACCTGCTCGACCCGTGGTCAGACCCCGAGAGCCCTGAGTGGTGCACCGAGCTCGCCGCCGCTCTCTGGCAGGGCTCGTTCCGGCCCAGTCCCGTCTATTTCCGCCGTGAGCAGTCCGCGCACGCCTTCCGCGGCCCGCACTCGATGCGTCTGCACCACCTCGGCTATGGCTGGCAACTCACCGCGCACCGGGAGCAGCACGGTGTGCTCGCCTCCGAGACAGCCGTCGTCCTCGAGACCGGCTCCCTCTGGCGCGGTCTCGGCGTCGGGCACCGCCCGGTGCGCGCACGTCGCGGCCGAGCCGGGGTCGAGGGTCTGCAGGCGGGTCACGACGTGCACTTCGCCGTGCGCGGCATCATCGAGCGGAGCGACGTGGCGCGTGCCGAGCGGCGCCTCCTCTTCGGGGTGGCCGGTCTCGCGGCGCTGATCGAGGACGGTGTGCGCGTCGGAGCGCACGGCGAGCTCGCCTGGAACGTGTGAGCCCACGTGTCAGCATGGGGGCATGAGCGTCCCCCTGATCCCCCTCAACGACGGCCGCGCGATCCCTCAGCTCGGGCTCGGCGTCTACAAGATCGGCGACGAGGAGGCGGCCCGCACGGTCGCCCTCGCCCTGGAGGCCGGCTACCGCCACGTCGATACCGCGACGCTCTACGGCAACGAGCGCGGCGTCGGCGCGGGTATCCGGGCGAGCGGCCTCCCCCGCGAGCAGGTCTTCGTCACCACGAAGGTCTGGAACGATGACCACGGGTTCGACGAGACTCTCGCCGCCTTCGACCGCAGCCTCGAGCTGCTGGGTACCGACTACGTCGACCTCTACCTCGTGCACTGGCCGATCCCCTCTCGAGACCGCTACGTCGACACCTACCGCGCGCTCGAGCGCCTGCAGAGCGAGGGGCGGGCCCGCTCGATCGGCGTGTCGAACTTCGCCGAGGAGCACGTGCAGCGCCTGCTCGAGGAGACCGGCGTCGTGCCCGCGATCAATCAGGTGGAGTTGCACCCGAGGCTGCCGCAGGAGGAGCTGCGCGCCTTCGACACCGCCCACGGCATCGTCACCGAATCCTGGTCCCCTCTGGCCCGGGGGCGGCTGCTCGGCGAGCCCGCGCTCGCGCGCGTGGCGGCGAAGCACGGCGTCTCGCCGGCGCAGGCGGTCCTGCGCTGGCACGTGCAGCTCGGCGTCGTGGTGATCCCGAAGTCGGTGACTCCGGAGCGGATTCGCGAGAACCTCGACGTCTTCGACTTCACTCTCGACGAGGAGGATCTCGCGGTGATCGCGGGACTCGCGACCGGCGAGCGCACCGGCCGCGACCCTCGGTTCGATTGAGGCTCTAGAGACGATGCCGGCGGGCAGCGCCGCGGCACGGCTCCTACCGACGTGACGCCTACGCCGACGACGCCCTCGTGCGAGGGCCGTTCGACCTCGTCGTCGGCCACTCGCTCGGCGGAGCGGTCGCGGTGCGTGCCGCTGCCCGCGACCGCGGCTGGGCGCGGCGCCTGGCGCGACAACCCCACTGCGACCCTCGCGATGCTCCGCGAGTGGGCCGAGAGCCCGGCGACGGTGTGAGCGCAGACGCCGTGTTTCGAGCGGATGAAATCTGGCAGGGAGGGACTGGGCGGATCTCCTTCCTGTGAATACCCTCGCAGAAGACGCGATTTTCTCCCAGTCTTCAGGGAGGAACCCGTCCGGACCGCCGACGCGGCGGCCCGTTCTCGAGGAGAGGGAGCCCCAGTGGCGCGAACCACCACGAACACCCCGAGCGGCCGTCGACGCCGCTCACTGATCGGCTCGAGCGCGATGATCGGTGCGGGCGCCCTCGTCGCCGGTCTCGCCTTCGCCCCGGCGGCGAACGCCGTCGAGCCGGTCGCCTTCGCCGACACCGTGACGGTCGACGGCATCATGACCCACCTGGAGGCGCTCCAGGCCATCGCGGACGCCAACGGCGGCACCCGGGCGATCGGCACTCCGGGCTACGAGCTGAGCGGGGAGTACGTCGAAGCGGTCCTCGCATCCGCCGGTTACACCACGACCCGCCAGGACTTCACCACCTCGACCCAGACGATCGATGCCTTCACGCTGACCACCGGCACCGGCGCCGTCGGCACCCCGATGGAGTTTACTCCGTCGACACCCGAGGGCGGCGTGACCGGCGAACTGATCGCACCCGTCGATCCGCTGGGCTGCAGCGCCGATGCCTGGACCGGACTCGACGCCACCGGCAAGGTCGCGCTTGTCAGTCGCGGCTCCTGCAGCTTCCTCGAGAAGTCGATCGCCGCCGGTGCCGCGGGCGCCTCGGCGATCCTGATCTACGACAACGCCCCGAGCGATGCCCTCAACGGCACCTTCGGCGCACAGGACGAGGCCGCGGTCCCCGGCGTCGGACTCACCCAGGCCGAGGGCCAGGCGCTCCTGGCCGCCCTGCCCGCCAGCGTCTCGGTGCTGATCGAGCAGACCACCACCGAGGTGGCGACCTTCAACATCGTCACCGAGACCCCGGGTGGCGACCACGACAACGTGGTCATGCTCGGCGCGCACCTCGACAGCGTGCCCGCCGGCCCCGGCATCAACGACAACGGCTCCGGATCCGCGACGCTGCTCGAGACGGCCGTGCAGCTGGCCGCCGCGGGCGAGACCACCAACGCGGTCCGCTTCGCCTGGTGGGGCGCCGAGGAGGTGGGCCTGGTCGGCTCGTACACCTACGTCGACTCCCTGTCGGAGGAGGACGCCTCGACGATCGCGACCTACATGAACTTCGACATGGTCGCCTCGCCGAACTACGTGATTTCCGTGTACGACGCGAATGAGTCCACCTACGAGGCTCCCGTGGAGGTGCCGGCCGGCTCGATCGCGACCGAGAAGGCATTCACCGACTACTTCGACTCGATCGACCAGCCCTGGATCGACACCGCCTTCGACGGTCGTAGCGACTACGACGGCTTCATCTCGGTGGGCATCCCGTCCTCGGGAGTCTTCACCGGCGCCGACGACGTCAAGACGGAGGAGGAGGTCGCGCTGTTCGGCGGTACCGCCGGCATCACGCACGACCCGAACTACCACTCCGCCGCCGATGACATCGACAACATCAATCAGGAGGCGCTGGGCATCACGTCCAAGGCCATCGCGTTCGTGACCGCCTCGTTCGCCGCGGACACCTCCGCGATCGACGCCGAGAAGAACCCGACCACGCCGACTCCGGAGCCCAGCGCGACTCCGACCGCCGGGCCGCCCGTCCCCCCGATCGCGGAGCCGACCGTCCCCCCGACGACCGCTCCCACCACCGCGCCGACGAACGCTCCGACGAACGCTCCAACCCCGGGCAGCACGCCGGCGCCGGTCGCCCCGCACCCCGGCGGACGCCCGCCCCTGGCCTCGACCGGAGCCGACATCGGGCTGCCGCTGGGCCTCGGCGCCCTGCTGGTCGCCGGCGGCATCGGCGGGCTCCTGCTCGCCGCGCTGCGCCGCCAGCGCGCCGAGCGCGGCTAGCCGCCACCCCGGAGCCGTCCGGCCGTCGCCCTGCGCGACGTCCGGGCGGCTCCGTCGTTCCCGCCGCCTCTGCTTCCCAGACGCTCACGAACGGAAGGACTCCCTCATCGTTCCCGATCTCATCGTCCTCAATGGCGGCTCCAGCTCGGGCAAGACCACGATCGCCCGCTGCCTGCAGACGCTCCTCCCCGACCCCTGGCTCCGCTTCTCCATCGACGATCTGATCGACGCGCTTCCGCCGAACCTCGACGGTCGGGACGATGCCGGAGTGTCCTACGCAGAGGACGGAGAGGTCGAGCTCGGCGAGGACTTCCGTCAGCTCGAGGCCGCGTGGCTTGCCGGTCTCGTCGCCGTGGTCCGCTCCGGAACCCAGATCGTGCTTGACGACGTCTTCCTGGATTCGAGCGTCTCGCAAGCACGGCTGCGCAGCCATCTGGAGGGACTGACCGTGTTCTGGGTCGGCGTGCGCTGCCGCGCCGACGTAGCGACCGCCCGAGAGGCGACCCGCCGCGACCGAACCCCCGGCATGGCCGCCCACCAGGCCGAGCGGGTCCACCTCGGCGTCCACTACAACCTCCAGGTCCACTCCGACGACCACTCCCCCCTCACCTGCGCCCGCCGCATAGCGGCGGGCGCAGGTGAGGGGGGAGTGGTCGTC
>NZ_PSWS01000068.1 GCF_002932875.1 Rathayibacter tritici
CTCACCCCTCCCCGTGACAATCTGCCATATCCGACAGATCAGCTCCGTCAATTGCTCCGCATCCAGGCCTGTAGTAGAGTCGTACCGCATCGGCTTCCCGTTCCGAAAATAGCGAGCTTTGGAACTTCTATTCTCCCGAATGGGAAGCCGATGCCTCGGAACGACACGCCCGAATCAGACCTTATGAATAACGCTCTCAGCGCCGCCTTTGATGAGAGAGTGAACGTGCTTTCGAAGCCATTCGCCCTCGTATCCGCGATCGAGAACCGCGGAAGAGAGGTAGCGCGCCGCTCGCTCGACGTGGAATTGTTCGCCACGTCGGCTGATTTCTGATCTCCAGTTACCGAAGTAGGCCTCCTCCGTGAAGGAGATGAGATGGTCCAGCTGACGGTGACGTTGCGAAGAGTACGCCAACCTTCCCTTGAGGATTTCGTCGATCTGCTGCCGAACCGCCAGCGATGCAAGTCCCGCATCACGGCCCAACCCGCTGAGGGTGCGGCGCGCGAAACGATCGATGGCGCCCTGGGCGACGACCTTCTCGGGCACCCACTTCAAGCAACCGGAGAATTCTCGAAGAGCGAGCAAGGAGCCTCCCTCCCACGAGCGGCGGTACCAGGGCGTCCACGGCTCGGTCAGCTCCAGAATGCGGTGCACGAAAAGGTTCCCGCGTTGCGTGTCACTCACCTGTCGCCCCTCGGTCGCGCCCCCTCCCCGTCGGGGCCAGCTCCGAGGGTACTGCGAGCACCAGCTGACAGGCTCCCGTCGGCGCTCGGCGGGGGGCCGCTGCCGCCCACTCCGCTCACCGCGAAACGCGCGCCGTCGGCAACACGCGGTCCCGTATCCTGGCAGCTACGTCCCCTCCCGAAAGGCACTGCTGGTGGAAATCCGTATTGGAATGGTCAACACCCCGCGCGAACTCAACTTCGAGTCGTCGATGTCCGTGACCGAGGTCGAGAAGACGGTGACCACCGCCCTCGAGGCCGGCACCGCTGTCCTGCGTCTGCGCGATGAGAAGGGGAAGATCTACATCGTCCCGACTGACACCATCGCCTTCGTGGAGGTCGGCTCCGAGGAGTCGCGCCGCGTCGGCTTCGTCGCCTAGCCCCTGCCCGCGAGTACGTCGTGGAGCTCCTCTTCATCACTCTGTTCGGGGTCGTGATCGGTCTCGCCGCGCGGTACGGGCTGCCGCATCGGCACCTGCACGGCTCGGTGCTCGTCCCGGCGCTGGGCGGCCTGGTCGCCGCGGTCATCTGGGTTGCGCTGACCTGGGCGGGCCTGCCGTGGGACGGCGGCCTGATCTGGGTCATCGCCCTCGTCGTGACCGCTGGGGCCGTCGTTCTGGCTGACCTCTCGCTCGGACGCCGCCGCGCCCGCCGCGACGAGGCGTCGCTGCAGGCGATGCTGTCGGGCCGTGTCGCTCCCTGATCGTGCTGAAGGGGCGGGAGTCCTCAGCTCCCGCGCCTTTGTCGTCCACGAGGTGCGACACGGCGTGATGATGATGTGCCAGTCTCCGGTCACAGCTCCCGCGGACGGTGACAAACACCGACAATCGTCGGACAATCATCTTCCCTGGGGGTAGAAATGCTGGCTGAACGTGGAAATGCCGTCACCGCCACCCGGCGCGCGGTGCTCGGCGCTGCCGCTGCAGGGCTGGCCGGAGCCGCGGTCGCTCCGGCCGCCGATGCCGCTGTCCCGACGGCACCGGACCTCGCCGTCACCCGTGTCGTGCCCGTGCGGAGCGCCGCGCTCTCCCTGACCGGAGCGCGACTGCCGCAGTCGACCTCTCTCTTCACGCCGATCCGCTCCGACGCCGACGCCGTCTACGTCGCCGACTCGATCCCCGAGCCGCAGTGGTGGACGATCACCGACCGGCATCCCCGCGCCCGCTCGGGGATCTGGCGCCTCCCGAAGAACGGATCAACGGCCTCCTTCACCGAGACCGCTGCCGCAGTCGAATTCGACGGCGTGAATCCCGGCCATCGCGGCGCGAGCGTGACCGTCACCGACGGGGGCCGTGTTCTCGTGCAGCCTCCGCTGCACAAGCTGGTGTCCCGAGGAGGGGCGGGCTGGCGGAATGCCCCGCTCGCCGTGGCCGCCTCACGGTCGTCGCACGACGTCTCCTCCTTCTTTGCCGTCCCCGCGCCCGCCGGCGCGCGGACCGGCGTCTCGTACTCGCGCTTCTTCCGCGACTCGGCGTCGGCGACCACTTACCTCCTCACCCGTGGCTCCGACTACCAGGCGCTCCTGTGGACCTGGGACGAGACAGCGCGGGTCCTGCGCCCGCTGCACCGCGAGGACACCCGCTACGACCCGGCGCAGCCCGACGGCTACGGTGTGCGGGACGGGCTCAGCGTGCATCCGACCACGGGCCTGCGCACCGGCGCGTACGGGCACGAACTCGCCTTCTCCCGCCCCGCCGGTGCGACCACGAGCACGATCTGGTGCGCGGCCGAGTTCCGGATCAACACGGACGCCGACCAGTCGGGCTTCCCGCGGCGCGACATCGCGCTTGCTCGCAGCGACGACCAGGGCCGCACCTGGCAGCATCCGCGAACCGGGGTCACCGCCGCACAGCTCTTCCGACCCTCGGTGCCGGCGCCCGCGAACGCGAACGTCCTGGTCGTCTTCGACGGGCCCGCCTACTCCGCGAGCGCTTCGGATGACGCCCGCCACGACAGCGTGGGTGCGCGCGTCGGCGTCGCGAGTGGCGGACGAGTGGTCGTCGTGGCGGCCTGGTCGAGGCGGCCCGCCGACTCCTCCGACACCGGCCTCGCCCTAGGCACCCCCGTGTCGACCGACTACCGCTCCCTCTGGGCCGCGGTCTGGGACCCAGCCACCAAGACCCTGGAGCGGACCTGCCTCTACAACCCCGGCTCGCGCCGCTCGGACGGCACCTGGACGTCGAATCATCACGCGGGCATGCCCTCCCTCGTGTACTCCCGCTCCGGCACCGTCGTGGTGGTCGCCTCCAGCCACGACGACCACGAGCACTGGCCGGGACGGGAAAACTGGGGGCTCGTCTCGGACGACGGCCGCCCGACCACTTTCCCTGCCGACGCGCGCCTGCATGTCTACGCGACCAGTGACGGGCGGAGTTGGACCGACTCCGCCGTCGCGGGTCCGTCGGGCCTGACCACCACCGGCACATCCGGCGCCTACCTCGACCCGGAGTGCCTCGACGGCGACGGACTGCTGCGCCTCTACCCCGCCTTCCCCAACGATCCCGCGCGTGCCGAGGTGTGGGAGCTGCCTGCGCCCTCCGTGCCGACGCTCTCGCGCCGCCTCGACCGCCCCGTTCTCACCGCACGCGCTCTCTCGGGAGGCGTCGCCGTCAGCTGGACGCCGCCCGCCTCCGACGCCGGCTCGTCGATCTCGCAGTTCGTCCTGCACGCGGCCGACGGCACCCGGGCCAACAGCGCCTCGCCTGCGGTCGCCGTGCTCGACGGCGCGACCCGCGGTTGGATCGACCGCAGCGCTCCTGCGGGGGCCCCGCGCAGCTACGTCGTCTTCGCCCGAAACGCGGCGGGCACCTCCCTCGCCTCGAACACCGCAACAGCGACGAGCGGTGCCGTCGACGTCGTGCGTCCCCCGGATCCCGCTCCGCAGTACTGGTTCCGCGCGAGCGACCTGCCGCTGCGCGCCGGTGACCGGGTCGCCTCTGTTCCGGCTGCTCCGGGCGCCCTCGTGCGCACGGCCGCCGTGCAGAGCGTCGCCACTCGACAGCCGCGGTTGATTGCGGACGGACCGGGCGGGCTGCCGGCGCTGCGGTTCGAGCGCGCGGCCGCGAGCGGCCTGCTCCTGCCCGCCCCGCTGCGCTTCGGCGGCACCACAACGGTGCTGATGGTCGCGCGCGTCCGCGACGAGGAGTGGTCGCACCTCGCGGCGGCAACCGATGCGGAGGGCATGCTCCTGGTGCGCGCGCCCTTCTCCCGGGTGTCCGCCGGTGCCCACGAGACTCGCTCGGCGGGAGCAGCGGCCGACGGCACGCAGGGTCTCGCGACGACCGACACCCGCCTCGAGGTCGTCCACCGAGTCGAGAGCTCGACGGGGATCGGCGCGTGGAAGGTGTATGTGTCGCAGTGGCGCGTCGATCCGTGGTCGAAGCTGCGTGTCAGCGGCCAGATCAACCGCTGCGGGAGCTCGCAGATCGAGCTCCCGGCGACGGCGGGAGCGATCCTCACCGGGGCGGACGAGCCCACGTCGGCGCAGATGACCATCGGCAGCGCCCGCGCCCGGACCGGGGACGTGCTCGCCAGCGCGGTCGACATCGCCGAAATCCTCCGCTTCGACGGGTCCATGCCACGAGAGCGGATCCAGGACGTAGTCCTGTACCTGCTCGCGCGGCATCGCCTCCCGTCGACGAACGTCGTCGAGTCGGAGCTGCGGCGCCGGTGGGATCGCGGGACGCCTCCCGACTGCCTCGACGTCGTCCGCACCGACGCGGCGATGGCCGGCGGATCCACGGCGGGAGCGCTCCAGCACGACTCCTGCTCGCGGCTACTCCCGACGGGCACCTACGTCCCGGCCTGAGCGCTCGGTCAGGCCGTCAGGCCCAGGGCGTCCATCCGCCGCGTGTGCGACGCGATCAACTCGGTGAAGACGGGCTCGATCCGTGATTCGTCGGAGTCGTGGTTGCCCGACCCCATCAGCGCGGATCGGGCAACCAGGAGGGTGTCGCCGACAAGACGGCGGCCCCAGACGGCGAGCCGAGAGCCCAGGCGCTCGTCGGCGGCGATCTCGCGGCGCAGGATAGCGACCACGTCCTCGGCGCCCGTATCGGCGCCGAGAGTCTGCGCGATGCGCGGCCCCACATCGGTGGGGAGCCCGCCAGTGAGGCGGATGAAGAAATCATCGAGCAGGCCGGCTGTGATGTAGGCCGAGAGCAGCGTCTCGTGCAGGTCGGCACCCCGGGTAAGGCGCTCGAAGGTGTCGATCGCGGGGCGGAAGGGAGCCATCGCCTCGCCGGGCTCGACGTCGCGGCGGCGCAACTCGGCGACGACCGCGTGGTGCTTGGCGAGCGCCGTACCCGCGGCGGAGGAGATCGCCTCCTTGTCGGCGAGGTCCTCGGTCTCGGCGACGGCGCGGGCCAGCACCTCGAACACGGCGAGCTGGAGGTAGGCGACCTGACCGAGGTAGGGCAGCACCTCGGGAGTGAGGTCGGCGAGGTCGACACGGTCGCGCTTCCGGGGCGACTCTCCGCGGGGCGTCAGGCGGGGCAGGTCGACCAGGGGACGTCGACGTCGGAACCAGGCAGCCATTTCTTCAGCATAGGGCGCCCGAGGAGTGCGGTTCCGGGGCCGACGCGGCAGGGAGCAGTAGACTCGCCGAGATGTCACCGGCGCTGGATCGGTGGCCCTGCGCCCGGAGTCGTACAGGGGCGTAGACCGTTCGACACGACAGGCGCTTCACTCCGTGACTTTCTCCGATCTCAACATCGACGACGACATCGTCGCCGCACTCGCGGCCCAGGGCATCCTGGAGCCTTTCCCTATCCAGGAGCAGACGATCCCCCTGGCCCTGCAGAAGCAGGACATTATCGGCCAGGCCAAGACCGGCACCGGCAAGACGTTCGGCTTCGGCCTCCCGCTCATCCAGGCCCTCGGCACTGAGCCGGAGCCGGGCGTCAAAGCTCTCATCGTCGTGCCGACGCGCGAGCTCGCCGTCCAGGTCACCGAAGACATCGAGCTGGCCGCCTCCAATCGGCCGACCAAGATCGTGTCGATTTACGGCGGGAAGGCCTACGAGGGCCAGATCGAGCAGCTGAAAGCCGGTGCGCAGATCGTCGTCGGCACCCCGGGGCGCCTGCTGGACCTGGCCGGGCAGCGCCTGCTCTCGCTCGCGAAGGTGCAGGTGATGGTCCTCGACGAGGCAGACAAGATGCTCGACCTCGGATTCCTCTCGGACATCGAGAAGCTGTTCGCGCAGACTCCGCCCACCCGCCACACCATGCTCTTCTCGGCGACGATGCCGGGGGCGATCGTCGCCCTCGCCCGCCGCTTCATGAACAAGCCCATTCACATCCGCGCGACGGACCCCGACGAGGGCATCACGCAGGCCAACATCAAGCACATCGTCTATCGGGCGCACTCGCTCGACAAGGACGAGGTCATCGCGCGCATCCTGCAGTCCGAGGGCCGCGGCAAGACCGTTATCTTCACCCGCACCAAGCGCGCCGCCGCCCGCATCGTCGAGGAGCTCAACGACCGCGGCTTCAACGCGGCGGCCGTGCACGGCGACCTCAACCAGGAGCAGCGCGAGCGCGCGATGGCGGCGTTCAAGGCCGGCAAGAAGGACATCCTGATCGCCACCGACGTCGCGGCGCGCGGCATCGACGTCAACGACGTCACCCACGTGATCAACCACACCATCCCGGATGACGACCAGACCTATCTGCACCGCGTCGGCCGCACCGGGCGCGCGGGAAAGACCGGTATCGCGGTCACCTTCGTCGACTGGGAAGACCTGCACAAGTGGGCCCTGATCAATCGGGCCCTCGAGTTCGGCCAGCCGGACCCGGTCGAGACCTACTCCTCGTCGCCGCATCTCTACACCGACCTCGACATCCCCGCGGGCACCCGGGGCCGACTCAAGCCGACTCCGATCCCCGCTGAGGCGAAGGCCGATGCCCGCCCCGAGCGCGGCGAGCGCCCCGAACGCGGCGACCGCCCGCCGCGCCGGCGCACCCGCTCCGACTCCGCTGACTCGACCGCCCCGCAGCAGACCGGCCCCGCCCCCTCGAGCGAGAGCAAGGAACACCACGACGGCAACAGCGAGCCGCGCCGCCGCACCCGCTCGCGTCGCCGTTCCCCCCGCCCCGACGGTCAGGCCTGAGCCGTAGCGCACCGAGCCCACCCCCTCGCGATTCGTCGCGTGGGGGTGGGCTTGTCCGCGGGTCAGCGGGCGGAGGAGCGGATCGCGTCGACAGCGGTGCGCGTGGTCGTGTTCTCGCCGAGGCGGTTCGGCTTGCCGGTGCCGTGGTAGTCGCTCGAGCCCGTGGTGACGAGGGAGTAGCGCGCAGCCAGCTCGCGCAGGCGCCGCTTGCCGGCGGCCGTGTTCTCTCGGTGCTCGACCTCGAGGCCGAAGAGGCCGGCGTCGACGAGCTGCGGGAGGATCGACTCCACCGCGATTCCACGCGCGCTCGCCGCGGGGTGGGCGATGACCGGGACGCCGCCCGCCGCTCGGACCAGGCGGACCGCGTCGAGCGGATCGGGGGCGTAGTGCGGCCGGTAGTAGCCGCCCCGCCAGTCGAGGATGCCCGCGAAGGCAGCGGAGCGGTCGGTCGCCAGGCCACGAGCGACGAGCGCGTCGGCGATGTGCGGCCGCCCGATCGTCGTCCCCGGACTGGTCTGGGCAAGCACATCGTCCCAGGTCAGGTCGTAGTCGGCGGCGATGGCGGTGACGATCGCCTCCGCGCGGTTCATGCGGGCCGAGCGAATGCGCGCGGTTTCGGCGACGAGGCCGGCGTCCGTCGGGTCGACGAGGTAGGCAAGTACGTGCACGCTGGCCCAGCCCACCCGCGAAGAGAGCTCCATGCCCGGAAGGAGGTCGATGCCCGCCTCCTCCGCGGCGGCGAGCGCCTCGGTCCACCCGCCGGTGCTGTCGTGGTCGGTGAGCGCCACTCCGGCGAGGCCTGCGGCGGCAGCAGCCCGCACCAGATCAGCGGGCGCCTCGGTGCCGTCCGAGACGACGGAGTGGGTGTGGAGGTCGTACCCGCCTCCGTCGACATGCATACCCCCCATCGTAGCCGCGCCGCCTGCGAGCCCTGCGATGCCCTGCATGCCCTGCACGCCCTGCACGCCCTAGTAACCTGAGCCGCGATGGGGACGAGACTGGTGAAAACCGCTGTGGCGGTGGTCGTGGCGATCGCGCTGCTGGTGCTCGCGGCTCCGAGCTTCTTCGGGATCGCCCGCGAGGCGCCGTTCGCCCAGCTGGTGCCGTTCCGGCTCGCGACCGGTCTGGCCGCCGTCGGGATCGCCGCCGTCTTGGTCGTGATCGCAGCGCTCGTCGCCCCGGTCCGCCGCCTCGCACTGGTCCTGGCCGCGCTGGCGGTCGTCTTCGCGGTTGTCCTCGCCGGCGTGCAGGGAGTGCGCGGCTACGACTCCGCTCCCCCGCGTGCCCACCGGCTGGCCGACCTGCGGCTCGCAAGTTGGAACGTCCTGCACGACGGCGTGCCGGTCGAGGCGATCGTCGCCCTGTCGCAAGAGAAGACGGTCGACGGGCTCGCCCTCCTCGAGGTGTCGCGGACGCGCGCGCAGGACGTCGTCGACGCGCTCGGTGCCGAAGGTGTGCCGATGACCCTGCATTACGCCGGGTCCGGCGGCGACGACGGCACCGCGCTGCTGCTCTCGCCCTCACTCGGCGCTTACAGCGTCGACACGTCCGCCGTCGTCACCGGAGTAACGCCCTCGCTGGTCGCGCGCCCCGACACCCCCGAGCGCCCCGTCCTCGCCGCCGTGCACACGATGGCGCCGGTCCCCTCCCGCCTCGCTGAATGGCGCAACGACCTGCTCTCGGTCGCCGCGCTCTGCTCCGCGGAGGAGGACGTCGTCGTCCTCGGCGACCTCAACTCCACCATCGACCACTGGGCGGGGCTGCCCGGCTCGGCGGCTCTGGGCGGCTGCCGGGACGCCGCAGCGCTGGCGGGCGGCGGCGCACTGGGCACCTGGCCCACGTCCGTCCCGACAGCGCTTGCCGCCCCGATCGATCACGTCCTCTTCTCCGGGCGCCGGGAGGTCTCGGGCTACCACGTGGTCGAGGACCGCGACGACGCCGGCAGCGATCACCGCCCCCTGGTCGTGCAGCTCTCGGTCCGCGGGCTGGTCAAGGATGCATCCTGATGCTCCTCCACAGGCCCTGACACCCGGTCGGCTTCCGCGGCGGCGGCCACGGCCGCCCCGCCGGGTAAGCGGAGGAGGACAATGGAGGGCATGACGAACACGGAGGAGCGGACCGCCGCTCAGACGCCCGACCCCGCCGCCGCTCCCCGCCCCCGCGCCACCGCGAACCGCTCCACGACCCCCGCCTCCGACCGCTTCCGCGACTTCATCGCCTCCGGCTGGGCCGAGCGGGAGGAGCCACTGCCCGCCCCGCGCGAGCAGGCGTCGTTCGCCGCCGCGCGCCGCAAGCGCCTCTCCGCCCTGTATTCCGGCGTCCGGGTGATCGTCCCCGCAGGGCGGCTCAAGCAGCGCGCGAATGACACCGACTACCCCTTCCGCGCGCACTCGGCCTTCACCTGGCTGACCGGCTGGGGCTCCGACTCCGAGCCGGGCGCCGTCCTCGTGCTCGAACCCGTCGAGTCCGGCCACAGCGCGACGCTCTACTTCCGCGAGCGCGCCGGCCGCGACTCCGACGAGTTCTACGCGAACCCCGAAATCGGTGAGTTCTGGATCGGGCCGCGTCCATCGCTGGCGCAGGTCGCGAGCGACCTCGGCTTCGCCGCGCGCGGGATCGACGAGCTCGACTCCGTCCTCGATGCCCAGGACGGCGTCCCGCTGGCCGTGCTGCGCGAGGCCGACCCCGCGGTGTCCGGCCGCCTTGACGCGGTCGATGCCGACGAGCGGGCCGACCGCGACGCCGCGCTGGAGCGCGACATCGCCGAGCTCCGCCTGGTGAAGGATGCCTACGAAATCGCCGAGCTGCGCGCCGCCGTCGATGCGACCGGCCGCGGCTTCGAGGACGTCCTCGCCGACCTGCCCCGCATTGTCGCCCACGAGCGCGGCGAGCGCCTGATCGAGGGCGTGTTCAACGGCCGCGCCCGCGCCGACGGCAATACGGTCGGCTACGACACCATCGCCGCCGCCGGTCCGCACGCCTGCATCCTGCACTGGACCCGAAACGACGGCCCGGTGCGCCCCGGGCAGCTGGTGCTACTGGACGCCGGGGTGGAGCAGGACAGCTACTACACGGCCGACATCACGCGCACCTTCCCGGTCGACGGCCAGTACACACCCGCGCAGCGCCAGGTGCACGAAACCGTACGCGAGGCCGCCGACGCCGCTTTCGCGATCGTCCGCCCCGGCATCCGCTTCCGCGAGGTGCACGCCGCGGCGATGGCGGTCATCGCCCGTCGCACCGCCGAGTGGGGCCTGTTGCCGGTCAGCGCCGAGGAGGCGCTCGAAGCCGACAACCAGCAGCACCGCCGCTACATGGTCCACGGCACCAGCCACCACCTCGGGCTCGACGTGCACGACTGCGCGCGGGCTCGGCGCGAGATGTACCTCGACGGCCTGGTTGAGGAGGGCATGGTCTTCACGATCGAGCCGGGCCTCTACTTCCAGCCCGACGACCTCACCGTTCCGGAGGAGCTGCGCGGCATCGGCGTCCGGATCGAGGACGACGTGCTCGTCACGGCCGACGGCGCCGAGAACCTCTCGGCCGGCATCCCGCGCTCGGCCGACGAGATCGAGGCGTGGATGGCGCGACTGGCCCGCTGAGCCGCCCGAGCGGGCGAGCCGCCGGCACGGGAAGCGACGTCTGCACAGAATCGGCTCTTTTTGCCGAGCAGACCTGCAGAGGAGAGAGGCGAAGACCTTGCCGCGCAACTGATCTTCACCGGCCAGTCTTCACGCTCGTCGGCGCCTCGGGTGTCCGCGCCCTCAGGCGGCGAGGCGCAACGCGAACTCCCCACGAGCGGCGGCCAGCGCCAGCCGGTCGAGCAGTGTCGCGAGCTGACCCGCGGGAGCGTCCGGATCCTCCGGATGCCACTGCACCCCGAGGAGGGGCGCGCGGCCGTGCTCGACAGCCTCGACCACCCCGTCCTCTGCGCGTGCCACGACCCGCAGGCCGGGAGCCAGCACGTCCACGGCCTGGTGGTGCGCGCTCTGCACCGCGAGCGCCTCAGCTCCGAAAAGCCCACCCAGTACGGACCCCGCCACGAGCCCGACCTCGTGCCGGTGCATGCGCTGGTGCGCGGGAGCGGCCGCGTTGACGTGCTTCGCCTCCGGACCCAGGTCCTGGATCAGCGTGCCGCCCAGGGCGACGTTCATGATCTGGAGTCCGCGGCAGATGCCGAGCAGGGGCGTGTGCCGTGCCAGCGCCCGGTGCACCACGGCGATCTGCGCGGCGTCGGCATACTCCGCATGGGGGCCCTCGGCCGGGTATCCGCGCTCGGCCCCGTACTGCTCAGGAGCGATGTCCTCGCCGCCCGCGAGCACCAGCGCGTCCGCCCCCGCCGTGCGGGCCAGCAACTCCGCCGTGCCCAGCTCCTCGGCCGCGAAGCGCTCGGCGCGCCAACCCCGCTCGCGGGCGAGGGTCAGGATGCGGCCGTTCAGGATCTGCACGTAGGCGTGGTACTCCTCGCGGCCCGGCCGCGCGCGGGCGACCTCGACGATGGCGAGCGAGCGAGTCATGACTCCATCTTGGGGAGGGTGCCGCCGCCGGTCGAACCCCGGCGTCACGCGGTGTCACACTCCGGCCGTACGATCACGGAGTGACCCCGCCGAGCCCGTCCCTTCCGGAGCGTCTCCAGCACGCACGCGCCGAGGTCTCCGTCCTCGCGGGCACGACTCCGGAGCGCCGCGTCCGGCCGCTGCGCGAGGCGACCGAACTCGTGGCTCGGGGCGACACCGCCGATCCCGCCGCCCTGCTCGATGCCGTCGACTCGCTGATCGGACTGGTGACCCGCGCCGAGGTGCAGCTCAGTACGGTCGAGCGCTCGGTGCGCGACGACCTGGACCGGGCCGCGACACTCTCCGACCTGCGCACCTCCGCGCAGCTCGCCTCCGCCGCCGACGTCGCGACCGCCTGCGCAACGGCGCAGTCCCTCCTCCTCGATGCCGACGAGGCCCGGTCGGCCGGCGCCCGCCACGATCCTGCCGCGCTGCTGGTCCTGCTGCTCGACGCCGACTCCGCCCTCGACGCCGTCGTGGCCGGCTACCGGAAGCCGCGCGCCCAGGCCGAGCGTCAGCTCCTCCTGCTCGATGCGGCGCGTACCGCGGCCCGGCTAGGCGCGGAGTCGGTGCTGCTCCTGGCCCGGGTCCACGGTGGTCGCGTGAGCGCGGCGCCGCGGATTCTGGCGGAGGAGACGCTCGCCCAGCTCGACGCCGTCGCTCGGCGCGCCGCAGCGGATCCGAGCGGGGCTCTGCTCGACGCCCGATCCGCGGCGGACCGCGCCTGCTCCGCGCTCGATGAGACGCTGATCGACCTGGACGGCGCGCCCCCGTCGCCGCGCCCCTCGGCCGTGCCAGGAGGCCTACCTGCCGCGTGAACGCGGGGGCGCCCGGCCCCGGCGCTCATGCCATAGTGAGATGCATGGCCTCCTTCCTCGTCGTCCCCCAGTGGCAGGGCTCGGCATCGACGCGCGCGATGCGCCTCGTCGACGGAGCTGAGGCGATCAGGGGCGATCTACCCTCCTCCGCCACCACCGCCCTCGAGGTGCCCACCGAGGCGGGCGACGCGCAGGACACCGGCGTCCGCCGCTACGCCTCGATCGCGACCGTCGCCGAGCGGGTGCGGGAGGCTCTCGCCGGTCGCACCGAGCCCGTGATCACGATCGGCGGCGACTGCGGCGTCGAGTTCGCGGCGATCGGGCACGCCGTCCGCACTGCTGCGGGCCCGGTCGCGCTGGTGTGGCTCGACGCGCATCCGGATGCACACACGCCCGACTCTTCCAGCAGCGGTGCGTTCTGCGGCATGGTCCTCGCGGCGGCGCTGGGCCGTGGCGTGGGCGTGCTGAGCGCCGGCGCCGACGAGCGGGTGGCAGACGAGAACGTCGTCCTCGCCGGAGTACGCTCCGCTGACGAGGGAGAGCTCGAGCCCCTGGTCGAGCGCGGCGCCGCGGTGATCGCCGCCGACGCCCTCGGCCCCGAGTCGTTGGTCGCTGCCGTCGAGGCCACGGGTGCCGCCTCCGTGTACGTGCACGTCGATCTGGATGTGCTCGACCCCGCTGATCTCGCCGGCCTGTTCGACCCGGTGCCCTTCGGAGTCCCCGCCTCCCGGCTCGTGGCGAGCCTGGACGCTCTGCGGGCCCGCTTCCCGCTCGCGGGCGCCGGAGTCACCTCCTTCGCTCCGTCCTCACCGGCCGCGGCCGAGGACGACCTACCCACGATCCTCCGCCTGCTCGGCGCTCTGTCCCGCGGGGCCTGAGAGACGGCTGCCCATCGACGCGCAAGCCCCGGCGCGTGTCGGTGGCACCCGGCAAGATGGTCGGACGCGACCGAGCGGAGGAACGATGAGCGACGAGAGACCGCGCGTGCGCACGGAACACCGCGGGGCCGTGCTCGCGATCGTGCTCGACCGGCCGGAGAAGCGCAACGCCGCCGACCTGAGGCTGCTCGCCGAGCTGGCCGCCGCTTACGGCGAACTCGACCGCGATCCGCAGCTGCGGGCAGGCGTGCTCCTCGCCGAGGGCGAGCACTTCACGGCCGGGCTCGATCTCGCCGACATCGGACCACGCCTGGGCACCGGAGGGCTCGACTTCGTGCCAGAGGGTGGTCTCGACCCGTGGGGGCTGCGCACCCGCCCGGTGAGCAAGCCGGTCGTCGTCGGGCTCCAGGGCACCTGCCTCACTCTCGGCATCGAGCTCGCCCTCGCGAGCGATGTCGTCCTCGCCGAGCGGTCCACCCGATTCGGACAGATCGAGGTCACCCGCGGCATCCTGCCCTTCGGCGGAGCGACGCTGCGGTTCCCGCGTGCGGTCGGCTGGGGCGACGCGATGCGCTGGATCCTCACCGGCGACCTCTTCGACGCCGAGGAGGCCCACCGCATCGGCCTCGTGCAGGAGGTGGTCCCCGACGGCACCGTCGCTGACGCCGCCTCCGCCCTCGCGGCACGGATCGCCGCACAGGCGCCGCTCGCTGTGCAGGCGGCGCTTGCGAACGCACGGCTCGCGGTCTCCGCCTCCGACGCCGAGGCCGCTGCTGCACTCCCCGGTGCGCTCGCCCGTCTCGCCGCGTCCGAGGACGCCCGCATCGGCGCCGAGGCGTTCCTCCGCCGCACGAGTGCGGACTTCACCGGCCGATGAGCGAGGAAAGCACCGCCGTCACTGCGCCCGGCAGTTCCTCGCTGGACGCACAGCGGGCGCGGGCGGCGCAGCAGCTCGAGATCCGGCTCCGCTACGGCGACCAGGTGTGGGAGCTGCGCGAAGTCGACCACTTCGCCGTGTTCTCGCGCCGCAGTACCGCGCGCCGCGCCGGACGCGTTCTCGTGGCCTACGGCTATCAGATCGCTCTCTCACGGCTGCGCCTGCGTCAGGTCCTCGTCGCCAGCCACTACGCCGCGGTAGACGAGGAGTCGACCACCGCGTTCCTCCGCCAGGTGATCGACGCGGTCGAGAGCCACGGCGGGCGCTACGACGGTTGGCGCGCCGAGATCGTGCCGGCGCATTGAGCGCCGCGCATTCACCCATCGCGGGGCTGGAGGCCTCCGAGACCCTCAGGGAGACAGCATGAGTAGCACGACGACCGACGAGTTCGACGTCATCGTGATCGGAGCGGGCCCGGTCGGCGAGAACCTCGCGGACCGGGCGGTGCAGGGCGGGCTCACCGCCGCTGTCGTCGAGAGCGAGTTGGTGGGCGGCGAATGCTCCTACTGGGCGTGCATGCCCTCGAAGGCGCTGCTACGCCCGCCGATGGCCCTGCGTGCCGCACGCGATCTGCCCGGCGCCGCGGAGGCCGTCAGCGGAGGCGTCGACGTCGCCGCGCTCCTGGCTCGCCGCGACTCCTTCACCAGCCATTTCGACGACCACGGCCAGGTGCAGTGGCTCGAGGGGGCGGGCATCGAACTCGTCCGCGGGCACGGCCGCTTGAGTGGCGAGCGCGAGGTGACCGTCACCGGACCCGACGGCGAGGTGCGCGTGCTCCGCGCTCGCTCCGCCGTCGCTGTCGCGACCGGCACCACCGCCGTCGTCCCCGACATCCCGGGCCTGCGCGCCGCTTCCCCGTGGACGAGCCGCGAGGCCACCTCGGCCGAGGAGGTGCCGCCGCGACTCGTCGTGATCGGAGGCGGAGTCGTCGCCACGGAGATGGCGACGGCTTACGCGGGCATGGGCTCCTCCGTCACCCTGGTCGCGCGCAGCGGGCTCCTCGCGCCATTCGAGCCGTTCGCCGGCGAGCTCGTGGGCGATGCGCTCCGGGGACTCGGCGTCGACCTCCGCCTCGGCGACTCGCCTTCCTCGGTCGAACGCCGCTCCGACGGCACCGTCGCAGTGACCCTCGAAGGCGGTGACGTGATCGAGGCCGACCAGGTCCTCGCCGCGACCGGGCGCGCCCCGCACACCCGCGACATCGGCCTCGAGACGGTCGGGCTCGAGCCCGGCTCGTCGTTGACCGTCGACGACACGATGCTCGTGCTCGCCGCCGACGGCACTCCCCTCAGCGGCGACCGTCCGTGGCTCTACGGAGTCGGCGACGTCAACCGCCGCGCTCTACTCACCCACCAGGGCAAGTACCAGGCCCGCGCGGCCGGCGACGTGATCGTCGCCCGCAGCACGGGCGCGGAGGTGCAGGATGCACCCTGGGGTGCGCATGTCGCGACCGCCGACCACGAGGCCGTGCCGCAGGTCGTCTTCACCGACCCGGAGGTCGCCTCCATCGGCCTCACCGCCGAAGCGGCGGAGAAGGCCGGCTACCGTACCCGCGTCGTCGACTACGAGATCGGCTCCGTCGCCGGTGCCGCACTCGCCGCGGACGGCTACACGGGCACGGCGCGGATGGTCGTCGACGAGGACCGGAAGGTCGTGCTCGGTGTCACCTTCGTCGGCAAGGAGGTCGGCGAGCTGATCCACTCCGCGACCATCGCCGTGGTCGGTGAGGTGCCGCTCTCGCGCCTCTGGCACGCGGTGCCGTCCTACCCCACGATCAGCGAGGTCTGGCTTCGGCTGCTTGAAACCTACGGACGCGACAGCGCGTGAGCGCCCTCCGTCGGACCGTCGCGAACATCGCCCTGGACCCGGCGATCACTCGGCCGGGCTACCTCTTCGCCTGCGCGGTCGGGCTCGTCTGGGGCGCCCTGTGGAGCACGGGACCGATCCGGCGCAGCCACGGCCTCGTCGTCTTCACCGGGCTGCCCTCGTGGGCATTCGGCCGCGGCGGGTCCTGCGTCGGCACCAGTTACCTCACGGGGACGAATGTCTCCGAGCAGGTCCTCGAGCACGAGGCCGTGCACAAGGAGCAGTGGCAGCTGTATGGGATGTGGTTCCCGTTCGTGTACACCGTGGCGGGCCGTGATCCGCTGCGCAATCGATTCGAGATCGAGGCAGGCCTCGAGAAGGGCGGGTATCTCCGTGGTCACTGACATGACGGGGCGCGTCGTCGTCCTCACCGGTGCAAGCTCCGGCATCGGCCGGGTCGCGGCAGGGGCTCTGGCCTCAGCCGGCGCCCGGGTGGCGGTGGTCGGTCGCAATCCCGAGCGCACCCGCGCGGTCGCCACCGAGGTGGGCGGTGATCCCTTCCTCGCCGACTTCGACCGGCTCGACGACGTCCGCGCGCTGGCCGACGGGATACTCGACCGGTACGAGCGGATCGATGTGCTCGCGAACAATGCCGGCGGACTCGTCTCGCGCCGCGCCGAGACGGTCGATGGCCACGAGCGCACGGTCCAGAGCAACCATCTGGCGCCCTTCCTGCTCACTCGCTTGCTGCTCCCGCGAATGATCGAGACCTCGCGGGAGCGTGCGGGCGTGCGGATCGTGTCGACAGCGAGCCTGGCGAACCGCTTCGGCCGGCTGAAGCTCGACGACCTCGACAACCGTCGCGGCCCGTGGTTCGGCGGCTGGCGCGCCTACGGCACGTCGAAGCTGGTGACGATCCTGTTCATCCGGGAGCTGGCGGAGCGCCTGCTGACGACGTCGGTCGACGCGTACTCGTTTCACCCGGGCGTCGTCTCGACGGGGTTCGGCGCTGACAGCACGATGATGAAGCTGATGACCAGTCTCTCCGTCGGCTCCTTCGGCATCTCCGCCGAGGCGGGTGCGGTGCCCCTGATCACTCTCGCCTCCGAGCCCGACGTCGGCGCCGCCAGCGGCACCTACTTCGACCAGCTCACCCCTCACGGCTCCCTGAACCCTCAGGCCCGCGATCGCGCCCTCGCTCACGACCTGTGGACCCTCTCCAGCCGCCTGGTCGGTGTCTCCCCCACCCTTTAACTTCCCCGCGCCACCGCGCACCCGTGTCCAAGGACCTGGCCCTCCGCACGGCCTACTCGACCGCATGATCCCCCCGACCCGGTCGCGCCCCTGGCGCGCCGCCCCTCCCTCCGAGACCCCGGAGCGCCGCAGGGCGCCGTTCTGCAAGGCGGAGAAGGAAGCGATACCGGCGGCGCCCGCCGACAACCCCTCCCTCCGAGACCCCGGAGCGCCGCAGGGCGCCGTTCTGCAAGGCGGAGAAGGAAGCGATACCGGCGGTATCGCGCCCGCCGACAACGCCGCAGAACGGCGCCCTGCGGCGCTCCGGCTGTTTAGGATTCGGGGCGGCCGAGGCGCCAATAACCCATAAACGCCACCCGCTTCCGGTCGACTCCGAGTTCGGTGACCAGGCAGCGACGGATGAGCTTGACCGCGCCCGCTTCGCCGGCGATCCAGGCGTACAGACCCGGGTCGCTGCTCTCTTCGGGGACTTCCCAGAGGATCTCGTGGTCGACGTCGATGTCGCTGACGTCGACTCCGCGGTGGTGGGCGGTGAGGAAGCGGGTCGCCCAGGTGCGGACGGCGTCGCCGAGCGCTGCGCCGGGGGCCTCTGCCTCCGGGCGGATGATCCACGTCACGCGCATGCCGGCGGGGTGGTGGAGCGGGAGTCGGTCGAGTGCTGTGGGAACTTCGAGGAAAGCGGCTCCGGTGGCGTCGTCGTCGAGGCTCTCGAGGATCGCGGCGATGGCGGGGACGGCTGTCTCGTCTCCGGCCAGTAGGAGGGAGGTGGCGGCACCGGGGTGGAATTCGACTCCTCCGCCGGGCAGGTCGGAGCGGCTGTCGGGCGCGATAATAACGATCTGGTCGCCGGCGCGGGCGGATTCCACCCAGGCCGAGGCGGGTCCGGTGTCGCCGTGCGCGGCGAAGTCAACGTCGACCTCGGCGAGGTCGGGGCGGACGGCACGGATCGTGTAGGTGCGGAGTGGGTTCCTGAGCTCGTCGGGGAGGGAACGCCAGCGGCCGTACCAGTCGGGGTCGAGCCTGTCGGGTCCGTCCGGGTCCGAGACGGAGGCGAGGAAGGCGGGGGCGTCGGATGCGGCGGTGGGGACGACAAGCTTGATCCGCTGGTCGGGGCCGGTGCAGCCGACCCGGTCGAGGTCGGCTCCGGTGAGGGTCACTCTGATGAAGTGCGGGGCGATCCGGGTCGCCGCGGCGACGGTCGCGAGGTACGGCCGGTAGGCCGGGCGGGTGGGGGCTGCGGTCGTCGGAGGCACCGCCTCAGTCTCGCACAGAAGGTAAGCCTTGCCTCACCCAGGAACGGACCCGGCGATTGATGATCACTGTCTGGCGTGCTCGGAGGAGGACTGCAGGCGCGCCTCAACGTCGGTCGCGAGCTGGGTGAGGACCGGGCCGTTCCCGCCGATCCAGGCGCAGAAGTCGTGCCGGTCGTCGGCCCAGGGGTAGTCGCCGTCGATGACCGACATCTCGCCGACCCACGCCCGCACCGCGCGGTCGAGTGCGACTCCGCGGCGACAGCGCTCACCCGTGCCGGGGGCGCCCGAGCGCTCGGAGCGGCCGAGCCAGGTCACGCAGACCCGACCGGGGGCCGAGAGCGGTGGCAGCCCGCGTGCATCATCGACCTCCACGAAGACCTGGCCGCGGGCGGTGGCAGGGAGCGTATCGAGAATTCTCTGAATCCACGGCACGACGGTCTCGTCACCCGCGATCAGGAACTGCTTCACGTCGACCGGCGCGGAGCCGTCGCGGTCCTCGAACATGCACATCGCCGTCAAGTATAGGCAAGGCTTACCTCAGCGACCAGAGCTGGATCCTGACCATCCGTCGGGAGCGGGAACTGCCGCGTCACCACTGCGGCGGGTGCCGCCGCTGCCAGCGCGCCTGCCGCTCAAGCTGCGCGCCGATCGCGAGCAGCGTCGACTCGCCGCCCGGCCGCCCGATCAGCTGGATTCCCAGTGGCAGCCCCTCCTCCGTCGCGCTCAGCGGCAGCGTGATCGCAGGGAGACCGCTCACATTCACGAACGACGTGTACGGCGTGTAGAGGCACTGCTGCTCGAAGTTGCGCTTGGGGTCCTCGAGGTCGTACCAGCCGACGGGGCGCGGGGTCATCGCCATCGACGGAGTCAGGACGGCATCGAACCCCGAGAACGCGGCGATCACCGCGCGCTCGTAGCCCGAGAGCCAGGAGGCGGCCTCGACGATGTCACGGGCGGAGCGGCGCCGCCCCTCCTCCACCAGCCAGCGGGTCAACGGCTCCAGGAGATCGAGGTCAGCACCCTCGACAGGCAGGGTCGCGGCTCCGCTCTGCCACAGCATCCGGAAGGCGGCCGGGTACTCGGCGCTCGGAGGCAGCGACGCCTCCTCGAGCCCGTGGCCGAGGGCGGCCAGCGCGGCGATCCCCTCGTCCAGAGCCGCGCGCGCCTCCGGGGCCAGGCGGATCTCGTAGGCGTCGTCCCACGGCGAATCGGTCAGCACGCCGATTTGGAAGCGGCCCTCCCCGCGCACCGCGGCGCCGAGGAAGGAGCCCTCGCCGTCCCCGGGAGCGCTGAGCGACCAGCGCTGCGGGAGGCGGCCGTTCTGCCGCTCCAGCATCCCCTCCAGCAGGAGGCCCGCGTCGGCGACGGAGCGAGTGATCGGCCCGGCGACGCTCAGACCGCCGACCCCGCCGATCCCCGAGAGCGCGGCGACGCGGCCCCGGGAGGGCTTCAGGCCCACGAGGCCGCACGCCGCGGCGGGAATGCGGATCGACCCGCCGCCGTCCGAGGCCGGAGCGAACGGGAGCAGCCCCGCCGCGACGGCGACCGCCGCGCCTCCGCTGGATCCGCCGGCACCCAGCCGCGTGTCCCACGGCGTGACGGCGGGCGGCCCGATCCGCGTCTCGGTGTAGGCAGGCATCCCGAACTCGGGCGCCGCGGTCTTACCGAGGCTGACCGCTCCCGCCGCGTCGAGCACCTCGACGATCTCGTCGGAGACGGTGGGGACGTGGTGCTCACGCAGGCGGGATCCGAAGGCCGTCCGCACTCCCGCGCGCCGCCAGAGGTCCTTATCGCCACTCGGGAGTCCCCAGAGCGGAGCCGTGCCGGGCGATGAGCCGAGCGCCGCGGCTCGCTCCCGGGCCCGGTCGGCGGTCACCGTGGCGAAAGCGCCGAGCTCGCCGTTCCAGCGCTCGATGCGGCCGAGATAGTGTTCGGCAAGCTCGACGGGAGTGATCTCGCCGCGCTGAAGCCAGTCCCACTGCTCCTGGGCGCTGAGGTGGTGGAGTTCGACCATGGAACGACCCTATTCCGCCGCTCCGGGGAGCCAGCGGAAGAGGGTCGTGGGGTCAGGCCGCGCGGCTGCCGCTCTCGCGCGCCTCCTCGAGGCCCTTGCGGGCGCCGTCGGGCACCACGGTGTCGCGATCCACGCGGGCGCCGGTCGCGATCACGGCCGAGCGTCCGATCCGGGAGTAGCTCCCGATCCGCGCCCCGGGTCCGATGATCGCCTCGGGTCCGACGTGCACGTTCGCACCGATGAAGGCGCTGTGCCCGATCATTGCGTCGCGGTCGACCCAGCTGCCTGCACCGATCCAGGCGCGCTCGCCCACGGTCGCACCGGGTTCCACGTAGGCGCCGGTCTCCACGTACGCGGTCGCCGAGACGCGCGAGCCGGGAGCGACCATGCCGCGTCCGTTCGCGTGGCGGCGGTAGACAATCTCCTCGTCGCTGCCGCGCCCCCCTCGACCCTTGTTCATCCCTGTTCCTGCCATCTGCCTTCGGCCCCTCCGAGCTGTTCGGTGGACGGGGCGCCGAGCCCCGTCCCGTCTTCGGGAGATAACAGCTGCGGGCATCGCCGCATTCCCCGTTCGGGGGGGGCGCTGGCATGCGGAGGAGCGCGGCCGGCGGCCGCAGCACGCTGCTGGCAACGAGACGGGCCGGCCCGAGCGTGCGCGAGGTGTCACTCCACCGCGTCGGCGACCGCCGTGACGACCGCGCGGAACCGCTCCGGCGCCTCCCGGATGCGCCGCCGCAGAAGCACTCCGGTGAGCGCCGACGAGGCCGCCCCCGCGGCCAGCTCGCACTCGACCCGCGACCCCTCCTCGTCGGCGAGCACCCGCCACTGCTCAACCCCGAGCACGGGGAGGCGGCGCTCGAGCCCGCTCCCCCGGCGCTCGTACGCGCCATCGACGGCGAGGACGTCGGCGAGCGCGGCGAGCACCGGCGCTGGCTCGGCATGGAGGACGGAGGCGAGGGCGAGGAGGCTGCGCACGGCGGCAGTCTCGCACGCCCGGGCATCACGACCGGGCGTCGAGGACCCGCCGCAGCCAGTCGAACGACGCCTTCGGGACCCGGTCACGGCTGCGCGCGTCGACGGCGACGAGCCCGTGCGGCCGGCTGTACCCGTGCTGCCACTCGAACGCGTCGACCAGGGTCCACAGCTGCACGGCCTCCACCGGCAGTCCGTCGTGGACCGCCTCGGCCAGCGCCGCGAGGTGCGCACCCAGCCACCGGATCCGCTCCGTGTCGATGATCGCGCCCTCGCGGTCGGGCTCGTCCGGATAGCTCGCTCCCAGCGCGGTGACGACCAGCGGAGGGAGCGCCTCGCCGTGACGCTCGACGAGCGACCGCAGCACCGAGACCACTGCCCACGGCGCGACCGGCGAGCCGTCGCCCGTGCGGTCCAGCTCGGGCCAGGGCGCCGTGTGGAACGGCAGGGCGGGCGCTGCGCCGACTCCGGTCGGCAGTGCCGGATCGCGGCCCGCCACGATCCGCTGCGGCGGCAACGGCGCGACCGCGTAGAAATCGAGGGGAGCCGAGATACGGGCGAGGTCGAGCGGGTCGGCCTGGGCGAGGGCGCCGAGGAACGGCGGCAGCTCCTCCGGCCCGATGGGATAGGCGCCGGTCAGGACGGCGCCGCCGACCAGGCGATTCCGCAGAACGTCCGCGAGAGCCGCGAACGCGCGGTCTCGGTCGTCGTCGGAGGCGGCCTCCACCCGCGCGAGCGCGTCGACGAGGCCGATCCGCCCCGTCACCTCCGCAGCCCGCAGCGCCTCGAGGGCCACGCCGTGCCCGAGCAGCTGGTGGTGCAGCGCAGGGAGGGCGCTGAACAGCCGGCCGGCACCCGGAGCCTGGCGCGTGAGCGCGTAGCCCTCGAGCATCACGGTCGAGGGCTGATCGAGGGTGATCCAGTCGGCGACCCGATCGCCGAACCGTCCGCCCAGCTCGAAGGCCAGGTCGCCGAAGCGGAACGCGGTGTCGCGGTTCATCCAGCCGCCGCTGAGCGCCGAGGGAGTATCGCGGTGGTGCAGGGTGAGTGCGACCCGGATTCCCGCCCCGGCGAGCGCGTCGAGCAGGCGGTCGTAGAAGCCGAGCCCGCCGCGGTCGATGGGACCGCGTCCGTCGGGCTGCAGCCGCGGCCAGGAGACCGAGAGCCGCAGCTCGTCGACGCCGAGATCGACCAGCAGCGCGACATCCTCGCGCCAGCGCAGGAGGAAGTCGGTCGCGATCTCGGGAGTCGCCTCCTCGGCGATCGTCCCGCGCCGCAGGGCGAAGTCATCCCAGACCGAGCGGCCCCGACCACCGGTCTCGAGCGAGCCCTCCGTCTGGAAAGCGCTCTGCGCCACTCCGATCCGCAGACCCGGAGGCAGGAGCCGACCGAGTTCGCGCGGGTCGTCGAAGCGCACCGCCTCGGCGCGGACCTGCCGCCGATCGCGCCCGCGGGCCTCGTCTTCGCGCATTCCACTGTCCTCCGGATCTGGTCGCCGGGTATATTCTCGCGGAAGCGCTCTCCCCCGATTGCCCACACTCCCTCGTCCGGAGGAGAGGCCTCCTCCGAATGATGTACATCAGGGAACAGTGGTGCGGCGAGCTTGACAGCGCCGTCCCGCCCCCGTGCAATGGACGCATCGTGAAATCGGGCGTCGACAGGGCAGTACCGGGGGATTCACCGGTTGTGCCGGTACCCCGAGTCCGCCGATCCCCGTTGCGCACGGCCGCCCTCCTGCTGATCCTGCTCGCCTCCGTCTCCGGCCTCGCCGCTCCCACCGCGCAGGCGGCCGCTCTCGCGATCACGGCGCCCGCCTCGGGCGCAGTGCTGACCACGGGCAGCACCACCGTCACCGGTACGGCGACCGCGGGCAATCAGGTGCAGATCGGCCTCCGGGGCGGCGGCGACCCGCTGTGCATCACCACCGCAGGCTCCGACGGCACATGGAGCTGCACCGTGACCCTGAAGGACGGGCCGGCGACCCTCGTCGCGGTCGAGCTCCTGGCCGGTGGTGGAACCACCTCGGCCTCCGTCCCGATCGCTGTCCTCAGCGCCCCGGTTATCGAGTCGGTCGACGGCTCGGCAACCTCTGCGGGCTCTGTCCGTGGCACGGCGTACCCCGGCGCGAAAGTCGCGGCCGTCTCGAACGGCGGCGCCGCATGCCTGGCCACCGCCGACTCCAGCGGCGCATGGTTCTGCCAGCTCGCCCCCACCCCCGCGCCGGGCAGTTACCGCGTCACCGCGACGCAGACCGCCTCCTTCGCTGGCAGCGCCGCCTCTCCGGCAAGCGCGCCGGTGACCCTCGTCGTCGACACCGCGGCTCCTGTCGCTCCCACTCTGACCTCGCCGTCCAATGGCACCGTCCTGCCGCTCAGCGGTGCCTCCTACTCCGGGACCGGCGTCGACGGTACCCGCGCGTACGTGTACGTCGACCGGGTGAACACCTGCGACGCAGCGGTCAGCGCAGGCGCGTGGAGATGCACCGGAGGCACTATTACCGCCGGCGCGCACCGCGTCTCGGTCATCGCGGGTGACAAAGCCGGCAACTACAGCCCGCCGAGCCCCTGGATCGACGTGACCTTCGCGGCCACGACGACGACCCCGACGCCGACGCCGACCGCGACGCCACCGGCCACGCCCGGGGCCTCGCCCGCAGCTCCCCCCGCGACCGCCGCTCCCGCGCCTGCTCCCGCGCCCGCGCCCGACAACGCCTCGCCGAACACTGCCCCCACTCCGACACGCCCCGGCGAAGCCGCACCCGCGCCGCAGAGCGAGCCCAGCAACCAGCCCACTCCCGCGCCGGCGCCCGCCCCCGACCAGGGCGACGGGACACCGCCCCGGGCGCCTGCGCCCGAGGTGGAGTCGGCTCCGGGTGGCTGGAGCTCCGCGACCGGAATGACCACCGCGCTGACCGCAGGCTCACCCGTCGTCACGATGGCCGACTGGATGCGCTCGCTTGCCCTCGCGCTGCTCTCGCTCGCGCTGGTCGTCGTGCCGGCCCGGCTCGCCGCCGCCGGACGCGCACCCCGCGCGAGACTCGGCTGGCAGCTCACCGGCCGCAACCGCGCTGCCGTCGAGTACGACGACAAGCCGGACGCCGCTCCGCTCTCGCCGCGTCTGATGGTCGTCGGGATGATCGGCTGCGCGGCCGGGCTCGTCCTGCTCTCGGGCCGGGTCGACGGCCAGCCCGCCTATCTGCGGCTGCTGATCGCCGTCATCGTCGCGGTCGCCGTCGTCAACGCGGTCGCCGGCGCGGTCCCGGCCCTGGTTGGCCGGCGACTCGGGCTGAACGAGGTTGGCGTCGTCGCCGCTCCGCGCTCCCTGCTGCTGGTCGCGGCGGCCGCCCTCGTCTCACGCTTCGCCGGGCTCGACCCCGCGTTCCTCTTCGGAGTGGTGATCGGCCTCGTCCTCCCCGAGGGCGTGTCCGCTGTCGACCGGGCGAAGCTCTCCACTGTCCGCATCGTCTCGCTCCTGGGGCTCGCCGGGATCGCGTGGGGCGCCTCGGCCGTCGTCCCGCCCGATGGGTCCTTCGGCTCCGTGTTGGCAGCTGAGATCCTGAGCGCGACCACGCTGCTCTCGGTCGGCTCGGGCGTCGTGCTGCTGTTCCCGGTTGGGCGACCGGCCGGACGCAGCATCCTGCAGTGGTCGCCGCTGCTCTGGCTCGGTCTGACCCTTCTGGCGACGACCGTGCTGTTCGTGCTCCTCACCCCGACGATCGCGTCCTGGTCGACCGACGGCGGTGCTGGCCCGGTGCTCTTCGCCGTGGTCGCGTTCACCGCGGTGTGCACATCGATCTGGGCCTGGCGGCGCTTCATCGAACCGGAGTAGCCGAGCGGCGCTTCGAGGCGGGCGGCGCGATCAACCGATCGCGACCGGCTGATCCAGATCGTCGTCGGGCAGCACGTCGGCCACGGCACTGACGGTGATGTCGCGGAGAGTAGCGATGCCGCCGTACACGCCGAGGAACGCGGTATCGGCCGCGTCGCGCCCCGTCGCGATCCGGACCAGACTCGACCGCGGCGCGAGCGTCGTCGCATCCACCGCGCGCCACTGCCCGTCGACCCAGGCCTCGGCGACCGCATGGAAGTCCATCGGCTGCAACCCCGGCGCATACACGGCCGCGAGCCGGGCGGGCACGTCGAGCGCCCGCAGGAGCGCGACGACCAGGTGAGCGAAGTCGCGGCAGACTCCGCGGCGCGCGAGCAGCGTCCGCTCAGCACCGTCGGTCGGGAGGCTGGACCCCGGCACGTAGGCCAGCCGGGTGCCGACCCAGGAGCTCACCGCGTGCAGCAGGCCGGGTCCGGCGAGACCGGCGAACTCCGCTCGCGCCGTCGCCCACAGCACGTCCGACTCCGCGTATCGGCTCGGCCGCAGATAGCGCAGCCGATCCACCTCGTCACCCTCCAGTGGAGGGAGACGACCGCTGATCCGCGCGGAGTAGTCGACGATGAGATGCCCGACGGGAGCCTCGAGCACGTGCAACCGCGTTCCGTGCTGGTCGACGACCTCGCGCGCAGCGAGCGGCCGGCCGTCGACGCTCAGCGCCAGCGACTCCTGGGCGCCGTAGGCCTCGGCTACCGCGATCGAGAGGACGAGAGCGGCGGGCGCCGCGACGTCGAGGGTGAGGTGGGCCGAGACGTCGCGCTGCATGGGGGCTCTTCTCCGAGGGCGGGCGGATGGGGTGTCAGGCGCCCTGAGGCGGCGGGGTGGGCGCGGCGTCCGGCTCCTGCATGAGCTGCAGCCCGCCGGAGGAGTTCGCCGAAACGGTCAGCAGGTCGATCCAGGTGCGGTTGATCGAGGGGACGCGGCCGCCGAAGTACGTGAAGTAGAGGGGCACGGAGGGGTCGAGCCAAATGCTCGAACGGCCCTCACCGACCGCGGGGTCGTCGCGCCAGGAGAAGAAGAAGCTTTCGCGGCGGCGCAGTTTGTTGGCGATGACGATCTGGACGTGCGTGAGCGTACGGTCGTCGAACTCGATCTCGACTCCCGAGGCTCCGTAGAGCAGCTTCCCCATAGAGGCCTCCCGTCCGCCCGTCGCCGGGCGGCGCATAACGGTGCCCGCGGGCACGAGAAGCGGGGCTTTTCCTGGCGCCCGCCGTGGACCGGGCGAATCGTGGTCCGGACCCGCGTCCGAACGTGCAACTGCCTGGCGATGACTCTATGCGACGGGGGCGCGGGCGAACGACACTCGGTTTCCGACGGCGTCTTCGGACGACAGCCGTTCTTCGCCGAGGTCGAGGACTCCAGACGGCCCGCCCACGGCCCGCCGGCCGAACTCGACCTCGGTGACGGACACCTCGGGCCGGCGGACGCGCCGGAACGATCCCGGCGCTGTCGGAGGTCGGACGTACGGTACCCGCATGATCGAATGTCTATTCTGCGGAGCCGACGCCACCGTTCTCGACCGTTCCGGCGGCCACGACACCGAGGAGGCGCTCGTTGTGCTCTGCGCCGACTGCACCCCGGATGAGATCACCGCGTCCCTCGAGGCCGCCCTGCTCGAGCCCGCCCGCCGCAGCACTCACGCCCGCGCCGCATGAAGGGGTCACGCACCCGGAGGCGTCACACAGAGTGCCCCCACTGGGACTCGAACCCAGACTGAGACGATTTTAAGTCGTCTGCCTCTGCCGATTGGGCTATGGGGGCGACCACCGGGAGGAGCGATCCTCCCGGCGGCGGTGTCAGGACTTTGCGGGCTCTCCGCCGACCGGCACCGGAGCGCCGACCTGGCCGGGGATCTGCGCCGGAGCCTGCGCGGCCGACACCTCGGCGGCGGGGGCCGCCGGGCGCGGACGCGACGCGTAGGTCTCGAAGGAGCCGCGAGGGTACTCCCGGGCCTCGATCGAGGCGATGTCGCGGCCCAGCCAGAGGTTGTTCCACCAGCCCCAGACCACGCGGAACTTGCGCTCCCAGGAGGGCATCGCGAGGCCGTGGTAGCCGCGGTGCATGACCCAGGCGGGGAAGCCCTTGATCGCGATCTTGCCGGACTGGAAGACGCCGATCCCGATGCCCAGGCCCGCGACGGCTCCCGCGTTCTTGTGGATGTAGTCGACCGGCTCCTCGCCGCGGAGCACCGCGGTGATGTTCTTCGCCATGAGCTTGCCCTGGCGGACGGCGTGCTGCGCGTTGGGCACGCAGAAGCCGCCGACGCCGCCGCCGGTGAGGTCGGGGACGGCTGTCGCGTCGCCGGCTCCCCAGGCACCCTCGACGAGCACGTCGTCGTGACCGACGCGGAGGTCGGCGCGCACGCGGAGGCGGCCGCGCTCCTCGATCGGCAGGTCGGAGTTCTTGATCGACGGGTTCGCCATCACGCCCGCGGTCCAGATGATCAGGTCCGACTCGAAGCTCTCGCCGGTCGAGAGCTGGATGACGCCGTTCTCGGCCGACTTCAGCTGCGTGTCCAGGTGCACCGTAGCACCGCGCTCGTCGAGGTTCTTCAGCACCCAGTGGCTGGTCTCGAGGGCGACCTCGGGCATGATCCGTCCCATCGCCTCGATGAGGTGGAACTGGGTCTCCTCGAAGTCGATCTCGGGGTAGCGCTTGAGCAGCGCACTCGCGAAGGAGCGCAGCTCGGCGAAGACCTCGATGCCCGCGAAACCTCCGCCGACGACCGTGACGGTCAGCAGGCGCGAGCGCTCCGGGCCGGCCGGCAGCGACGCGGCCTTATCGAAGTTGGTGAGCATACGATCGCGGATCGCTGTCGCCTCCTCGATCGTCTTCAGTCCGATCGCGGTGTCGGCGACGCCCGGAATCGGGAAGGTGCGCGAGACGGAGCCGGCGGTGACGACGATCTGGTCGTACTCGAACTCGTAGGGCTCGCCGACCGTCGGAGTGATGGTCGCGGTGCGGTTCGCGTGGTCGATCTTCGTCACCTTGGCGGCGAGGATCGCGGTCTTCTTGAGGTGACGGCGCAGAGAGACGATCGCGTGTCGGGGCTCGATGGACCCCGCGGCGACCTCGGGGAGGAAGGGCAGGTACGCCATGTACGGCAGCGGGTCGACGATCGTGACCTCTGCCTCGTGCGGGCGGAGCTGCTTCTCGAGCTTCCACGCGGTGTAGAAGCCGGCGTAGCCGCCTCCGACGATCAGGATTTTGGGCACGGTTGACTCTCCAAGAGGGATGGACAATGCGAACACCCTCACGCAACGCGAAGTGCCCGCTCTCGATGCGGTGGGCAGCACTGACCCCGACGGGGGATCAGCTTAGCGAAGAGCGCGCCGGTGGTGCGCCTCCGCGGCTCCGACAGGAGCGGCTACCTGTCGAGCGGTCTGCAGGAGCAGCGCTCGGGAGACCAGTCAGCGCGGGCCAGGGCCAGGTCGCCGATCGGATTGACGCCGGGCCCGGCCGCGAGGGCGTGCGCCGTGAGGGCATGGAGGCACTTCACCCGCGAGGGCATGCCGCCGGAGGAGATGCCCGCGATCTCGGGTACGGAACCCACGCTCTCGCGGTCGGCCAGGAACGCCCGGTGCGCGGCGGCGTAGGCCTCGCGCAGCTCCTCGTCCTCGGCCAGCATCGCGGTGTATTCGACCATCACCTGCGTCGCCTCGAGCTGCGAGATCGCGGCCGTCGCGGCCGGGTGCGTCAGGTAGTAGAAGGTGGGGAACGGGGTGCCGTCGGACAGGCGCGGGCTCGTGGAGACCACCGTCGGGTCGCCGCAGACGCACCGGGCGCTGATCCCGACCACGTCGCGAGCCGGGCGGCCCAGCTGGGCGGAGACGACCGCGATATCGCGCTCGGACGGAGGATCGAAGGGGGGCGTGGTCACGGGGGCTCCAGAGGACGGACGGCCGGGAGGACGCTCCAGTGTACGCGGGGGCGGGCGGCGGCATCGGGGCTGCAAGCCCCGCGCTACGGAGCCGGGGCCAGCTCGTCGGCGGTCGGCTCGCCCAGGCCCGAGACCGCGATCGAGGAGAGCAGGGAGCCCGCCCAGTCGCTCGGCGTCTCCTGCACAGTGTCGCTCGCGGGCTGCTGCGCCTGCTGGGCGAGCGTCACGTCATCCAGCACGAGGTAGCTGACCTCGCCGGGCATAACGAAGTAGAGCCGCTCGCTGGCCTGGGCGCGGATGAAGGCCGGGTCGGACCAGCGGGTGCGCTGCTCGTCGAGGTTCTGCGCCTGCGTCTTGGCTGCGTCGACCGAGCGCTGCAGCTCGGCGATCTCGGCGCGCTGCTCGACGAAGTTCTTGATGCTCGGAGCGAGCACCACCACCGCGAGGATCATGATCCCCATCACCAGCAGGGTGAAGCCGGAGCCGCGGACGCCGGCGATCCACGCCGACGAGGGCGGAGCGGGCGGCTGCTTCGGGCGCGGAGCCCGCGAAGGCCGCGGAGCCCGCGGAGCGGAGGCGGTGCGCGGCTTCCCCGCCGCCGTCGTCCTGCCTGCCGGGCGCGCCGCTGCGGCGGGATCCGTCCGGGCGGCGGGCGCAGGAGCCGGCCGCCGCGGCGCGCTGCCGGGGGCCGAGGGGCGGCGGGGCTGACGGGCCATGTGCAGGTGCCTCCTCGGTCGGGGGGGAAGTGGAGCGGCCCCGGCGTCCGCACCGAGGTGGGAGGCTCCGGGGCCGCTCCGGCGTGCCGAGACTACGCGGAGAAGCGCGGGAACGCGGAGCGACCCGCGTAGGTCGCCGCGCCTCCCAGGATCTCCTCGATGCGCAGCAGCTGGTTGTACTTCGCGACGCGGTCCGAGCGGGCCGGGGCGCCGGTCTTGATCTGGCCGCCGTCCACCGCGACTGCGAGGTCGGCGATGGTGGTGTCCTCGGTCTCACCGGAGCGGTGCGAGAGGATCGCGGTCATGCCGTTGCGCTGCGCGAGGGCCACGGCGTCGAGCGTCTCGGTGAGCGTGCCGATCTGGTTCACCTTGACCAGGATCGAGTTACCCGCCTTCTCGGCGATGCCGCGGGCCAGACGCACCGGGTTAGTGACGTAGAGGTCATCGCCGACGAGCTGCACCTTGTCGCCGATGGACGCGGTGAGGTGGGTCCAGCCGGCCCAGTCGTCCTCGTCCAGCGGGTCCTCGATCGAGACCAGCGGGTAATTGGCGACGAGGTCGGCGTAGTAGGCGGAGAGCTCCTCGGCCGAGAGCTTCTTGCCCTCGAACGTGTAGGCGCCGTCCTCGTAGAACTCCGAGGAGGCGACGTCGAGCGCGAGTCCGATGTCCTTCCCGGGGGTGAACCCGGCGGCCTCGACGGCCTTGAGGATGAAGTCGAGCGCCTCGCGGTTGGTGGGCAGGTCGGGGGCGAAGCCGCCCTCGTCGCCGAGGCCGGTGGCGAAGCCGGCCTTCTTCAGCTGCGCCTTGAGAGCGTGATAGATCTCGACGCCCCAGCGCAGGCCCTCCGAGAAGGACTCGGCGCCCAGCGGGACGGCCATGAACTCCTGGATATCGACGCCGGTGTCGGCGTGTGCGCCTCCGTTGATGATGTTCATCAGCGGCACGGGCAGGGTGTGCGCATTCGGGCCGCCGACGTAGCGGAACAGGTCGAGATCCGATGACTGCGCGGCGGCCTTGGCCACGGCGAGGCTGACGCCGAGGATCGCGTTCGCACCCAGGCGGGACTTGTTCTCGGTGCCGTCGAGCTCGATCAGCTCGGCGTCGACGAGGCGCTGATCCGTGGCGTCGAAGCCCTCGATGGCCGGGCCGATCTCGTCGATCACGGCGTCGACGGCCTTCTGCACGCCCTTGCCGAGGTAGCGGTCGGAGTCGCCGTCGCGCAGCTCGTACGCCTCGAACGCACCGGTGGAGGCGCCGGACGGGACGGCCGCTCGCGAGGACGCGCCGTCCTCGAGCAGGACCTCGACCTCGACCGTGGGATTGCCACGGGAGTCCAGAATTTCTCGGGCGACGACTGCCTCGATAAGGGCCACAACTATCTCCTCTTGACGGGTGGGCTCCCGGAGACGGGAGCGGTCGGAAAGGAGTCTACTGACCGCCTTCGAACCGCAGGAGACCGGTGCCGGTCATAGACTCCCAGGGCCCGATCGCCGGACGGCCCGGGCGCACCCGCCGACCCGGAGGTTCCCTGTGACCACGACCGCCGCCGACCACGTCGACCGTCTCACCGCCGTCGTCCCGGACTTCCCCAGCCCGGGCATCCTGTTCCGCGACCTGACCCCGGTCTTCGGCGACGGAGAGGCTCTGCGGTCCGTGGCCGATGCGCTGATCGCGCCCTACCGGGGCCGGATCGACGCGATCGCCGGAGTGGAGGCGCGCGGCTTCCTCCTCGCCGCGGCGGCCGCCTACTCCGCGGGGCTCGGCGTCGTGACCATCCGCAAGCCCGGCAAGCTGCCGCGTGCGGTGCTGCGGGAGCAGGCGACGCTCGAGTACGGCGAGACGGTGCTCGAAGTGCACGAGGACGCGGCGCCCCGGGGCTCGCGCCTGCTGCTCGTCGATGACGTGCTGGCCACCGGAGGCACGCTCGACGCGAGCCGCCGCCTGATCGAGCGTGCCGGCTGGAGCCTCGAGGGGATCGCGGTGGTGATGGAGCTCGACGGGCTCGGCGGCCGCGAGGTGCTGGCCGGCCACCGCATCGACGCGATCGTCACCGTCTGACCCGACCCCGTCCCTCCGCTCCCCCTCCCCCTCAGTTCAGGGCGAGGGACATCCGGGAGAGGACGAAGCTCTCGAGCACCTGCACGATCATGTAG
The DNA here is from genome assembly GCF_002932875.1 of Rathayibacter tritici. Classification (GTDB taxonomy): domain Bacteria; phylum Actinomycetota; class Actinomycetes; order Actinomycetales; family Microbacteriaceae; genus Rathayibacter; species Rathayibacter tritici. Next base: position 31,954 of record NZ_PSWS01000068.1, read on the forward strand.
AGCACGAGCGAGACGCCGGTCACGAGCACGACCGCCGACCAGACGTCCGCGAAGCGGGCCTGCGCCGACCAGGCGTTGATCGCCCCGCCGATGCCCGAGCCGGTCGAGAGCCACTCGGCCAGGAGCGCCCCGGTGATCGCGCCGGGCACCGAGATGCGGATCGCGGCGAAGAGTGAGGGCAGCGAGCCGGGGATCGCGACCTTGCGGATCGCGGTGAGGGTGCTGCCGCCGTAGACCGCGACCACGTCGAGCATCTGCGGTGAGGCGTTGTTCAGGCCGAAGGCGATGGTCACCAGCGCGGGGAACAGCACGACGATGCCACCGATGACGGCCACGGAGGCGAGGGAGCCGGTCCCGAAGACCAGGATGATCAAGGGCGCCATCGCGATCAGCGGCACCGAGCGCAGCAGCATCGCGAACGGCATCAGTGCGTGCTCGATGCCCTTGGACAGGCGGAACAGGATCGCGCCGAGGATCGCCACGACCAGGCCCGCGGTGAAGCCGATCAGCGCGTCTCCCATCGTGACAGCGAAGAGGCCGCCGAGCTCGGCGCGGTGCTCGGCCGCCTTCGCGTCGGTGACCACGTGCTTCCAGACGTCCCACGGGCCCTTCACCACATAGGGCGAGACCCCACTGAAGAGGACAACGGCGATCCAGATCGCGAGCACGATCACAAGCGTCGACAGGGCCACCAGCAGGCTTCTGCGCAGGCGCTTCAGCGTCGCGCCGAGGGCGGCCGCGCGCAGCTGCCGCCGCAACTCGTCGACCGCGAGGATCGACGCCGCCGTGGGCTGCTCGGTGCGGTCGGGGACGGTGGTGGTCATGGTCATGCCCGCTTTCCGGAGGACCAGGGCGCGACGAGGCGCCCGATCCCGCCGACGATGCCGTAGCCCAGGAGCGCGACGCCCGCGCAGAGGAGGAAGAGCGCCCAGACGCGCGGCGAGTTCAGCGAGACCTGCGCCGCGACCAGGATCGGACCCACGCCCGTCTCGATCTTGCCGAAGTACTCGCCGAGGATCGCACCGAGGAAGGCCGCAGGCACCGCGATCTGCAGCGCCGACAGAATGGCGGGCAGGGCCGCGATCAGGCGGACCTTGCGCAGCTGGGTGAAGCGCGAGCCTCCGTAGACCGTGACGACGTCCAGCGCCGCCCTGTCGGCCGCCTTGAGACCGAGCAAGCTGCCGACGACCGTGGTGAAGAACACGGAGAGACCGGCCAGGAAGATCGCGGTCGGGCTGGCCTTGCCGGGAGCGTCCGCCCCGCCGAGGATCAGCAGCACGATCGCGCCGATGGCCACGATCGGCACGCAGTAGGTGATGACCGCGAGCTGCGAGACGACCCCCTCCAGCCAGGGCAGGACCAGGACGAGCGCCGAGAGCACGAGCGCGATCAGGTTGCCCCAGACGTAGCCGACGGCGGCCTCGCCGATCGTGACAGAGAAGTTGCGCCAGTAGAAGCCGGCGCCGTCCTCGATCGCGGTCTGCACGACCTGCACAGGAGTGGGCACGGGCGCGTAGGTCGCGGTGCCGGTGGGCGCGGTGACGAGCGCCACGATCCACCAGACGGCGACGATTACAGCCACGCCGATCAGCCCGGTGAGCCACGGAGGGAGGGACAGAGTGCGCCGCGAGGCGGCGGGGAGCATGGTGGCCACGGTGGTCCTACTGGTCGTCCGCGGCCGCGCCGCCGTCGCCGAACAGCAGCTCCGACGCCTGGTCCACGTAGGCGTGGAACTCGGGGGTGCGCTGCATCTCTGGCGTGCGCGGGCGGGGCAGGTCGATGTCGATGATCTCCTTCACCCGGCCGGGGCGAGGGCTCATCACGGCGACGCGGTCGGAGAGGAAGATCGCCTCCGAGATGCCGTGCGTGACGAGGAGCGTCGTCGCCGGCTTCTCGGTCCAGATCCGCAGCAGCTCGAGGTTGAGCTTTTGCCGCGTCATGTCGTCGAGCGCGCCGAACGGCTCGTCGAGCAGCAGGACCTCGGGCTTGAGGATGAGGCAGCGCGCGATCGACACGCGCTGGCGCATGCCTCCCGAGAGCTGAGCAGGCTTGGCCTTCTCGAAGCCGCGCAGACCCACGAGGTCAATGAGTTCGTCGATGTACGCCTGATCGACCGGCTTACCCGCGATCTCGAACGGCAGCCGGATGTTCGCCGTCACGCTGCGCCACGGCAGGAGCGCGTGGTCCTGGAAGGCGATACCCAGCTTGTTGGCGCGGCGCAACTCCTGCGGGGTGCGGCCATCGACCCGGATGGAACCGGACGTCGGCTCCTCCAAACCCGCCAGGATGCGCAGGATCGTCGACTTGCCACAGCCCGAGGGGCCCAGGAGGGCGAGGAAGCTGCCCTGGTCGGTGTGCAGATCCGTGTCCTGCAGCGCCGCGACGCTGCGCGAGCCCATCCGGAACGTCTTCGACAGGCCGCGGATCTGGATGCCGGTGCCGCCGATACCCTGATCGCGCAGGGTGCCGGTGTCGGTCGTGTCGGTCACGAGTGGTGCCCTTCGGGGATCAGGGTCACGCTGCATACTTCAGCAGGTCGGGGTTCGCCTCGTAGACCTCGGCGAGGAGGGTCAGGTCGAAGAGAGCCTCGGCCGTGACGTCGATCCCGGCACCCGCCAGGGACGCGATGGTCTCGGACTGGAGCGTCTCGGAGATGGTGAACAGGCCGTTCGAGGCCGTCTCGTCCGAGACGACCAGCTGCTGTGCCTGAATGGTGGCGCCCTTCTTGGAGGACTCCGCCGTGAGGCCGAGGTCCTTGCCGTAGGTGTCGACGGCGAGCATCGCGCCCGCCTCCGGGTCGTTCACCGCGTCGGTCCACCCTTTGATCTCGGCGACAAGAAACGCCTTGAGAGCATTGCGCTTCTCGGCAATCGCCTGCTCCGACACCGAGAAGGTCTCGGCGACGAAGGGGAGGCCGTTGTCGGCGAAGGGCAGGTTGACGACCTCGTAGCCCTCGGCCGCGACGGTGATCGCTTCGTTGGTCAGGTAGGCGATGAAGCCGTCGACCGTGCCGTTGATGAGGACCGAGGGGTCGTACTCGACGGGGACGACCGTGAGGTCGGACTCGGCGAGGCCGTTCGCGGCGAGCAACGCCTGGAACAGCGAGGTGTTCGAGGCCTGCACGCCGATCTTCTTCCCGGCCAGATCGGCCGGAGTGGCGATGTTGCCGGCAGTCGTGATCGAGAGGACCGTGAAGGGATTCTTCTGATACGTCGCGCCGATGATCTTCAGCGGTGCCTCCTGCTGCGCGATCGCGGTGCCGATCGAGACCGCGTCGCTCAGCGCGACGTCGGCTCGGCCCGAGAGCAGTTCGGCGACGCCGGTCGAGGGACCGGGCGTGAGCGTCACTCCCGAGAGGCCGGCCTCGGTGAAGTAGCCCTTCGAGTCGGCGAAGAATTCGCCCGCGAACTCCTCGTTCTTGATCCAGGACAGCTGGACCTTGAGGGTGCCGAGATCGCCTCCGGTGGCGGCCGAAGCACCGGAAGCGTCGGAAGCGCAGGACGCGAGGACGGACGCACCGCTGATCGCGAGGCCGGCGACGCCCGCCATCCGGAGGACGCTGCGACGGTCGACAGGGCGGTGGGAGCGGAGGGGCGACAGGGTCAAGGGGACTCCTCGGGTGGGGATCGTCAGGGCTGCTGCGGTGCGGTGCGCGGGATCGCTGCGGGGTGCCGGTGCAGGCGCGCCAAGCCGCGCCGATCGGGTGCCTCGACGCTATCCTCGGGAGATTTCTCAGGTGTATCCGCAGATTTCGCGGGTATTAAGGCTCTCACGAATCGGACAACGATCCGACCATTCCGGGCGCACGCGCCAGCAGATCCTCCGAGGCGCGTCCTCGCTCAGCCGAGGTGCTTGAAGGAGAGGTCGGCGGCGGATGCGGCGTCCCGCGGGACGACGGCGAAGCGGGTGAAGCCCGCGGCAGCGGCCCGGTCGAGCAGCGGAGTCAGATTCTTGGCTCGGCGTTCGAGGCGCACACGTGAGCCCTGGGCGATCAGCTCCTGCTTGAGCGCGAGCAGCAGCTCAGGCGCGGCGTCGCGCTCGTGCACCAAGACGACGGCGTCAACGCGCTCGGACTCGGTCCCGCCGATCAGCTCGACGATCCGCTCGAAACCGATCGAGAAGCCGCACGCCGGCACCTCCTGCCCGAGGAAACGGCCGATCATCCCGTCGTATCGCCCGCCGCCGCCCACGGAGGAACCCGAGGACGGGTGCGCGATCTCGAAGATCGTGCCCGTGTAGTAGCCCATCCCGCGCACGAGGGTCGGATCGAAGCGGAGCGAGACGCCGGAGGGCAGCGAACGCAGTGACCGAGCCAGCGTCTCGAGCGCGAGCACCGCCTCCGGATCGATGCCCTCGGGCAGAACGTCGAGGATCGCGGACTGCTCGAGCGCCACTCCCCCGGAGGCGACCGCCTCCTCGATCCGCGCGAGGTAGCCGCCGAGCACTGCGGCGGCGTCGGGGCCGTCGGCCTCGAGCTCGGCGACGACTCCCGAGGCGCCGATCTTGTCGAGCTTGTCGATCGAGATCAACGCCGGACCGAAGCGCTCGGGAGCGAAACCACAGTGCTCCAGGATGCCGGTGAGGATGCGGCGGTCGTTGATCCGGATGGTGCACTCGCGCAGGCCCAGGGCGTCCAGCGCCGCCGCGGTCGCGGTGATCAGTTCGACTTCGGCCAGCTGCCCGGGCTCGCCGATGATGTCGATATCGCACTGGACGAACTGGCGGTAGCGGCCCTTCTGCGGACGCTCGGCCCGCCAGACCGGGGCGATCTGGACCGAGCGGAAGACGGTCGGCAGCTCGGCGCGGTGCGAGGCGTAGAAGCGGGCGAGCGGCACGGTGAGGTCGAAGCGCAGGCCGAGGTCGGCGAGGGCAGAAGCGTCGTCGGCGGCCGCGAGGTCGTCGCGGGTGAGCCCCCGGCGCAGCACGCTGAAGGCGAGCTTCTCGTTGTCGCCGCCGAGTCCGGAGTGCAGGCGGTCGAAGTCCTCGACCACGGGCGTCTCGATCTCATCGAACCCGTGGGCGGCGTACACGCGGCGGATGATGCCGAGCGCGTGCTCGCGCTTCGCTTTGTCTGCCGGGAGGAAGTCGCGCATGCCGCGGGGCGGGGTGATCGGGGAGGCCATGACGGCGATTCTCCCAGATCGGCCGGGGTGGGCCGGGGTGGGCCGACGACACAACGTCAGCTGAGAGTAGGTCTCATCCACCATCGTGGATGAGGTGCCCTCTCAGCTGACGTTGCGTCGCGTCACTCCCCGCGACGCTCCTGCTCGACCGCGCGGATCTCGTCCTGCAGGTCGCGAGTGGCCGTGCGGAGCGCGCGTTCCGCGTCGAGTCCCCGCGCTCGGGCGGAGGCGACAATGGCGAGCAAGAGCGGGCCGAGGTCGTCCTCCGATTCGATGGGCAGCGGGCCCTGGCCGGCGTCCACGACACCGAGGCTGGTCGCCTTGCCGATCACCTTGTCGGCGAGCGCGAGGGCGGGCATCCCCTGCGGGATCCCGTCGAGCACGCTGGTGCGGTGCGGCTTCTCTGTGCGCTTGAGGTCGTCCCAGACGGCGATCACGTCGTCGGCGGTCTCGGCCGTGGCGTCACCGAAGACGTGCGGGTGGCGACCGATCATCTTGGCATTCATCTGCGCCGCGACGTCCTCGATGGTGAAGGGCTCGGCGCTCTCGGCGGCGAGATCGGCGTGAAAGAGCACCTGGTAGAGCACGTCGCCGAGCTCCTCGATCAGATCGGCCCGGTCCCCCGCCTCGATGGCATCGACGAGTTCGTGCGACTCCTCGATCAGGTAGCGCACGAGGGACTCATGGGTCTGCTCGGCGTCCCACGGGCAACCGCCCGGGGCGCGGAGAACATGGACGGTGCGGATGAGCTCATCGAGCCGGGGGTGCGCGGTCACCCGGCCATCCTCGCATCCACTCCGGCCGCTCGGCCTCCGTGGCCGTCTCGTCGGGGGAGCAGTCCGGACGCGAGGCCCCTCAGGCGCGCGCCAGGCACCGCCGCGCGACGAGGAGGCAGCCTGCGGCGACGAGCGGCACCGCGCCAAGGAGTGCGGGCGACGCCGCGACGGCCGCCGCGGTTGAGGCGCTGACCAGCGCGCCGGGCAGGTTCCAGAGCACCACCACGGCTCCTGCACCGTCGCCGATCGGGAGCGGCACTGGGCCGAGCAGCGTCGGCGGCAAGCGTGGTCTTCCCGGTGCCGTTGCGGCCGGTGACAGCGACGCGCTCCCCCGCTTCCGCCGTGAGCGAGCAGGGAGCGAAGAGTTCGACACCTGACGCGCGCACCGCGACTGCCCGGACGGCGACCAGCGGGCCGGCGAGCGGCTTCGGCTCTCGGGGGCGGCGGGCAGCGGCATGCCCTCCATCCTGCCAGCGGCCGTTCCCGCCGCGGAGCCGCTCATGACGGCGGAACCGCGAGCGGCGCACATCGGCGGAACGCCGCCGGGGCCCGCTCAGACGGAGACCGGCTCCGGGAACAGCGCGTCCAGGAGCGACGCCACCCACTGGATCAGCGCCCGGTCGCCCAGCGGGACGCCGTCGAGCACGGGCATCGGCACCACGACGGCATCGGCCTGCTGCAGGTACTTCGCACTCGGGTACATCCGGCGCAGGCGCACCTGGATCGAGTCGGGCAGGTGCGCGGGAGCGACGCGCACGTTCGAGCCCATCGCGACCACGTCGCTGAGCCCCGCCCTCTGCGCGCGCATCCGGAGCCGGGATACCAGGATGAGGTTCTCCACTGCCTCCGGCAGCTCGCCGTAGCGGTCGGTCAGCTCCTCGACGACCAGGTCGATGCTGCCCTCCTTCGCGGTCAGCGAGGAGGCGGCCGAGAGCTTCTGGTATGCCTCCAGCCGCAGCCGCTCGCTGTCGACGTACTCCTCCGGGATCCGCGCGTCGACGGGAAGTTCGAGCCGCAGCTCCGTCTGACCCTCGGCGACCTCGCCACGGAAGGTGTCGACGGCCTCGCCGATCATCCGCAGGTACAGGTCGAACCCCACACCCTGGATGTGCCCGGACTGCTCCCCGCCGAGCAGGTTGCCCGCGCCGCGGATCTCGAGATCCTTCAGCGCGATCTGCATGCCGCCGCCGAGGTCGGAGTTGGCAGCGAGCGTCTGCAGTCGGTCGTGCGCCGTCTCGCTCAGCGGCTTCATCTCGTCGTAGAGGAGGTAGGCGTAGGCGCGCTCGCGGCCACGGCCCACCCGTCCGCGCAACTGGTGCAGCTGAGAGAGTCCGTATTTGTCGGCGCGGTCGACGATCAGCGTGTTCGCGTTCGGGATGTCGAGGCCGGTCTCGACAATGGTCGTCGAGACGAGCACGTCGAACTTGCGCTCCCAGAAGTCGACGATGATCCGCTCGAGCTGGGCTTCGCTGAGCTTGCCGTGGGCGACGGCGATGCGCGCCTCCGGCACCAGTTCGGCGATCTGGGAGGCAGCACGGTTGATCGTCGAGACCCGGTTGTGCACGAAGAACACCTGGCCCTCGCGCAGCAGTTCACGGCGGATGGCGGCCGAGATCTGCTTCTCGGAGTAAGGGCCGACGAAAGTCAGAATGGGATGGCGCTCCTCCGGCGGAGTAGCGAGAGTGGACATTTCGCGAATACCGGTCACCGCCATCTCGAGCGTGCGCGGGATGGGCGTGGCGCTCATCGAGAGGATGTCGACGTTCTTCTTCAGCGCCTTCAGCTTGTCCTTGTGCTCCACGCCGAAGCGCTGTTCCTCGTCGATCACGAGCAGGCCCAAGTCCTTGAAGGCGATGCTGTCGCTGAGGAGCCGGTGGGTCGCGATGACCATGTCGACGGTGCCATCCGCGAGGCCGTCGATCGTCTCCTTCGACTCCTTCGCGCTCTGGAACCGGCTGAGCGCCCGCAGGTGCACGGGGAAGCCGGCGAAGCGCTCCTGGAACGTCTCGAGGTGCTGGCGCACGAGCAGCGTGGTCGGCACGAGCATCGCGACCTGCTTGCCGTCCTGGATGGCCTTGAACGCGGCGCGTACAGCGACCTCGGTCTTGCCGAAGCCGACGTCGCCCGAAAGCAGACGGTCCATCGGGATCGGCCGCTCCATGTCGGCCTTGACCTCGTCGATCACCGTGAGTTGATCGGGGGTCTCGGCGAACGGGAACGCCTCCTCCAGCTCGCGCTGCCACGGGGTGTCCGGCGGGAAGGCGTGCCCGCGGGAGGCCATCCGGGCGGAGTAGAGCTTCACCAGCTCGACCGCGATGTCGCGGACCGCTCGCCGTGCCTTGCTCTTGGCCTGCGCCCAGTCGCTCCCGCCCATCTTGCTCAGCGCCGGAGCCTCGCCGCCGACGTAACGGGAGAGCAGGTCGAGCTGGTCAGTGGGGACGAGCAGCTTGTCGCCCGGGAAGCCGCGCTTGCTGGGCGCGTACTCGAGCACCAGGTACTCGCGGCGAGTCTTCACCGCGTTGCGGCCTCCGCTGGAGACCTCGCGCTGCGAGAGCTCGACGAAGCGGCCGATGCCGTGTGTGGCGTGCACCACATGGTCGCCGGGGCTGAGCTGAAGCGGATCGACAACGTTCTTGCGGCGCGACGCGAGCTTCTTGACCGCGCGGGAGTCGTAGCCGACGGAGCGACCGTAGAACTCGGTGTCGGTGAGCAGGGCGAGCTTCGCCTCCGCCACCTCGAAGCCGTGATCGACGGAGGCCTGCACCACGTAGGCGAGGCCGGTCTCGAGCCCGGCGGGCAGGTCGGCGACGATGCGGGCGGCGACCTCGTGCTCGGCGAGGACCTGGTCGGTGCGCTCGACCGTGCCGGTGCCGGGGGCGGTCAGGACGACGGTCCAGCCGTCGGCGAGGCGCGCGCGGACATGCGCGAGGGCACCCTCGACACTCGCACCGAAACCGGGGACCGGCTCGCCCTCGACGCGGACGGCGAGGATCTCGTCAATGCCGAGTTCCTCCGGCAGCACCTCGGCCTCACCCGCGGCGGGGCCCTGGCGGAACGTGCTCATCGTCCACCACGGGTGATCGGGAGCATCGGCGCCCGGAGTGCTCAGTGCGACGGAGTCGCGCAGCGCGCCGAGCGAGATGAATTCGCCGGAGGCGAGGTCGATCGGAGCCTCGGCGCCGGCGGTCGCCGCACTCCACGCCGCCTGCAGGAACTCGCGGTTCGTCTCGGCGAGGCTGATCGCCCGCGTCGCGACGCGCTCGGGGGCGAGAACGGCGACGGCCGCGCCGTCGGGGAGGTAGTGCGAGATCGGGACCAGTCGCTCCAGCAGCGCGGGGGCCAACGACTCCATGCCCTCGACCGGGATGCCCTCGGCGATCTTCGCGAGCATCGCGGACAGGCTGGGGAACTCGTGCAGCATCTCGCGGGCCCGCTGCCGCACCGCCGGCACGAGCAGCAGCTCGCGGCTCGGCGGCAAAAGAACGGAGTCGATCTCGCCCGGGAGCGAGCGCTGATCGGCCACGGAGAAGGCGCGGATGGAGTCGACCTCGTCGCCGAAGAAGTCCACCCGGCTCGGGTGCTCCGCCACCGCCGGGAAGACGTCGAGGATGCCGCCGCGCACCGCGAACTCGCCGCGGCGGGTGACCATGTCGACGCGCGCGTAGGCCAGATCGACCAGCTCGGCCGAGATGCGGCCCAGGTCGTAGCCGCGCGTCCCCTTCACGAGCCGGATGGGCTCGATGTCGGCGAGGTTGTCCGCGACCGGCTGCAGCGCCGCACGCACCGAGGCGACGACCACGAGCGGCCGCTCCCCCGACCACTGCTTCATCCGCCGCAGCGCGTCGAGCCGCCGCCCGACGATCTCGGCGCTCGGGCTCAGACGTTCGTGCGGCAGCGTCTCCCACGCGGGGAACTCGACGACGTCCGCGTCCGGCAGCACGCAGCCGAGCGAGGCGCGCACGTTCTCGGAGTCGCGCCCCGTGGCCGTGACCACCAGCGCAGCCTGCGGACGCCCCGCCTCCGCCCGCCGCTGGATCAACCCCGCGAGCAGAGGGACCCGAAGGCCGTCCGGCACCGAGAAATCAGCGTCCCGCACCGCGTACGCCAGAGCATCGTCGAACGTGGAGGCGCGCGACAGCGCCGAGATGATCTCGTTGAGGGCCACGATCCCAGTTTACGGCCGCCCCGCCGGCCCGCCCGCCCGCCCGCCGAGGGAACCCCGGACCGTCGAGGGAACCCGGAGTTC
>NZ_PSWS01000048.1 GCF_002932875.1 Rathayibacter tritici
CACTCCCCGGAAAAAATTTCACCACGGACAACATGATGACAACACACGTACAGCCAACCGATACATCTCCTCCATCCGTTCGGCGGTCGAAAGATGCATCGCGCACTGGAAGAACTGGAAAATCCTCAAGACCGGCTATCGCGGACGTCTTACAGAACTTCCCAACCTCATTCGCACCGTCACCCGCCTCGAACTTTACCGACTCGGCTGGTAAATGCTTATGAATAACGCTCAAAGAGTCTGGAAAGCGTATGAGGATCTTGTGTCGGCTGGATTCGATAGCCAAATGGCCTGGTTTCAAGTGTGCCTTCGTGGCTGTACTCCAATGCGCTCACTGGATTCTCAGCGCCGTTGACTCTTGTCTTCTCTGTCATCTTCAGCGTGATGCGGGCGGTGCGGCTGGTGCACAATTTGATTGCCAGGAGGGACGCGCGGCCGGCCAAGCAAGTCGTGCTAAAGAAGATGCGGTAGTCGCGTCGAAGGTCTTCTAGCATCGATTTTCTTTTGTCAGATGGTGCCCGTGCTGTCGGCCGCGGTAGAATCGAGGTCGGCAGCATGCCCGATTGTGCGATGGGTCAGTACCGTTTCGAGGGCTCGAAGGTGCTCGATCGCTCCTCGATAACTCCTCGGACGCGTAGGGTGGCGCAAAGTTTGTGCCCACTGATTTGCCGGCGGTGCAGGTTGCGCCGTGCATCTTGTCACGACCACCAGGCATGCCGCGACCGCGACCGTGCTGCGCACTTTCGAGAACGTCCCCACTGGCTCAGACTTAGGGACGTCGCCGCTTTCCTCGTGGTCGCGTCTCGGCCTGAGATACTCAGCGCCGTTACGAAGGGGGAGTGATTGTTGCAGGCCAACAGGAACCCCGACGGGTCCTAGGCTGGCCCGATGAGTTCCCTGGCATCGACCCGCCCATTCGTGGGCGCTGCTCGCGTCGCCGTCGGTGCAGCGGCGATCGCGGTGATCCTCCACACTTACGCGCTGAGCATCGCGGTCGGCGATTCAAATCCGTTCGACTACTTCGGCTACTTCACGAACCAGACCAGCCTCCTCGCGAGCGCGGTGCTGATCGTCGCGGGATCGGTCGCGCTTGCCCGCCGTCCGACTCCGGTGTGGCTGAGCTACGTCCGTGGCGCATCGACGGCTTACCTGATCGTCGTCGCCGTGATCTACAACACCCTCGTTCCCGGGACCGGCTCGGCCCCGCCCTGGGTCAGCGCCGTCCTGCACCTGGTGCTTCCCGCGCTCGTCCTCCTCGACTGGACCGTCGCCGCTGACTGCGGACCGCTCTCCTGGCGTCGGCTGTGGGTGCTCCTGCCCTACCCGATCATCTGGGTCATCGTCGTGCTTGTTCGCGGAGCAACCGACGGGTGGGTGCCGTATGGCTTCCTACTCCCCGCTAACGGGGCGCTGTCGCTCGTCGTGCACGTCGCCGGCCTGACCTGCGCGGTGCTGCTCGCCGGCGCGCTCGCCTGGGCATTGAGCCGACGCCGCAGATCGGCCGGCTGATCTCCTGTCCTCCGTCGCCGTGGATCACGAGCGGTGCTGACTCTCGACGTTGGGAGCGCCACCTCTCGTGTGGGTCGCGACTCGGCCCCGGCGGGCTTTGAGCACGCGGAACACGAGATTGATCACCAGCAACCCCGCTCCAGCCGGGATGGCGCCGGCCGTGAGAATCAACGCTTGGAAAAGGAGCGGCTGGCTCATCGGCACTGGGATCAACGACGGCGGAAAGACGACGTTCTCGAGCAGGACGGGAAAAAGGCCGATAGCGATCCCGCACCAGAGGGCACTCACTACAGCTGGAAGCCACGCGACGAGAACAGGCCGACGCGAGAGCCTCCGGGGAGCGACGTACCCACCGACAGCGGCAACGACAATCGAGATGACGGCACCTACCCCGCCGGCGCCGATCGCGATGGCCCCCTCGGATGGATCCGCGTCCGTGATCCCCAGAGCCACTATGAAGCTGCTGAACATCAGAACCACGGCGGCGAGCACGGTGACCACGCCGGCGGCGGTCCAGCCGATGAACGCGTTCACAGATCCATCGGGTGCTGGAGTCGCCGCCCGCAAGTCGGTATCGACGTCTGTTGCTTGCTCATTCGTTGGTGGGGCCTCGATGGTGTTCGCGTGGTCGGAGGACGGCTTGAAGTCGGAGAGTGGCTCGTAGGTGTTGGCCGCGTGCGGTCGATTCGCTGACTCCGAGGATTGTCGCGGCCTCGGGGAGGGTAAAGCCGTCCCAGAGCATGAGCCGGATCAGTTCGGACTGATACTTCGGGAGCGAGTCGAGAGCTGTGCGGATGTGGCGGGTGTTCGCGTCGACCGGATCGGGTCGGTGGGTGTCGAAGTGCTGGCGGAGTTTCTAGGTGAGGCCGTCGTTCCGGATGGCTCCTCGTGCGGTGTTCGAGTGGACTCTGCGGGCGACGCCTAACAAGCGGTCAGAACTTTGGCAAATCGGGCATCATTTCGCGGTTCTCGTGGGAACATCGGTGCCGTCCACTAAGACCGTTCGGCCTAAGACAGCTGCCTCCCCCCGGGTAGGTAGCAGGCCTGCTCGATCACCGGGGAAGCAACCCGGGGGCGGGAGACTTCACCTACGAGGAACTCTTTCTGGGCGTTGTCAGTAGCTACGCGGTGCTCCGCACCCACGCGATGCTCGGCACTTACCTGTAGGACTGCGACGACGTGCTTCGAGAGCATGTCCGCGTAGCCCTCCTCGGGTTCTCACGGGCGCCGGAGGGGCGCTCGCGGGCGTTCGCCCAGACGACTCCGCCATGATCGAGGCTGGTACTCGACGGAAGGTTATCTGTGAGCATGTTCAAGCGCGTTCTCGGCATGGCGTCGAAGGCGCTCGATTCCAAGGGTGGATCGTCTTCGGGCGGAACGACCGACTGGCGCGATCTGGTGCGCACGGCCGCCGACAGGGTGACGGGCGACGCCCGGACCGGGCAGCCGCCGCACGGATCCGCGCAGCCGCGTTCCTCCGCCCGCCCTCAGGACGCCCGGCCCGGGCATCAGCCTGTGGTGACGCAGGAGGACCGCGCGGCGATCGCGCGCTACGACTACCTCCTCCGCACCGCCGACCCGGAGCAGCTGGAGCAGGTGCACCGCGATGCGTTCGCGAAGCTGACGCCGGCGCAGCGCGCCCAGGTGGAGGTGCGCCTCCGAGACGAGCTGCCCGCGAACGAGCAGCCGCGTTCCTCCGCCCCCGACGACCTCGCGCGCGCGGCCACGCGGGGCGAGGCGAACAACCCGGGATTCCTGAAAAACATGTTCTCGAAGCCGGGGACCCGCGGCGCCCTCGCGGGCACGGGCGTCGGAGCCGCGGCGGGCATCGGGCTCGGAGCGGCGGGCGGACTGCTTGCGGCGGTCGCCGGTAGCGCGGTGATCAGCAGCGTCGCGGGTCCGCTCCTGGCGCAGGCTTCGGGCCTCGGAGTGGACTTCGAGAACCTGGCCGGCGGGTTCGGCGACCTGGGTGAGTTCGGTGACATCACCGGCGGTGCGGGCGAGTTCGTCTCCGGCGCGGGCGAGCACCTGTCGGGGCTCGGGGAGCAGGTGTCGGAGTTCGGCTCGGACTTCCCACTGCCGGGACTCGGCGACCTCTTCGACCGCTAGGCGGTCTCAGCCGGAGCGGCCCGGCGGCGGAGGAACGGCGACACGATCGCGAGGGCCGCTCCGAGCACGAACAGCACCGCGCCGACGATCGCCACGGCGGTCGTCGACCAGTCCGGGCGGTCAACAACGGTCGTGCCGTCGAGCAGCGTCCACTCGCAGGCCGCGCCGAGGGGCCACCACGACCAGAAGCCGCGTACCAGCTGGCCGGCTTCGGGAGGGACGCCGCCGAGGCTCCCCCGGCAGAGGTCGTCGAAGCCCTGGGCGCTGAGGGTCGCGTATTGCGCCGGCACGAGTGCGAGTGCGGCGAGGCCGGTGAGGACCAGAACCAGGCCCGCGAGGAGCGCGAGGCGGGCGGTCGTCACTCGCCGCTTCGTCGGGGTCCGGGCGGGAGCGGGCGGCGTCTCGGTCATCGTCCGATGGTGTCATGAGCGGAGGGGGACGGGGCGGGCCGACGGAACCGAGGGGGAAAGGCGTGCATCAGTGCGATGCCGCCCTCTGCTTGACGGCTGCGCCTCGGTTGCGCGCACGTCACCAGAGTCCGCCCTTCGCGCTCAGTCCGGGGTGGGTGGACGCGATGAGGAGGAGGGAGAACGACGCGACCCCGAACGCGGAGATCACCACGAGGGCGGCGGCGCTGCCACGTGCAGCGCTGAGTCGACCGAGCAGGGGGTGCTCCCTCCTCGGAGCCGCCGGTGTGCACCGAACGGCCCGGTCGAGGAAGGCGTGGGACGAAGGGGGTTGCACGAGGTGCGCGGAGTCGGCGGCGTCGTACCCTCGTCTGCATGGGTGTCGTGTTCTCACTGCTGGTCATCGTCCTGACCGTTCTCGCGCTGGTCGACGTCGTTCGGCAGCCCGACAACGTCGTCCGGAATCTGCCGAAGATCGTGTGGATCCTGCTGATCTTCTTCCTCCCGATCATCGGCGTCTCGCTGTGGTTCCTGCTCGGCCACGAGTGGAAGCGGGGCGACGGCGGCTCGTTCGTTCCCGGCGGCCGTGTGCCCCGCCGCCGGAAGCAGGCGCCGCCGCCGATCGTGGTCCGGCCCGCTCCCAAGAGCACGGAGGAGCAGCTGGCCGATCTCGAGCGCGAGGAGGCGCACTATGCGCGGCTCGCCGAGGAGCAGCGTCGCCGCCGCGAGGGGGAGCGGCCGCTCGACGCGTGAGCGGCCGCTCCGATCGGAGCTACCTCGCGAAGTCCGAAGCGCCCCACTGGATAGCGGCGATCTTCGCCTGGCCTACGACGCTGGGGTGGAAGTCATCGACCGTGCTGATCACGTCTTCGGTGATGGGGGCGGCGGTGAGCGCACCGCCGTCCCAGTCGCAGAGCGGGCCGTCAAGGGTGCAGGCGTGCTGCAGGGCGGAGTTGTACTGCTCAGTCCGCGTCGCGGCTGCCTTGACGGAGGCGGCCGCGGCCGTGCTGTTCAGCGCGCTGCCGTCGGCGCCGACTCCGCGGGTGGTCCGGCAGGCGTTGGCGGCGGGCCAGATCACACCTCCGGGTCCGTTCTTGACGACCGACCACTCGGCGGCGATGTTGGGCGTCGACGAGAGGACGATGTGGGCGGTGGGCCAGGCGGTGCGGATGCGAGTGATCGCAGAGAACGCTGCGGACTGGAAGGCGTCGGCCGGGGTCATCGTGTATCCGTCGGCGGCGACGGCGTTCGTGGGTGCGCACAGATCGTTCCCGCCGATCAGCAGGGTGACCACATCCGCATGCACACCGGCGGCGACCGCGGCATCCACATGCGAGGGGACCTGCGCGAGGACATCGCCGCTGTGCGAGTAGTTCGCGGTCGTGATCTGCGTGCCGGGACGCGCCGCGCCCAGTCGTGTGGCGAACGAGTTCACTTCGGGGTTCGTGCCGGTGGACCAGCTGTTGCTGGGACAGTCCGCCAAGGAGCCACAGGTCGCGTAGCCCTGGGTGATCGAGTCGCCGAGGCTCACCACCGAGAGGGTGTGCGGAGCGCAGGCGCTGGCGGCCTGTGCAGGGACCAGAGCGGCAGCGAGGGCGACGGCTGCGCCGACGGCAAGAGCCCGCGCGCGGCGGGTCCTGGCGTGTCGACGGAGGGACGGGAACAGGCGCATGATCAACCAATCTCTAGGAGTGCAACGGTGAGAAACCGTCGGTCATGAGACTAGGGGCGACGTGCAGCGTTTGTCCCTGAAATGATGACCAAAGAACGAGTCCCGTCAGTACAGACTTCTCCTCGCGCAACGGCAGCAGCTCGGTGTGCACGGCCGTCGCGATCACGGCGATGAGGGCAGCCGCCGCGACGATGAGACGGACCAGCGCGACCGGTCGGCGACCCGCGTGCACCCACGAAGAGGGGGAGAGCGGGGTCGTCGCTCGAACGTAGCGCCGGAGCGCTCAACGCCCGGGCCCATGCTCTGGGCGCGACGCTGCCGGGGCCGGTGTTTGAGGGCCGGATCAGGCCGGGATCTTCGCCCCCAGCAGGTTCGCGGCCGCCTCCGCTGCGCGCTCGGCCTCCTCGACGCTGGAGAAGGGCCCGGTGGAGACGAGGGACGGCGCGCTGGTCAGGCGGGGGTCGATCTCGAGTCGGAACCGGGGCAGCTCCGCTCCGGGAACGACGACAATCCTGACTCCGTTCCGGCTCCATCGCGCGGGTTGGATCGAAGAAATCTGTGTCATGGTGCTCTCCGCTTTCGCGATCATCCGCACAGGTGGCTGACGCCTCGACCGTGCTGGTGTCACGCTACGACCGGTAGTGATCTCTCCGAACGGGCTTGATTTCTCAGGCTCGGCGGGCGTATCGGGTCAGTGCAGCCGGTCGAGGGTGTCGCTGATCCGGCGCAGGCACTCGATCAGCACCGACATCTGTGCGGCGTCGAGATCGGCCAGCACCTCGCTCTCAGCAGCGACCAGGTTGCGCATCGCCTCGTCGACGCGTTTGGAGCCTCGCGGGGTGAGCGAGACGATCTTGCTCCGGGAGTCCGCGGCGTTCTGCTCGCGGACCACGAGCCCGCGGGCTCCGAGCCGGTCGACGCGGCTGGCGAGGTTACCGCTGGAGAGGGCCAGGTGCGTGGCGAGCGCCGAGGGGGTCATCCCGCCCGGTCCACGCTGGCGCAGCAGCGAGAGGAGCTCGAACTCCCACGGGGCGAGGTCGCTGACGGCGAAGGACTGGCGCCGCACCTCCTGCACGCGCGGACTGAGCCGACGCAGACGCGAGACGACGTCGAGCGGCGCGAAATCGAGTTCGGGCAGGGCACCGGCCCACGCGTCGATCACCAGATCGACATCGTCGTCTTCGCGCATTCCCTGATTATCCCGGGTGGCGCGGACGGCGACGACGGGTGGCTCGCGGCGGTAGACGGGCCTAGCCTGTGCGGATGACCGGCTCGGATGCGGGCTCGAGGTCGGCGGCGCAGGGGCGAACGGCGCAGGGGCGCGGGGCTCAGGCGCGGGCGGCCCGCACGTACGCGACGATCGCGTTCGCGTGGCCGTGCCCGAGGCCGTGCTCGGTCTTCAGCCAGGTGACGACCCGTAGGTGCGGCTCGGTGCGCAGGCGTTCGTCGGCGAGGTCGAGCCAGTCCTGGACGGGGCGGCCGTGGGTCTTCTCGATGCTCGGGAAGTAGGAGGCGGGGCCCGTCGGTTTCGCGCCGTCGGCGGGCGGTTCAGGAGCGAGCACGCGGTCGGTCATGCGGTCACGATAGCGAGCGCGCGTCAGTGCGTGTAGGCGGAGGGGTCAAAGCGGCCGAGCTCCTCGCGGAAGGCGAAGGCGAAGTCGGGCCAGAGCAGGGTCAGGCGTCGGTTCTCGTCGAGGTACCAGCTCTCGCAGCCGCCGTTGGTCCAGACGGTGTCAGCGCTCAGGGAGTCCAGGCGGGCGACGGAGGCGGCCTCGGCCTCGGCGGTGACCTCGAGGACCTCCGCTCCGGCGGCGTCGCGGTGGTCGAGGGCGGCCAGGACGTAGTCGATCTGTGTCTCGATCATGTGCACGGCGGAGTTGTGGCCGAGGCTCGCGTTAGGGCCGTTGACGACGAAGAGGCTGGGGAAGCCGTGCACCGCGGTGGACTCGTAGGCCGCCATCCCGTCGGCCCAGCGATCGGCGAGGAGCAGACCGTCGCGGCCGCGGATCCGCCGGGCGAAGGGCGGCCGTGTAGAGAGGAAGCCGGTGGCGAAGACGAGGACGTCGACCTCGTGCCGGACGCCGTCATCGCCGAGGGCCGCGCCCGCCTCGACGCGCCGCAGCGGGCCGGGGACGACGCTGACGTGCGGCTGCGCGAGAGCTGGGTAGTAGTCGTCCGAGAGGAGGACCCGCTTGCAGCCGATCTCGTAGTTCGGCGTGAGGACGGCGCGCAGCTCGGGATCGGCGACCTGCTCGGCCAGGTGGTCCAGCGCCTCCGCCCGGAGCCGATCGATCACCTCGGGGACGGCGACCCGGCCGGCGAAGCCGAGTTCGGCCCGCCAGAACAGCTGCTCGCGGAGGCGGGAGAGGGCTCCGGGCGCGCGGGAGAGGGTGCGGCGCTCCTGCGGCGGGTAGGCGCGGTTTCGCCGCGGGACGACGTACGGGGCCGAGCGTTGGAAGAGCACCACCTCGGCCGCACGCTCCGCGAGGTGCGGCACGATCTGCACAGCGGAGGCGCCCGAACCGACGATCCCGACGCGCGCCCCGTCGAGGTCGACGTCCTCGCGCCAGCGCGCGGAGTGGAAGGCCGGCCCGTCGAACGTGTCGAGCCCCGGCACAGCCGGGAGCCGCGGCTCGGAAAGGCGTCCCGCGCACACGAGCAGGACGGCAGCGGAGTAGTCGCCGCTCGAGGTGCGCACCCGCCAGCGTTGCGACTGCTCGTCGAAGACCGCCTCGAGGACCTCGGTGCCCAGCCGGAGCCGCGGCGCGAGGCCCTCCCGCTCGACGACCCGCTCCAGGTAGGCCTGGATCTCGGCTCCGGGGGCGTACAGCGTCGACCAGTCGGCCTCGGGGGCGAACGAGTAGGAGTAGAGGTGCGAGGGGATGTCGCAGGAGACGCCCGGATAGACGTTGTCGCGCCAGGTGCCGCCGATCCGCTCCGCGCGTTCCAGTACGACGAAGGAGGTGCCGCCGCGTCGCTCGAGGCGCACGGCGGCACCGAGGCCGGCGAATCCGGCTCCGATCACGACGACGTCGACGTCCATCAGACCCTCATCGCGGCCAGGACGCTGCCGGGCGGATCGCGGTGCGGGTCGGCGAGGAAGCGCTCGAGGGTGGCGAGGAGCTCCGCCGGGCGCTCGGCGAGGACGGCGTGACCGGAGTCGACGACGGCGTAGCGGGCGTCGTCGATCGCGCCGAGCAGCGCCTCCGGACCGTCGACACCGACGACGGCGTCGCCGGAGCAGCCGACGATGAGGGCGGGGACGCGGCAGCGCGCGGCGGCCTGGACGACCTCGGCGCGCGCGGAGGCGGCGAGCATCCGCGCGGCGTCGGCGTCCCACGGGGAGGACGGGGTGTCGGAGCGGAGGAGGGCGAGCAGGAGGGCGGCCTCCTCCTGCGCTGTAGGCAGGAGCTGCGGCCAGAGCCGCGCGGTGCGGAGCAGGCGTTCGGTAGGGCGCAGCCAGCCGGCGACGAGGGCGAGGGCGCGCACCCGATCATCGACGGTGGCGAGGGCGACGGCGGCGCCGAGGGAGTGGCCGATCAGCACGGCCTCGTCGGCTCCGAGCGCGTCGAGGGCGGCACGGACGGCGGCGGGGCCGTCGAGCCACGGGTCGCGGAGGTCGACGAGTTCGAGTGCGGCGACCCGGTGCCGCCGAGCCAGCATCGGCAGCAGCAGGGCGGTGTCGCTCCGTGCGCCGCGGCCGACGCCCGTCAGGAGCAGCACCGCCCGGGAGCCCTCGGGGCCGGCGCTCAGCAGACGCACTGCGGATCCCGCGGCCTCGATGCGCTCCTCCCGGACCAGCTCGGCTTGGCGCCGGAGGTACTCGGACTGCGTCATGACACCCGGCGGGTGTGGCGGAGCGGCAGGCGCAGCCGCTGCGGACCCGCCGTCACCGTCGGCGATGCTTGCAGGGCGCGCTCGGGGGTGACCAGTCCGTAGGTGGTGGTGCGCTGGCGCCAGCCCCGGCCGATCTCACCGCTGAGGCGGGCGACGGTCGCGATGTCGAGCGAGCGGTACGCCTCCGCTCCCGCCTCGGGCCGGAGTGCGCCGTCGAGCAGCAGGCCACCGAGGTCGTCGGCTCCACCGCGGAGGAGGATCTGCGCCGCATGCAGCCCGAGCTTGGTCCAGGCGGTCTGCACGTGTGCGATGCGGCCGTGCAAGACGAGCCTGGCAACCGCGTGCACGGCGCGGGTCTCGCGGAGGGTCGGGCCGCCGCGGCTCGCGCGCACAACGGCGGGCGGTGCCTCCGCCGGGACGAACGGCATGGCGATGAACTCGGTGAACCCGCCCGTCTCGTCCTGGATCGCGGCGAGCGTGCGGAGGTGGGCGAGCTGCTGCTGCGGCGTCTCGACGTGTCCGTAGACCATCGTCGAGGTGGAACGGAGGCCGCTTCGATGCGCGGCCGTGATCGCCTCCCGCCAGTCGGCCGCACTCGGGTCGGTGCCTTCGCTGAGGACGGCGCGGACGTCGTCGTCGAGGATGCGCGCCGCGGTGCCGGGCACGGAGTCGACGCCCGCCTCGCGCAGGGCGTCGAGCATCGCGGGCAGGGTGCGACCAGTGCGGCGCGCGACCTCGAGGATCTCCGCGGGTCGGTAGGCGTGCAGGTGCAGCGACGGCTGCCGCTGCGCGAGGGTCCGGACGATGAGGAGGAGGTCGTCGCCCGGGTGCTCGGCAGCGATCGCGCCCTGGAGGCAGAGCTCCGTGGCGCCGAGCGCGACGGCTTCGTCGGCCAGTTCCTCCAACCGTTCGACAGTGAGTCCGCCGGCACCCCAGAGGGACGTGTCGATGTTGCGGTTCACGACGACCGAGACCTCGTCGCCGGCCGCCTCGCGGCGCAGGTCGTCCGCGAGCGCGGCGAGAGCGTCGAGGTCGTCGCCGTCGGCCGCGAGCAGGGCGAGATAGTCGGCGTCCTCGAGTCCGGCCGGGCTCGCTTGTGCCCGCGCGATCACCGGGCCGAGGGTGGGCGCGAGGGGCCGGGGCAGCGCGTCGAGCGACTCCCGGTAGGGCCGGGGGAGGACCGGTGCCGCCTCGTCGGCGAGCCAGGTCTCGCGGTCGGCGAGGGCGGTGACGTAGGGAGCGACGCGGGGGTCGATCCAGGTGTCGGAGTCGCGGAGGTACTGCGGGTGCGCGGTCAGCCGCTCGTGCAGTCGATAGCCGGCGGCCGCGGAAAGCCGAGCGAGGTCGTCGATGTGGGGCCAGGGGCGCTCCGGATTCACGTGGTCGGCTGTGAGCGGGCTGACACCGCCCCAGTCGTCGACCCCGGCGCGCAACAGCAGCCCGAGCTCCTGCTCGTCGGTGAGGTTCGGCGGCGCCTGGATCGTCGCATCGGGGCCGAGCACGAGTCGGGCGACGGCCACGTTCGCGACGTACTCCTGCAGCTCGAGGTCGACCTCGTTCTGCATGGCGGTCCGCGGCTTGGCGCGGAAGTTCTGCACGATGCACTCCTGCACGTGACCCCAGCGCTCGTGCGACTCGCGGATCGCGAAGAGGGCGTCGGCCCGCTCGGCCGCGTTCTCGCCGATGCCCAGCAGCACGCCGGTAGTGAAGGGGATGCGGCTGCGGCCCGCATCCTCGAGTACGCGCAGGCGCAGTGCGGGGTCCTTATCGGGCGAGCCGTAGTGCACGCCGCCCTTCTCGGACCAGAGCCGCTCGGCCGTGGTCTCGAGCATCATGCCCATCGAGGGGGCGACCGGGCGGAGACGTTGCAGTTCAGCCCACGACATCACGCCGGGGTTGAGGTGCGCGACCATGCCGGTCTCGCTCATCACCAGGACGGCCATCGCGCGCACGTACTCGAGCGTCGAGGCGTAGCCGTGCTCGGCGAGCCAGGAGCGGGCGACTGGCCAGCGGTCTTCCGGGCGGTCGCCGAGGGTGAACAGGGCCTCCTTGCAACCCAGCGCGGCTCCGGCGCGGGCGACCTCGAGGATCTCCTCCGGCTCCATGAAGGTCGACTCGCGCTTGGCCGCGAGCCCGCCCGGGGTCTCCACGAACACGCAGTAGTGGCAGCGGTCGCGGCAGAGCTTGGTCAGCGGGACGAAGACTTTGCGCGAGTAGGTGACGATGCCCGACCGTCCGCGGCGGGCGAGTCCCTCGTCACGCACGCGACCGGCGGCGTCGAGGAGCAGGTCGAGGTCGGCTCCGCGGGCGTCGAGGAGGGTCTGGGCACTCGCGCGCGTCAGCGGCTCGCCGCGGTCGAGTCGGGCGAGGAGGGTGGCCGTGGTCATGCGGGAGCGGCCCTTCCGGAGGGGATCGGGGTGGGACGGGAGGTCAGAGCGCGCGCAACCGCGGCGCGAGATCGCGTTCGAAGCTGTCGAAGAAGCGCTGCTGGTCGTCGCCTGGGCTGTGGAAGACCAGGTGGGTGAAGCCCGCATCGACGTAGGGCTTGATCTGCGCGACCGTCTCCTCCGGGTCTGAGCCGACGATCCAGCGCTTCGCGACCTGCTCGATCGGCAGCTCGTCGGCGGCGCGCTCCATGTCGACCGGGTCGGTCAGCGAGTGCTTCTGCTCGGGAGTGAGCGAGAGCGGCGCCCAGAAGCGCGTGTTCTCAAGCGCGAGAGCCGGGTCGGGATCGTAGGAGAGCTTGATCTCGATCATCCGATCGAGGGTGGAGGAGTCGCGGCCGCCCGCCGCCGCGCCCTCCTCGACCGCGGGGAGCAGCTTCTCGGTGTAGAGCTCCATCCCCTTGCCCGACGTGCAGATGAAGCCGTCGCCGGCGCGCCCCGCGTACTTGGCGACGACGGGGCCGCCCGCCGCAATGTAGACCGGCACGCCGTTCTCGGGCTTGTCGTAGATCGACGCCTCGTGGGTGGAGTAGTACTCGCCGTCGAACGTGACGCGGTCGCCCGCCCAGAGCGCGCGCATCAGGCGGACCGCCTCGCGCAGGCGGGCGAAGCGTTCCTTGAAGTCCGGCCAGGTCTGCTCGCCGGCGCCCTGGTAGCCGGTGGCGACTTCGTTCAACGCCTCGCCGGTGCCGACTCCGAGCATGATCCGCTCGGGGTAGAGCACGCCGAGCGTGCCGAACGCCTGTGCGATGACGGCGGGGTTGTAGCGGTAGTGCGGAGTCATCACGGAGGTGCCGAGGCGGATCGTGGAGGTGCGCTCGCCGGCGGCCGCGAGCCAGGCGAGGGAGAACGGGGCGTGGCCGCCCGTGTGCCGCCAGGGCTGGAAGTGGTCGGAGACGACCGCGCTCTCGAAGCCGTGCCGCTCGGCGCTGACCGCGAGCTCCACGAGCTCGCGCGCGCCGAACTGCTCCGCCGATGCCTTGTACCCGAGCGTGATCGTCATCTGCAGCCTTTGTGAGAGGTGGGGCGGCCCCTGGAGACGGGGCAACCCCTCCATTCTGCGCCTGCTGCGCCGACGAGCGGGACGGGTGGACGGACCTGGGGAGGCCATGTCCAGATTCGCGGTTGTGGAGGAGCGTTAGGCCGCGGGAGCCGCGATGTTCACCATCCAGCCGACGCCGTAGCGGTCGACCAGCATCCCGAAGCGATCGCCCCACGGCGAGGCGACCAGCGGTTCGAGGACCGTGCCGCCTTCGGCCAGGCCCTCCCAGTAGCCGCTGAGCTCCGCGTCGTCGTCCCCGAAGAGCGCGATCGTGATGCGGGCGCCCGTCTCGGCGGGGCCCGAGGAGGGGGAGTCGGAGCCCATCAGGATCATCCCGCTGGGTGTGACGAGCTGCGCGTGCATGATCCGGTCCTGATCGGCCGGGTCCTCGCTCATCCCGACGTCGCCGAAGCGGCTCGAGGTGAGTTCGCCGCCGAGGACGCCGCGATAGAACTCCATCGCCTCCTGCGCGGAGCCGTCGAAGCCGATGTAGGGGGTCAGTGAAGTGGGCACGGCGCGCCTTTCCGTCGAGGTCCGCCCAGTATCTCCGCGTCATGCCGCGAGCACCAGAGGGATCGGCGGAGGGGCGCTGCAGCCGCCCCGCTCAGAGGTCGTCGCGGGTGGGCGGGTTCGCGCCGGGGCGTGACGTCGTGATGCCGGCGACCTGCGCCGCGTGGCGACCGATCAAGTGCAGGGCGGGGCCGTCGAGCACCGGGCCGTTCGCCGCGCCGAGTCCCTGGCGGAACGCCTCGTCGAGGATCGCGCCCATCGCGGAGTCGCCGGCGCCGATCGTGTCGGCCACGACAATCTGCGCGGCGGGCACGGTGACCCGGGTGAGGGCTGAGGCCAGGAGCAGTCCCTCCGCTCCGCGCGTCACGACCGCGAGCTGCGGCCCGAGCGCGAGCAGGCGGCTGAGCACCTCGTCCAGCTGCATCGTCGGGTACAGCCACTCCGCGTCTTCATCGCTGAGCTTCACGACCTCGCAGGCGGCCGCCACCCGCTCGAAGCGGGCGAGCGCCCCGGCGTGGGCCCCGACCAGTGCCGGGCGGATGTTCGCATCGACGCTCGCCGTCACTCCGGCCGGCAGGGCCTCGAGCAGCTCGAGCACGGCGGATCCGCCCGGCTCGAGGAAGATCGCGATGGAGCCGGTGTGCACGTGCGCGGCGCCGCTGGGATCGGCGGCCGGAGGGTTCCAGGCGAGGTCGAACACGTAGCGCGCCGAGCCGTCCGCGGCGAGCACCGCCCGCGCGGTGGAGGTGCGCGCCGCGTCACCGTGCCGCACCTCGACTCCTGAGGCCTCGAGGTGCGCGCGGATGCGGCGGCCGCGCTCGTCGTCGGCGATGTCGGTGACGAGGGTTGCGGATCGTCCGAGGCGGGCGAGGGTGAGGGCGACGTTGGCGGGAGACCCGCCGACGTGCTCCGTGGCGCTGCCGTCGCGCTCGACGATGTCGATCAGCGCCTCGCCGATGACCAGGATGTGAGATGCCGCGCTGACGCGCTCGTCGGTGGAGGACATGCCGACATCATGCCGGGTGGCGGGTGTCCCCCGCGACGCGGGGCCGCCAGGAACCGAAGTCCGTCGGCCGCTGGCGCGTGTATGCGCTGTTCTCAGCCTCGGTTCCGTCCCTCCGCCAGCACGACGTCGAGGATCGTCACCTCGATCAGCGGCGCGTACAGCGCCATCGCGTCCAGCGCCCGCCGGTGGTCGGCCTCGGAGGCGCCCGCGCAGGCGTCGGCCACGACCCGCACCCTCACCCCGGCATCCGCTGCGGCAAGCGCCGTCGACAGCACGCAGCAGTCGGTGGCGACTCCGGTCAGGACCAGTTCACGGCTGTCATCGAGCTCCGCCTCGAGTTCCGGCCCCCACTTGCCGAAGGTCGTCGCGGTGATCGTCCGGTGCCCCTCGACCCCGTCCACGAGGTCGTAGAGCCGGTCGTCCTGAGGCACGAGTGCGAACGGCCACTCGCGGTAGTAGGGGATCCACGCGCCGCTGGGCTGCTCGGGTGCGACGAAGCGGGTGGTGACCACGCGCTCCCCGAACGCGGGCAGCAGGCGCCGCGTCCCCTCGACGGCGCGCGCGAATTCGGCCGAGCCCCACGGTGAATCCGCGTCGGCGAAGACATGCTGCAGGTCGATCGCGACGAGCAGGCTCACACCGAGGCCTCCTGGCGCCGGACCGCCCCGCGCGAGAGCGCGAGCGTGCCCGCGAAGCCGATCACGAGCGCCACGAGGACGCCGAGGTTCGCGCCCGCCCAGTCGCCCTCGCGGCCGCCGAGCGGCCCCAAGAGGTAGCCCTCCCACTCGAAGCCGGGGGAGTAGTTGACCACCAGTCCCCAGCCGAGGACCGCGCCGACCACCACGAGCGCGACCGGCACCGCCGAGACGCTCCCGTAGCGGCCGCGGGAGTTGTAGAGCGCCTCCTGGTCGTAGTCGCGGCGGCGGAGCAGGAGGTCGGCGAGGAAGACGCCGAGCCAGGCCGCGATCGGCACGCCGAGCGTGATCAGGAACCCCTGGAACGGGCCGAGGAAATCGCCCGCGACGAACACGACGTACACCGCACCGAGCACCATCAGCACGCCGTCGATCCCGGCGGCCAGCGGACGCGAGACCTTCAGCCCCGTGCTCAGCAGCGCTAGGCCCGAGGAGTAGATGTCCATCACCGCTCCGCCGATCAGGCCGAGTAGCGCGACGACGATGAAGGGAAGGAGGAACCAGGTCGGCAGGATTCCGGCGAGCGCGCCGATCGGGTCGGCGGCGATCGCGTCGGAGAGCTCCTTCGAGGAGCCGGCCAGGAGCAGGCCGACGACGACGAGCAGCACGGGTGCGACGGCTCCGCCGATCGTCGTCCAGGCGATCACACCGCTCGTGCGCGCCCCGCGGGGGAGGTAGCGGGAGTAGTCGGCCGCCGCGTTCACCCAGCCCAGCCCGAAGCCGGTCATCATGAACACCAGGCCGCCGATGACCGCGGCGGCGGAGCCGGCGGGCAGGGCGCCGACGGCAGCGAGGTCGATCCGATCGAGCACGAGAGCGATGTAGACCACAGTGAGCACGGCGGTGGCGATCGTGATCGCGAGCTGGAGCCGCATGATCAGGCGGAAGCCGGCGACCCCGGCGACCACGATCAGCGCGGCGACCACGATCAGCGCGACCACCTTGGTGAGCACGCCCCCGTCCCAACCGAACTCCTCGAACACCGTCGCTGTCGCGAGCACCGCGAGGGAGGCGAGCACCGTCTCCCAGCCCACTGTGAGGAGCCAGGAGATCACCGAGATCAGGCGGTTGCCGTCGACGCCGAAGGCCGCCCGGCTGAGCACCATCGTCGGTGCGGAGCCGCGCTTGCCTGCGACCGCGACCAGCCCGCAGAAGAGGAACGAGACGACGATTCCGATCACGCCGACGAGGGTCGCCTGCCAGAAGGAGAGCCCGAAGCCGAGCAGAAACGAGCCGTAGCTCAGCCCCAGCACCGACACATTCGCGGCGAACCACGGCCAGAACAGGTCGCGCGGGCGGCCGTGCCGCTCCGACTCCTGGATCGTGTCAAGGCCGTTGAGCTCGATGCCGCCGGCGGGGCGGGTGCTCGGACGATCGGGGGAGGTCATTGCGTCCTCGTTCTCACGGGTGCCGGCCCTGCGCCGCAGCTGCACCGAACCTACAGCGCGTCGCGCTCGAACAGCAGCCGGAGCGATTCCAGATCATCGGCGACCCGGGCGCAGTCCTCGTCCCACTCGTCCATGCTCATGCCAGGGCGCCGCCGCACGGTGAAGGCCACCTCGGCGCCGTCCCCGTTCGCGAGCACCCGGAGCGGATTGTCCACCACCGTCCCGTCCGGAAGGGTGACCTCGTGGTCCGCGACGCCGAACGGGTTCTGCGGGGCGAAGCGCACCTCGACCCGCCCCATCGGCGAGTCGGCGAACCAGCGTCCGTCCACCTCGTCGAGCGCGGAGGAGGCGAGGCCCGCCGCCCAGCGCGGGAGGTTCGCCGGGTTGGACACGAAGGCGTACACCTCCGCGGCCGGTGCCTCGATCACGACGCCCACGGGGCGCGACTCGTACACAGTCATCCGCTCATCCTTCTGCTGGGTACTCGGTGCTCGTCGCTCAGTGCTCGTTGCTGAAGCTGGCGACCAGCAGGGCGGCGAGCGCCGTCCGCTCCAGCATGCCCTCGATGCCGATCGACTCGCTGCGCGCGTGCGCCCCCTCACCCGGAGCACCGAGTCCGTCGAGCACCGCAAGACCCAGCGCCGCGACGAGGTTGCCATCGCTCGCTCCGCCGACCGCGATCTCGCGCAGCGGTACGTCGATCCGCTTCGCGACCCGCTCGGCCCGGCGGTAGAGCGCGGCGACGGAGGCGGTCCGCTCGAAGACGGGGCGCTCCCACGAGCCGCGGACCTCGAGCCGGATGCGCGGATCGGCGGCGGCGAGCGCCTCGAGCTCGGACTCGACCCGCGCCGCCTCGGCCGCGCCGCGGATCCGCGCCTCCAGCTCCAGGCGCACCCGCGCGGTCGTCACGTTGACGCGGGATCCGCCGGACACCACGCCGATGTTGACCGACGTGCCCTCCTCGGCCCGCGCAATCGCGAGTACCCGCGGAATCAGCGAGCCGAGCTCGTGGATCGCGCTCGCCCCCTTCTCCGATTCGACCCCGGCGTGCGCCTCGACGCCGACGACGTCGATCACGAATCGTCCGATGCCCTTGCGCGCCGTCTTCACCGCGTCGCCGATCGCGCCCTCGAACACCAGGACCGCGTCGGCCCCCGTGCACTGCCGCTCCAGGAACGGGCGGGAAGCGGCGCTGCCGATCTCCTCGTCCCCGCTCATCACCAGCCGGACCGCGGGGTGCGGAATCCGGGCGTGCCGGAGCGCGGCCACCAGCCACACCATCTGCACCAGCCCGGCCTTCATGTCGTAGCTGCCCGGTCCGCTTAACCGGTCGCCCTCGACGCAGAAAGGCCAGGATCGGGTGGTGCCCAGCGGCCACACCGTGTCGTAATGGCCGAGCAGCGCCACGAACGGACGGGTGCCGCGGTGCGGACGGGTGCCGTCGCTCGCCGCCACGGTCCAGCTGGTGGCCGTCGGCGCGTCCTGTGCTCGCTGGTGCTGCACGTCGGCGTCGTGCCCGAGCCGCTCGCCGACCCAGTGGACCAGGAAGGAGTGCAGCTCGCCGAGCGCCTCGGGCGAATCGCTCGGGCTCTCGATCATGACGAGGTGCCGGACGTCGTCGAGCATCCGGGAGCGGTTGTCACGGAGGAAGGCACGCACCCGGGCGGCGTCGTCGGCATCGGGAAAAGTCATCGACTCCGGAGTACCAGAGTGCGCCCGCTCGCGCGAACCCGCCGGCTCGCGCTCAGCCGCTGACGCGCGCCGACTCGCTGACTCGCGGTGACTCGCTGAACCGTTCGCGGCGCCGTTACGTTGGAGCAGGAAGAGGTGGAGATGTCCGAGGATCAGGCGCAGATGCTGCGTGCACTGCACGATGAGCACTCGAGCGCGCTCTGGCGTTTCGTGCTGCGCCTGACCGGCGACCGCCACATGGCGGAGGACGTCGTGCAGGAGGCGCTGCTGCGCGCCTGGAAGCACCCCGAGATCCTCGCGCAGGGCGAGGCCGCCGCCCGTTCCTGGCTCTACACCGTGGCGCGGAATCTCGTCATCGACGACCGGCGCAGCGCCCGGTATGCGCGGGAGTTGGGCACCGACGAGGTTCCCGAGCGCCCGACCGCCGACCGCACCGACCAGGTCCTCGACGCCTGGCTGCTCTCGGACGCCCTCAGCGGCCTCAGCCACGACCACCGCGCCGTGATCGTGCACGCCTATTACGGCGGGCGCACGGTCACCGAGATCGCCGCGCTGCTCGAGATCGCCCCGGGGACCGTGAAGTCCCGGATGTACTACGGGATGCGCGCCCTCAAGCTCGCCCTGCAGGAGCGGGGGGTGACGGAGCTGTGAGCCACGACCCCTCCTCCGACGCCACACACGGCGACGCCTTCCGCGACTGGGACGCCGCCTACCTTCTCGGAGCACTCACCGCCGCGGACCGCCGCGCCTACGAGCTGCACCTGCGCGCCTGCCCCGCCTGCCGCGAGGCCCTGGCCGAGTTCATGCCGTTGCCGGGACTGCTCGCCCACCTCCCGCAGGAGGAGGCGCTGCGCCTGATCGATCAGCCGGAGGAGAGCGCGGAGCCTGCTCCCGCTGCGCTGCTGACACGCCTCGCCGCGGCCGCCGACTCCGTCCGCCGGCGCACGCGTGTGCGCGTTGCCGGCCTCGTGCTCGCGGCCGCGGGTGTCTCGGCGGCCGCGGCTGTCGCGCTGCCGCTCGCGATCGGCTCGTCGCTCCCGCCGGTCGAAACCACCGCCTCGACCGTCTCGCTCGCCGCCGCGCCCGGCGTCCCGGTGGAGGCCTCGGTGGCGTTCGTCCCTCAGCAGTGGGGCACCCGGATCGACATGGACTGCAGCTGGGCGGAGACGGCCGAGCAGTACGCGGGGTCGGCCGGTTACGTCCTCTACGTCACGGACACCTCGGGCGACACCGAGGCCGTCGGCTCGTGGACCAGTGCGCCGGGGACGACGATGGAGCCCAGCCTGGCCACCGGTCTGCCGCTCTCCGAGATCGCGTCCGTCGAGGTGCGGCTGCAGGGCTCGGACACGGTCGTGCTCACCGGCCACCCCTGAGACGCGCCGGCATGAACTCGCCGACCGGCACGCAGATTCGCCGGCACCCCGAGCCGGCGATCGGATTCCCAGGCGACCGCCTCGCGGACTGAGTAACTTCTCAGTCATGACGATCGCGACTCTCGCCCTCGCCTCCGCGGCGACCGCCTCCTCCTCCGACAGCATCGACGAACTCTCCGGACTCGTCGGCGTCGCGGCACGGGTAATCGCCTCGCTCGGCGAGGTCGGCGTCGGCCTGCTGACGCTGATCGAGACGGTGTTCCCGCCGATCCCGAGCGAGCTGGTGCTGCCACTGGCCGGATTCCTCGCGCATCAGGGGCGGATGAACCTCGTACTGGTCGTGGTGACCGCGACACTCGGCGCCTACCTCGGCGGCCTCGTCCTCTACGCGCTCGGGCACCGCATCGGCACGGAGCGCTCGATCCGCCTGCTCTCGAAGCTCCCGCTCGTCGACCGCGAGGACTTCGAGAAGGCCGTCGGCTGGTTCCGTCGTCACGGCACCTGGGCGGTGCTCGTCGGCCGCCTGATTCCCGGTGTGCGCAGCCTCATCTCGCTCCCGGCGGGCGCCGAGCGGATGAATCTGCTGGTGTTCTCGGGGCTGACGATCTTTGGATCCGGGGTCTGGAACGGCCTGCTGATCGGGCTCGGCGCCGCCCTCGGTACGCAGTACGACCTCGTCGACCAGTACGCGGGCGTCCTCGACGCGATCATCTACAGCGCGATCGGCGTGCTGCTGCTGGCGCTCGTGGTGCGCAGTGTGCGCAGGCACCGAGCGGCCGCGCACACCGGCTCGCGCCGCTGACCCGGGAGGCCCGGCCTGTCGGCTGCGCAGTCAGCTGCCGACGCGCAAGGCCCAGCGCCACCCCGCCCCTGTGCCCTACCGTCGAAGGGTCCGCACTCCCCGACGCGAAGGAACAGCCATGTCCGAGACCGCCGCGCCCACGATGTCCCGCACCTCCGTCGAGCGCTGGTGGATCATCGCCGTCTCGCTGATCGCGATCGTGCTCGGCGTCATCGCCGTGCTGATCCCCGGCCCGACTCTGCTGACCGTCGCCATCGTCTTCGGCATCCACCTGATCGCCGCGGGCGTCTTCCGCCTGCTGCTGGCGTTCACCGCCGCACGGCTCGACGCCCGCGTGCGCTGGCTGGCCGGTCTGCTGGGCGCGTTGATCCTGGCCGCGGGCATCCTCTGCCTTTCGAACCCGTTCCAGTCGCTCAGCGTGCTGGGCCTGGTGATCGGCGCCGGCTGGATCCTCGACGGTGTCTCGAGCATCGCCAGCGGTCGCTCCGTCGCCGGGCCGGCCTGGCTGCCCATCGCGGCGGGCATCGCCTCCGTCATCGCGGGCGTGCTGACGATCATCATGCCCGTGTTGGCCCTGGCTTCCTTCGTCACCGTCGCGGCCATCCTCCTGATCGTCGTCGGCGTTTCGGGCCTGCTCCTGCTCCCGGGCCGCACCCAGCGCCCCGCGAGCACGGAGGCGTAGCGCCGGTTCAGGAGAGCCAGTCCTCCGGCACCCAGACTCGGCCGGTGGCGGCGAAGAGGATCCAGGACGCAGGAGCCAGGGTCCAGAGCGCCACGATCCACCGGTACCCCGGCAGGCGCGAGCGCACCGCGCGCACTTTGCCTCTGGCCACTCGTGGCGAGAAGATCAGGAGCGCGTTCGCCGCGATCGAGATCAGCGCGCCGACGATGACCGGACCGCCGATCAGGTAGATGACCAGGGCCTCGTCGCGCAGCATGCTCACCGCCCCGACAAGCCAGAGCGCGATGAGGGAGCCCGCGGTGACGAGCGACACGTTCCGCGCGAGTGCGTCACCGGGGCGCGCGGGCTCGGGTGCGTCGTTCGCCGCCTCTGAGCGGGCCCGCAGCCGGACCGCGACCGCGATGGCGATCGCCAGAACGGTGGAGAACGGCCCGAGGAGCGCGATGGACCGGGAGGCTCGTGATCGCTGCGCATCCGGCGACCCTAGCCACGGGCGTCCGCGGGCCCGGAGCTCTGGGGCGTCCTCCGTGCGAGCATCGTCGGCATGGCCGATCCCGATCTCGTCCCCGAGCTGCTCGTCGCCGACCTCGAGCGCAGCCTCGCGTTCTGGTGCGGTCCCTGCGGGTTCCGGATCCGGTACTCGCGACCCGAGGAGGGCTTCGCCTACCTCGTGCTCGGCACCGCTCACGTGATGCTGGAGGAGGCGGGGCGGGGACGCAACTGGATCGCTGGGCCGCTGGAGCGTCCACTCGGCCGTGGGATGAACCTGCAGCTGCACGTCGAAGACGCCGACCGGACGGCGGCGGCGCTCGCGAAGGCCGGGACGGTGCTGTTCTCGCCGCTCGAGACCCACTGGTACCGGATCGGCGCGGAGGAGGCCGGCGTGCGGCAGCTGGTGGTCGCGGATCCCGACGGCTACCTGCTGCGGTTCCAGTCGTCGCTCGGGCGCCGACCTGCCTGAGCACACCCGCCGGCCGTGCGTCGACGTGACGCGACCAGCGGCCGACGCGCCACCATCCGTTCGGCTCGTGACGTCATGCCAGCGAGTGATGCCGAGGACGTCTCGGGGCTGGTTCCATCGGGGACATGACCCAGCACACCGCCACCGCGACCCTCGAGAAGCCCCTTGCCGCCGCCCCCGCCGCCTCCGACCTCGCGCCGATCGCCGAGGTCGAGCGCGAGCCGCTCGTCCGCCCCGCCGACCTGGTGTCGGCGCTCACGGGCATCGCACTCTGCTTCTTCTCCCTTTTCGTCTTCGCCATCGCGCACTGGCAGTACTTCGGCACCGATGTCGACGAGGTGAGCGTCCTCGGCTGGCTCACCCCTCTGATCGCCGGCGTCGCCTGCGTGCTCGTGGCCGTCGTGTCGGTCTCTTCCCGCGCCGCCGGGCGCCGTGCCGAGCGGTCGGCAGCGTGAATCCCGTCCTCGCCGGTCCCGGCCTGCGGGCGGCCGAGCAGCTCCTCGTGCGCGCCGGCTGCCTCCGCCCCGAACACCCGTGGACGAGCGGTCCGGCCACCGCCGCGGCGCCCCGGATCGACTTCGCGGTCCTCGCCGAGCAGGCCTGCCTCCTCGACCTCTCGGAAGAGGCGGTCGCCCGCATCGCGGTGTCGCTCGCCACCGGCCGCGCCGTCGACCTGCGCAGCGCCTTCGGCCACCTCACCCGCGACCACGCGGCGCTGGTCATGACCGCGGTCGCCGTCGCCTGCGGGCACGACCAGGTGAGCAGCCGGATCCGTGTGGTCGGCGAGGAGCGGCGCGTGGAGACCGTCCTGCCGCTCGCCGACTGGCCCTCGTGAGCCCGCCACCGACCCGCGTCGCTACGGCCTTTCAGAGGTCCCCGGTTTAGGGTATCCGTGTGCAACGAGTCGACGATTCTCCAGGAGCCGGACCGGTGGCGACCTCACCCGAGTCCGGTGACCAGGGGGAGGCGTCCGCTCATCGGCTCTCCCCGACGGCGACCTCTCCCGTCCAGGTGACGAGCGGCGAGGCCGGTTACCAGGGCGGCAACGTGGCCGATCCGGTCTGGCAGTCGTGGCGCGACGAGCTCGCCGGGGTGGGCGGTCCATCGCCCCTGCTGCACTTCGTCGACTCGCCCCGCACCCGCATCGAGCTCTCGACCACTCACCCCGGCGGGCTGCCCCCGTTCATCTCGGGGAAGACCACGCTGCTCTCCTCGCTCATCCGCGACGAGCTCGCCCTGCGCACGGCCAAGATCGCGGCAGGAGCGATCACCGACAAGGGGATCGAGCTGCGCTCGGTCCGCGGTATCGAGGGCGTCCACCTCGCGATCGGCCTTGCCCAGTGGCGCGCCGGCGACACGGAGTTCACTGCTCCCGTGCTGCTACGACCGCTCGCGATCCGTCGCTACGGCCGCGACTTCGAGCTCAAGCTCAAGGGCCAGCCCTACTTCAACCCGCAGCTGGTGCGCGCCCTCAAGCAGCAGTTCGGCATCACCATCGATCCGGAGCAGTTCGTCGAACTCGCCGTGCAGAACGGCGTTTTCAAGCCGCAGCCGGTCATCGACCAGCTCCGCGGACTGACGTCGCACCTGCCCTGGTTCGCCGTGCACCCCCGCCTCGTGGTGTCGAGCTTCGCCGACGTCGCAGGCGACATGCTCCGCGACGCCCGGATGCTCGAGCACCCGGTGCTGGACGCGGTCGCCGGCAACCCGGCTGCCAAGCGCGCCCTGCAGCAGTCGCAGAAGGTGGCGTCGATCATCCCGCAGGACGAACGGCCGCCGGCGACCGACACCCTCCTGCTCGACGCCGATGCCGAGCAGGAGCAGGTGATCGCGAACATCGCGGCCGGCAACTCGCTCGTCGTGAAGACCCTCCCTGGCACAGGCGGCACCCAGACGATCGTCAACGCCATCGGTGCCCTGGCAGCTCAGCACAAGCGCGTGCTCGTCGTCAGCGCCCGGCGCTCGAGCCTGGACAGCATCCACCAGCGCCTGCTCTCGGCGGGCCTGAGCGGCATCGCGGTGGGTCCGCGCACGCTGCGCCGTGACCTCATCCAGTCGATCGGCCGCAACGAGAAGGCCGCGCGTCCCTCGGTCAGCGAGATCGACGACGCGCTCCTGCGCCTACGGAAGGTGTTGCTCGATTACCGCGGTGCGCTCTCCCGCCGCGACGAGAGCTTCGGCGTCTCGGCCCTGCAAGCCCTCGAAGAGCTGGCGCGCCTCTCGCAGCTGCGCACGCCTCCCTCGACCGCCGCCCGCCTGGACCGCCGCTGCGTCACCGCCCTCGCCCACAGCCGCCCCGAGGCGACGCGGATGCTGATCGAGTCCGCGCGCCTGGGCGAATTCCGGTTCGGCCCGGGCGACTCGCCCTGGTACGGTGCGCAGTTCGACTCCACCGCCGACGCCGAGATCGCGCACGAGCTGGCCAAGCGGCTGCACCTGCGCGACCTGCCGCGCCTGCTCGACCGTGGTCAGGACGTCATCGGCCAAACCCGGATGCGCCCGTTCGAGTCGGTCGCCGAGCTCGGCATCTACCTGCGCCTGCTGCAGGACGTCCGTGACACTCTCGACAAGTTCCAGCCGGCCGTCTTCGACCGCTCGATCCAGGACCTCATCGTCGCGACCTCCCCGCGCCGCGAAGCCACCGAGATGTCCGCGACCAACCGGCGGCGGTTGAAGAAGCTCGCCCGCGAGTACCTGCGCCCCGGAGCGCACGTGACCGACCTCAACGCGGCACTGCGCCGGGTGCAGCAACAGCGGACGCTGTGGCAGCGCTACGCGGTCGCGGGCACGATCCCCGAGGTCCCGGTCGGCGTCGCCGACGTGCAGGTCGCCTACCAGGCAGTCACGGATCAGCTGAGCCGCCTCGACGAGCCGCTCGGCCGTCGAGGCACCAACCTCCAGCTGGCCTCCCTTCCGCTCGCGGAGCTGGCGTCGATGATCTCGGGGCTCGCCGAGGACAGCGAGGTGCTGGCCAATCTGCAGGAGCGCACAACCCTCCTGGCGACCCTGCGCGACTGGGGCCTGGATCCGCTGCTCACCGACCTCTCGCGCCGCCACGTGCCGGCCGAGCTGGTCGCGGGGGAACTCGACCTCGCCTGGTGGCGTTCGGCGCTCGAGATCATGCTGACCGACGAGCGTGCGTTGCTCGGCGGCAACACCGGCGTGCTCGACCGCCTCGAGGCCGACTTCAAGCTCGTCGACGAGGCGCACGCCGCCTCCAGCGCGGAATTGCTCGCCTGGAAGCTCTCGGAGACCTGGAAGATCGGGCTCGTCGACTGGCCCCAGGAGCGTGACGCGCTCCGGGCGCTGCTGCGCACCGAGTCGTCGACGACGCCGCAGGAGCTGCAGAAGGCGGCGCCGCACCTCTCGCGGGTGCTTGCTCCGGCCTGGCTCGCCTCGCCGTACGAGGTGCACCGTATCGGCACCGAGACGACCTTCGACGCGGTGTTCCTCGTCGACGCGGGTGCAACGACGCTGGCCGAGAACGTCGGAGCGATCCGTCGCGCCAAGCAGGTCGTCGCGTTCGGCGACCCGGTCACGCAGACGCCCACCCCGTTCGGCCTCCGCGTCGATGAGACGCCCGAGTTCGGTTCGACCGCATCGCGCACCGACGTCGAAGCGTTGCACGCACAGTCGGCGCTCGCCCGCCTCGGCGAGCTGCTGAACACCGTCACGCTGACCCGCAGCTACCGCGCGGGCGGCGAGGACCTGGCCGAGTTGGTCAACCGTCGCTTCTACGGCGGGCGCCTCGACGCGCTGCCGTGGGCGGGGTCGTTCCTCGGGCACGACTCGCTGCGCTTCCACTACATCGCGAGCGGGCACGGCATGCCCGAGAACGACTCCGGAGCCGTCGAGTCGGTCGACGCCGAGGTCGCGAAGGTGGTCGAGCTGGTGCTCGAGCACGCCGTGATCCGTCCGCGGGAGTCGCTGATGGTCATCACCGCGAGCCCTCGCCACGCGGTACGGGTGCAGCAGGCGGTGCTGACGGCGTTCGCCAAGCGCGCCGACCTCAGCGACTTCATCCTCGGCGACCGACCCGAGCCGTTCACCGTGGTGACGTTGGAGCAGTCGGTCGCGCAGAGCCGCGACCGCGTCATCTTCTCGATCGGCTACGGTCGTACTCCGCACGGCCGTCTGCTCTCCAACTTCGGTGCGCTCGCGGAGCCGGGCGGAGAGCGCCTGCTGGCGGTCGGGATGACCCGCGCGCGTCGGTCGATGGACATCGTCTCGTGCTTCCGCCCCGGCGACATCGACGAGTCGCGCATGCGCTATGGCATGGTCGCGCTCGCCCAGGTGCTGCAGGAGGCGGAGGATCGCGTCCAGCCGAGCGACCGCGACGACTACTCCGAGCCGATGCTGGTGGATCTCGCCGCGCGCCTG
Source organism: Rathayibacter tritici (assembly GCF_002932875.1). Lineage (GTDB taxonomy): Bacteria > Actinomycetota > Actinomycetes > Actinomycetales > Microbacteriaceae > Rathayibacter > Rathayibacter tritici. The sequence continues at coordinate 26,510 of NZ_PSWS01000048.1, forward strand.
GAGCGCCGCGGCCTCCGGGTGAACATCGGGCACAAGGGCAAGCTCGCGCTGGTCGCCGCGTACGGGACTCGGGCCGTGGTGGTCGAGACCGATCGCGATGTGAGCACGCAGAGCCTGCGAGTGTCGCTGCGCCTGCGCCCGGAGCTGCTGCGCCGGCTGGGCTGGCACTACCTGCGGGTGCACAACTTCGAGCTGTTCGCCGACCCCGAGGCCGTGGCCGCGCGGGTGGCCGGGCTGATCGGCGCGACGGGTGAGGAGTCGGTTGCCGCTCCCGGTGTCGCCGCAGTCGCTGCTGCTCCTGCGTCGGGCGAGACGCAGCCCGTCGAGCCGCTTTCGCGCGACTGACTGTGGCGCCGGATCCGGACGCTCCCGCGGGTGAGGACCGGCCGCTGCGGCGTACTCGCGGCGGCCGCCGGGCGACGCTCCCCGCGAAGCCCGGCACCGACCCGTCCCCGCACGACGCTCCGGCCGCAGACCCCGCCGCGACACCTGCGCGACCCGACACCGGCCCGAACGATACCCGCCTGCGCCAGGACGTTCCGCCGCACTACTGACCCTCGCGGCCCGCTCGGTCTCCCCACGGTGGAGGTGTCTGGACGACACGCGTGTCAGCGTTTCGGGCGCGCCGTTCGCGGGACGCTCTGTGGAACGCGCCCGTGTGTGGAAGTCGACTGCGGTCTTCTTGCGCCTCGGCGGAAGAAGACAGAACAACTCAGCTCGCGCTGTTCTTCGCGAGTAGGTCGCGGATGTCGGCGAGGAGTTCGAGCTCGGTCGGGGCCTTGGCGTCGGTAGTGGAGGCGTCGGCGGCCTTCTTGGCGAAGGCGGCGTTCTTGAGGTGGTTGATCGGCAGGACGAATGCGAAGTAGAGGATGAACGCGATAATCACGAATTGAATCAGGGCCGAGATGACCGCTCCGTAGGCGAGGACGGTCGGGTCGTCGCCGTTCTCGCCCGGGCGGATGGTCCAGGTGAGGGCGTCGAGTGACGAGGCGTCGAAGATCACGCCGAGGAGGGGGTTGAAGATGCCCGTCACGATCGCATTCACAATCGTGGTGAAGGCTGCGCCGATGACGACGGCGACAGCCAGGTCGATGACATTGCCACGGAGGACGAACTCCTTGAAGCCGTTGATCATGGTCGTTCCGTTTCTCGGGCCGGGTGGTGGGTGACGGGTCAGACGCCGGAGGAAGAGGAGCCGGAGGATCCTGAGGACGACGACGTGGACGAGCCGGAGCCGGACGAGCCGGAGCCGGACGAGCCCGAACCGGAGGAGCCGGCACCGGACGCTCCGGACGACGAATCGGACGTCCCGGATCCCGACGACCCCGATCCCGACGACTCCGATCCCGACGACCCCGAGCCGCCGTCGCCCGACGTCCCGCCCGAGCGTGAGTCGGTGCGGTAGAAGCCGGAGCCGTTGAAGGTCACGCCGACCGCGCTGAACACCTTCCGCAGTGCCCCCTGGCAGCTCGGGCACTCGGTAAGGCTGTCGTCGGTGAACTTCTGCTGGATGTCAAAGGCGTTGCCGCACTGCGTGCAGCGGTAGGAGTAGGTCGGCACAGGGGGGCTCCTCGGAGGCGAGTGGGGGAGAAAGAAGACGAGTCAGTGGCGCAGGTCGACAATGCCGGAGGGAGTGACGACTCCATCGACGGCTTGGTCGTGAACCTCACTGGGCACCCGGTCGACGAGCTCGCTGTCGAAGACGACGGCGTAGACGGGCGGGCACTTCTCCATCGAGCCCAGCGTCTTATCGAAGTAGCCGCGGCCCCAGCCCATCCGCATCCCCTGCCGATCGACGGTCGCGGCTGGAACCACGATGAGGTCGACGTCATTGATCGCGATCGGTCCGAGCAGCTGACCGACCGGCTCCGGCATGCCGAACAGGCCCTGCGTCTCGGTGTGTCCATCGCCGACGGCCCAGTCGAGCAGGCCGTCCTGGCGCGAGATGGGGAAGAGGACGCGGATGCCGTGGCTCTCGGCCCAGCCCAGGAACGGGCGGGTGCTCGGCTCGTCTGCCGCGGAGAGGTAGCAGGCGAGGGAGTGGGCGCCGAGACGGGTGGCGAGCTCGATCAGGTGGGTGGTGATCTGCTCCGCAGCCTGTTCGCGGGCGGTCGAGGTCTGCGTGCGGCGGCGCTCGCGCAGCTCGGCGCGCAGCGCCCGCTTCTCATGCGTGATGTCGGCTGGCATGCGCTCAGTCTAGAACCGGGCCTTCGGTTGAGCCGTGCGAGCGGGGCGCTGAGGGACGTCGCTCTCGCAGCATTTCGGAACGGAGTTCGGCGCTCTCTGGTGCCGGTTCTGGCGCGAAACGTCCGCGACTTCCACCGCCGCTAAGATGACGCCCCATGGGCACTCGAATCCGCAAAGCCGTCATCCCCGCCGCCGGCCTCGGCACCCGCTTCCTGCCGGCGACCAAGGCCATCCCCAAGGAAATGCTGCCGGTCGTCGACAAGCCGGCGATCCAGTACGTGGTCGAGGAGGCGGCGGACGCCGGTCTTCAGGACGTGCTCGTGATCATCGGGCGCAATAAGAATGCGCTCGCCAACCACTTCGACTCGGTGCCCGAGCTCGAGCACAACCTGTCGAAGAAGAAGGACGACAAGAAGCTCGAGCACGTCAAGTACGCCAGCGACTTAGCCGACGTCCACTTCGTCCGCCAGGGCGAGCCCAAGGGTCTGGGCCACGCGGTCGCCCGTGCACAGCGCCACGTCGGCGACGAGCCCTTCGCCGTCCTGCTCGGTGACGACCTGATCGATGCCCGCGACCCGCTGCTCTCGCGCATGATCGAGGTCGCCGAGGGCCGCGACACCACGGTCGTCGCGCTGCTCGAGGTCGACCCCGACCAGATCCACCTCTACGGCTGCGCCGCGGTCGAGACAACCGACGAGGACGACGTGGTGCGGATCACCGGCCTGGTCGAGAAGCCCTCCAAGGAGGACGCCCCCTCGAACCTCGCGATCATCGGACGCTACGTGCTGAAGCCCGACGTGTTCGGCGTGCTCGAGCACACCGCCCCGGGCAAGGGCGGCGAGATCCAGCTGACCGACGCGCTGGAGCGCATGGCCCAGGACCCGGCCGAGTTCGGCGGGGTCTACGGCGTGGTGTTCCGCGGCCGCCGCTACGACACCGGAGACAAGCTCGACTACATCAAGGCGATCGTGCAGCTCGCCTCCGACCGCGAGGACCTCGGCACCGACCTCAAGCCGTGGCTGAAGGACTTCGTCGCCGGGCTCTGAGCCCCGACTCGTTCGCCGCGTCGGACGGACGGGACCCCCTGCTGCGGCTGGGGATCCCGTCCGTTCCTGCATCCGGCGAGAGCACCGGCGGCCGCAGAGTCCAGTCCCCTCCTGCGGCGCGGCGGAGCAGTAGGGTCGCATCATGCCGCTCCCGATCCCGACGCTCACCGAGGGTCGTGTCACCGTCCGCCCGATCCGCGTGCGCGACGCCCGTCCTCTGGAGCGCGAGCTGATCGCGAACCGATCGTGGCTGCGCCAGTGGGAGGCGTCCGACCCGCGCGGGGGCGCCGCGTTCGACGTGCGCGCCAGCATCCGCTCGCTGCAACAGAACGCGCGCGCCGGCGGGGGAGTACCGTTCCTGATCGACTGGGACGGCGACCTGGCCGGGCAGCTCAACATCTCGAACATCGGCTACGGCTCGCTGTCGTCCGGCTCGATCGGCTACTGGGTGTCCGAGCGCTTTGCCGGCCGCGGCATCACTCCGCTCGCCGTGGCTCTTGCCGCCGACCACGCCTTCCTCGACCTGAGCCTGCACCGGATCGAGATCTGCATCCGTCCCGAGAACCGGCCGAGCCTGCGCGTGGTCGAAAAGCTCGGCTTCCGCTACGAGGGCCTGCGGCGCCGCTTCATCCACATCAACGGCGATTGGCGCGACCACTTCTGCTTCGCGCTGGTGGCGGAGGAGGTGCCGCGCGGAGTGCTCCGCCGCTTCTTGGACGGGCAGGTCCCATCCGATGTCGGCGTGCCGAGTGACGTCGATCTCCGCGCGTCTCGCCGCTCCGGGCTTTCCGGCCCCTCCGACGGCGCCGGTGTCCCTCCGACCGGGCCCCGCCTGATCCGCGATTCACACGGACACACCTACCCGTAATGACGGATGGAAGTACCCGGTACTCCTAGCGTTGTCCGCATGAGTAGCGACTGGCTGGGCGGGGGCGTCGTCTGGGCGCTCGCCGCTGTTTTGTGGGTCGCCTACTTGATCCCCACGTGGATGCGCCGACGGTCGTACAACGCGACCGAGCGCAACGCGGTGAGGCTGCAGCAGACGCTGCGGATCCTCGCCGAGACCGCGGAGGTGCCCGAGCACGTGCGTGCGGAGGCGACAGCCCGCGAGGTGGCGCTGCAGCAGCGCCGGCTCCGGGTGACCGAGACACGACGACGAGCCGAAGAGAAGGCACAGACGATGGAGCTGGCACAGGCGGAGAAGGCGGCGCGCGAGGCGCTGCGACGGGCGGCCGCGAGCGCACGGCGGAGCACACGGTCGGGGCCCTCGGCCCTGCGGTGGCGTCAGGGAGCCGCGCTGACCGTGTTGGTCGGCGTGGTCGCCGCGCTGGTCGGGCTCGTGATGCTGCCGTTCGGCGGCACGGGGGCGGTGCCGCTTGTCGGCCTGCTCCTGTTGGTCGCGGGCCTTGGCACGCTGATCCTGTTGGCGCCCGGTCGCCGCCGTACCGCCGCTCCGGCCGCGGTCGTGCCGACAGCCGCCGCGACCCAGCGGCGCCGCGCCGAGGTCTTCGAGGCCGAACTCGCGGAGGACGAGGCGGACACGGCCTCCGAGGAGTTCGACGAGGACCGCGCGAGCTGGACGCCGAGGCCGCTGCCGAAGCCGCTCTACCTCTCCCGCGGCACGGTCGCCGCTTCGGCGATGGCCTCGATCGACGCCGTCGAGCGGCTGCGCACGGCGGCGGCGGAGGCGGAGCGCGCCCAGCGCGCCGCCGCGAACGCGCCCGAGGTGGCCCCGCTGCGTGCCCCGCGGGCCGCCGCGTCGGCTCCCGAGGCCCACCGTCCCTCTTCCCGCTTCGCCTCGATGGGCGTCGTCGACGGTGTCGACGCAATCGACCTCGACCAGGCGTTGCAGCGCAGGCGCGGAGCCTGACGCGGAGGCAGGGTGCCCGCTCGGCCGTGCTAATGTGGACGAGTTGTTCGGGCCGGTGACGGCTCGGGAGGCACGGGTCCGTGGCGCAGTTGGTAGCGCGCTTCGTTCGCAATGAAGAGGTCAGGGGTTCGAATCCCCTCGGATCCACCAGAGTGTTTTTCTTCGGCTCATCCGCGCAAGCGAGTGCCGAAGAATGTTCGGCGCGAGACCCGCTCTTCTGAGCGGGTCTTGTGCGTTTCGGGCCTGTCGGTAACCGCCTGCCGTGCGAGGCTAGGCGCTGCTCGACCGTATCGGGCTCCCAGCCGGGCATCCGTGGGAATTCGACCCCCCAAAGGGTGAAGAGGGCCACTCTCGCTGATGAGCCGGTCGCAGTGCTCGCTTGGCGCGCTCGGCGGCCTATGCCGCGGCGAATTGTGTCCAGCCCCATCATTAGCGCACACTGGGGGAGTGGCAATCAAAGTGACCCTTGTTGATGATCTCGACGGCGTGCTCGCACCCGACGGCTCGACGGTGCAGTTCTCGATCGACGACGACGTCTACGAGATTGACCTCTCTCCGAGAAACCGACAGAAGCTCCGGGCGGCCTTCCGACCCTATATCGATGCGTCGCGGCGAGCGCGCTACCGCATCACCGATCTCCCGGCTGTGGGGCCGAAGAAGTAGAGCCTGACCGCTGTGGTCGGTCGGACGTGAGGTGGCCCTGCGTTCCTCCTGGCCGAGGGTAATCTCAGCATTCGTCTGACGTCAGCCAAGGGCGGTTGCGCGGCATCCACTCCGACATGATCGTCTGGCCCAGAAGGAATACTCGTCGACGATGACGGGAGGTTCCGACGTTCCCTGGCTGGGTCGGGCTGGTCGGACCGGTCTCCGTGACCGTTCCGAGCGCAGGGGGGTCACCGTTGCTCGCGCCTTGAAAGCGCTTCGAGAGTGGGGTCTTCGCGGGGGCCGGTGTACCGGAGTAGGACTCACTCCTGTCGCGGTCCTCCAGCAATCAGCGGAAACTTGAGTGCCGACGATTCGTGAGCAGCGGTCTCGGTGAGGTGCGCTCAACGATACCGACGTCTGCCCGACCAGAAGGGTGGCAGGCCCCGGCGTCGTGGTGGTGCGCCGTGCCTCCTCGCGGATCACGAGGTGTCCACTCGACCGACGACCTCGGCCCGGGCGCGTCGATGACGCTGAGCGGCATGTGGGCGACTGACGCTCCATGTCACCCGAACGCGGACGCGAGCATCCGTCGGGTTAGGGGATAGGGTCGCTGAACGTCGGCCAGGAAGAGACCCTCGATCGACCCGGAGTCGTCTGATTCCCTCTCAATCCCCGCTGGACGTCAGGAGGTTCGCATGTCGGAAGTCACGATGGACAACGCTCCGAGTGGTCGGCTCGCGCGGTCGGTCCTGTGGATAACAGGCGTCGCGGTCCTCATCTCCGTGATGGGATCGTCGTTGAAAAACACCGTGCAGGTCTACTTCGAGCCGATGGCCGAGTCGTACGGCGAGCCCCGAGGTGCGTTCGCACTGGCGACGACGATGTTCGCCCTCACCATCGCGGTGGCCTCGCCGATCGTCGGTGTGCTCTCGGACCGGCTCGGTCCACTGGTGGTCCTTCGCAGCGGCCTGGTCGTGTCGGCCGGGATGTTCGTTTCCCTGTCCTTCGCTCAGAACTTTGTGCTTCTCGCGGTGCTGTACGGAACGCTGGGGGCGATCGGCTACGCGTCGCTCTCGTACATCCCGATCGGTGTGCTCGCCGATCGCGCCTTTCCTCCCGAGCGGCGAGGTTTTTTCTACGCCCTCCTGACCAATGGGACCGCCCTCGGCTTCATCCTCCTCGTTCCTTTGTGGATCTGGCTGGAGAGCGTCACGACATGGCAGTCCGTGATGCTCGTCCTGGGGGGCGTCTTTATCGTCGTCTTCCTCCCGCTCTCCTTCACCGTTCGCATCGTCGAACCGGCGGCGCGCTCGGTGTCGGACTCACCTCAGCGTCGCCTCCGGGGAATGACAGCGGCGCTGAGCGTGCCGTTCGCTCCGCTCGCGCTCGCCTTCATGGCCTGCGGTGCCACGATGGCATTCGTCGACGTTCACCTCATGCCCGATATGGCCGATCATGGGGTGACCTCGACGGCGATGTCCAGCGCAATGATCCTGATCGGATCGACGGAGATCATCGGTGCCTTCATCGCCGGCCTTCTCTGCGATCGCGGGTTCGTTCGAGGCGTCCTGCTTGCCGCTTACCTGCTTCGTGGCTCGGCAGTTCTGCTGCTCGCCGTCGGTCCCAACGATGTCGTGGTCCAGTTCTTTGGAGTCGTCTTCGGTTCGAGTTACCTGATGACCGTCGTTGCGACAACGGTGTGGATCGTCGAGTCCTACCCTGCGCGGGTCCGCGGTTTGCTGCTCGGGGTGCTGTGGGCCGTCCATCAAGTCGGTGCCGCACTGAGCAGCCAGGTCGGCGCGGTCCTGCACGACCACGTCGGCGGCTACGAGCCCATCCTGTACACGGGAAGCGTCTCGTGTGCGATGTCGCTCGCCATCGTTGCCTGCCTCCGTGGTCCGAAGAAGCGCGAGAAGAACGCTGGACCCTCGGACGTATCGGTGCTCGACACCACGAATTGATCAGCGTCGACCGACGCGCTCGCCCGGTAGCGCGCTCGCCCGGTAGTACGCCACTTCCGTGCACTAGGCGGAGCTGCAATGAGGAGGAAAAAAAGGATGCACGTACACGACATCATTGGTATCGGTTTCGGGCCATCGAATATCGCTCTGGCGATTGCGCTCGAAGAATCGGGTAGATACGAGGACTGGCTATTCCTCGAGGCTTCGGAAACGCCGATCTGGCAGGAGGAAATGCTTTTCGAGATCAGCCTCGACACCTACTCGAATATCCAGAACATCCCGTACCGAGACCTTGTCACGCCCCGCAATCCTCGAAGCAAATATACATTCCTCAACTATTTGGTTGAAAACGAGCTCCTGTTCTCCCATCTCAACATGGATATGTTGATGCCGCTGCGGCCCGACTACGCACAGTACATCCAGTGGGTGGCGCAGCAGTTCGACAACCGCCTTCATTGCAATCGGCGAGTGCAGACGCTCACCTACGACGAGACCGTCCCCGGGGGAGGGGCTTACCACATCGTCACTACTTCGGGGAATCACTATCACGCGCGGCACGTGGTCGTCGGCACCGGCCGGGAGCCGAATGTACCGGAACAGTTCGCGGGGCTGGAGACGGACCGAGTCGTTCATCAAGCACAGTATCGGACCAGAACCACACCGGTACTCGCCGGACTCGGGCCTGACAGTAGAGTCGCAGTGGTCGGGAGCAGCCAGAGCGCAGGTGAGATCCTGCTTCACCTCACGAAGACGTATCCTGACATCTCGGTCCACTCAATCATGCGCAGATACGCCTTCCCGCTGAAGGACACTAGCCCCTTCATGAGCGAGGCGTTCTTCCCAGAATTCACTGACATGTACTATCACGCCTCTGCACAAGTAAAACAGCGGATAGATCGGGATATCATCAGGACTAATTATGGCGCGTGCGACATGGACGTGTTGGAAGAGCTTTACCGGCAGATGTACTACGACAAGCTCCGCGGGCGCGAGCAGATCGAGCTGCATCGGTTGACCGAGGTCGTCGAGGCGGCAGCCGACGAGTCCGGCGGTGTGCGTCTGATACTCGAGAACCACGCGACGGGTGAGGTGAAGGGCGCCCTGTTCGATCTCGTCGTGCTGGCGACGGGCTTCGTCACCACCGGATCAACTCCCGGAGATCTGCCGAGGATCGGGCTGCTGGAGGGCCTGTCAGAGTGGCAGGAGCCCGCGCTCGGAGCTCTCCAGGTCGACCGCGGGTACGCTGTCCGCTTCGCGAACGCCCCGCACGATGTTTCGGGGGTGGTCGCGTTGAACGGCCTGTGCGAGCGAAGTCACGGAATCGGCGACGGCGGGTCATTGAGTCTCACCTCCATCCGATCGGCCGAAATTCTTCGTCGAATCGAGGAAGCTGATGCCGACCGTCACGCACTGTCTGCGGTCGGTGCAGGCGGTGAAAGACGATGACGACGGGAATGCGGTTCGATACCCTGGCTAGTTCTGCCGGGTACGGCCATGACGAGGCGGCACGGAATCAGGGATCGATCATCCCTCCGCTCTATCTCACGACCGCCCAGCACTTCTCGTCAGCGGCCGACATGGAGTCGGCGCTCTCGGGCGAGACGGACGGGTGGATCTACAGCAGGCTGGGTAATCCGACCGTTCGCACCCTCGAAGCCGTGGTCGCTGCTCTGGAAGGTTATTGTGTCGACGGCGAAGTGTCAGCGGTCGCGACACCGTCCGGAATGGCTGCCGTGACGCTCGCCACGTCACCTTTCCTCGCGGTGTCGCCGGACGGGCCCCTCAATATCGTTGCCTCCGCTGCCTGCTACGGAGCGACCTTCATGGTCTTCTCACAACGCTATGCCAAGGAGAGGGGAGTCGAGGTACGGTGGATCCCGGAGAACGCCTCCCCCGAGGAGTGGGCTGCGCGAATCGACCAGCACACGCGTTTCGTTTACGCGGAGGTTCCCGCCAACCCGCTACTCTCCCTCGTCGATATCCCCGCTCTCGCCGCTATCGCGCATAATGCCGGCGCTCCTCTCATTATCGACGCGACACTGGCCACGCCGGCTCTGATGCGTCCGCTCGGCTTGGGAGCAGACATCGTGGTCCACGCGCTGGGCAAAGCAGCGGGCGCCAGTGGGACCAGCCTTGCCGGCGCCGTGGTCGCCAGGCGGGGCATCACGTCCTCTGTTGCGGACCCGTCGGTGGCCGAGGACTTCGCGGACTATCTCCGCCGCGGGCCGGTGCGGGATATGGGTGCTGTCCTCAGTCCCTTCACGGCATTCATGATCCTGAATGAAATTCGGGACCTCCGGCGCAGGGTCGATGCGATGTCCTGCTCCGCGTTGACCATTGCCGAACAGCTCCAGGCGTCGAATCGTGTCGCCGACGTGTTCTATCCAGGGCTGGCATCGCATCCGAGTCACGAGCTAGCCCGGCAGATGGTGCTGGTCGACAGCGGAGACGAGGCCGACCTCGTCCACCGGTACGGCTTCCTCCTCAGCTTCCGTCCGGTCGGCGGAATCACGGCAGCCACTCGGGTGTTCGATCGATTGAAGCTGGTATGGCGGGCGAACGACCTCGGCCGAGTGAAGAGCACTGCCACGATCCCCGCGATTGGTACGCATCGGCAGGTGGTCGCGACGCCGGGAACACCCCCGATACCACTCGACCTCATCCGGCTGTCCGTTGGTCTCGAGCACGGTGACGACATTCTCGTCGACCTGATGCAGGCGCTCGAGACCACATGAGCGCCTGGCCGGAACAGGGCGATCGCAGCAGGCTCTTTCTCCTCGGACTCGGGACGTGGCTGCCCACTAGTCGAGAGACCGTGCGGGACGCCGTCGAGGCGGGCTCCTACGACCCACAGCGTGCTGACAAGGACGACTTCACCAGCGTCGCCGTAGAACCCGCGGCGTTCCCGGCGGAGATGGGTGTGACGGCGGCGCGGCGCGCTCTGGAGGGGGTGGACGTGGATACCGTCGACTGGCTGGCGTGGACATCCATTCACCGTCACGGTCACACGACGCTCTGGCCGCCGGCGAGCTTCGCCCACCACGAACTCCAGCTCAGCTCGGCGGCGCTCGCCTTTTCGCTCAGCCAGGGCTGCAACGCAGCCTTCGTTGCCATGCGGATCGCCGCGGATCATCTGCGGTTGCATCCGCGTTCTGCGGCGCTCATCATCGGCGCGGACCGCTTCGGTGGGTCGCTGTTCAAACGCTGGTCCTCCGACAGCGGCACCGTGTTCGGTGATGCGGCCTCCGCTGTCGTCCTGGCATGTCGCCCGGGTCCGCTCGAGATCCTCCACCTCGACGTCGAGCAGGGCAGCGAGCTCGAACGGCTCTACCGTTTTGAGCAGCCGAGCGAGGAGAACGGGCAGGAGCCGGGCCGAGACTACGACGTCAGCTCGGCGAAGCGTGCATACCTTCGCCAGTACGGCGACGACAGGATTCGGTCCGTCTTCGCGCAGGCCCTCGGGTCGTTGCGGTCACGCCTCCTGGCTCGATTTCCCCTTCTCGAACGGCCGGCGCGGTTCGTCGTCTACCCGAATGTGGGCAGGGGCATCAGCGCGAGTGTGTACGAGGACATCTTCGGCGGCCTCGCCGAGGCGAACTGCTGGGAGTACGGACGCTCGATCGGGCACACGGGGGTCAGCGATCAGATCCTGGCGCTGTCCGATCTCGTCGAGAGGAAGGTGCTGTCGGTCGGTGACCGCGTGCTGCTGATCGGCGCGGGTAACGGGCTGAGCGTCGCGGTGATGCTGGTGGAGGTTCGTTCCTGCAATTCTGGCGCGTTCTAACCCTGGATCGCGCCCGGAGTCCCCCGTACGGGGTCCGCTGAGCGGGAGCCGCTCTCCGCCGCGCTTGGCGAGCAGAACGCCGAACATACGCTCGGCGCTCGCGGCCCTTTCGGCTCGCGTTTCCACTTCTACGACACTCGGGAACGGTACAGACATGGGGAAGACAGCAGGACGATCAGGACGACGGATGGCCGGGGTCGGGGTGGCAGCGCTGGCGCTGCTCGGCGGCCTCGTCATCGCTCAGCCGGCGCAGGCGGCGCAGACGCGCACGGTACTCGCGCTGGGCGACTCGGTCACGCGGGCCGCAACGACCTGCGGGATCAACCGCGACTGCGCGGAGAACTCCTGGGCGACGGGGTCTGCGAGCGCAGTCAGGTCAATCGCGACCAGACTGGAGGCAGCGGATTCAACGACGTCCGTGCGGACAGCGAACTACGCGAAGTCGGGCAGCCTCATCAGCGGAGTGACGTCGCGGATCTCCGCGGCGGTCGCGGCGGGTGAGCAGCCCGACGTCGTCACCCTTCTGATCGGCGGGAACGACCTCTGCTCGCTGACGCTCGAGCCGAGCGCCGCTGACGGGTACGCGATGACGTCTGCGGCAGGTTTCGCCTCCTCAGCCACTGGGATCATGCGCTCGATCTCGGCGGCGTGGCCGAGAGCGACCGTGCTCGTCTCCTCGATGCCGAACGTGACGGGCGAGTGGAAAGTCGTGAAGCCGACTCTCGGAGCGCTGATCTGGGCCCAAGCCGGTGTCTGCAGCACCACGAGAGGTGTCGACGCCGAGACTGGTGCGGCGCTCACAGGCACGGCGTACTCGGCGTCGGTCGCGGCCGCAGCTGAGCGATCGGCACAGTTCAATCGCAGTCTCGCGGCGGCGTGCTCAGCGACGTCGAACGGCTGCGTCTGGGATGGTGGAGCGCTGTCAGCGACACCCGTCGGGCTCGACAAGCTCTCGACGACTGTCGACTGGTTCCACCCCAACGTGGCGGGCCAGGCGCTGATCGCCGACGTGCTCTGGGATGCCTGGGACCTCGGCGCGGGTCCGACGTCGAGCCCCAGTCCGACTCCCGCGCGCGACACCACCGCGCCGGTGGTCGCGATCACGGCTCCTACCAGCGGTACAACGGTGCGCGGCTCGGTCACGCTCGTCGCCTCGTCGAAGGACGCCGTCGGCACGACTCGCCTGAGCTTCTGGAGCGGCACGACGAAAGTGGGCGATGCGACGAAGGCCAGTGACGGCTCGTGGCGTCTGACGCTGGAGTCGTGGACATACCCGGACGGTCGCTACACCCTGGTAGCGCACGCCTACGATGCCGCCGGCAACGACGGTCGGAGCCCGTCGATCACGCTGATTCGGTGAGGCCAGCAGGAGGACGCGGTCCGCAGGGACTGCCTCCTCCTGCCCCTTCACCGCCGCGCGAGGAGCAGCGCGTCGGGGCGGTCCCAGTTCTCGACCGTCTGCAAGACCCAGAACACTCCGAAGAGGGCGAGCGCGAGCGCCTCGCCGAGCAGGAGCCACTGCTCGCCCAGCAGCTCCGTGCCGCGTCCGCTGAGGAGAAGGGCGATCAGGGTCGCGTCGACCGCGGCGATCAGCACCGCGAGGGCGGCGTAGCAGCGGGAGTAGAAGCGGGGCGTCCCTGGTCCTGAGGCCCCCTCCTCCCGCACAGCAGCGGCGTGAATGCCGGCGGTGATGGCGATCAGGAAGAAGAAGAGTCCGGCGGCGGCGTAGTGGCCGAGGCGCAGGAAGGATGGGAACGTACTCCATCCGGCCAGCGCGATCAGGAGAGCGGCCGCGATCCCGGTGCGGACGAGCGCCCAGCGGTCCAGAACCCGGTCGAGCGCGAGCAGGACCACCGAGGTCAGCAGGACAGCGGCGGCGGTGATCAGGTAGGCGGGCAGGGACGCGGCGACCTCTTTTGCGGCCCGGTCGGGAAGGCACGCCGTCGCGCCGCCCGGGCAGGCCGTTCCGAGTAGGCGCCGCAGCTCTTCCGAGGTGAGCGGCACCGGCACCAGAGCGATCACCGGCGCCGTCATGCCCGCCAACAGTAAGAGGAAGCGTCGCACGCTCCTCCCGGCGAGGACGACCAGCGCGACGCCGACTGCGACGAGCGCTCCGGTGAAGAGCGAGCGGATCGGCGTGTAGTACGAGGCACTGATCGAGCGCAGCGGGCCGCCGGTGGCGAAGTGCCAGGCGAGGCCGGTTCCGAGGAGTACCACGGCCGCGACCAGGGAGAGGCGCGCGTAGCGGTAGGTACGGAGAGAGGAGAGTGCACCGCCCCCGCCCAGTGCGTCACCGTGGGTCATCCAGCTACTCCGCGCGGAGTCCGGAGGAGGCGAGAGCGAAGTCGACGTCGATACGGATCGCGACGCGGAGGGGGTTGGGCCGCGGCGTGCGGTAGCGCGCGGCGTAGAGCTCGACGGCATGCTGCACAGCGTTCGGCTCCTCCTCGATGGTCGCGGGGCCGCCCAGGCTCAGCCAGCGGATGCCGTCGACCTGGCTGACGGTCGCGGTGCCACCGCGCCGCACGTTCAGCACTTTCTGGCTCTCCCGGGAGGTGATGACGCGGACGACCCCGTCCTCGTAGGTGAAGCCGACGGCGACCACGTGCAGGCGGCCCTGGAGGCCGGGGGTGGAGAGGGTCGCCAGGTGGCGCTCGGTAACGAAGGCGAGGCCCTCAGCGCTCAGGATGCTCATGCCGCGAGCGTAGTCGGAGGCACCGACGGGCTCCTGACGCCGAGCCGGGGGGCAAATGCTCCTCCACAGGGTCAATTTGTGGCCATTTTGTGCAGCTCGGACGGATCGGGGCCAGTTTCCGCCATACTGATGTGCGAACGCGAGATAACGTCGGGTCGTCCCATTCAGGAGCGGGACGGTCCCGCTCCACGAAAGGAGGATCATGTTCCGACACACACGGAGAGCAGCATTCCTGGGGGTCGCCGCGGCGGCTCTCCTCACCGGGCTGACGGCCACGCCGGCTCTCGCCTACGGGTCCGGTCAGTCGCAGGTCCAGCCGGGCGGCGGCTGCAACTCCGGCACCTATTACTACCGCAGCGACGCCAAGAACGACCGGGCCAATGCCTTCACCTCGTTCGACGGCTATTGCTGGGGCAACAAGACGGCCGGGGCCCGGCCCATCGCCGACGCGAAGGTGGGCCCCTGGGCCTACAGCGTGGGGAACGTGAGCACGTCGATGGACAAGCCTGCGGGATCGACGGTTCACGGCAACCACACCATCAACGGCGGATACGAGCGGTCGACGTGAGTCGATCACTGAAGAGTGCGGTCGCGGCGGTCCTCGCCGCGGCCGCACTCGCGGGCTGCTCCACCGCGCCTGCCGTGCCGACACCGGGCCAGCCGATGGGAGCCGCGCAGATCCGCGCCCTCGCCCAGGAAGAGGGGGAAGCGGGTCACGCCCAGCAGCAGGCTGCACTCGAGGACGGCGCGGTGACCTTCCAGGAGTACGACGAGGCGTTCGCCCGTCTTGAGTCGTGTCTGACCGAGCACGGCGTCACGGTCGAGGGTCCCGTCGTCAGCCCCGTCGACGGGGTGCGCTACGAGTTCAGCTCCGACTTCGGCAGCCGCGAGCAGTCCGCGGCTCTCGCCGACATCGACGAGTGCAACGCCGTGCACTGGACGAGCGTGGCCAAGGCCTACGAACTGTCGCAGCCGCAGAGTATGGATCCGCCCCTGGTCGAGGCGACGTCCGCCTGCCTTCACGCCCGCGGGCTCGACCCCGCACCGGAGGCCGACGTCATCGCCGAGTTCGTGAAGTCGGTCGGTGAGGAGAACGGGGACGCCGTGCTCGAATGCGTGCAGCACGAAGGGGCACGCCTCTACCCGGATCTGCCCTCCCTCACGGCCGGGTACTGATCATGAGCGGTGTGGAACGGCACTGGGCGGCTCGGCTCCGGCGCGGCTCGGTGATCGCTGCCCGGACCCTGCTCGCGCTCGGACTAGTGGCCTGGACCGTGCTGCCGGTGGCAGGATTCGTGCTGCTCGAGCGTTCCACCGCGTCCGCTGGTCTCGCACCCCCGGTCGACGTCTGGGCTCCGGTGCAGCCGGGCGCGGAGCACGAGCGCAGGACGGTCGGAGTGGTGCTGAGTCGGGCCGCCGCGCCCGAGCTCTACGCGCCGGCCTGGAGCGGGGTGGTCGAGGCGTCGAGCGCGAGTCCGGGAGCCGTGCTGCGCAGCGGGGACATCATCGCGACGATCGCCGGGATCGACCGGATGGCCGTCGCTTCTGAGCGGCCGTTCTCGACGGAGCTGCGGGTCGGCGACGAGGGGGATGACGCCGCGGCTCTCAACGAGCTGCTACGCGGACTCGACCTCGACGCGCCCGACTCCCACCGGTTCACGGTGCCCACGCTGCGCGCGGTCCGGGAGCTCGCTCACTCCCTCGGAGTGCCCGGGACAGCGGACCTGCAGACCTTCGACCCGGCATGGCTCGTGTACCTCCCGAGCAGCCAGGTGACGATCGCGACCTCCGCCCTGTACGTCGGCGCGCTCGCACCGGCGCCCGGACAGTCCCTCGCCACGACCCGGCCGGCCGTGACCTCCGCCGTCCTGGACGCGGTGACGACGGCCGACGCCGGCGAGGGGGGCGCGACGGGCGTGCAGGAGGCGACTACCGCGGCCGAGAGCGAGCGGCTCGAGATCGTCGGCACGGCGCTGCCGCTGTCGGAGGACCGGCGCAGTATCGCTGCGTCCGGACTCGCCGATCTGCAGCGGCTCGTCGCGGACGACCGGGCCCGGGCCGACGGGGTGCTGGTCGCGGATGCCGCAGCGGGCACCGTGGTCGTCCCGAGCGCGGCGCTTGGCACCGACGGCACCTGCGTGCTCGCGCGCGCGGCGGGAGGCGCGGCGCAGCGGCGCGAGGTCGCTGTGGAGTCGAGTTCGCTCGGCCGTTCAACCGTCTCGGGAGACCTGGCGAGTGGGGATGAGGTACTGGTGGCCGCCGGCACCGGGGATCCGCCGTGCTGACCGGGGCGTCCACTACCTTCCGAGCTGCCGCAGCGAGAGAGTCGTCGATGCTGATCGAGGCGTCCACTGTGCGGGTGGGGTTCGGTGGCCGCCCGGTCCTGCAGGACGTGGCGCTCTCGGTGTCGGCGGGCGAGGCGGTCGCGCTCTGCGGTCCCTCGGGCGCCGGGAAGTCGACGCTGCTCGCGGTACTCGCCGGTCAGCTCCGCCCGGATTCCGGTCGAATCCGCACCGTGCCGCCGGAGCGGATCGCCTGGATCGTCCAGTCCACTCCTCTCCTCGCTCGGCGGACGGCCCTCGACAATGCAGCGCTCGGCGCACTTGCGCGGGGCGCACGGCGACGGGAGGCGGAGGCGGAGGCGGACCGTGCGCTGCTCGCGGTCGGGGTGGCGGGGCTGCGCGACCGGCCGGTGCACGAGCTGTCGGGAGGGGAACGGCAGCGGATCGCGGTGGCGCGCGCGGTGGTCGCCCGCAGCGAGGTGATCCTCGCGGACGAGCCGACCGCCTCGCTCGATCCCCAGTCGCGCGCGCTCGTGATCCGGGCGCTTCTCGGCGCTACGGCGACGGGTGCGGCAGTGATCGTCGCGACCCACGATCCGGTTGTGGCCGCGGCGTGCGATCGGGCGGTGCTGCTCGACGGCGGAGTGCTCGAGCACGAAGTACGCGAGCACACAACACGTGAGCACGGACTACTCGAGCGCGGTGAACCGCGGTGAGACGCCTCAGAGCGCACTCGGTCGTGACCGAGGCGGCGCGGAACGCCCGTGCGCGCCCCTGGCCCGGCCTGCTCGCTGCCGTTGCCGCGCTGCTGGCCGGGCTGCTGGTGCCGACCCTCACCTCCGTCGAGATCGGCGCACTCGAGGCCAAGGCCGCGGCGCTCGTCACCGACGGTGCGACGGTGGTCTCGATCACCGCGGCGGAGCGCCGGCCACTCCCGGCAGCGAGGTGCGAGGAGTTGCGCGGGGTCGAGGGAGTTGTCGCGGCGGGCGGCACGATCGCGACGAGCACCATCCACGACGCGGACGGATCGGCGATCTCGCTGCTGCAGGTGACGGCCGGCTTCCCCCGAGTCCTCTGGCCGGGCGACGCCCTCAGAACCGACCTGCCGGCCTCAGCTGTGGCGGGCCGGCTGCTCGCCGAGCGCGCCGGCCTCCTCGGTCCGGGCTTCGTCGTCGGGCTCGTCGACGGCGATCCGGCGGCGCAGACGCGGGTGGACCAGATCGCCGGCCCTTCGCCTCGACTGCCGTTCGCCGATCGGGCGCTGGTCGTGGTCGAGCCGGCCGGTCGAACCGTTCAGGAGTGCCTCGTCGAAGCGGAGCCGGGCGCGGCCGCGGCGGTCGGCGCACTCGCCGCCTCCTGGTTCCCGGCCGACCTCCAGACGACCGCCGCCCCGATCGCCCCCGCCCTCGGCGGGATCGGAGCGCTCGACGCGGAGGTCGAAGGGCGCCTTTCCCGAATCGGCGCACTCCTCGGCACCCTGCTCTGCGCGCTCGGGCTCGCGGCCTCCTGGCTCGCGCAGCGCGCCGACATCGCGCTCTACCGCAGCCTCGGCCTCTCGACCGGGCGCCTGCTCCTCATGCTCGCTGTGCAGGCAGCCCTCACCACGGGGGTCGGCGTCGTCACCGGACTGGGCGCGGCGGTCGTGCTCCTGCCGTGGTCGCCGCTGGCGCTCCGGCTCGCGGCGACGGACGCGACGGCGATGCTCGCGCTGATGACGGCACTGCCCCTCCTGGGTGCGGCGATTCTCCCCCGAGGACGGGGGCTCGATGCCCTGCGCGGACGGTGACCGGTGCGCTCAGCCCTCGAGGATCAGTGCCTCGCCCTGCCCGCCGCCGCCGCAGAGTGCGGCAACGCCCAGCCCCCCGCCTCGGCGGCGCAGCGCGAGCGCCAGGTGCAGGGCCAGTCGGGCGCCGGAAGCGCCCACCGGGTGGCCGAGCGCGATCGCCCCGCCGTCGAGATTGATCGACTCGGGTGCGACGCCCAGGTCGTCCGCCGACTGCAGGACCACCGACGCGAACGCCTCGTTAATCTCGATCAGGTCGAGATCCGTCACCGCGGCTCCGCGCCTGCCGAGTGCTTGCAGGATCGCGGCCGACGGCTGCGAGTGCAGGGAGTTGTCCGGCCCGGCGACCTGGCCGTGCTCGGCGATCGTCGCGAGCCACGGCAGCCCGCGCTCCCGGGCCCAACCGCGCGAGACGACCACGAGAGCGGCCGCTCCATCGGTGATCGGCGACGAACTGCCCGCCGTAATCGTGCCCTCCGGCGAGAACGCGGGGGCCAAGCGAGCGAGCGTCTCGACGGTGCTGTCCTCCCGGATCCCGTCGTCCGCCGAGACGACGAGATCCGCACCGCGACGCTGCGGCACCGCGACCGGCACACTCTCTTCGGCGAGTACGCCGGTCGCCCGCGCCTGCGCGGCTCGCCGATGCGACAGCGCGGCGAACGCGTCCTGGCGGTCGCGGCGGATGCCCCGCGCGGTGGTGCCATCGTCCGTCACCCGTCCCATCAGACGCCCGTCGAACGGATCGAGCAGGCCGTCATGCAGCAGGGCGTCCTCGAGCGGACGTGCGCCGACGCCCAGACCGGAGCGGGAGGCGAGCAGGAGGTGCGGCGCGTTGGTCATCGACTCCTGCCCGCCGGCCACGACGACCTGCGCCTCGCCGAGCCTGATCATCCGCGCGGCGTCGATGACGGCGGTAAGGCCCGACAGGCAGAGCTTGTTGATCGTGACCGCCGGGACGTCCCAGCCCAGGCCCGCGAGGACGGCGGTCTGTCGGGCCGGTCCCTGGCCGGCTCCCGCCTGGATCACCTGACCGAGCACGACCGCGTCGACGTCGGCAGCTGAGGCGCCCGAGCGGTCGAGGGCCCCGCGGACGGCGACGGCGCCGAGCTCGACGCCGGACAGGGGAGCGAATAGCCCGGCGAAGCGGGCGAACGGGGTGCGGGCTCCCCCCAGAATCACGGGGGTGGTGTCGTCAGTGGACACGAGGACTCCTTCTCGACGGTGAGAGCGGTGGAAGCGGTGGAAGCGGTGGAAGCGGTGGAAGCGGTGAACGCGGTGGGCGAGACGGGCGGCGCGGGGATCGGACCCGGCTCACGGCACGAGCACGATCTTCCCGCGCACGTGCCCGTCCTCGCTGAGCCGGTGCGCCTCGGCGGCCTGCTCGAGGGGGAGGCGCGGGCCGATCTCGACCGAGAAGCGGCCTTCGCTCGCCAGCCGGGCCGCCAGCGGCACGCCCTCGCGGCGGAGGCGCTGCTCCTCCTCGGTCAGCGGCACGGGACTCCCGCCCATCCAGGCGCGAATGCCGAGCTCGGCGGCCCGCGCGCCGACCACGACCGTGCCGATGTGCTGCGGATCCGCGACCAGCGCGAGCGAGGCCTCCAGGGCCTCGTCCGTCCCCGCCGCGTCGAGCACGCGGTCGACGCCCTCGGGCGCCGCGGCGCGCAGCCGCTCCAGTAGTCCCGGCCCATAAGCGACAGGCACCGCTCCGAGTCCGCGCAACACCTCGTGGTTCGCCGGGCTCGCGGTGGCGATGACCCGGGCACCCCGGTCGACGGCGAACTGGATCGCAGCGCGACCGACCGCTCCGGCACCCGCGTGGACCAGGAACGACGATCCTTCCGCGACTCCGAGCGAGATGACGGCCTGGTAGGCGGTGGAGGCCGGGATGCCCAGAGCCGCCGCCTCCTCGAAGCCGAGTCCGTCCGGGAGCGGGTCGAGCGCGTCGGGGGAGACGGCGAGCGCGGAGGCGTAGGTGCCGGTGGCGCCGCTGACGATCACCCGGTCGTCGACGCTCCACCCCACCACACCCGGACCGACGGCCACGATCACTCCGGAGCCGTCCGACCCGAGCCGCCGGGGACCGTCGAACGGCGGGCTCGGGCGCAGTCCGGAGCGCACCTTCCACTCGATCGGGTTCACGCCGGCGGCGCGGATAGCGACCACCACGGCTCCGGGCCCCGCCACGGGATTCGGTGCCTCGACCAGCTCGAGTACCTCGGGCCCGCCGATGCGCTCGTACTGCACGATCCTCGCCATGTCGTCCTCCTCGCCGCTGGGCCGCCGCCCGCGCCCGTCTCGATCCGTCACCGGTACGCGTCAGTCCAGCAGACTCTCGCGCACCTCGCGCCGCAAGACCTTGCCGATCAGTGAGGTCGGCAGCTCATCCACCGGCACGACCCGCTTGGGCACCTTGTACGGCGTGAGGTACAGGCGGCAGAAGTCGCGGAGCGCCTCGGGGTCCACGGCCGTTCCGGCGCGCAGCACGACTGCCGCCGCGACGCTCTCGCCGCCATCGGCGCGGGGGAGCCCGACGACGGCCGCACGCACTACATCGGGGTGCGACTCCAGCACCCCCTCCACCTCGGAGGGCGACACGTTGAAGCCGCCGGTGATGATCAGCTCCTTCGCTCGGTCGACGATCGTCACGAAGCCGTCGCCCGAGACGGTCGCGATGTCACCGGTGCGGAGCCAGCCACCGGGGAGGAGGGCCTCGGCCGTCTCCTCCGGCCGCTTCCAGTAGCCCTGGAACACCTGCGGCCCGTGCAGAAGCAGCTCGCCGGATTCGCCGGGAGCGCAGTCGACCGAGGGATCGGCGGGGTCGACGAGGCGGATCGTCGTGCTCGGGAACGGCACGCCGACCGTGCCGGGCCGGCGGGTCGGGCCGACCGGGTTGCCGAGGGCGACGGGGG
Organism: Rathayibacter tritici; assembly: GCF_002932875.1. Classification (GTDB taxonomy): domain Bacteria; phylum Actinomycetota; class Actinomycetes; order Actinomycetales; family Microbacteriaceae; genus Rathayibacter; species Rathayibacter tritici. The sequence continues at coordinate 47,672 of NZ_PSWS01000048.1, forward strand.
AACTCTCGGTCATGCCGTAGCCCTCGACCAGGAGCCCTCGACTCGCGCGCTCCCAGCGATCCACCGTCGCCACCGGCAGGCTCATCGCCCCGGAGATGGCGAAGCGGATGCCGCGCAGGTCGAGTTCATTCCGCTCGGAGGCCCGCGCGAGCGCGTCGTAGACGGGCGGCACCGCGGGGAGGAACGTGGGTGGCGACCCCTTCGCGGCGGCCTTCACGAGCTCGACGTCGAAGGTCGGGAACAGCACGACTTTCGCGCCGATGCTGATCGCGAAGGTCAGGCAGAGCGTCAGCCCGTAGGCGTGGAACAGCGGGAGTACCGCATAGAACGTCTCGTCGCCCTCCCGCAGGCCCGGCACCCAGGCCCGGCCCTGCAGCGCGTTGGCGCGGAGGTTCGCGTGCGAGAGGATCGCGCCTTTCGGGGTCCCGCTCGTGCCGCTGGTGTATTGCAGCAGCGCCGTGTCGCCGAGGGTGGGCCGCGGGTGCGAACGCGCAAGGCGTCGGTTCTTCAGGAGTGACGCGAAGGCCACCAGGGAGCGGCTGCGGGGAGTCGCGGTCAACTTCGCGCGGGACCGGCGCGCGGCCGGCAGGGGGAGCCGCAGCGCCAGGCGCTTGGCGAGCGGGAAGGAGCGCGTCAGGTCGACCGAGACGACCCGTTCGATGCCCAGATCGGCGGGCATCGTCGCGACGACGTCGGCGATCATGTTCCAGACGACCGCGAATCGGGCGCCGTGGTCCTCGAACTGCCGGCGCAATTCGCGCGGAGTGTAGAGCGGGTTGTGCTCGACCACGATCGCGCCGAGGCGGAGCGCTGCGTAGAAGGCGATCACGTGCTCCGGGCAGTTGGGCAGCACCAGAGCGACCCGGTCGCCCGCGCGCACGCCCAGGCGGCGCAGTCCCTCCGCGGCGCGGGCGACCTGCTCGCCGAGTTCGGCGTAGCTGGTCGTGGCGCCGAAGAACTCGAGCGCCGTGCCGCGGCGGTACTGGGCGACTGAGTCGTCGAGGAGGTCGACGAGGGTCTGGGTGGGCGGGTCGATCTCGGCGGGCACGCCCTCCGCGTAGGAGGTCAGCCACGGCTTCATCGCCAGGTTCGAGGATCCGGACGTCACGGGCCGAGTATCGGGCACCCGCCTCCGCACTTCCTCCAAGGCCCGCGGAGGGGGGTGCCGTCGCGGCCGAGCGCGCGGCAGGCTGGCCGTATGAGCGCAGCCATCGATCTCCTCCGCGACGCCTTCGGCCGGGTGCACGAGAACGTGCACGCCGTCCTCGACGACAGCACCCCCGAGCAGCTCGCGTTCCGCGCGGACGCCCGCTCGAACTCGCCGGCCTGGCTCGTCTGGCACCTGCTCCGGGTGCAGGACGACCACCTCGCCCCGCTCGCCGGCCATGAGCAGGTCTGGACCGCCGACGGATTCCACGGCCGCTCCGGCCTAGCGTTCGGACCCGGCGAGACCGGCTACGGGCAGGAGCCCGCGGAGGTGGCGGCGCTCGCCGCGGTTCCCGCCGCGCTGCTCGCCGAGTACGCAGACGCCGTACACGAGCGGACGCTGGCGTACCTGGACACGCTCGGCGACGAGGATCTCGAGCGCGTCGTTGATGAGCAGTGGGATCCGCCGGTGACCCTCGGGGTGCGCCTGGTCTCGGTGATCGACGACGACAGCCAGCACGTCGGCCAGGCCGCGTACGCGAAGGGGATCGCCGAGCGCTCCGCCGGCTGAGCCCGGCGCCTACGCTGGCGGGTGCGCGCGATCCGGACCCTGCCTGCCAGCGTCGTCCTCGTCCTCGCGACCGCGCTGACTCTCGTCGGCTCCTGGATCCCCTCCTACTGGAACGACGAGGTCGCGACCCTCCGCCTGGCGCGGCTACCGCTGGATCAGCTCCTCGCCTTCGTGCAGGAGAAGGACGCGGTGCACCTGGTCTACGGCCTGCTGATGCACGGCTGGATCGCGGTTGCCGGAGAATCGGAGTTCGCGGTCCGCGCTCCGTCCGCCCTGGCGACGGGTGCGGCGGCGGCGGGCGTCGTGCTGCTGCTGCGGGAGTTCGATCGGCCTCGGGCCGCGCTGCTCGCCGCGGCCGTGCTGGTGGTGCTCCCTCGGTCCTCGTTCTCGGGGACCGAGGCGCGCTCCTCCGCCCTGGTCACCGCCCTGGTGGTGGGAGCGGCGGTGCTGATCGTGCACGCGGCGCGCTCCGGCGGGGCCCTGCGCTGGGCGGCGTTCGTGGCCGTCGCGGGGCTTGCGAATGCCGTGTTCCTCTACTGCGTCCTGGTGCTGCCGGCGTTCGTCGCCCTCGCCGTGGCGGCCGCGCCCCGGAACGCCGTGCGGGCTCTGGCGGCGAGCGGCCTCTCGGCTCTGAGCGCGGTGCCGGTACTGCTGCTGGCGGCCGGGCAGAGCGGGCAGGTCGGCTGGCTTCGCTCGCAGCCGGTGAACGCGTTCACGGTCCTGGTCGAACCGTTCGTCGGATCCGCGTGGTGGCTCGCGGTGATCGTCGTCGTCCTGCTCGGGGTCGCGGCGGCGCGGGGCGCCCTGCGGACACCGCTCCTGTCGGCACTGCTGTTCTGGCTCGCGCTGCCGACGGCGGTGCTGGTGCTCGGGACACTCGTCGTCGGGCCGATGTTCACGCCGCGGTACGTCGCCTCCAGCGCGCCCGCTCTCGCGGTCCTCACCGGGCTCGCACTCGGCTCCTGGACCCGGCGCACGGGCCTCGCGCTCCTCGCTCTGATCATCGCGGCCGCCCTGCCGGTCCTGGTGCAGATGCGCACCGCCGCCGGAAAACCGGCCGGGCAGGACCTCCGCGCCCTCGCCACCGCCATCCAGGAGCGAGCTCATCCCGGCGACGCCGTCCTCCTCGGCTCCTCCGGCACAGTGTCGCTCCAACCGCGTCTGGCCCTCGCCGCCTACCCGGAGGCGTTTGCGGGCCTGGACGACGTCGCCTTCGCCCACCCGTACGCGGACACAGGCAGCTACTCCGACGCACTGCTGGAGGGCGAGCCCCTCCGCGCGGCACTCGCGGGAGAGGACCGGATCTGGCAGGCGCTGCCCGAGGGCGAGGCGGATGACGTGCTCGTGGAGGCGGGGTTCGTCGCCCGTGAGCAGCTGCGGGTGCCGACGGTCGTGCTCACCCTCTGGGAGCGCCCGGGGGGCGGCTGACGGGACCCGCAGCCGCACGCCAGCCCCCCCATCAGCGCACGCCCGGAGACCCGACGACGGGAGCCGCTACCCTTGTCCCCGGCGCCGTCATGGAGCGGTGGCGCCCGCGGAGCGAGGACCGCGCCACCGAGAGGAACCGACCGTGACGTTGCCTGAGACCACCACCGCCGCCATCGCGAAGCGGAAGGGGCGCGACGTCGCCCCGGAGATCGCGCGCTCCTGGCTGCTGGTGAACGCCACCCGCACCGAGACGTTCGACGACGCACACGCCTCCCGCGCCGACCAGATCGTCCTCGACATCGAGGACGCGGTCGACCCCAAGGCCAAGCCCGACGCACGGGCCGATGTCGTCGAGTGGCTGACCGGTGAGAAGCGCGCGTGGGTCCGCATCAACGACCACTCCACACCATTCTGGTCCGACGACGTCGACGCGCTGAAGGGTCTGCCCGGCCTCGCCGGTGTCATGCTCGCCAAGACCGAGGCCGCCGAGCACGTCACCGAGACCTTCGACCGCCTCGGCGGTGCCACTCCGGTGCTCGCTCTGGTCGAGTCCGCACTCGGCATCGAGGAGGCGGTCTCGATCGCCCGCGCCCGCGGCACCTTCCGACTCGCGTTCGGCAGCGGCGACTACCGCCGCGACACCGGCACCAGCGCCGAAGACCTTGCGATGGCGTACCCGCGCTCGCGCCTGGTCGTCGCCTCCCGCATCGGCGACCTGCCCGGCCCGATCGATGGACCGACCGTCTCGAACAGCCACCCCGTCCTGCGCGAGCAGTCGGCGCTCACCGTCTCGCTGGGCCTCACCGGCAAGCTTTGCCTCGACACCGAGCAGCTCGCCGTGATCAACGAGGTCATCAGCCCGACGCCGTCCGATGTCGCCTGGGCCCGCGACTTCCTCGAGGAGTTCGAGGCCCGCGGGCGCGTCATCCGCGACGGCAGTGACCTGCCGCGCCTCGGCCGCGCGAAGAAGATCGACAAGCTCGCGACCGCGTTCGGCGTCAACCCGCTGTGAGCCGTCGCGGGGCGGGTGCCTGCGCGGCACACTGAGGGAGCCGCGGAGACCGTCTGCGCCGAAGGGAGACTCCGATGGGCGCCGCTCGCCTCTTCCTCTGGTTCGACGGCTCCGCGCTGGAGCGGGCGCATGACGGCGCGTGACTCCGCCCGCCGCCGCTCCACGTCGATTCGGCGCGCCTACCTCCGCGACTACCGCTACGCCTACGGTTCCCGCTTCGTGCACCTGCGCGAGGGCTGGGACGTCTCGCGGTACACCTCCGGCGACGGCGCCCCCGTGCTGCTCATCCCCGGGATCTACGAGACGTGGCAGTTCCTCCGGCCGATCGCGGAGCGGCTGCACAGGGCGGGGCACCCGATCCACGTGCTGCCCGCGCTCGGCTACAACACGCGGCCGATCGCCGCCGCGGCGAGCCTCGGCCAGGACTACCTGCGCGAGCACGATCTGCGCGGCGTGGTCGTCGTGGCGCACAGCAAGGGCGGCCTGATCGGCAAGCACATGATGGTGGTCGACGACCGTGAGGAGCGGCGGATCGAGCGAATGATCGCCGTCTCGACCCCGTTCAACGGCTCGTCGCTCGCCCGGATCGCCCCGGCACGGGCGCTCCGGGAGTTCGCGCCGCACCGCCCGCTCATCCGTCGCCTGCTCGCCGAGCGGGAGGCCGACGCGCGCATCACGTCGATCTACGGCATGCGCGACCAGTACATTCCGGGGGGCAGTCGGCTCGCGGGCGCGCACGAGAACATCGCGGTCTCGGTGGTCGGCCACTTCGCGCTGCTCTCGCACCCGCGGGTGCTTGACCTCATCGCGGCGCGGGTCTGAGCCGCGATGAGGGTCCGAGCCGCGGCGCGGGTCTGAATCTCGGCGCGGGTCTCAATCGCGGCGCGGATCCGAGGCGGCGCGGGTTCGCGCTGGCCAGAGCCGGCCGGGGGAGTCAGGACCAGGGCGTCAGCAGCACGAGCGGGATCTGCCGCTCGGTCTTCGTCTGGTACTCGGCGTAGTCCGGCCAGGCAGCCACCGCGCACTCCCACCACTCCTCGCGCAGCTCGCCCTCGAGGACGCTCGCGGTGTAGTCCTTTTTCACCGGCCCGTCCTGCAGCTCGACGTGCGACTCCTTGAGCATGTTCCCGTACCAGACCGGATGCTCGGGCGCGCCGCCCTTGGACGCGACGACCACGTACTCGCCGTCGTGTTCGACCCGCATCAGCGCGGTCTTGCGGAGCTTCCCGCTTGTCGAGCCGACGGTGGTCAGGACGATGATGGGGCGGCCGCGGAGGAGGTTGCCCTCGGCTCCGCCGGTCCGCTCGTAGAGCTCCGCCTGCTCGCGGGCCCACTCGGACGTGCTGGGTTCGTACTCTCCGGTCAGCGGCATGACTCCGATCGTACGGCCGCGGCGGCCCCGGTGGACGAGCGGCGTGCAGGAGGATGGAGCGGTGCCCTCCGCAGATCCGTTCGACCGCGCCCGTATCGCCCTCCTGCGCGAGGACCTGACCCGCGCCCGCTACGGCGTCGACGCCGTGCGCGGGCTCTGGGGCGACGAGGCGGACGAGGCGCTGCACCGGGGCGACCGCGTCCCCGCCCGCCGTGCCCTCGCTCGCAGCGGCGACCACGACGCGCTGGCCACCCTCGCCCGCCTGTTCCTCCTTGCCGATCCCGTCCCCGCCGACGATGCGGAGGAGGCGTTCGGCGCCCTCGCGCTGGAGGGCGCGGTGGAACTCGGGTTGGTGCGCGTCGAGGCCGCAGCCGTCGTCACCGCGGCCCTGGACCTGAGGCCCTACGACGTGCTCGACCAGCGCGGCGCCGCGTCCTGGTGGATCGTGTCCGACCTCGGCGAGCTCGCGTTGGGCCGCCCGCTCGACGAGGACCACGTGCTCGGGGTCGGCGGCGCGAGCCTGACGCTGAGCGGGCTGATGATCCAGCGTCCCGTCGGCCGTGTCCTCGATCTGGGCACGGGCTGCGGGATCCAGGCGCTGCACGCCTCCCGTCACGCCGAGCAGGTGGTCGCGACCGACATCTCCGAGCGGGCGCTCGCGCTCGCCTCCTTCACCGCGGCGCTCAACGGGATCGAGAACATCGAGTTCCGCCTCGGCAGCCTCTACGAGCCGGTCGTGGGGGAGCGGTTCGACCACATCGTCACCAACCCGCCGTTCGTCATCACGCCGCGTGCCGAGGGTGTGCCGTCCTACGAGTATCGCGACGGCGGCCTCGAGGGTGACGAGATCGTGCGCCGGGTGATCCTCGGAGCGGCGGAGCACCTGGTGCCGGGCGGCGTCGCGCAGCTCCTCGGCAACTGGGAGTACCGCGAGCGCGCGGACGCTTTCGACCGGATCGACGGCTGGCTCGCCGACGCCCGCAGCCCGCTGGAGCAGGCGCTCGAGGCGGAGCCCGCGCGGCTCGACGCCTGGATGGGCGGTACCGCGTCACCGCTGGACGTCTGGCTGGTGGAACGCGAGCGCCAGGATCCGGCGGTCTATGCCGAGACCTGGATCCGGGACGGCGGCACGACACGAGGCCCCGTGTTCGACGCCCTGGTCGACGCCTGGCTCACCGACTTCGAGCGGCGCGGAGTGACGGGAGTCGGCTTCGGCTATGTCACGCTGCGACTGCCCGAACAGCCGCGCCCGCCGATCCGCCGGCTGGAGCGCATCACCGGCCCGGTCGCGACCGCGGGCCTCGGCGGCCACCTCGCAGCGTGCCTGGACGCCGTCGAGACGCTCTCCGGCCTTGATGACCGCGCTCTGGCCGGCCTCGCGCTGGTGGTCGCGGGAGATGTGACCCAGGAGCGGCACTACTGGCCGGGCAATGACGATCCGACCGTGCTGCGGTTGCGGCAGGGCGGAGGCTTCGCCCGGGTCGAGGAGGTCGATACGGCACTCGCGGCGGTGGTCGGCGCCTGCGACGGCGAGCTGTCGGTGGCGGCGATTGTCGCGGCGGTCGCCTCGCTCCTGCAGGTCGATGAGGAGGAGCTGACCGACTCTGTGCTGCCTCGGGTGCGCGAGCTGGTTGCGACGGGCCTGCTGCGCCTGCCCTGACGCGTCGGCGAGACACGAAGGCTGACGGCTCGTCGCAGCCACTCGCCGCCGCCGCTTCCCGCGTGCAGCCCTTGCCGGAGCCGCCGCGCTCTCGATCGCCCTCCTCACCGGCTGCACCGGCAGCGCCGCCTCCAACACGTCACGTCCGACTGTCGCCCCGGGCCCTGCGACCGGCGTCACCGATCGCAGGGCCCTGTTTCTCGTCAGCCAGAGAGACGTTTCTCGTCAGCCAGAGAGACCGCCGGTGCGACGATCCAGAGCGACACCGGAGGGTTCTGCGCCAGTTCTTGAGGTGAGCGATCGCTCGTTCTGGTAGCGGATCGAGTACCCGGTCCGACTCAGAAAATCCCCGATCAGCGACCTGGCCCACGACGGAGACGAGGCCCTGCTCCACTCACCCAGCTCCCAGAGCCTGAGGCTAGCGGCCGTGCTCCGCGATGAAGCCCTCTACAGTCTCTCTCACCTCCGGTGCAACAGGCTTTCCTTGGAAGTAATCCTCCAACTGCGAGCCGACGGAAGACCTTATCTGCTGCAGGTCTTCGTCCGAAACAATCCAGGACCGCCCTCCCCAGATGAACAAATGCATATTGGCAGGAATATCTGCCCACTGACCAAGGCCATTGTTTCCATAGGAGTAGTCAACCGTCGAATTCATCCCGGTGACCTGGATCTTCACCGTTGGAGCGAGGGTGCCACCACGCGAGAAATGACTACTCGTTCCCACGGAGTCGATGAACGACTCCACGAGCCCGCCCGGCATGACGTAGTGTGAGTACACCTCAAACTCGCCGGCCGGCTGATTGTCGTTGGGTGAGTACGGCCTGCCAGCCGGAAAATTCAAGTTCGTGGGGTTTCCGAGCGCAAGTCCGGAACCACCGTTCAATGGTTGGAAATCACTCCGGATACCATTGCCGACGAAAGCATAGACACCCTCCGGACCGTCCATCCCCGAGGCGAACGTCTGACGATGACTGATGGTGAAGAGATATGTTTTTCCATCTTTGAAAATAAACTGGGGGCGCTCGGTCTGATCGGTGACGCAGTTCGCCGACAGGATGGGTGGCAGAAACTCCCACTCGGTCAGCGCTTCATTTTTAGCCTTCGCCAATCCGATGTTACCGATCTGGTAGGTGGCACCAGACGCGTTTACCGCGTCAACGCTCTCGGCGAAAGGATCACCAGCCCCATAGCCGAGATCGTCCTTCGTGCATCGAGCCGCTTCTCGAGAAAAGGCCGAGTTCCCCTCGAATACCATGTATGTGTCGTTAGGGTGTGCTGGATCCTTGAAGGTGAACGGATCGCGAAAGTTGTAATAGCGGTTTTGTTGCGCGTTTTGATAGAAAGAACCGTCGGGATTGAGCAATTGCTGCACCTGATCGAATCCGCTGAACGATACACCGAAAGCGTCGGCCTGGACGTGACCCACGCTCAGGACGATACGGGAATCGTAGGGTTTGATGTCCCGACCGGCGCCATCCCGGTAAAAAGCGACGTCGGTGAAAAATAGGTTGACTTGACCATCCCTGGATATGCGCGCGGAGCCTGACCACTGGGTCTGCTGGCTGAAGGACCGGTCGGCGAAGATCTGATCCGTCACTCCGTTGCGGAAGACGAGACCGCCGTAGGTCCAACCGCCATTCTGCGGCCTTGCGGACTCGGGAAGATTCGCTGGACGGTAGAAGTACCCGATCTTGGCGGAAGTGTGACGGTCATCGAAGCGGATGCTGCGATCAGCGACGAGCGAATAAATGATCTCCCACCCGTTCACGGAATACTGGTTCCCGTTTTCGTCCGCCAGGGGCCACGTATCCCACACCCAAACTTTTCCGTTCGACATGTCTGGGAAGTCCTGTGGAACGGTCGGCATCGTCAACGATGTCGGCATGGAGTTCTCCCTCGGCGGGGCAGACGGGTCTGAGAGGCGCTTGATTTGGCGGGCATCCGCACGAGTCCATTTCGACGTGAAGTTGCCCTCTGGAGCAAAAGCCTGCTGTGAATGAACCGTCGGCTGCGGCCCCTTCTGAAGTGATTCCGCAGCCGCCCCCGGCCCGCCCCCGGCGAACACCGAAGCGCACAGCGCGCTACACGCAAAAATTACCAGAAGGGAACGACGTGGACGACGTTCCCTCATTTCCTTGGTCATGACCGACCCCTTCGATATTGAGCAGCGCAACCATAGTCGTCTCCGGCTAGAAGAGGGTCGTGGAATCTGCGATGACCCCAGCTGTGGGGGCGCCCGGTGCCGTTGCTGTCGGCCAGCCGGGGCCCGTGTCGACGGGCTGCCGGCGCTGGTAGGCGGTCGCGGCGTTTCGCGCGCGCACGTCGGCGGCCTCGTTCATCCGGTGGTTCGCGTGCCCCTTCACCCACTCGAAGGTGACGGCTCGGCCCCGCAGCTCCTCGTCGAGCGCCTGGATGATCTCGACGTTCATCACCGGTTTGCCGTCGGCCTTGCGCCAGCCCTTCCGCTTCCAGCCCGGTAGCCACTCGGTGCAGGCCTTAATCGCGTACTGGCTGTCGCAGAGGATGTGCAGCGGCTCCTCCTCCTGCGCGGTCGCCCGCAGCAGCTCGAGCACCGCGGTGAGTTCGCCGATGTTGTTCGTGCCGTGCGACCAGCCGCCCGCGGCCCAGCGCTCGTCGTCCACGTACCAGGCCCAGCCGGCGGGGCCGGGGTTGCCCAGTGCGGACCCGTCTGCGGCGGCGATGATGCTCACGTTCGTTTCTCCTCGTGCTCTCGGTACTCGCGCCGGTGCGGCGCCCTCCGAGGGTAGTCGGCCTCCACCCCGGGACGGGGAGGACGGCGTGTGCCGAGGGCGTCCCCGCGGTCGAGGAAGCCACAAGCGCCCGACTGCGCGCACTGACCCTGTCGGTGTGCATGACACACCGGCCGCATCGGTGTGAGTTCTTTCACGCCTTTTCTGGATCGAAAACAGGATTCTTTCCTACCTTCTTTGTATGGTCGCCGCTGCGCGGTGCTCGTCACCGGACAGCGACAGTAGTGAAGGAAATCGAAGGTGGAGTCAGGGGTTTCGATCAAAGTTGTTTGCCCACATCGCGTCGATCGCGATGGTAGGAGGTCTTCTCGCTCCAGCCGCAGTGGCGGACGAGAACAGTACGAGTGGCGAAGTGCGCATCGGAGTCATGATCGACGGCGTTCTGACTCCGGCCGACCCTGCTGACATCGCCGCGGCGACCGCCGGCCTCCCCGACCGGTCTTCTGGACAGGGCGGCGACGCGACGCCGCAGCTGATCGACTGGAACCAGTGGTTTGGCTGTTTCAGCCTGAACCATGAAGACGACGTGTTCGCGCAATACGTGCACTGGTGGGACGGGGAATCCCAGGACGTCAGACTGAAGTGTGGGACCGGCGGGGCGAAGACTGGGTGGGGTTATAAGCACATCCGGGGGGAGCACGAGCGGAACTGGCAGGATGAATTCGACGCGGCGCGAGCGGCGGGTTGGGATCCGAGGAACGATCGGATGGAGTCCTGGGACGATCTGATGTCCTTCTCCACGGGGCAGGCCATTCGCTATCCTGAGTTCCGCGGTGGAAACACTGTCAATAAGAGTCGTTGCGCGGTGAGTGAGGTCATTTTCTATCGTGTCAATTCCGGAGAGCGCGTGTATTCCTTTAGAGTACGCTCCGCCTGGGCGAGTGATAGCGACCGCTTGATTACCAGTTTCCCCCAGAAAAAGGAGATTTGCTGAATGAACGATAATTTCCGGGAAGTGCGATTCTTCCCCGACCTAACCGCTTCCTTTTGTCTCTGGGCGTCGAAGGTGGAGAACATCACCCCCACGGCGACCGAGCTCGGTGCGAGCCAGGAGCTCGAAGACAGGATCACGGCGTGGTATCAGGTGTGGGAGGATCAACGCCCTTGGGACGGCGGCTTCGACTCGCCTGACGTCGAACGCACCTGGGAAGAGGAGGGCGACCGGATCGTCCTCGAGCTACGGCGCGAACTCGAAGGAACGGGAATCACGATCGTCCCGCGCTTCGGCGGCAAGCTGACCTGACGAGCGCGACGCGATCACGCACTCGGGTGCGCGGGCCGCGAGCCGCACGAGGATCAGCTGCCGAAGGAGCGTCCGAGCCCGCTCATCGCTCATCCGCCGCTCGCGCGAGCACGTCCACCGCGTAGCCGTAGCCCGCGATGCCCGCCCCGACGATCACCGCGACCGCGATGTCCGAAAGGTAGGAGTGCTGCCGGAACGATTCGCGCCGGTGCACGTTGCTGACGTGCACCTCGACCATCGGCAGCTCGGTCGCGAGCACGGCGTCGCGGATGGCGATCGAGGTGTGCGTGTAGGCCCCCGCGTTGAGCACCACCCCCAAGGCGGTGCCGCGCGCCGCGTGCAGCCGGTCGATGATCGCGCCCTCCGAGCTGCTCTGGAAAGCCTCGATCGCCAGGCCGTGGCGCTCAGCGGCCTCGGCAGCGAGCGCCTCTGCGTCGGCGAGGGTGTCCGAGCCGTAGAGTTCGGGCTCGCGGGTGCCGAGCAGATTCAGGTTCGGGCCGTTGAGGACGAGGATCGGCAGCTTCACGCTCCGACCCTAGCGCCGGCCGTCCGCGCGAGTGGGAGCGGCCCCCGCGGGCCACAGGGTGTCCGGCCGGAACCGGCTCGGTTCGGGGTCAGGCCGCCAGCGGCAGCTTCTCGGCCAGCAGGCGCAGCCGCAGGGCCTGGAGCTCGGCGGTCAGCTCGGGCGGCAGCCGGTCGCCGAACTGCGCGAAGAACTCCTCGGTGAGCGCGCACTCCGCGAGCCAGGCCTCGACCGGGACGGAGAACAGCTCCTTTTTCTGGGCCGCGGTGAGTGGGAGCCCGTGCGTGTTGATCGCGAGCGGTAGGTCGCCGACCGGGCTGTGCCGCGCCTCCGCCAGCCCCTCCACCCGGCGGACGAGCCACTGGAGCACCCGCGCGTTCTCGCCGAATCCGGGCCAGAGGAAGTTGCCGTTCGCATCCTTGCGGAACCAGTTCACCTGGAACACGGCGGGCGCCCTGTCGCCCAGCTCGGCGCCGATCGCCAGCCAGTGCGCGAAGTAGTCGGCCATGTTGTAGCCGCAGAAGGGGAGCATCGCGAATGGGTCGCGGCGCAGCTCGCCGACCGTGCCCTCCGCGGCGGCCGTCTTCTCGGAGGCGATGGTCGCCCCGAGGAAGACGCCGTGCTGCCAGGAGGTGGCCTGCGTCACCAGAGGCACGTTGCTCGCTCGGCGGCCGCCGAAGACGATCGCGTCCAGCGGCACTCCGTCGTGGGCGTCCCAGTCGGCGGAGAGCGACGGGCACTGCACGGCCGGCGCGGTGAAGCGCGAGTTGGGATGCGCGGCGGGGGTGCCGGATGCGGGCGTCCACGGCTGCCCGCGCCAGTCGGTCAGCCGCTCGGGGACCTCGTCGGTCAGGCCCTCCCACCACACGTCGCCGTCCTCGCGGAGCGCGACGTTGGTGAAGATCGTGTTGCCCCAGAGCGTCTGGACGGCGTTCGGGTTGGAGCTCTTTCCGGTGCCGGGAGCGACTCCGAAGAATCCGGTCTCGGGGTTCATCGCCCAGAGCCTCCCGTCCTCGCCTCGGCGCATCCAGGTGATGTCGTCGCCGAGCGTCTCGACGCGCCAGCCGGGGATCGCGGGCTGCATCATCGCGAGGTTGGTCTTGCCGCACGCGCTCGGGAACGCCGCAGCCACGTGGTACCGACGCCCCTCGGGGGAGACGATGCGGATGAGCAGCATGTGCTCCGCGAGCCAGCCCTCCTCGCGACCCAGCGCCGAGGCGATCCGCAGGGCGAAGCACTTCTTCGCCAGCAGGGCGTTGCCGCCGTAGCCGGAGCCGAACGAAACGATCTCGCGGGTCTCGGGGAACTGCGTGATGTACTTCACCGGATTGCACGGCCAGGCGACATCGGCACGGGCGACCCCGTCGGCGTCACGGAGGGGCTGCCCGACCGTGTGCACGCCGCGCACGAAGACGGTGTCCTCGGTGAAGGCGGCCAGCGGCTCGGAGCCGACGCGCGCCATGATCCGCAGGTTGAGCACCGCGTACGGCGAGTCGGTGACCTGCACTCCGAGCTGCGAGAGCGGCCCGCCGACCGGGCCCATCGAGAACGGGACGACGTACATCGTCCGCCCGCGCATCGCGCCGTCCAGGAGCGGAGCGAGTTCGGCTTTCATCGCGGCCGGCTCGCGCCAATTGTTGGTGGGCCCGGCATCCGCCTCATCGGTCGTGCAGATGAAGGTGCGGTCCTCGACGCGGGCGACGTCGTCGGGGTCGGTGCGGGCGAGGAACGAGCCGGGCCGCCACTCCGGGTTCAGCGGGAGGAGCGTGCCGGAGGCGACGAGCCGCTCGGTCAGGCGGTACCACTCCGCGGGGGAGCCGTCACTCCACTCGATCGCGTCGGGCTTGAGGATTGCGGCGGTCTCGCGCACCCAGCGGCGCAGGGTCAGGGGCGCGGACGGCACGACGGGCGCGGGGACGGCGGTCGGCGCGGTCATGGTGCTCGGCTCGAGTCGGACGGTGTTGCTGAAGATGCTCATGCTGGCTCCGCTTTCGGTGGTCGTCGTCGACGGGGGTGGGGAGTCGCCGGCCGAGGCCGGGAGGGGCGCTCGGTGGCGCCTCAAGCCAGGATGGAGGAGGATCGAGGGGTATTCCCGGCGTAAAGGGCATCAAGAACCGTCATTTTTGCGCTTTCGTCACAACCGATCGCTGGAGCTCGCCGTGACCGATCCCTCAACCCCCGCCGCCGGCTCGGATGCCGTGCTGCTCGGGCAGCGCCTGCGCCACTTCCGCACCCGTCGCGGACTCACCCTCGGGCAGCTCGCCGAGCGGGTGGATGTCTCGGGGAGCCAGTTGTCGCTGATCGAGACCGGCCGACGCGAGCCGCGGCTCTCCCTCCTCCAGCGCCTCGCCGCCGCGCTCGGCGTCGAGCTGGCGGCCCTGCTCTCTGACGAGCCGCCGAGCGAGCGGGCCGCGCTCGAGATCGAGCTCGCCCGCGTGCAGAAGGGCTCGCTGTACCGCTCGCTCGGCCTGCCGGAGTTCAAGGTCAACAAGGGGCTGACCACTCCCGTGCTGGAGGCGTTCCTCGGCGTCTACCGCGAACTCGCCCGCCGTCGCAGCGAGGCGAGCGCCACCCCGGAGGAAGCGCGCCGGGCGAACACGGCGCAACGGCTCCAGTTGCGCGAGCGCAACTCCTACCTGCCCGCGATCGAGGAGGTGGCCGGAGAGATGCTGCGCACGGTCGGGCACCGCGGGGGAGCGCTGACCCACAGCTCCGTCTCGAAGATGGCCCGGCATCTCGGCTTCGAGATCATCCACGTCGGTGACCTGCCGCACTCGGCGCGCTCGGTGATCGACCTCGCGAACGGTCGGATCTACCTCCCGCCCGCTTCGATCCCGGGCGGGCACGGGCTGCGGGCGCTCGCGCTCCAGGCGATGGCGCACCGCCTCCTCGGCCACGAGCGGCCGGTGACCTACGCCGACTTCCTCCGCCAGCGTCTCGAGATCAACTACTTCGCGGCCGCCTGCCTGATGCCGCTGGAGCCGGCCGTCGCCTTCCTCCAGGAGGCCAAGCGCGAGCGGGACATCTCGGTCGAGGACTTCCGCGACGGCTTCGGAGTCACCCACGAGGCCGCCGCCCTGCGCTTCACCAACCTGCTTACCTCGCACCTCGACATTCGGATGCACTTCCTGCGAGTCCTCGGCGACGGCTCGATCCAGAAGGCCTACGAGAACGACGGGCTGCCGCTGCCGACCGATGTGACCGGAGCTGTCGAGGGCCAGGTCGTCTGCCGCTACTGGTCGGCGCGCTCGGCGTTCACCCGCACGAACCGCACCACCGAGTACTACCAGTACGTCGACACGCCGGCGGGCACCTTCTGGTCAGCGTCGCAGACCGGCACGACCGCGACGGAGGAGTTCTCGATCACAGTGGGCGTCCCGTTCGCCGAGGCCCGCTTCTTCCGCGGCCGCGACACCGACCGCCGCGAGCTCTCCCGCTGCCCCGACGAATCCTGCTGCCGACGCGCACCGTCCGATCTCGCCGCGCGCTGGGACGGCAACGCCTGGCCGAGCGCCCGCCTGCACGCGCACGTGCTCGCGCCCCTGCCCTCGGGCACCTTCCCCGGCATCGACGACGCCGAGGTCTACGAGTTCCTCGACATCCACGCCCGCGAGCCCTAACCGCCCTCCCCCCTCCTTCGCGAGATGCCACTTACGAGGCCTTTCCTCGGCGTGTCTTCGTCATAGGTGGCATCTCGCGGCGGGGGCTGTGGAGAACTCGAGCGGGGAGGATGGCGGATGGGGGACCCTGCGGGCATGAGTGAGCAGCAGCATTCCGGAGTGGTCAACGCGTCGACGAGTGGCGCGTCGCGGCACGGCCTCGTCCGGGACTATCCGGTCGCCGTCTTCCGTGGTGCACGTGCGGTCGTGGAGCCGCTGGACTTCGACGAGCGGATCACTGCATTCGCGGCTGTCATGCGGCCGGGGGAGTTCTTTTCGCACGGCACGGCGGCGCACCTGCTGGGTCTGCCGGATCGGAGGAAGACAGCGACGACTGCGCTCGACGTCGCGGTCGCCCCGCCGATGCGCGCCGCGCGTCGCGTGGGCGTCCGCTCGCACCACCTCTGGGACGAGGCGGTCACGGTCGTCCATGCCACCTACCCGACGGCCGATCCGGCGTCGACGTTCTGCCACCTCGCCGCGTCCAGGACTCTCGACGAACTCGTCGTCCTCGGCGACGCCCTCGTTCTGCCCGACGAGGAGGGGACCCGTCGGGGGCTCCGCGTCGACCTCACGATCCTGGCCGAGCGCGCCCGGTGCTTCCGCGGGCGGGGCGGTCGCCTGGCCCGCGAGGCGGTGGGCTGGGTCAGGTCAGGGGCGGAATCCCCGCGCGAGACACTGCTGCGACTACTGCTTCTGCGAGCCGGACTTCCGGAACCGGAGCTGAACGTGGAGCTGTTCGATGCTGACGGGCTCTTCGTCGCCCGAGTGGACATGCTCTACCGACGTGAGCGCGTCGTCGTCGAGTACGACGGTGATCAGCACCGTACGGACCGGGCGCAATACGAGCGGGATATTGCCCGGATCGAAGCGATCGAAGCGCTCGGCTACCGAGTCGTCCGGGTCCGCGCTTCCGGTCTCCTCGCGCCCGACGCGACCGTCGCCCGCGTCCGCCGCGCCCTCGCCGTGTGACCGACCCCGCGAGATGCCTCTTATGACGACGACACGCCGAGCGGATGCCGCACAAGTGGCATCTCGCGGAGGGAGCGGGACGGGGTGCGTCAGCCGGAGATGAGGGCGCGGGCGGTGCCCTCGTCGAGGATGAGGTCGGTGATCAAGCCGGCGGCGAGGGCGCCGCGCAGGCCCGGCAGCTTGGAGGCGCCGGCCACCACGCAGATCCGGCGCGACGCGCGACGCACGGTCGAGAGGTCCGGGCCGCTTGCACGTTCGTTCATGGGGATGTCGTCCCAGCTGCCGTCGGAGCGGTAGAACACCGTCGCGACGTCGCCGACGACGCCCGAGCCGCTGAGCGAGGTGAAGTCGCTCGGCTCCAGGTAACCGCCGATGTACACCTTCGAGGGGACTGCGGCGAACGGCGACCCGAGCCCGAACAGCGCCACGTCCATCCGCTGCTGCAGCTCCAGGACCCGACGGGTGGAGCGCTCGCGCCACACCGCCTGCTTGGTGGTCGGGTCGTCGAAGAATGCCGGCACCGGGAACTGCTGCACCTTCGCGGCGTACGCGTCGCCGAAACGGCGCAG
The DNA here is from genome assembly GCF_002932875.1 of Rathayibacter tritici. Lineage (GTDB taxonomy): Bacteria > Actinomycetota > Actinomycetes > Actinomycetales > Microbacteriaceae > Rathayibacter > Rathayibacter tritici. Next base: position 64,598 of record NZ_PSWS01000048.1, read on the forward strand.
GATCTCACTGGAGTAGTTGATGCCCGTCGTCTCGGTGTTCCCCGCGCCGTTCAGCTGCACGATCTGCGTGTTGTGCGTCTCCTTGGCGATCAGGTGGCGACTGATAGCGCTCATCGTCGACCCCCACGCGATGCCGACGATCATGTTGGAGTCGATGAACTGCCCGAGGATCCGCGCCGCGGACAGCGCCACCCGCTCCAGCCGGTCGATCTCGCTGGTGTGATCCGGCACCGGCACGATGTGCGCGGTGATGTCGAAGTGCGCGCGCACCTCGGCCGAGAGGGCGCTCGCCCGGTCGAGAGGGGAGCGGATCTGGATGTCGACCAGGCCGGTCGCGCGGGCGTGCGAGAGCAGGCGCGAGACGGAGGAGCGCGACGTGTGCAGCTCGTGCGCGATGGCGTCCATCGTCAGGTCTTGCATGTAGTAGAGCTGTGCCGCCCGCAGCGCGTCGCGCGTTTTGTCTGGATGGGTCGCGTGGGTCGTCTCGTCGAGTTCGACGACCGGTCTCACCGGGGTCATTACCACTCCCTGCACGGATTTCCACCCGTCTTGACCGGATGTGTTGTCGGGTCAAGGATGGCTGTATTCCTCCGCGAAATCAATCGTCCATCTCTTCGGTGCACGCTAGCGCGGGGGCCTCGACGACACCCCTACGACACGAAGGCGAGTACGAAGTGGCACAGTCCGACGGAACTCCCGGAAACTCCGCTCTGCGTGAGAGCGTCGCTGCTCTCCGCGACAACCCCCGAGCCACGGTCCTGGTCATCGGCGGTGGAATCAACGGCATCGGGACCTTCCGCGAACTCGCGCTGAACGGCGTCGACGTCGCCCTCGTCGAGCGCGGCGACTACGTCTCCGGTGCCTCGAGCGCCTCCAGCCACATGATCCACGGCGGCATCCGCTACCTCGAGAACGGCGAGTTCCGTCTCGTCAACGAGGGCGTGCACGAGCGCAACGGCCTGCTGAAGATCGCTCCCCATTACGTCAAGCCGCTGCAGACGACCATCCCGATCTACTCGACGTTCTCGGGCATCCTCGCCGCCCCCCTGCGCTTCCTGACTCACAAGTCGGGCAAGCCGCAGGAACGCGGTGCGCTGCTGATCAAGGTCGGGCTCACCCTCTACGACTTCTTCTCCCGCGACGGCGGCACCGTGCCGCGCCACCAGTTCCACGGTCGGAAGCGCTCGCTGAACGAGCTGCCTCAGCTCGATCCGAAGATCAAGTACACCGCCACCTACTTCGACGCCTCCGTGCACGAGCCGGAGCGCCTCGCGCTCGACGTCCTGCACGACGCGCTGATCGGTGGCAAGAAGGCCCGCGCGGCCAATTACGTCGAGGCCGTCGGCGCCGACGAGAAGGGTGTGGTCCTGCGCGATCGCGAATCCGGCGAAGAGTTCACCTTCGCAGCCGACGTTGTCGTCAACGTCTCCGGGCCCTGGACCGACTTCACCAACACCGCCCTCGGCACGAGCACGACGTTCATGGGCGGCACCAAGGGCTCGCACATCGTGCTCGACAACCCCGAGCTGGTCGAGGCCTGCGAGGGCCGCGAGATGTTCTTCGAGCACAGCGACGGCCGCATCGTCCTCATCTACCCGCTCAAGGGCCGCGTCATGGTCGGTACGACCGACATCGACGCTGACCCCACCAAGCCCGCGGTGTGCACGGAGGAGGAGATCGACTACTTCTTCGAGCTCGTCAGCCACGTTTTCCCCGCCATCCCGGTGGACCGCTCGCAGATCGTCTTCAAGTTCTCCGGCATCCGTCCGCTGCCCCGTCACGACGACGAGGCGCCCGGATTCGTCTCCCGCGACTACCGCATCGAGCCCTCGACCCTGCCCGGCAACGGCTCGCCCGTGCTCAGCCTGGTCGGTGGCAAGTGGACGACGTTCCGTGCCCTGTCCGAGCACCTCTCGAACGAGGTTTTCACGCGGATCGGCGTAACCCGTCGCGTCTCGACCGTGAAGACCCCCATCGGAGGTGGCAAGGGCTTCCCGCGCACCGACGCGTCCCGTGCGCAGTGGATCAGCCAGCACCGCTCCGGCCTGTCCTCGGCCCGCACCGGCCAGCTGCTCGAACGCTACGGCACCCGCGCGCAGGAGGTCATCGAGGCACTGGTCGACGGACACGACGAGGCACTCGACTTCGACAAGGACTTCACCACCGGCGAGGTCCGCTATCTCGCGAATCACGAGAGCGTGGTGCACCTGATCGACCTGGTCATGCGCCGCACGAACCACGCTTTCACCGGAGGCCTGAGCCGCGAACTCCTCGAGGAGCTCGCCGAGCACACCGGAGCCGTGCTGGGCTGGGACGACGCCACCCGGGCATCCGAAGTGGATGCGACCATCGCGCACCTCAAGGAGTACAACGGCGTCGAGGTCGGGGGCACGTCGGTGCAGGCCCCGACGGCCGTGCCCGCCTCCTGATCGGCCGAGAGGCTCGATCGGCGACAGCCCCGGAGTGAGGAATACCTCGCCCGGGGCTGTCGTCACGACAACGCACAAACGTGCACGCGCCGTTCCTTGTCGCTGGGACAGGGCGCCGATAACTTCACACACGGCGGGCATCGCAGCCCGCCGCGAACGCCTGCGCGCGTTCGTCTTACCCAAAGGAAAAGGTCAACGTGGACAATCTCGGAGTGGTGTTCCTCGCCGAAGTCGTGGGAACGGCGATGCTCGTGCTCCTCGGCTGCGGTGTCGTCGCCAACGTCGCACTCGTGAAGAGCAAGGGTCTCAACGGCGGAACCCTCATGGTCAACATCGGCTGGGGCTTCGCGGTCTTCGCCGGCGTGATCGTCTCGTACAACTCGGGGGCGCACCTGAACCCCGCGGTCACCCTGGGCCTGGTCGCCAGCGGAGCGACCGAATTCGGCTCGGGCGTCCCGGTGAACATCGCCTCGATCCTCGTGTACATCCTCGCCCAGATGATCGGTGCGATCCTCGGCGCCGTCTTCTGCTGGCTCGCCTACAAGCAGCACTTCGACGAGGAGCCCGACGCAGCCAACAAGCTCGGCGTCTTCTCGACCGGCCCGGCGATCCGCTCCTACGGCTGGAACTTCGTCACCGAGGTCATCGGTACGTTCGTCCTCGTCTTCGTCGTCATCGGCTTCGGCGGCGGACGTCAGGGCGACGGCGGCCTGGCCGCACTCGGCGCTCTCCCCGTCGCCATCCTGGTGATTGCAATCGGTGCCTCGCTCGGCGGCCCGACCGGCTACGCCATCAATCCCGCCCGTGACCTCGGCCCCCGCATCGCGCACGCGCTGCTGCCGATCAAGGGCAAGGGCTCGAGCGACTGGAGCTACGCCTGGGTGCCCGTGGCCGGCCCGATCGTGGGCGGTGTGCTCGCGGGCCTCGCCTCGCTCGCGCTGCTTCCGGTCCTCTAAAGCCGCCGCATTTCCTGCCACCCCCGTTACGAAGGAGTAATCATTCATGGCTGACTACGTCATCGCTATCGACCAGGGGACCACGTCGTCCCGCGCGATCATCTTCGACAAGAAGGGATCGATCGTCTCCACCGGCCAGAAGGAGCACGAGCAGATCTTCCCGCGCGCCGGCTGGGTCGAGCACGACCCGATCGAGATCTGGAACAACGTCCGTGAGGTGATCGGTCAGGCCCTCTCCCGCGCCGACCTGACCCGTCACGACATCGCCTCGGTCGGCATCACCAACCAGCGCGAGACCGCGGTCGTCTGGGACAAGACCACCGGCAAGCCCGTCTACAACGCCATCGTCTGGCAGGACACCCGTACCCAGTCGATCGTCGACCGACTCGCGGGCGACGAGGGCGCGGACCGCTTCAAGTCGATCGTGGGCCTCCCGCTCGCGACCTATTTCTCCGGTACCAAGATCGTCTGGATCCTCGAGAACGTCGAGGGTGCGCGCGAGAAGGCGGAGGCGGGTGACCTGCTCTTCGGCACCACCGACACCTGGGTTCTGTGGAATCTGACCGGCGGCATCGACGGCGGCGTCCACAAGACCGACGTCACCAACGCCTCCCGCACCCTGTTCCTCGACCTCGAGACTCTCGAGTGGCGCGACGACATCCTCGAGGCCTTCGGGGTTCCGAGGTCGATGCTCCCCGAGGTCTGCTCCTCCTCCGAGGTCTACGGCCAGGTCGAGTCCTCCTCGCTGCTGCGCGAGGTGCCGATTGCGGGCATCCTGGGCGACCAGCAGGCCGCGACCTTCGGTCAGGCGGCGTTCGATCCGGGCGAGGCGAAGAACACCTACGGCACCGGCAACTTCTTGATCTTCAACACGGGCACCGAGATCGTGCACTCGAAGAACGGGCTGCTCACCACCATCGGCTACAAGCTCGGCGACGGTGAGGTGCACTATGCGCTGGAGGGCTCGATCGCCGTCTCCGGCTCGCTAATCCAGTGGCTGCGCGACAACCTGGGCCTCATCGGCTCGGCCCCTGAGGTCGAGGCGCTGGCCGCCACGGTCGAGGACAACGGAGGCGCGTACTTCGTCCCCGCGTTCTCGGGCCTGTTCGCGCCGTACTGGCGCTCGGACGCGCGCGGTGCCCTCGTGGGCCTGACCCGCTACGTCAACAAGGGCCACATTGCCCGCGCCGCGCTGGAGGCGACCGCCTTCCAGACCCGCGAGGTCCTGGACGCGGTCAATGCCGACTCCGGTGTGCCGCTGCAGGAGCTCAAAGTCGACGGCGGCATGATCGCCAACAACTTGCTCATGCAGTTCCAGGCCGACATCCTCGGCGTCCCGGTCGTTCGACCGGTCGTCGCCGAGACCACCGCGCTCGGAGCGGCCTATGCGGCCGGTCTCGCGGTCGGCTTCTGGGCGAACCTCGACGACCTGCGCCAGAACTGGCAGGAGGACTCGCGCTGGACTCCCCAGATGGACCAGGACGAGGCTGCCCGCCAGTACCGCCTGTGGAAGAAGGCCGTCACCAAGACCTTCGACTGGGTCGACGAGGACGTGCAGTAATTTTTTCCGCGGCAGTCCCTGCCTGCCGCGGCGCGGTCGGCTCGTCGAGGCGGTCGCGTCTCGGGGAGCGGGTCGCGTCCGGCTAGCGGACAACGCGGGCACGTGTTCTCCCCGTTCGCCTTCTTCGGCGAGCGGATGACGTCAGTCCCTCACGGTGAAGCGCCCTGGTCGTCCCTCGGGTCGGGTGGGGCGCTTCGTTGTTCCGAGGAAGGCGCGGAGTCTGCCGGGCGGGAGGTCCGCGCCAGCGAGGGCGGAGGACGGGGCGGTTCTGCGAGTTGCGGGTGGGCTGCTCCTGGTGAGCGACTCCGGGTGAGCGCCGGCCGATCGCCGCGAACGAGGCCGTGCCGCTCAGCCCCCGGACAGCCCTAGCTGCGCGTCGAGTTCGTCGAGGCCGCCGATGCGCCGGACGTCCAGCGCCAGTGCTTCCGGCGGCAGCGCGCGGCCGTGCTCGGGGCCGCCAACGCGGTCGAGCCACACGCCGCGCAGCCCGGCAGCGGCCGCTCCGATCGCGTCGGTCCCGAGCCGGTCGCCGACATAGAGCGCGTCGGCCGGAGCGACGCGGAACCGCTCGCAGGCGATCGTGAAGATCCGCGCATCCGGCTTGGCGACGCCGACATCACCCGAGGCGATCACGTGCTCGACCCGGTCCGCGAGGCGCGTGCCCTTGATCTTGCCCAGCTGAAAATCGAGCACGCCATTCGTGATGATCCCGACCCGGACCCCGGCGGCGTCGAGCCGGTCGAGGACGGGCAGCGCGTCGTCGTGCAGGGTCCACGCGGCCACGTAGTGCGCCAGGTACCCGCGGAACCAGGAACTCGCCTCCTCCGGCGACAGCGCGACTCCGGCCTCTGCGGCGAAGTCTGTCGCGCGGGCCCGTCGCTGACCCTCGTAGTCGAGCTCACCAGCGAGGTAGCGGTGGTAGTGCTCCTCCTCGAGCAGGTGCCAGCGGTGCTGCAGGTCGAGCGGAGTGGCGGCGTACGCCGCTCCCAGCGACGCAGCGTGCGCGACGATGCCCTCCCGCACGGCGTGGGCATGCGCGAAGAGCGTGTCGTCGAGGTCGAAGAGCGCGAGCTGCAGCACGGTCGGCTCAGCGGACGCGGCGGAGCAGGCCGATGCGCTCGTAGACCGCGGCGAGCGTACGCTCCGCAGTCTCGGCGGCGCGGTCGGCGGCGCGGGAGAGGACACGGTCGAGCTCTGCCGGGTCGGCCAGTAGCTCGGCGGTCCGCGCGCGGATCGGGTCGAACCTCGTGGCGACCACCTCGACGAGTCCCTTCTTCAGGTCCCCGTAGCCACGGCCCGCGTACTCCTGCTCCAGCGACTCGACAGAGCGGTCGGCGAGCACGGAGTAGATGGTGAGCAGGTTCGAGACGCCGGGCTTCGCGGCGCGATCGAAGCGCACCTCGGACTCGGTGTCGGTCACGGCGCGCATGATCTTCTTGGCCGTCACCTTCGGCTCGTCGAGCACGCTGAGCAGGCCGGCATCCGACTCCGCCGACTTCGACATCTTGGCGCCCGGGTTCTGCAGGTCGAAGATTTTTGCGGTCTCGCGCACGATGTGCGGCTCCGGCACGGTGAACGTCTCGCCGAAACGCGAGTTGAAGCGCGCGGCAAGGTCGCGGGTGAGCTCGAGGTGCTGGCGCTGGTCCTCGCCGACCGGGACCGCGTCCGTCTGGTATAGCAGGATGTCGGCCGCCATCAGGATCGGGTAGGTGAACAGTCCCACCGAGGCGGCCTCGGTGCCCTGCTTCGCCGACTTGTCCTTGAACTGCGTCATTCGGCTCGCCTCACCGAACCCGGTCAGGGTGTTCAGGACCCAGGCGAGCTCGGCGTGCGCGGGCACGTGCGACTGGATGAAGAGAGTGGACCGTTCCGGATCGATGCCCGCGGCAATGTACTGCGCGGCGGTCGCGCGAGTGCGATCGCGGAGCTGCTGCGGGTCCTGCGGAACCGTGATCGCGTGCAGATCGACGACGCAGAAGTATGCGTCGAAGTCCTCTTGCATCGCGACCCACTGCGTCAGGGCGCCGATGTAGTTGCCAAGGTGCAGAGAACCGGAGGAGGGCTGCATGCCGGAGAAGATGACGGGCGCGGCGCCCGGAGTGCTGGGGGTCATGAAGGGCCTCGAGGGGTCGGGGTCGCGGGGGCCGCGAGGAAGGAGGGTTAGAGCGCGTAGTCGACGACCACGGGGGAGTGGTCGGACCAACGGGTGTCGTAGGCGTCGGCGCGGTCGACCTCGTAGCTGCGGGCGAGGGCGGCGAGCGCGGGGGTCGCAAGCTGGTAGTCCAGGCGCCAGCCGGTGTCGGTGTCGAACGCCTTGCCGCGCTGCGACCACCACGTGTACGGACCAGGGACCTCGCCCGCGAATCGGCGGCCGAGGTCGATCCAGCCCAGGCCGGCGCCGGCGTTGTAGTCGGGTTCGCCCTCCGCGCCGAGGAAGCGGTCGAAGTAGGCGCGCTCCTCCGGGAGGAAGCCTGCCTTCTTGACGTTGCCCTTCCAGTTCTTGATGTCGAGTGTGCGATGCCCGACGTTGAGGTCGCCCATCACCACCGCGAGCTCGCTGTGCGCCTGGAGTTCGGGGAGGCGGGCCGTCATCGCGTCGAGGAAGCGGTACTTCTCGATCTGCTTGGGGGTGCCCACTTCGCCGGAATGGACATAGGTAGAGACGACCGTGATCGACCGGTCGCCGACCTCGTAGTCGGCCTCGAGCCAGCGCCCGGCCGAATCGAAGTCGTCGGCGCCGAACGAGACCCGGTGGATGGTGGCGCGCTTGCGCGAGGCGATCGCGACTCCGGCCCGGCCCTTGGCGCTCGCCTCATCGTGCAGGACGTCCCACTCGTCGCCGAGCAGCCCGGTGAGATCCTCGGTGGAGGCGCGGACCTCTTGCAGGGCAAGGATGTCGACGTCGCGGCCGGCCAGCCAGTCGCCCATTCCCTTCCGGTAGGCGGCGCGAACGCCGTTCACGTTGACGGAGGCGATTCGGAGGGTGCTGCTTGTCACCACAGCATTCTACGGAAGGGGTACCGACGGCGACGGCCCGGCGGCGCTGCCCGGGGTGCCGTCTCTCCCGTCCGCCGTTCGATGTGCAGGGGATGCATGGGTCGGACGCCGTATCGTCCGGCAGGATCGCCCGGACCGCGCGGATCACCTGCTGATCGCGCGGACTCCTGCAGATCGTGCGGAGTCCTGCTGATGGCGCGGATTGCTGTAGGGGACAGGGCGGATGACCGCCCATCGCTCGGTGTGGGGTGCCGTGACCTGCACGAGCCGTTCGATGTGCAGGGGATGCGTGGCTTGAACGCCATTTCATCCGGCTCAATCGCGCAACCCGCTCGGATCGCCTGCTGATCGCACCAACTCCTGCACATGGCACCAACTCCTGCACATGGCACGGACTCCTGCACATCGCGCGGACTCCTGCACATGGCACGAACCCCTGCTGATCGCACCGGCTCCTGCACATCACGCGCGCGCCGCGAACGCAGAAGCCGGCGGCCGCCTCGCGCGCCGCCTCCCTCGGAGAGGGGAGGGGCACGGGGGTGGCCGCCGGCGGGACCGCTCAGGACGGTCGGTCGGTGGGAATCAGGCGGGGACGGCCCGCGCGGCGACGGGCTCGGGCACCTCGGCGACCACGGGGGCGCGCGCGATGCTCTTCGCGACAATCACGCAGACGGCCGTCACGACCATGCCCACCAGGATGGCGACCAGGTAGAGGATCGGCTGCCCGACGAGCCCGGTGACCCAGACCCCGCCGTGCGGCGCGCGAAGGGTCGAGCCGAACAGCGCGACGAGAGCACCCGTCACAGCCGAGCCGACCATTGCCGAAGGGATCACGCGCAGCGGGTCGACCGCGGCGAACGGGATCGCTCCCTCCGAGATGAAGGACGCACCCAGGAGGTAGGCGGCCTTGCCGTTCTGCCGTTCGGCATCGGTGAACAGGCGTTTGCGGAGCGACGTCGCCAGCGCGAGGCCCAGCGGCGGAGTCATTCCGGCGGCCATCACGATCGCCATCACCTTGAACTGCACCGAGTTCGGGTCGCCGTCGGCGGGGACGGAGGCGAGACCGGTGGTCGCGAAGGCGTACGCCACCTTGTTCACGGGGCCGCCCATGTCGAACGCCATCATCAGGCCGAGAATGATGCCGAGGATGATCAGGTTGCCGCCGGTGAGGCCGGAGAGCCACGCGGACAGGCCCTCACTCAGTGCGCGGAGCGGGGCTCCGAGCACGACGAACATCAGGAATCCGGTGATGAAAGTAGCGATCAGAGGGATGATCACGACGGGCATCAGCGACTTGAACGCCGCGGGGAGCTTGATCCGCGAGATGAAGAGGGCCGCGTAGCCGGCGATGAAGCCGGAGGCGAGGCCGCCGAGGAAGCCCGCGCCGACGGTGACCGCGACCGCTCCGCCGAGGAAGCCCGGCGCAATGCCGGGGCGGTCGGCGATGCCGAAGGCGATGAAGCCGGAGAGCACCGGCACCAGGAACGCGAAGGTCGCGCTTCCGATGAGGAACATCACCCCGGCCCAGTCGGTGATGTTCGCGACGCTGAAGCCCTCGTCAATGATCTGCTGAGCCGTGAAGTCCACGATCCGGTAGCCGCCGAAGAGGAACGACAGGGCTATCAGCAGACCGCCTGCCGCGACGAACGGGATCATGTACGACACGCCGGTCATCAGGTTCTGCCGGATGCGCGTGCCGACGCCGACCTTCTTCGGAGCGGCAGGAACCGCGGCCGGAGTCGATCGTGCGCCTGCCGAGCCGGTGCCGCGCAAGGCCAGCGCGCGATCGAGGACCTCGTCCGGCTTGGAGAGCGCCTCGGCGACGCCCACCTGGAGGATCGGCTTGCCGGCGAAGCGGTCCCTGCCCCGGACTTCGAGGTCGGCGGCGAGGATGACGACGTCGGCGTCGGCGATGTCGGCCGCGGTCATCTCGTCCGAGCCGGCTGCACCCTGCGTCTCGACGTGGATCGGATAGCCGCGCTTCTTCGCGGCCTGCTCCAGAGCTTCCGCCGCCATGTAGGTGTGTGCGATGCCAGCAATACAGCTGGTCACGGCGACGAAGCGCGGTTCGGAGGCGCGGCCCGCGGCGGGTGCGTTCCGCACCTGTGCGGCGGCGCGGTCGATGACGTCGGCGGCCTTCGCGAGCGCCTCCGACGTGCCCACTTCGAGGGTGGGCTTGCCGGCGAAGCGCTCCTTCCCGCGGACCTCGAGGTCGGCGGCGAAAATAACGACGTCGGCGTCGGCGATCGTCTGGTCGGTCATGGGGTCGGAGCCCGCAGCGCCCTGGGTCTCGACCTGAATCTCGTAGCCCTTTTTCTTCGCGGCCTGCTCGAGCGCCTCGGCCGCCATGTAGGTGTGCGCGATGCCGGCGATACAGCTCGTCACGGCGACGATCTTCACGAGACGACGACCTCTCGGGCGATGATGTCCGCGACCTCCTGGCCGCTGGCGGCGGCACGGAGGGACCCGGTGAAGGACTCGTGGATCAGCTTGCGGGCGAGCTGGGCGAGGATCTTGAGGTGCGCCTGGTCGGCGCCATCCGGAGCCGCGATCAGGAAGATCAGATCGGCAGGGCCGTCAGGGGCGCCGAAGTCGACGCCCTGCTTCGCGATGCCGACTGCGACACTGGGGGAGACGACGTGCGCGGAGCGGGCGTGGGGGATTCCGATGCCGCCGGGCATGCCGGTGGCCATTTGCGACTCGCGGTCGCGGACGTCGGCGAGGAAGCCGTCGAGGTCGGTGACGCGGCCGGCGTCGGCGAGCGTCTTCGCGAGCTGCGCGGTGGCCTCGTCCTTCGTGGCGGCGGTGAGGTCGACGATGACCGTCGACGCCTCGGTGAGAGCAGTCATGCGCTCAGTTCTCCAATCGGGAGGGTGGGGTCGGGGTTCTCGACGACGGTGACGTCGTCGAGGTGAAGGGAGTCGGGCCCCGGGGCTTCACTGCCCGGGAGCTGGACGGCGGCGGTTCCCCACGCGACTGCTGTCGCGAGGCGCTCCGCCTCCGTGGCGTCGACGGCCGAGAGATAGCCGGCGAGTGTGCTGTCGCCGGCGCCGACGGTGCTGAGGGGCACGACGGCGGGGGCGCCCGCCCACCACGACGCGTGCGCCGTGACGAGGAGGGCTCCGCGCTCTCCGAGGCTGACGAGCGCTCGCGCAGTCGGCAGCCCCAAGAGTTCACGGGCTCCGCTGACAACGTCTCCGACCGTCGTCAGGGAGCGCCCGAGGAGCTCCTCGAGCTCCTCGAGGTTGGGCTTGACCAGGGTGGCCGTGCCTGCCGCGACGATGGCGGTCAGGGGTGCTCCCGAGGTGTCAACGGCGAGGGGGACGCCGAAGTGCCGGGCGAGACGGCCCAGGGCGGGGTAGAAATCCGTTCCCAATCCCGGAGGGATGCTGCCGCAGGCGACGAGCCAGCGGGGTGAGGCCGAGACGTGGTCGGCGATCAGCGCGGAGAGGTCCTGCGCCTCCTCCTCCGTGACCGCAGGCCCGGGCTCGTTGATCTTGGTGGTGCGGCCGGTGCGGTCGTCGACCACGGTGATGTTGGTCCGGATCGGGCGGCCGATCGCGGCGCTGGCGGAGCGCACACCGGCGGCCTCCAGCATCGCGGAGAGGTCGAGGCCGGTGGAGGCGTCTGCGGGATACACCGCGGTGGCGTCGACTCCATTGCGGGCGAGGGCGCGGGCGACATTAACGCCTTTGCCGGCCGGGTCGCGCCGCACATCGTGTGCTCGGTTGACGTCGCCGAGGGCGAAGCCGCTGGTCGAGAGGGTGACGTCGATGCTCGGGTTTGCGGTGACGGTGACGATCATGCGCGGACGACCTCCGGGCCGGCCGACTCGATATCGTCGGCGAGCTGGTCGTCGACAGCGGTGTCGGTGATGACGGTGTCGACTGCGGACAGCGGGGCAACGTGCCCGAAGTCCTGCCGGCCGAACTTGGAGTGGTCGGCGAGAACCACGACTCGGCGGGCGGAGGCGATGATCGCAGACTTGACGACGGCCTCGTTGAGGTCGGGCGTCGTGAGCCCGCGCTCCAGGCTGAGGCCGTTCGTGCCGATGAAGGCGACGTCCACCGAGATCGAGGCGATGGCCTGCACGGCCCACGGTCCGACGGCGGCCTGCGTCACTCCGCGCAGGTGCCCGCCGATGAGGTGGAGCTCGATGGTCGGCCGACCGACGAGCGCCATCGCGACGGGGAGGGAATGGGTGACGACCGTCAGCCGACGGTCCAGGGCGAGCAACTCGGCCAGGCGCACCGTGGTGGTGCCGGCGTCGATAGCAATCGAACCGCCGTCGGGGACCTCGGCCAGCGCTGCGGTGGCGATGCGGTCCTTCTCGCCGGCGAGGTGTCCCTCGCGGGCGGCGACCTCGGGCTCGATGCCCAGGCGCTTGACCGGAATCGCGCCGCCGTGCGCGCGACGCAGGAGGCCGCGCTTCTCGAGGCTGGTGAGGTCGCGACGGATCGTCTCGGGTGTCACCGCGAGAGAGAGGGCGAGGTCACGGACCTCGACGCGCCCGTCGATGCGGGCACGGTCCAGGATCGACTGGTGCCGCTCCGGTGCGTACATATGGACTCCGTCGTCTCGCCGTGGGTGGTGCGCCTGATCCGCGGTGCCGTTGCCGACTTCAGATCTGCGTTTCCTTCTTTTTAGACCCGTTAGCGGAGAAAGTCAACAGAAACGGACAGAGGAGGCGCGCGCAAAGGGAGGGTTTGTCGCGCCGATGTCCGCAACCGAGGTGTTGCCGGTCAGGCAGCGAGCTGTTCGAGCTCCTCGTCGAGCTGTGCGAGCTGACGTTCGAGGCGGCGTCGCTTGAAGAGAGAGGCGTCCGGGAGTGCAGCGCTCAGTCGCTCGCGTTCGGCCTCGGCGAGGGTGCGGCGGGCTGTGCGGAGCTGCTCCTCCCGCTCCTTCTCGCGCTCCTGCGGAGTCAGCTTCCGCGCGGAGATACCGGCGTCGCTCATCCCGACGGAGATCCACGATGCGGCGATCAGGATCACCTGGCAGACGAGGTTGAACCAGATCAGGAGGCCGATAAGCACGGCGAAGGAGGCGAGCAGCGGGTTGCGGGACGCGCCGCCGAGCAGCTGCGTCCCGAGCACCTTGAGCGCTCCGAGCGCGATCCCGCCGAGCAGGGATCCCGCCCAGAGGTTCTTCCACGGGATCGAGATGCCGGAGAGGATGCGGAACGAGCCGGCGAGGGTGCCGGTGTCCAGCGCGAGCATGATCAGCAGGCCGACCACGCTGCCGGCCAGGCGCGCGAGCATCGAGTCGCTGCCGATCCCGAGGAAGTCGAACGCCACGTCGACCAGCGATGTGGAGAACACCGAGAGGCTCGCGGAGACCAGCAGCACCGCTCCGAAGACCAGCGCGAGCCCCGCGTCCCTGAGCTTGAGCAGCACGAAGGGGGTGGTCGGACCGGGGAGCGAGAACAGCAGGCGTACTGCCTGGCGAAGGCTCCCCAGGAAATTGAGCGCCGTCCCGAGCAGGCCGGTCGCGGCGATCGCACCGGTCCAGCCGAGGATCGAGGAGTCGAGTAGGTCCTCGACCGACACGAGGGCGTTCTTCCCGCCGATCAGCCCCGGCACCGAACGGGTGACCAGATCGAGCAGGGAGTCGCGCAGCACCGAGTCGTCGCGCACCCAGAATCCGAAGACGGCGAAGAAGACGAACAGCGCCGCGAAGACCGCGAACAGCGCTTGAAAGGCGAGCCCGGAGGCGAAGAGCGGCCCACCGGTCTCGGAGTAGTGCATCATCACCCGCACCGGCCGTGTCCGCATGATCCGCTCGACCAGTCCCGGGATCCCGCGGGGAGTGTCGGCCGCCTCGGTCATGCCTCCCAGCGTAGGACCGCGTGCCGTCCCCGGGTGCATGCTCGGCTCGCACGAACGCGTCCGGCTCGTCAGGCTCCCGTCGTCCGGCGAGCCGACGAGATTCTCGCGAGCCGAGGGGGAGGAGTGGCGTGCTCACCGTGGTCGTCCTCGCTCGAGGACTGCGCGGATGCTCGCGAGGGTCGCGGGCCAGTGGTGCATCACGTCGGAGTAGGTCAGGCGGATCGTCGTGTAGCCCAGGGCCGCGGCGGCTCGATCCCGGTGCCGGTCCCGCTCGAACGACGTCGCGTCGTCGTGCCACTGCCTGCCGTCGACTTCGATGATGGCCCAGTCGTCGATCACGAGATCGACCCGGCCGACGCCGGGGATCTCGACCTGCGACTCGCACTCGATCCCGGCGAGCGTGAGACCCACCCGCGTGACGGACTCCGGCCCTGATCCGGCGCGTGGATCGGTGAGTCGAGCCACACACGAGAGACGGCGGGGGAGTCGGCTGAGGACGTCTGCGAGAGCGGTCGGGCTGATCAGACGCAGGCGAAGGCAGGAGTCGATAACGGCTACGGCGAGCTCGATGCGCTGGCAGGTGAGGACGTGGCCCACCGCCTCCTCCCGAGTCGTTCGGATCGAGCGGTAGGGTGCCTCGCTGATCCGGTGACTCCAGTGGGTGACCACGTCTTCCGGCTGAGTCGCCGCTCGTGGGCGGGAACTCGATGTGATCGCGAGATGGAGCCGTGGATCCGGTGGTCGAAAAGCTCCGGCCTCGGCGAGGAGCGTGATGCAGGTCAGCGACCCGCAGGCGATCGCCGCGCGCAGCTCCTGGTCGGATGCGTTCGCGCCGGCGTACCAGCCTCGGCGGATCCGCCGGAGCGCCCCCGACCGAACGGCCGCCGGGGCGTCGACCCCGACAGCTCTGAGATACCCGATGTGGTGCACGCCGTACTGCATGCATCGAGCTTTGCCCGTCGGCCGCCGAGGCACCTGCCGCTCGCCGCTATCCGTGGAGAGCCCGCCCGTTCCGCCGCCTGTGGAGGGACTCCCGCCCGCTCCTCGGCTCGCAGAAACGCGTTCGGCTCGCCGGATCCGAGGATTCCGACGAGCCGAACGCGTTCTCGCGAGCCCGAGCTGCGGGTCAGGCGCGGCCGCGGATGACGGCCTGCTTCACCTCGGCGATCGCCTGGGTGATCTGGATGCCGCGCGGACACGCCTCCGTGCAGTTGAAGGTCGTCCGGCAGCGCCACACGCCCTCCTTGTCGTTGAGGATGTCCAGGCGCGCCCCGCCCGCGTCGTCGCGCGAATCGAAGATAAAGCGGTGGGCGTTCACGATCGCGGCCGGCCCGAAGTACTGACCGTCCGTCCAGAACACCGGGCACGACGAGGTGCACGCGGCGCAGAGGATGCACTTGGTGGTGTCATCGAAGCGAGCACGGTCGGCGACAGACTGCACGCGCTCCTTGCCCTTGGGCGCCGGAGTGTTGGCGACCAGGAACGGCTGCACCTCACGGTAGGAGGCGAAGAACGGCTCCATATCCACGACGAGATCCTTCTCGAGGGGAAGACCCTTGATCGCCTCGATGTAGATCGGCTGCGAAATGTCGAGATCCTTGATCAGCGTCTTGCAGGCCAAGCGGTTGCGGCCGTTGATCCGCATCGCATCCGAGCCGCAAATACCGTGCGCGCAGGAGCGGCGGAAGGTCAGCGATCCGTCCTGGTCCCACTTGATGCGGTGCAGGGCATCGAGGACGCGGTCGGTCGAGTACATCTCAACGTCGAAGTCCTGCCAGCGCGGCTCGGCGTCCACCTCGGGGTCGAAGCGGCGGATGATGAACGTGACGGTGAACGCCTCCGGTGCCGCGGGGGCGGCGGGCGGCTGCTCGAGGGTAGCGGTGGACATGGCTAGTACTTCCTCTCCATCGGCTGGTACCGGGTGATCACGACGGGTTTCCAGTCGAGCCGGATGTGGTCACCGGCATCGGAGGAGTGGGCGTCACCGGAGAGGTACGCCATCGTGTGCTGCATGTAGTTCTCGTCGTCGCGCTTCGGGAAGTCGTCGCGCATGTGTCCGCCGCGGCTCTCCTTGCGGTTGCGCGCCGAGTAGACGACGACCTCGGCGAGGTCGAGCAGGAAGCCCAGCTCGACGGCCTCGAGGAGGTCGGTGTTGAAGCGCTTGCCCTTGTCCTGCACAGAAATGTTGCGGAACCGGTCGCGCAGGCGCTGGATCGTGTCGGTGACCGACTCCAGCGACTCATCTGTGCGGAACACCTGGGCGTTCTTGTCCATCTCGTCCTGCAGCTCCTTGCGGATCGAGGCGATCCGTTCGGTGCCGGTCGCGGAGCGGAGCGAGGTGAGCATGTCCCGAATGGCGCCGGCCGGGTCGGCCGGCAAAGGGGTGAAGCCGACCGTCGTGGCGTAATCGGCCGCATTGTTCCCGCTGCGCTTGCCGAAGACGTTGATGTCGAGAAGGGAGTTGGTTCCGAGGCGGTTCGAGCCGTGCACCGAGACGCAGGCGCACTCGCCTGCGGCGTAAAGACCGGGGACGACGGTCGTGTTGTCGGAAAGGACCTCCGCCTTCACGTTCGTGGGAATGCCGCCCATCGCGTAGTGCGCGGTCGGCATCACGGGCACCGGCTCGACGACTGGGTCGACGCCGAGGTAGGTGCGGGCGAACTCGGTGATGTCGGGGAGCTTGGTCTCGAGCACCTCGGCGCCCAGGTGCGTGCAGTCCAGCAGCACGTAGTCCTTGTGCGGGCCGGCACCGCGGCCCTCCGCCACCTCCTGGACCATGCAGCGGGCCACGATGTCGCGCGGCGCCAGGTCCTTGATCGTCGGGGCATAGCGCTCCATGAAGCGCTCACCCGAGGCATTACGGAGAATCGCGCCCTCGCCCCGCGCCCCCTCGGTGAGGAGGATGCCGAGGCCGGCGAGGCCGGTCGGGTGGAACTGGAAGAACTCCATGTCCTCCAGCGGCAGGCCCTTGCGCCAGATGATGCCGACGCCGTCGCCCGTGAGGGTGTGCGCGTTGGAGGTGGTCTTGTAGATCTTGCCGAAGCCACCGGTCGCGAAGATGATCGCCTTCGCCTGGAACACGTGCAGTTCGCCGGTCGCCAGCTCGTAGGCGACGACGCCGGACGGCTTCGACACGCCGTCGACCTCGGTCATGACCAGGTCGAGCACGTAGAACTCGTTGTAGAAGTTGATGCCGAGCCGGACGCAGTTCTGGAACAGCGTCTGCAGGATCATGTGGCCGGTGCGGTCGGCCGCGTAGCAGGCTCGGCGGACGGGCGCCTTGCCGTGGTCGCGGGTGTGCCCGCCGAAGCGGCGCTGGTCGATCTTGCCCTCCTCGGTGCGGTTGAAGGGCAGGCCCATGTTCTCGAGGTCGATAACCGCGTCGATGGCCTCCTTCGCGAGGATCTCCGCCGCGTCCTGGTCGACGAGGTAGTCGCCGCCCTTGACGGTGTCGAAGGTGTGCCACTCCCAGCTGTCCTCCTCGACGTTCGCCAGGGCCGCGGCCATACCGCCCTGCGCCGCTCCGGTGTGGGAGCGGGTGGGATACAGCTTCGAGATGACGGCCGTCTTCGCCTTCGGGCCGGCCTCGATGGCCGCGCGCATCCCGGCGCCGCCGGCGCCGACGATCACCACGTCGAACTGGTGGTAGTGCACGCCGTCGGGTCCGACGGTCTGCGCGAAGGCGCTCTGGTCGGCGCCGGTGTGGGAGTGGCCTGGTGTGCTCACGGGGTGGATGCTCCGTCGTACGGGGATGGGAGGGGGAGATGCCGGGTCCGGGAGCCGCGGGGCAGGAGCGACGCGCGGCCGACTCCGCTCCGCGGCAGCACGATCACGCCGCGCAGAACGAGGGCAGCAGGTCGGCCGCTGTACCGGCGGGGCACGGGTCGAACGCGAAGACAACCCAGGTGCCGAGCGCGATCAGCGCGACGACGGCGACGAGGATGCCGCCCTTGAACGTCTTGGCCAGCAGCGGCGAGGTGGCGTAGTCGTTGACCAGCGTGCGCATGCCGTTGCCGCCGTGGATCAGCGCGAGCCAGAGCATCAGCACGTCCCACCACTGCCAGAACGGATTGGCCAGCTTCCCGCCGACGAAGCCGAAGTCGATCGCCTTGATGCCATCGCCGAGAAGCAGGTTGTAGATCAGGTGCCCGAAGATCAGGACGATCAGCACGACGCCGGAGGCGCGCATGTAGATCCAGCCCCACTTCTCCCAGTTGGTGCCGGAGGAGCGGGTAGGAGTGTGGGGAGTCCGCGGTGCCGCGACGGTCGTCATTCGGCCCCTCCCTCGCTGAAGACATTGATCAGGTGGCGCGGTGCGAAGCCGAGCATCAGGACGACCCAGAGGCCCATCACCACCCAGAAGAGCACGCGCTGGTTGCGAGTGGCCCAGCTCCAGAAGTCGACCAGGATGATCCGCAGGCCGTTCAGCGCGTGGAACGCGATCGCACCGACGAGGCCGGTCTCGCCGAGTCCCATGATCGGGTTTTTATAGGTGCCGATGACCGCGTTGTACGCCTCCGGGCTCACCGCGATGAGAGCCGAGTCGAGGACGTGCACGAGGAGGAAGAAGAAGATGGCGACACCGGTGATCCGGTGCAGCACCCACGACCACATGCCTTCGCGACCGCGGTACAGGGTGCCGGCCGGACGCCGGATCTTCCCCTGCTTCCGGGGTGCGAGGGTTTGAGCAGTTTGAACTGACACGAACAACCCTCCCTGGTTGTGCTCCGACGGCCTGACCGATTCCCGCGTCTCAGGGACGGGGGCGGGGCGGGGAGCGACGAGAAACTCGCCTGACGATTCTAAGCGAGCGCGCAGGTCGGCGCGGCTTAGGCGAGCCTTAGCTGCGGGGTAGTGCGAGGGAGGGTGCCCCCGCCGCGGCGTAGTGGACGAGGAGCTCGTCGGTGAGCGCGCTCCAGGTGCGGTGCAGCACTCGGCGGCGGCCGGCCTCGGCGAGACGGGCGCGCAGCCCGGGGTCGCGCACCAGCCGCTCCACCTGGCGGCGCAGATCGGAGTCGCTCTCGGGTGCGTAGAGCAGGCCGTCGACCCCGTGCTCGATCAGATCGGTGGGGCCGCCTGCGTGCGGGGCGACGACCGCGGTACCGGATGCCTGCGCCTCCTGCACCGTCTGGCCGAACGTCTCCTCCGTGCCTGTGTGCACGAAGACGTCGAGCGCGGCGAAGACGGCGGGGAGCCGCTCGCCGTCGAGCCGACCGAGCATCCGCGCCGTCGGCCCCAGGGCAGCGGCCACTCGGGAGGCGGAGGGACCGTACCCGCCGACGACGAGCTCGGCGCCGGGGAGCGAGGTGAGTGCCGCCATCCGCTCGACTCGTTTCTCGGGGGAGAGGCGGCCGATGTAGCCCACGAGCGAGCCGCCAGGGCCCAGGTGAGCGCGCACGGCCTGCGCGTAGGGGGAGGAGCGGCTGCGCGGGTGGAAGCGCTCACTCTGCACACCGCGGCCCCACAGTGCGGTGCGCTCGATACCGGCGGCGGCCAGATCGTCGAGGGCGCTGCTGGAGGGGGCGAGGGTCAGATCCGCTCCGGCGTGGATCTGCCGGATGATGCGCCAAGCGAGGGCGCGGGCACCGCGGATGCCGTAGCGGGCGGCGAACCGGGCGACGTCCGTCTGGTAGATCGCGACACTCGGCACGCCGAGCCGCCCGGCCGTCGCAATGGCGCGGGCGCCGAGGAGGAAGGGGGAGGCAACGTGGACGACATCGGGTTCGAAGGCGGCCAGCTCCCGAGTGAGCGCGAGCGTGGGGATCCCGACCGGGAAGTCGCGGTAGGCGATCGCCGGATGCTCCACCACGCGATGCCCGGCGTAGTGCCCGGGCGCGCCCGCCGCCGGGCAGATGACGAGCGCTTCGATCCCGCGCTCGGCGAACTCATCGAGCACCCGCAGCACGCTCGTGGTCACACCGTTCAAGGACGGCAGGAAGCTCTCGGTGACGACCGCGACTCTCACGCCCCGGACGCTACGGCGCTCGGGTGAACGGCGGCGCGCGCCGGGATGAACGGACGGTCGCACTCGGGCTCCCTTGTATCCTGGGGACATGACATCACCTGAGACCGATGGCCGCGCCCCGCTCGACCGCTTCTACAGCGTGATCCCGGCCGGCGGGATCGGCTCGAGGCTGTGGCCGCTCTCCCGGGCCGACGCCCCGAAGTTCTTGCACGATCTGACGGGATCGGGTCAGACGCTCCTCCGCGACACCTGGGACCGCCTGGCGCCCCTCTCCGGTGCCGACCGGATCATGGTTGTGACCGGCCGTGCGCACCGCGCCGCCGTCGAGGAGCAGCTCGAAAGTCTCGAGGACCTCAACGTCGTCCTCGAGAGCGAGCCGCGCGACTCCTCCGCCGCGATCGGATTGGCCGCCGCGATCCTCGAGCGCCGCGAGCCGGGCGTGATCATCGGCTCGTTCGCCGCCGACCACGTCATCAGCGGGCAGCAGCTCTTCCACGACGCGGTCGCCGAGGCCGTCGTCGCGGCGGACGCGGGCTACATCGCAACGATCGGCATCACCCCGACGGAGCCGGCGGTCGGCTTCGGCTACATCCGCACTGGGAAGCACCTCGGGATCGACGGAGCGACGCACACCCGCGCCGTGGACTCCTTCGTCGAGAAGCCGGACGCGGAGACCGCGCGCGCCTACCTCGCCAGCGGTGAGTACCTCTGGAACGCGGGCATGTTCATCGCTCGCGCCGACCGCCTCCTCGAGGAGCTCGGCCGTGCGAAGCCGAAGCTGCTCGCTGGTCTGCTCGAGCTCGCCGCCGCCTGGGACACCCCGGAGCGGGGCGCGGTGGTCGACCGTATCTGGCCGGGCCTGGAAAAGATTGCGATCGACTACTCCGTGGCTGAGCCCGCCGCGGCGGCGGGCAGGCTGGCCGTGGTGCCGGGGCACTTCTCGTGGGACGACGTGGGCGACTTCGCGTCCATCGCGAAGCTGCACTCGAGCGGGCTCCGCTCCGACCTCGCCATCCTCGGTGAGGATGCGCGCGTGTTGGCCGACTCCGCGACGGGCATCGTGGTCAGCGGCGGCAACCGCACCATTGCCCTCATCGGAGTAAAGGACATCGTCGTCGTGGATACCCCCGACGCGCTCCTGGTCACCACGACCGAGAACGCGCAGAAGGTCAAGGGCGTCGTCGACGCCCTCCGCCTGTCCGGCCGCACCGACGTCCTCTAGTCCCCGCGGCACCCCGCCGAAGCGCGGCCCTCCCTCGGAGGCGCCGCGCTTCGCCGTTCCCGCCCGCCCAGCGCCCCCGAGGTGCGTCCTCGACCTCAGGTACGAGGACCCGCCCGACGTCACCCGCTCTGCGGTGGCGCACCACGCATCACAGGAAGATCAACACTGTGTAACGCTTCCTGACCGCCACCGTCCAGGCGGCTGAGTGGCTTGTCATAGTGGGTAACGTGTGAGGATCGACGCCCTGCTGTGCTCGTCGCGCAGGGCCGCATTCCTGGAGGACGACATCTTGACTATCACCACGCGCACGGCCGCGTTCGGCGCACTCGCCGCCCTCGGCGTCACCACGCTTCTCGCCGGCTGCGCCTCCGCCCCCGAGCAGAGCGGCTCCAGTGCCGCCGCCGGTGGCGGCTTCCTGCCCTGCATGGTCTCCGACGCGGGCGGGTTCGACGATAAGTCGTTCAATGAGCTCGGCTACACCGGCCTCGTCAAGGCCTCGGAGGCCCTCGGCGTCACCCCGAAGACCGTCACGTCGGAGTCCGAGACCGACTACGCCCCGAACCTCACCAGCCTGGTCGACCAGGGCTGCAACCTGATCGTCACCGTCGGATTCGCGCTGGCGGAGGCGACCTCGGCCGCGGCCGAGGCGAACAACGACATCGACTTCGCGATCATCGACGACGCGACGATCGACCTGCCGAACGTGAAGCCGATCACCTTCGACACCTCGCAGGCAGCGTTCCTGGCCGGCTACGCGGCGGCGTCCTACTCAAAGACCGGTGTCGTGGGCACCTACGGCGGCCAGCAGTTCCCGACCGTCACGATCTTCATGGACGGCTATGCGGACGGCGTGAAGTACTTCAACGAGCAGAAGGGGAAGGACGTCACGGTCGTCGGCTGGGACGTCGACGCGCAGACCGGCTCCTTCACCGGCGGTTTCGCAGCGGGCGTCGAGGCCAAGTCGGCCGCGCAGTCGCTGATCGACCAGAACGCGGACGTCATCCTGCCCGTCGGCGGTCCGATCTTCCAGTCGGCGATCGAGGCGATCCGCGACTCCGGCAAGGACATCGCGATGGTCGGCGTGGACGCGGACCTGTACGAGACCTACCCGGACGGCGGCGATCTGTACCTGACCTCGATCCTCAAGGGCATCGAGGCCGGCACGACCGATGTCACCAGCTCCGCCGGAGCCGACGACTTCGACGCCACGCCGTACGTGGGCACCCTGGATAACGCGGGAGTCGGCATCGCGCCGTTCCACGACTTCGAGTCGAAGGTGTCCGGCGACCTGAAGGGCGAGCTCGACACCATCACGGCGGGCATCATCGACGGATCGATCACCGTCACCTCCCCGTCGGCGCCGAAGGCGTCCTAGTCGCCTGATCGACGAGGCCGGCGGGCCCGAGCATCTCTCGGGCCCGCCGGCCTCGTCGTTGCTCCGGCGCGCGAATCGATTCCGTGGCGACCGTCCGTCCCCGTCGAGCGCGCATCGTGGCGCGACCCGAAAGTTAGATTGGTCCCATGAAGCTCGAACTGCGTGGCATCACGAAGCGCTTCGGCGCGCTCGTGGCCAACGACCACATCGATCTCACGGTCGAACCCGGGGAGATCCACTGCCTCCTCGGCGAGAACGGCGCGGGGAAGTCGACGCTCATGAACGTGCTGTACGGCCTGTACCAGGCCGAGGAGGGGGAGATCCTGCTGGACGACGCGGTCCAGCACTTCTCCGGTCCGGGCGACGCCATGAAGGCGGGCATCGGGATGGTCCACCAGCACTTCATGCTCGTCCCCGTGTTCACCGTCGCCGAGAACGTCATGCTGGGCCACGAGGAGACGAAGGCCGGCGGACGCCTGGACCTCGTTGCCGCGCGAGCCCGGGTGCGCGAGATCTCGGACCGGTTCGGCTTCGACGTCGACCCGGACGCTCTGGTCGAGGATCTGCCCGTCGGCGTGCAGCAGCGGGTCGAGATCATCAAGGCGCTCTCGCGGGACGCCCGTGTGCTCGTCTTCGACGAGCCGACCGCCGTGCTGACCCCGCAGGAGACCGACGAGCTGATCGCGATCATGCGCCAGCTGCGCGCGTCGGGGACGGCGATCGTCTTCATCACGCACAAGCTGCGCGAGGTGCGCGAGGTCGGTGACCGCATCACGGTCATCCGCCTCGGCAGAGTCGTGGGGGAGGCGTCGCCGACGGCGAGCAACGCCGAGCTCGCCTCCCTGATGGTCGGCCGGGCCGTCGAGCTGACCGTGCAGAAGGAGCAGGCGGCGCCGGGCGACGAGGCCCTGGTCGTCTCGAACCTCACGGTGCGCGACGGCACTGGCCAGGCCGTCGTCGACGACGTCTCCTTCGAGGTGCGCCGCGGCGAGATCCTCGCGATTGCGGGCGTGCAGGGCAACGGCCAGACCGAGCTCACCGAGGCGATCATGGGCCTGCAGGAGCGGGTCGAGGGCTCGGTGACCCTCGACGGGCGCCGCCTCGACGGCTTGTCCGTGCGCCGGGTCCTGGAGTCGGGAGTCGGATTCGTGCCCGAGGATCGCACGGAGGACGGGCTGGTCGCCGAATTCACCATCGCCGAGAACCTCATGCTCGACCGCAGCGATAGGGGTCCCTTCGTGAAGGGCCTGGGTGTGCGGCTGAAGGAGCTCGAGCGTTTCGCCGAGGAGCGGGTGCGCGAGTTCGACGTGCGCGCGCAGGGCATCGGCACCCATGTCGGGCGGCTCTCCGGAGGCAACCAGCAGAAGGTGGTGCTCGCGCGCGAGCTCAGTAGGGAGTTGCGCCTGTTCATCGCCGCACAGCCGACCCGCGGAATCGACGTCGGCTCCATCGAGTTCGTGCACAAGCGCATCGTCGAGACCCGCGACACCGGCGTCCCCGTGATCGTCGTCTCGACCGAGCTCGACGAGGTCGCGGCGCTCGCCGACCGCATCGCGGTCATGTACAAGGGCGGGATCATCGGCATCGTCCCCGCCGACACCCCGCGCGAGGTGCTGGGACTCATGATGGCCGGGCAGACGCCCGCCGAGAAGGGAGCGGCGGCGTGAGCGACGCGCAACTGCCCGCGGTCGATCCCGATGCGGAGACCGAGAAGGCGACCGGGCTCGAGCCCGGTCAGAAGCCGGGTCAGGAGGCGCGCCTCGGCCCGATCGAGAGCGGCGCCTCGCGCGTGCTGCGCGAGATCCTCTCCGGCACCGCGCTGATGTCGGCGCTCGCCGTGCTGCTCTCCCTCATCGCGGGCGGAGTGCTGATCGCCGCGACCGACAAGGACGTCCAGGCGGCGTCGGGCTACTTCTTCGCCCGGCCGCTGGACACCCTGCAGGCGATCTGGCAGTCCGTCTCGGGCGCCTACTCCTCCCTCTTCCAGGGCTCGGTGTACAACCTCCGCCGCGACGGTTTTGCCAACGGCATCAAGCCGCTGACCGACACGCTGGCGTTCGCGACTCCGCTGATCGCGGGCGGGCTCGGAGTGGCACTGGCGTTCCGCGTGGGCCTGTTCAACATCGGCGGCCGCGGCCAGATGCTGATCGCCGCCGCCTGCGCGGGCTGGGTCGGCTTCTCCTTCGACCTGCCGTGGGGCGTGCACCTGCTGGTGACCCTCGCCGCCGGCATCCTGGGCGGCGCGCTCTGGGGCGGACTCGTGGGCCTGCTCAAGGCCCGCACCGGCGCGCACGAGGTGATCCTCACGATCATGCTCAACTACGTCGCCTTCTACCTGATCTCGTACCTGCTGCGGACGCCCGGAGCGCTGCAGGCGCCCGGGTCGAACAACCCCAAGTCGCCCGGGATGAAGGAGACCGCGGTCTTCCCGGCCCTACTCGGCCCCGGCTACTCGCTGACCCTGGGCTTCGTCTTCGCGGTCCTGGCGACAGTGTTCGTCTGGTGGCTGCTGAACCGCTCGACGATCGGCTTCAAGTTCCGCGCGGTGGGCGAGAATCCGCACGCCGCGCGCGTCGCCGGCATCGACGTGAAGAACAGCTACGTGTTCGCGATGCTGCTCTCGGGCGGCCTGCTGGGTCTGGCCGGCAGCGCCCAAGTGATGGGCACGGTGACCACCGGCTTCACTTCCGGGATCGACGCGGGCATCGGCTTCGACGCGATCACGGTCGCGCTCCTGGGCCGCTCGCGGCCGTGGGGCGTGTTCTTCGCCGGCATCCTCTTCGGCGCCTTCAAGGCCGGCGGCTACTCGATGCAGGCCGCCGAGGGCGTGCCGATCGACGTCGTCCTGGTCGTCCAGTCGCTGATCGTCCTGTTCATCGCCGCACCGCCGCTGGTGCGCGCAATCTTCCGCCTCCCGACGCCCGGAGCCGCCCCGACGCGCCGCACCCGCCGCACCTCGGAGGCGTCCGCATGAGCACCGCCGTTGCCACCGCCTCCGATCGGATCATGATCCGCAGCTGGAAGGCGCCGATCGCGTTCGGGATCTTCGCGCTGCTCGCCGTCGTCCTCTTCGTGGCCCTGGGGCGCGACGGGACGAGTTCGTTCCGCCTCGCCGCGGGTACCGACTTCTTCGCCCTGCCGGACATCCCGTTCCCGACGCGGGGCACGGGCGTGGTCGTCGCGGTCCTCCTGGTCGCGCTGGCCGTCGTGGCGGCCGCGCTCACCCGCGCCGGCCGGCGGATCCCGCTCTGGCTCTCGGCGGTCTTCGCCCTGGTGTTCCTGATCGGGTTCCTGGTCTGGGCCTCGGCCGGGGCCGCCCTCCCCGTCTCCGGGCTGCTGCTGGGGACTGTCGGGCTCGCCACTCCGCTGATCTTCGGCTCCCTCGGCGGAGTCATCTCGGAGCGGGTCGGAGTGGTGAACGTCGCGATCGAGGGGCAGCTGCTCGCCGGCGCCTTCACCGCGGCGATGGTCGGCTCGCTGACCCGACAGCCGGTGCTCGGCCTGCTCGCGGCGATGGTTGCGAGCGTCCTGGTCTCATTCGTGCTGGCGGCCTTCGCGATCAGGTACCTGGTCGACCAGGTGATCGTCGGCGTCGTGCTCAACGTGCTGGTGACGGGCCTGACGAGCTTCCTCTACTCCCAGGTGCTCTCGGCGGACGCGTCGACCTTCAACTCGCCGGTGAAGTTCGATCGGCTGCCGATCCCGGTGCTCAGCCAGGTGCCGATCGTGGGCGCGGTGCTGTTCAACCAGACGGTGATCGTCTACCTGATGTACGTCGCGATCGTCGCCGTCTGGTGGGGGCTGTTCAGGACGAAGTGGGGACTGCGCCTGCGCGCGGTGGGTGAGCACCCGCAGGCCGCGGATACTGTCGGGATCGACGTCGCGCGCACGCGCTTCTGGAATGTCTCGCTGGCCGGAGCGATCGCCGGAGTCGGCGGCGCGTACTACACGCTCGATGCGGTCGGCGCGTTCGGCAAGGAGATGACCGCGGGCGCCGGCTTCATCGCCCTGGCCGCCGTGATCTTCGGCCGCTGGGATCCGATCAAGGCAACGCTCGCCTCGCTGCTGTTCGGCTTCGCGACCAACCTGCAGAATGTGCTCGGCGTCATCGGCTCGCCGGTGCCGAGCGAATTCATGCTGATGCTGCCCTACGTCGTGACGATCTTCGCGGTCGCCGGCCTCGTCGGTCAGTCCCGCGGACCGGCGGCCGCCGGCAAGCCGTATCTGAAGTCGTGAGAGGAGTCGCCGTGACCGATATCGACTGGGAGATGCTGCGCACCGCCGCACTCGAGGCCATGAGCCACGCCTATGTGCCGTACTCGACGTTCCCCGTGGGGGCGGCCGCGCTCGTCGACGACGGCCGCGTGATCTCGGGCTGCAATGTCGAGAACGCCTCCTACGGACTGACGCTCTGCGCGGAGTGCGCTCTGGTGTCCGCGCTGCACATGACGGGCGGCGGACGACTCGTCGCCTTCACCTGCGTGGACGGCAAGGGCGGCGTACTGATGCCGTGCGGGCGCTGCCGTCAGCTGCTCGTCGAGCACTCGGCCGACGGGATGCTGCTCCAGACCGTGTCGGGCGTGAAGACGATCGACGAGGTCATCCCCGACGCGTTCGGCCCGCGCACCCTCGAGGCCTACGCGGCGCAGTAGCACCACACCCTTCCACTCGTGAACCGAGGACTCCGCATGACCCGCTCCACACCCGTCGAAGCCTTCGACGCCGTCGAGATCATCCGCACCAAGCGCGACCGGGGCACCCTCTCGACCGCCCAGATCGACTGGCTGATCGACGCGTACACCCGCGGTTACGTCGCCGACGAGCAGATGGCGGCGTTCGCGATGGCCGTGCTGCTGAACGGGATGGAACGCGACGAGATCCGCGACCTCACGCTCGCGATGATCGCCAGCGGCGAGCGGATGCGCTTCGACGGGCTCGGCAAGCGCACCGTCGACAAGCACTCCACCGGCGGGGTCGGCGACAAGATCACGCTGCCGCTCATGCCGCTGGTCGCCTCCTTCGGAGTGGCGGTACCGCAGCTCTCGGGGCGCGGGCTCGGGCACACGGGCGGCACCCTCGACAAGCTGGAGGCGATCCCTGGCTGGCGGGCCGACCTCGGCAACGAGGAGATGCTGGAGCAGCTGCGCACGGTCGGCGGAGTGATCTGCGCGGCTGGCTCGGGCCTCGCTCCGGCCGACAAGAAGCTCTACGCGCTCCGCGACATCACGGGAACGGTCGAGGCGATCCCGCTGATCGCGTCCTCGATCATGTCGAAGAAGATCGCCGAGGGGACCGACGCCCTGGTGCTCGACGTGAAGTTCGGCTCCGGCGCGTTCATGGTCGACATCGAGCGCTCGCGCGAGCTCGCCCGGGCGATGGTCGATCTCGGCAACCACGCGGGGGTGCGCACGACCGCGCTTCTGACCAACATGCATGTGCCGCTGGGATTGGCCATCGGCAACGCGAACGAGGTGCGGGAGTCGGTCGAGGTACTGGCCGGCGGCGGACCCGCGGACGTCCGAGAGCTGACCCTGGCCCTGGCCCGCGAGATGCTCGCGCTCGCCGGGCAGCCCGACGCGGACGTCGAGCGCGCCCTCGACGGTGGCGCGGCGATGGACACCTGGCGCGCCGTCATCCGCGCCCAGGGCGGAGACCCGGACGCGGCCCTCCCCGAGGCGCGAGAGGCCCACGTCGTGCTCGCCGAACGCGACGGTGTGCTCGTGGAGCAGCAGGCGCTGCCATTCGGAATCGCCGCCTGGCGACTGGGTGCCGGGCGCGCACGTCAGTCGGACGCCGTGCAGCACGCGGCGGGGGTCGACCTGCACGCGAAGCCCGGCGACGCGGTCCGCGCGGGTCAGCCGCTGTTCACGCTCTCGGCCGACGAGCCGGAGCGCTTCGCGCGAGCCCTGGAGGCGCTGGACGGCGCCTACCGGATCGGCGACGAGGGCGACGAGGTGCTCGACGGTGGGCCCCTTGTGGCGGAGCGCGTCTCGTGACCGGGACCGGCTCCGCCTGAGCGCCGGTCCCGCGGCGAGAACGTGGGCTCGCAGAAACGGGTTCGGCTCGCGAGACCTGGCGAGTCCCGCGAGCCCAACGGAATTCGACGAGCCGAGGGGCTCGGTCGCGCCGTTGTCGGCCGGGAAGCGCCGCTCGGTGAAGCGCCGTCGCCCACCCTCTAAGGTGGTCCGGGAACCACCGACCCGTGAGGAGCACCGTGACCGATCACACTGAGGAGTACCTCCTCCCGGGCGAGGGAATCCTCATCGACGGGCTCCCCAAGGTGTCGCTGCACGACCACCTCGACGGCGGCCTGCGCCCCGCGACGATCATCGAGATCGCTCGCGAGACGGGCGTGCCGCTGCCGGCCGAGGAGCCCGAGGCGCTCGCCGAGTGGTTCCGCGCCACCGCCGACTCCGGGTCCCTCACCGACTACATCGCCACCTTCGAGACGGCGGTCGCGGTGATGCAGACGGCCCCGTCCCTCGAGCGCGTGGCCCGTGAGTTCGTGCTCGACCTCGCCGCCGACGGTGTCGTGTACGGCGAGGTGCGCTGGGCGCCCGAGCAGCACCAGCGCGCAGGACTCGCACTCGACCAGGCCGTCGAAGCGGTGCAGGAGGGCCTTCAGCAGGGCGTCCAAGAAGCGGCCGCCCAGGGACATCGGCTCCGCGTCGGGCAGCTGATCGCCACGATGCGGCACGCCGACCGCTCGCTCGAGATCGCGGAGCTGGCGCTGCGGCACCGCGAGCGCGGCGCCGTCGGCTTCGACATCGTAGGAGCGGAGGCGGGTTTCCCGGCCTCGCGCCATCGCGCCGCCTTCGAGCTGCTCGCGACGGCGCACTTCCCGGCCACTGTGCACGCCGGAGAGGCGGACGGCCTCGACAGCATCCGCTCGGCCCTGCTCGACGGACGCGCGCTGCGCCTGGGCCACGGCGTCCGACTCGCCGAGGACATCCGCATCGAGCGCCAGGACGACGACGCGAGCTACGTGACACTCGGCGAGCTCTCGGAGTGGGTGAAGGACCGCGAGATCGCGCTGGAACTCAGCCCCTCCTCCAACCTGCAGACCGGCGCCATCGCCGCGTGGGGCGCGGAGCTGATCGACCACCCCTTCGACCTGCTCTACCAGCTCGGCTTCCGGGTGACGGTGAACACCGACAATCGGCTGATGAGCGCGACCACCCTGAGTCGCGAGCTCGCCCTCCTCTCCGACGCGTTCGGCTACGACCTCGACGACATCGAGGCCTTCCAGCTCAACGCGGCCCACGCCGCGTTCCTCCCGCTCGACGAGCGCCGAGACCTCGTCGAGACGATCAGCGCCGGCTTCGAGGCGGTCTGAGCGTGCCGCTGGACGCCCTGCCCGAGGAGGCGGTGGCCCTGCGCCACTCCGCTGGATCCTGGCGAGAGGCCGTGCTCGAGGCGGGCCGCGCCCTCGAACGCACCGGGGCGGTGGACGCCGCCTACTCCCGGCGGATGGTCGAGCAGGTCGACGTTCTCGGCCCCTACATCGTCATCGCGCCGGGGCTCGCCCTCGCGCACGCCCGGCCGGGGAACGACGTGCTCGCCGACGGCCTCTCCGTCGTCACTCTCGCCGAACCGGTCGCTTTCGGACACAGCACCAACGACCCGGTCTCGGTCGTCATCGGCATCGCGGCCACCCGGGCGCACGGTCACCTCGGCTTCGTCTCCGGGCTCGCCGACGTGCTCAGCCGCCCGGACGCGGTCGCCGCGCTTGCCGCCGCCCGCACCGTCCGCAGCATCAACGCGGTCCTCACCGACGACACCCCGCACCACCCGTACCACCCGCACCACGGAAGAAGCGCATGAAGATCATCACCCTGTGCGGCGCCGGAATCGGTACCTCCGCCATCCTCAAGCTCGGGGCCGAGCGCGCACTCGAAACCCTCGACCTCGAAGCCGACGTCATCGCCTCCGACCTCAGTTCCATCGCCGCGCTCGCCGCCGACGCGCAGGTGATCCTCACCTCCCGCGAACTCGTCGACCACATCGGCCGCACCTTCGCCGAGGTCGTCGTCATCGACAACTACCTCGACCAGAACGAGATCACGGCGAAGATCGAGAGGGCGCTGGGCTGAGTCGTTTCTGACCGCTCCCTGGCAGGGGGCGGTCAGGCGAGCAGGGCGGCGGCGCCGGCGCGGAGGGCGGCGAGGCGGGACGAGACGGCGAAGCGGCGGGCGGCGGGGTCGGGGTCGTGCGACCAGGCGTCGAGGTAGAGCTTCACCTTCGGCTCCGTGCCGCTCGGGCGCGCGATGAGGCGGGCGCCGTCGAGCGAGAAGCGCAGCGCATCCGTCGGGGGCAGCGCGCCACCCGTGGCGAGGACGTCCTCGCTCCGCTCGACGGCGAGCCCGCCGATCGCGGTGGGAGGGGTCGCCCGCAGCCCGGCCATGATCCGGCCGATCTCGGTGAGGTCGGTCACCCGGAGCGAGATCTGTTCCGAGCTGAAAAGCCCGAACCGCTCCGCGAACGCCGCCAGCTCATCATCGACGGTGCGTCCCTCCGCGGCGAGAGCACTGGCGAGGGAGAGGAAGGCGAGAGCGGCCGAGATGCCGTCCTTGTCGCGGACGGTGCCGGGGTTCACGAGGTAGCCGAGCGCCTCCTCGTAGCCGAAGACGAGGCCGGGGACCCGCGAGATCCACTTGAAGCCCGTGAGCGTCTCGGCGAAGTCGAGACCGTAGTCGGCCGCGACGGCGCTCAGAGCGGGGGAGGAGACGATCGAGCAGGCGAGCGCCCCGCCGGCTCGGCCCTCGCGGCGGGCCTGCTCAGCGGCACGCCAGCCGAGCAGCGCGCCGACCTCGTTGCCGGTGAGTCGACGGAAGCCCTCGGGTGCGGACGCGTCGGGCACGGCGGCGGCGAACCGGTCGGCGTCGGGGTCGTTCGCGACGATCAGCTCGGCACGGCCGGAGCGCGCGGTCGCGAACGCTAGATCCAGCGCACCCGCCTCCTCCGGATTCGGGAACGCGACCGTGGGAAACGCCGCATCGGGCTCGATCTGCTCGACGACGACGGCCGGCTCGTCGAAACCGGCGGCCGAGAGCACCCGGTGCGCCGTCTCCCAGCCCACCCCGTGCATCGCTGTGTAGACGACGCGCAGCGGAGCCGACTGACGGCCGACCGCAGCGGTCGCCTCGACGTAGGCGGTCACCACCGATTCGTCCGCGAGCCGGTACTCGCCGCGCGGCAACTCCGGGACCCGCCTGTCCCGCGCGACCGCGAGGATCCGCTCGGCGATCTCGGAGTCGACGGGCGGCACGATCTGCGAGCCCTCGTCGGCGCCGCCGAGGTACACCTTGTAGCCGTTGTCCTGCGGCGGGTTGTGGCTCGCCGTGACCATGACTCCGGCGTGCGCGCCGAGGTGACGCACGGCGAAGGCCAGCACAGGAGTGGGCAGCAGGCGCGGCAGCAGCACCGCGTCGACCCCGGCGCCCGCCATCAGCGTGGCGGAGTCCTCGGCGAAGACCCGCGAGTTCTTCCGGCCGTCATAGCCGATCACGACGACCGGCCGCTCCAGGCTCTGCGCGAGGAGGTGGTCCGCGAGGCCGACGGCGGCCTGCGAGACCAGCACGCGGTTCATCCGGTTGGATCCCGCTGCGATCGCGCCGCGCAGACCTGCGGTGCCGAAGGCCAGACGGGCGCCGAAGCGGTCCTCCAGCTCGGCCCGCGCTGCGGCGTCACCGGAGTCGGAGGCGCTCAGCAGGCCGACCAACTCCGCGCGCGTCTCGGGGTCGGGGTCCTGCGCGAGCCAGTCCTCGGCGAGGTCTCGGACGTCGGCGCTCACAGGGCGCCCGTGATCCCGGCGAGCAGGCGGGCGAGGTCGTCCTCGGCGTCGCGACCGGCCTCCAGGACCTCCTCGTGGCTCAGGGGCGTCTTCTGGATACCCGCGGCGAGGTTCGTGATCAGCGACATACCCAGCACCTCCATGCCCGCCTCGCGCGCGGCGATGGCCTCGAGCGCAGTGGACATGCCGACAATGTGCCCGCCGATGATCTTCGCCATCTGCACCTCGGCCGGGCTCTCATAGTGCGGGCCGCGGAACTGCACGTACACGCCCTCGTCGAGTTCCGGCCGCGTCCCGCGGGCCAGCTCGCGGAGCCGGGCGGAGTAGAGGTCGGTGAGGTCGATGAACGTCGCGCCCTCCAGCGGGGAGTCGGCGGTGAGGTTGATGTGGTCGCTGATCAGCACCGGCGTTCCCGGCGTCCAGTGCTCCTTGATCCCGCCGGCGCCGTTGGTGAGGATCATCACCGAGGCCCCTGTCGCGGCGGCGGTGCGGACACTGTGCGCGACGCGGCGCACGCCGTAACCCTCGTAGTAGTGGGTGCGCGCGCCGATGAGCAGTGCGCGCTTGCCGGTGGGCAGTAGCACGGAGCGCAGAGTGCCGCCGTGACCGTGCACGGCCGGCTTCGAGAACCCGAGGATCTCGGTGGCCTGGACTGTCGCGGTCGTCTCGCCGATCGCGTCGGCGGCCTTGCCCCAACCGCTGCCGAGGGTGAGGGCGATGTCGTGCTTCTCGACACCCGTTGCTTCGGCGATCTGTGCGGCGGCACGGGCCGCGATCTCGAAGGGATCGGCGTGGGGAGCGTCGAGCGGATGCAGAGTCTGGTCGGCCATCCCTCCACCCTACCGAGGGGTCGTGCCGGGTCGGGGGCGACTCCCGCGGGCGCTCGGACACCCCGCGATTGGGTGAACACTCAGTCAGAGGGGACAATGGGACTCATGGCTTACGAGTTCGAGCGCGCGCAGAGAATCGCTGTACTCGGAGGGGGGCCAGGAGGCTACGAGGCCGCCATCGCGGGGACGCAGCTCGGCGCAGAGGTCACTCTGGTCGAGCGGGTCGGAGTGGGCGGCTCGGCTGTGATCACGGACGTCGTTCCGTCGAAGTCGCTGATCGCGACGGCCGAGGCCACGAACGCGATCGGCGAAGCTGCCGACCTCGGTGTGCAGTTCTTCACCCGCTCGGAGCAGAACAAGCCGGTTCGTCCCGACGTGGCGGTGAACCTCGCGACGGTGAACAAGCGCCTGCTCGGCCTCGCGCGTCAGCAGTCCGAGGACATGCGCGCGAATCTGGTGCACCACGGCGTGCGCATCGTGCAGGGCGACGGTCGCCTGGACGGCTCCACTGCGCTGATCGTATCGACGGCGGCCGGCGGCGAGGGCATGGACTTCGACCGCATCGAGGCGGACACCATCGTCGTGTCGGTCGGCGCCAGTCCGCGAGTGCTGCCGACGGCCGCTCCCGACGGCGAGCGGATCCTCAGCTGGACCCAGCTCTACACCCTCAAGTCCGTCCCCGAGCACCTCATCGTGGTCGGCTCCGGAGTGACCGGTGCGGAGTTCGCCTCCGCCTACCGCGCGCTCGGCGCCCGCGTGACCCTGATCTCCTCCCGCGACCAGGTGCTGCCCGGCGAGGATGCCGACGCGGCCGCCGTGATCGAGAACGTGTTCAAGCGCAACGGCATGGTCGTGCTCTCGAAGTCCCGCGCCGATCGCGTCGAGCGGACCGAGAAGGGCGTGCAGGCCGTGCTCTCGGACGGACGCGTCGTCGAGGGCTCGCACTGCCTGATGGCCGTCGGCTCGGTGCCGAACACGGCGGGTATCGGCCTCGAGGACGCCGGAGTGCAGCTGACGGAGTCGGGTCACATTCGCGTCAATCGCGTCGCCCGCACCAGCGTCCCCTCCATCTACGCGGCCGGCGACTGCACCACGTTCCTCCCGCTCGCCTCCGTCGCCGCCATGCAGGGCCGCACGGGCGTGTTCCATGCGATGGGGGATGCCGTGAACCCGACCGAGGTGCGCAATGTCGCGGCGAACATCTTCACGCAGCCCGAGATCGCGACCGTCGGCTGGAGTCAGCGCGAGATTGAGGAGGGGATCGCGCAGGGCGACATCTACAAGCTCCCGCTCGCCGCGAATCCGCGGGCGAAGATGATGGGCATCCGCGACGGTTTCGTGAAGCTGTTCGCGCGTACCGGCTCCGGCACCGTCATCGGAGGCGTCATTGTCGCACCGAAGGCGAGCGAGCTGATCTTCCCGCTGGCCCTCGCCGTCGAGCACCGACTGACCGTCGACCAGGTCGCCCGCGCCTTCACCGTCTACCCGAGCCTCACCGGCTCGATCTCGGACGCCGCCCGCGCCATGCACATCGTCTCCTAGGCCACTCCCCGCGTCGGCTAGGGGCTGACGATGTGCAGGAGCACGTGGCCGGCGGCGACGGTGGAGCCGGCCTCCGCGTTGAGGGCGGTGACGGTGCCGTCCTTGTGGGCGGTGAGCGGCTGCTCCATCTTCATCGCTTCAAGGACGACGACGAGGTCGCCGGTGACGACGGTGTCGCCCTCGGCGACGGCGACCTTGACGATCGTGGCCTGCATCGGCGAGGCGACCGAGTCGCCCGTGACCGTGCTGACGGAGGAGGAGCCGCGGCGCTTCGGGGTGGCCGCGGCGGCTCCGCGCGCGGGGGCGGAGCCGACGAGGTCGCCGGGCAGGGTGACCTCGACGCGGCGTCCGTCGACCTCGACGACCACGTTCTGGCGGGCTGCTGCCTCGGGGGTCGCTCCGGGCTCGCCGCTCCAGGCCGGGATCGTGTTCTCGAACTCGGTCTCGATCCAGCGGGTGTAGATCGAGAAGGGGGCGCCGCCCTCAGGGGCGAAGGCCGGGTCCTCGACGATCGCGCGGTGGAAGGGGAGCACCGTCGGCAGTCCGGTGACCTCGAACTCGGCCAGAGCGCGCCGCGATCGCTCGAGCGCCTGCTCGCGGCTATCGCCGGTGACGATCAGCTTCGCGAGGAGCGAGTCGAAGGAGCCGGAGATCACGTCGCCCGCGACGACACCGGAGTCGACGCGGACACCGGGTCCGCCGGGCGCCTTGAAGACGTGCACCGGGCCGGGGGCGGGGAGGAAGCCGCGGCCCGCGTCCTCACCGTTGATCCGGAACTCGAAGGAGTGGCCGCGGGGCGCCGGGTCGGCGTCGTCGAGCGCGCCGCCCTCCGCGAGCCGGAACTGCTCGCGGACGAGGTCGATACCGGTGACCTCCTCCGACACGGGGTGCTCGACCTGGAGGCGCGTGTTGACCTCGAGGAAGGACACCGTGCCGTCCTTGCCGATCAGGAACTCGCAGGTGCCGGCGCCGAGGTAGCCGACCTCCTTCAGGATCGCCTTCGAGGCGCGGTAGAGCTCGGCGTTCTGCTCGTCGGTCAGGAACGGCGCAGGCGCCTCCTCGACGAGCTTCTGGTGGCGGCGCTGGAGGGAGCAGTCGCGAGTGGAGACGACGACGACGGTGCCGTGCGCATCGGCCAGGCACTGGGTCTCGACGTGGCGCGGCTGATCGAGGTACTTCTCGACGAAGCACTCGCCGCGACCGAAGGCGGCGACGGCCTCGCGGGTAGCGGAGGCGAAGAGTTCCTCGACCTCCTCGCGTTCGCGGGCGACCTTGAGGCCGCGCCCGCCGCCTCCGAACGCCGCCTTGATCGCGACGGGGAGGCCGTGCTGGTCGACGAACTCGAGCACTTCGGCGGCGCCCGAGACGGGGTTGAGGGTTCCCGGAGCGAGTGGAGCGCCGACCTTCTCGGCCACGTGGCGGGCCGAGACCTTGTCGCCCAGGCGTTCGATCGCGTCGGGACCGGGGCCGATCCAGATCAGTCCGGCGTCGATCACGGCGCGGGCGAAGTCGGCGTTCTCGGCGAGGAAGCCGTAGCCGGGGTGCACGGCGTCGGCGCCGGAGCGGCGGGCCACCGAGAGCAGCTTGTCGATGACGAGGTAGGTCTCGGCGCTGGTGGTCCCGCCGAGGGCGTAGGCCTCGTCGGCGAGGCGGCTGTGCACGGCGTCGCGGTCCTGGTCGGCGTAGACGGCGACGGAGGCGATCCCGCTGTCGCGGGCTGCGCGGATGACTCGGACGGCGATCTCGCCTCGGTTGGCGATGAGCACCTTCGTAATCTTCGGCATGGTTCCTAACCCTAGGGGGCGCCTGCGCGCGGCCCGTCGCGGCTCACGACAAAGAAGCGGGGGGCGTTCGTCGGATCCTCACAACGGCGCGCGGGCGCTCACCGGTTCCAGAGTGCGGTCCAGTCGACGCCGAGACTGCGCACGAGCGAGCGGAGGGTCGGCACCGACATCCCGATCACGGTCGAGGGGTCGCCCTCGATCGCGGTGATGAACCCGGCGCCGCGGCCGTCGATGGTGAAGGCGCCGGCCACCTCGAGCGGCTCGCCGGTGGCGACGTAGGCGTCGATCTCGGTGTCCTCGATGTCCGCGGCGAACGTGACGGCGGCGGACGTGACCGCACCGGCCTCCGCGACGATCCGTCCGCCGCGGTGGTCGATCAGCCAGTGACCGGAGTGGAGGCGGCCGGTGCGTCCGCGCTGAGCCCGCCAGCGCTCGCGGGCCCGTTCCGGCTGGTGCGGCTTGCCGTGGACGACCCCGTCGAGCACGAACGCCGAGTCGCCGCCGAGCACCAGTCCATCGACCTCGGAGCTCAGCACGGCGTGCGCCTTGGCATGCGCGAGCAGCGACACGGTGGCGTCCGCATCCAGCACCGCGCCCCGCTCCTGCTCGGAGCGGGCGACGGCCGCGGGCTCGTCCACCTCGGAGGGGACGACGACGGGCTCGATCCCTGCGGCCCGCAGCAGCGCGAGGCGCGCCGGGGACGTGGAGGCGAGGTAGAGGCGCACGAAGGCTCCCTGCGGCCGGGCCCACGCTGTGGGATGCTCGACGGATGGCACAGACCCCGCCCCGAGCATCCGCCCGCTCCGATGGAGCCGACGACGCACTCGGGACCGAGATCGAGCTCGACATTAGCAACGTTGCTCACGGCGGCGTGTTCGTCGCCCGACACGAGGGCCGCGTGGTCTTCGTCCCGGATGTCCTCCCCGGTGAGCGCGTCCGGGTCCGGATCAGCGAGGTGCGGCACGACAGCTTCTGGCGCGGCGAGGCCCTGGAGGTACTGGAGGCGTCGGAGCACCGGGTCGAGCACATCTGGCCCGAGGCCGCTCTCGGCCGTCGTCCCGAGGAGCGGGTCGGAGGCGCTGAGTTCGGCCACGCCGATCTGGCCTATCAGCGCGAGCTCAAACGCCTGGTGCTGGTCGACTCCTTCGCCCGCTTCGCCCACCGCGACGTCGGGGTGGAGGTCGCGCCGATCGCCGGCGACGACGCCTCCCACGGGCTCGGCTGGCGCACCCGCAACCGCCTGCACGTCGACGACGCTGGCCGTGTCGGCCCCTACGCCGCGCGCAGCCACCACGTCGTCACGGTGCGGACGCTGCCATTAGCGACCGCCGATTCGTCGCTGGTCGCACCCCTCGGCGAGCGCCTCGCGCCCGGATCCGTCGTCGACCTCGTGGACGCCGCCGGCTCCGAGGGCGCCGCGGTGCTCGTGCACGACCCCGCCGACAAGCGCGCGCGCCGCGACCGCACTGTGGTGAGCGAGTTCGTCGCTGGCCGCACCTTCCGGGTCGATCGCACCGGCTTCTGGCAGGTGCACCGCGGAGCGGCCGCCACGCTCTTCGAGGCCGTTCAGGCCGCCGTCGATGCGGAGTCGGCGGATCCGGATGCGGCGAACCACGACCTCTATGGCGGTGTGGGCCTGCTTGCCGCCGCTCTGGCCGACCGCCTCGGAGCCGGAGTCCGTGTGACCAGCGTCGAGAGCGACTCCCGCGCCACCGAGCACGCGCTCGAGAACCTTGCCGACCACGTCGGCGCCCGGGCGGTGACAGCCCGGGTGGACCGTTACCTCCGCGACGTGCTCGCCCAGGCCGATGCTCGCGAGCGGGGGCGGTGGCGGGCGGCCACCGTCGTCCTCGATCCGCCCCGCTCGGGCGCTGGCCGCGCGGTCACCGAGGCGCTGGCGCAGCTGCGACCGGCCCAGCTCGTCTACGTCGCCTGCGACCCGGTGGCGCTCGCCCGCGACGTCGGGGCACTGACCGCTGAGGGTTACGAGCTCGCGACTCTCGACGGCTTCGACCTCTTCCCGCACACCTCGCACGGAGAGGCCGTCGCGCGTCTGGTCCGCCAAGGGGACTGACCGCGGCCTCGCGCCTGCGTAGCATGGGTTGGATGGAGTTCCCTGCCGACCATGATGCAGCCGAGGGTCCGCGGGTGCGGGTGGCGATCGTGGACGACCACGAATCGGTGCGCCTCGGCGTCGCCGCTGCCGTCCACAGTGCGGGGATGCAGGTGATCGCCGCCGCCGAGACGGTGCAGGCGCTCGAGTGCACGATCGGCAGTGCCGAGATCGATGTGCTCGTCCTGGATCTGTCCCTGAACGACGGGTCGAGTATCACCAGCAACGTGAAGTGGGGGCAGGTGCGCGGCTCCGCCGTCCTCGTGCACAGCATTGCCGATCGTGTGGTGGCGGTGCGGGAGGCGCTCGCCGCCGGTGCCGCCGGGGTCATTCCCAAGTCGTCGCCGATGTCGACCGTGGTCGCCGCCATCCGCACCGTCGCCCGCGGCGAGGTGCTGAACAATCTGGAGTGGGCGTCAGCGATCGACGCCGATGACGACTTCGCCCGGGCCGTGCTCGGCCGCCGCGAGCGCGACGTCCTGCACCTCTACGCTTCGGGCCTGCCGTTGAAGCGGGTGGCCGAGCGGCTCCAGATCTCGGTGTCGACGGCGAAGGAGTATCTCGACCGGATCCGCGAGAAGTACGTCGAGATCGGCCGTCCCGCGCCGACGAAGGTCGATCTGTTGCGGCGTGCGGTCGAGGACGGCATCCTCCCGGGCATCGACCCGGATGACGGCGATGGCGGGCGCTGAGGCTCCGGTCGCCCGCCGGAACGCCGGGCGCGAGCGGATCGACACGATCATCAGCACGGTCGTGTCCTTCTTCGGCTTCGGTTTCGGCGTGCAGACCGTCCCGCCGATCCTCGCCCAGCTGCCGTTGCTGCGCCCCGAGGTCGCCTGGCCGGTGCTGGTACTGGTGTTCGGGTCGCTCAGCGGCGCCGTCGTCACTGCCGTGCTGCGGCGCGGTTCCCGGATCACTGCGGTCCTGGTCGCCGTCGGGGTCTTCGTCTCGGTGGTGACCTGGCCGGCGGCCGTCGCTCCCGGGGTCGCCAGTCGCGAGACGCCCTGGGTCTGGTACCTGATGACCATCGGCACCGCCTTCTGCACCATCGCGGCACCGCTGCGCGTCGCCATCGCCTACGCCGGCGTGACGACGGTGCTGTTCGGGGTGCTCCGCGTGCTGCCCGCCGGAGGTGGAGCGGAGCCGACTCGCGCGATCCTCGACGCCGCGTACGTCGGCATCGTCGGGTTCGTGATGCTGGTGCTGATCACCGTGCTCCGGCAATCGGCCGATCAGGTCGACCGCGCTCAGACCACGGCCACACAGCAGTACGAGGCCGCGATGCGCCAGCACGCCGGCGAGGTGGAGCGGGTCGAGGTCGACGCGCTGGTGCACGACAACGTGCTCGCCACCCTCCTCTCCGCCGCGTCGGCCGAGTCGCCGGCTGAGCGTGCTCTCGTCTCGTCGATGGCTCAGCGCACACTCGGAGTGCTCCTGCCGGATCACGAGCCCGACACGCTGGAGGGCATGATCCCGCTGGAGCGCTTGCAGCGCCGACTCGCGCACGCCGCGTCCACCTTCGGGACCGAGATCGCTGTAAAGACGGCCGAGGGTGTCGATCCGCGGCGGACGACCCTGCCCCGCTCGGTGGCCGAGGCCTTGCTCGGAGCCGTTTACCAGGCCCTCGCTAACAGCGTCCAGCACGCCGGGCCGAGCGGCAGAGTGCACCGCGTCGTCCACGGGGTGCTCGGCGACGGCGTGGTGGAGATCGTGGTGGAGGACGACGGCCGCGGCTTCCAGCTGGCCGATGTGCCGCGTGAGCGGCTGGGCATCCGGCTGTCCATCCTCGAGCGGGTGCACAATGCCCGGGGCGTCGCCCGGATCGATTCGACACCGGGCGAAGGGACGCGGGTCGTCCTCACCTGGCGCCCGGACGCGGGCGGTGCGCGATGATCGCGTACCCGCGGCCTCTGCTCCAGGGGCTCGGCGCCGGCTTCTCGCTCTATCACGTGGTGCTCGCGTTCTTTTCGTTCCGTCTCTCCCCGGCCACTACGGCCGACCTGGTCGCGGTCGCGCTCTACGTCGCGGCGACGGTCGTCGCCCTCTGGCCCGGATCGACCACCCGGCTCGCGCTCCCGGTCGCGATCGGGATGGCCGTGGTCGCCGTCGCCCTGCCCCTGCTCGTGTCGCCATCGCTGGACCCGGCGGCCTCCAACGGCTACTCCACCTGGTACATCGCCGCCGTCGGAACTCTGATGACGATCGTCTGCGCCCGGCGCCGGGCCATCTGCGCGTGGATCGGCGTTGGCTTCCTGATCGTGCACACCCTGGTCTGGGCGGGTCCCGCCGCGCTCGCCACCCTCGGCGTCGTCGGCGGAATCGCCTGGGTCGCGATCGCGCAGCTGCTCATCGTCGAGCTGGGTCGGGCGGGATCGGAGGCGCGTGTGCTCGAGGCGGCCGAGCGCGCGGCCGCGTCGTGGCGTGCGGCGGAGGAGGCGCACCTCACGGAGCGCGAGGTGCGCCTCGAGCAGACCCGCGCTCTCGCCTCCGACATGCTGCTGCGCATCGCGCAGCCGGGGCCGGGTCTGACCGACGACGAGCGGCGCGAATGCCGCCTGCTCGAGGCGGCGGTGCGCGACGAGATCCGAGGCAGGCGATTGCTCGACGACGAGGTGCGGCGCCTGGTGCTCGACGCGCGGCGCCGCGGGGTGAGCGTCTCGGTGCTCGATGACGGCGGACTGGACCGCAGCTCGGAGAGCGAGAGCCGCCGGGTACTGGGCGAGCTCGCTCGGGCGCTCGACGGCATTCGCGAGGAGGTGGACCGGGTGGTTGTGCGGACCGCGTCGGCCGATTCGGCATCGGCGGTGACCGTTGTGGGGTTGCGGACGGCGGGTGACGGCAGTGCGGGCGCTCTGGGTTCCGATGACCCGGGCGACGAGGTGGACGCGTGGGTCGAGATCCGACGCGGCGGACCGGGCGAGCGGGACGCCTGAGCAGTCGCGGTCGGCCGGCCGCGGAGAAATCCAGCCGCTTAACGGAGTGCGGCGGGCCGTCCACTCCTCCGAAGAGGGGGCCCGGCCCGCCGTCAAACCCCGAGTGAGGGTAACAACCCGAATATTACCCTCACTCGCCCCCAACACACCCGCCTGCTTACCCTGGTCGGCGAGTGATTGGCGGCGCCCCTTCTGAAGGAGGAGCACCGTACATCGACAAGTGTGCTCGCTCCCTTCGAAGGCGCATAGTCAGCACTTTAGGGGACTAATCGGGGGACAAAGTTCACCTTCGGTCGCACGGTTCGCGCCATCGGCGGCCGGGTAACCCCACGAGTGCGATCAGCCGGAGAAGGAGCGCCACGCTCCGGACGCCGGACGCAGCGGCGAGCGCACTGCGCTGGCGCGGTCATTCCACCCTCCGCTGAGCTCGCGGGGTGTCTCCGGCTCCGCCTCGGTCCGTGACGCCAGCGCGGCGACGACGGCCGTGATCGCGGCGATGTCGGCGGTGCCGAGGCCGGGGGTGGAGATGACGACAGCGGGGGCGGACTCGGTGGCGACCATGCCGTGACGCTATCGCATGCCGTTCACGGCGTGGTCCAGCGGTGCATGGCTATGCTGACGCCGGATGGCGCCGGAGCGTCGTCCGTCCGTTGTGAACAGGAGCCTCCCGCATGCCGACCTGGTTCCCGAGGAGCGGCGCCGCGGCCGTGCGTCCCCTGCGGCTGCTGATCCGGAGATCCCCGGCCGCCGTGGGGATCGTCCTGGTCCTCCTGACCGCGAGTGCGGTCGCCGGCACCCTCACCGCCCCCGCGGAGGCGATGACCGCGGCCTGGTGGGCGGCCGGCGCGACCACGACGCTCGACGGCCGCCCGTGGACGGCGGTTACGGCGCTGGTGATCGCCGCCGATCCGCTGCAGCTGCTCCTCGATGTCGCCCTGGCGCTGCCGATGCTCCTCGCGGCGGAGCGCCGCCTCGGCTGGGCCCGGACCGTCCTCGCCTTCCTCGTCACCGGAGTGATCGGCGTGGTCGTCGGCACATCCCTCCAGTCGCTTGGCGCTCTCGCAGGCGAGTGGTGGGCGGGTGACACGGTCGGCGACCGCACCTTCGACCCCCTGATCGGTGCGGTCGGAGCCCTGATCGCCTCGACCGCGGTCATGGGCGCGCTCTGGCGGCGCCGCCTCCGAGTGAGCGTGTTCGCTGTCGTGCTGATGTTCGTGCTCTACGCGGGCGACTCCGCCGACGCTTATCGGCTCCTCGCGGGGGCGGCGGGCCTCGTGGTCGGGTCGGTGCTGGCGAGAGGAGCGTCGGGGCTGCGTCCTCAGCGGCCGGCGCCGAGCTCGCACCGGGAGTCGCGGGCCCTGCACGGGGCCGTCGTCGCCGTCACCGCGATCGGCCCGCTCGTCGCCGTCCTCTCTGACTCGGGCTACGGGCCGTTCTCGTTCCTCGGCCGCCTGCTGCAGAGCGCCTTCACCGGCACGACCGATCTCGAGGACCCCTGCAGCCGCGCCGTGCGGCACTGCGCCCACCACGTGAAGCTGAGCCTCGTCGCACCCGGGCCGATCCTGCTGACCTTCGTTCCGCTGATCCTGCTGCTGGTCGCGGCCTACGGCCTGCGCTCCGGGCGCCGCCTCGGCCTGCTCCTCGCGGTCGGCGTCAACGTCGCCATCGCGGTCCTCAACATCTTCTCCTTGCAGCGCGCGGCTCGGCACCCCGAGTTCCAGTACTACGCCGAGTACCTGCTCTGGGTGGCGACCACCGTGCTCGTGCCGCTGGCGGTCGTGGCGATGCTCGTGATCGGGCGCCGGCACTTCCGCATCCGCGCTCCTCGCGCCGCCTCGCGGCTGTGGACGCGAGTCGTGGCGTCCGCCTTCGTGGTCCTGCTCGGCAGCTACCTCGTGCTGTCGGCGGGCGTGCGCACCAGCTTCGAGCCGC
Organism: Rathayibacter tritici; assembly: GCF_002932875.1. Taxonomy (GTDB): domain Bacteria; phylum Actinomycetota; class Actinomycetes; order Actinomycetales; family Microbacteriaceae; genus Rathayibacter; species Rathayibacter tritici. The sequence goes on from NZ_PSWS01000048.1 coordinate 107,855, forward strand.
TGCTGGGGTTCGGACGGCTGCTGCTGGACGGCCTGCTTCGCTTCGTTCCGGTGAGCTTCCTGGGCGGCGCCGGCCTGCTCGCCGTGCCGCGCGATCCCGCGGCGCGAATCGTCTTCGAGTGGGCCGGTCCGGTGTTCTGGCTGCTCGTCATCGTGGCGATCGTCTCGCTGCTCCGCGCGACCGATGTGCAGCGCGTCCGCGGCGACGAGGCCCGCTACCGCGCGCTCCTCTCGCAGCACGGGGCAGGCAGCCTCGGCCACCAGGGGACCTGGGCGGGCAATGCTCACTGGATCTCGGCCGACGGGACCGGCGGAGTCGCCTACCGGGTGATCGGCGCCGTGGCGATCACCCTGTCCGACCCCGCCTGCGCCCCCGAGCGGCGGGCCGCGATCGTGGCCGAGTTCGTACGGTTCTGCGACGAGCGCAGCTGGACCCCCGTCTTCTACAGCATCCACGACGAGGTGCTGCCCGTCTTCGACGACCTGGGCTGGTCGCGCCTCTCGGTGGGCGAGGAGACGATCATCGAGCTGTCCTCGTTCGAGCTCACCGGCAAGCAGTGGCAGAAGGTCCGCTATCCGCTGAACCGGGGCATCAAGCTCGGGATCGAGGCGCAGTGGACCAGCTGGCACGAGCTCTCCCTCGGCATGGCCAACCAGATCGTCGATCTGTCGGAGCGGTGGGTCGCCGAGAAGGCGCTACCGGAAATGGGTTTCACCCTGGGCGGGATCGACGAGGTGCGCGATCCCGACGTCGCCCTCCTGCTCGCGGTCGGACCCGACGGCGCCCTGCAGGGCGTCACGAGCTGGCTGCCGGTGCACCGTGAGGGTCGGATCGTCGGCTGGACGCTCGACTTCATGCGCCGGTCCGACGACGCGATGCCCGGCATCATGGAGTTCCTGATCGCGTCGGCGGCGCTGCGCGTGAAGGAGGAGGGCGCCGAGTTCCTGTCGCTGTCCGGCGCGCCGCTGGCCACCGCCCCGATCCAGGAGGGGCAGGAGACGCCCGATCCGACCGTCCTCTCGCGGCTGCTCGAGTTCCTCTCGCGCACGCTGGAGCCGGCCTACGGCTTCACGTCGCTCTTCCGCTTCAAGGCGAAGTTCCACCCGCGCTACGCGGGTCTGTGGATGACCTACCCCGATGCCCTGCAACTCCCGCGCATCGGAGCCGCCCTGGGGCGCGCCTACCTGCCGGACCTCTCCGCGTCGCAGGCCCTCGCCTTCGCGCGCGTGGTCGGCGCGAAACCGGAGGAGAAGGCCCCCGCGCCCGCGCAGCCGGTGGCGCAGCCGGCTCCGCCACGCACCTCCGACTGACCCGCTCGAGACACCATCGGTGCGACGGGACACCGCGGCGGACGTGGCGTCTCCGCCCCGGTGTCTCGGCGGCCGGGGATCAGAGCGGGATGTTGCCGTGCTTCTTCGCGGGGAGGTTGGCGCGCTTGGTGCGCAGCGCCCGCAGCGCCTTGACGATGGACACGCGGGTCGCCGACGGCTCGATCACGCCGTCGAGCTCGCCGCGCTCGGCGGCGAGGAAGGGGCTCGCGACGTTGTAGGTGTACTCGCTCGCGAGGCGGGCCCTGACGGCCGCGACGTCCTCGCCGGCCTCCTCCGCCTTGCGGATCTCGGGGCGGTAGAGAATGTTGACCGCGCCCTGGCCGCCCATGACGGCGATCTCGGCGGTCGGCCAGGCCAGGTTGATGTCGGCACCGAGCTGCTTGGAGCCCATCACGATGTACGCGCCGCCGTAGGCCTTGCGGAGGATCACCGTGACCAGCGGCACGGTCGCTTCGGCGTAGGCGTAGAGCAGCTTCGCCCCGCGGCGGATGACGCCCGTCCACTCCTGGTCGGTGCCGGGCAGGTACCCCGGAACGTCGACCAGGGTGAGGATCGGCAGCGAGAAGGCGTCGCAGAAGCGCACGAAGCGGGACGCCTTCTCTCCGGCCTCGATGTTCAACGTGCCGGCCATAGCGCTCGGCTGGTTGGCGATGATCCCGACCGAGCGGCCCTCGACACGGCCGAAGCCGATCACGATGTTCGGCGCGAACAGCGGCTGCACCTCGAGGAAATCGCCCTCGTCGACGATGTGCTCGATCACGGCCCGCATGTCGTACGGCTGGTTCGGGCTGTCCGGGATGACCGTGTCGAGGAAGCGGTCGGCGTCGGTGGTCTCGAGGTCGACCTCGGTCTCGAAGACGGGCACCGGCGACAGGTTGTTGTCGGGGAGGAAGGAGAGGAGTGTCCGCGCATAGTCGAGCGCGTCGTTCTCATCGCTCGCGAGGTAGTGCGAGACGCCCGAGATCTTATTGTGCGTCAGCGCGCCGCCCAGCTCCTCCATACCCACGTCCTCGCCGGTGACGGTCTTGATCACGTCGGGGCCGGTGACGAACATCTGACTGGTCTTATCGACCATGATCACGAAGTCGGTGAGGGCGGGGGAGTAGACCGCACCGCCCGCAGCCGGACCGCAGATGATCGAGATCTGGGGGATCACTCCGCTCGCCGCTGTGTTACGGCGGAAGATCTCGCCGTACTTTCCCAGGGCGACCACGCCCTCCTGAATGCGCGCTCCACCGGAGTCGAGGATGCCGATGATCGGCACGCCCGTCTTCAGGGCGAGGTCCATCACCTTGATGATCTTCTCGCCGGCCACCTCGCCGAGCGAGCCGCCGAAGATCGTGAAGTCCTGCGAATAGACGGCGACCTGTCGGCCGTGGATGGTGCCGGTTCCGGTAACGACCGCGTCGCCGTAGGGGCGCTTCTTCTCCATGCCGAACGCATGCGTGCGGTGCCGGACGAACTCGTCCAGCTCGACGAACGAGCCCGGGTCCAGGAGGGTGTCGATCCGCTCGCGCGCGGTCATCTTGCCCTTGGCGTGCTGCTTCTCGATCGCCGCCTCGCCGCTGGCCGTGACGGCCTCGTGGTAGCGGTTCCTGAGGTCCGCGATCTTCCCCGCGGTCGTGTATCGATCGGGCGCGGGACGTTCGGTGTTCGCGGTCACCCGCTCACCCTACCGGCGGCGCGGACGGCGCCTCTTGTCGCACGGGTACAGGGAGCAGTGGCCCGGGCGGGAGGATCCGGACAAGGACGGGCGGGCGGAACAGCCGGGCGAAACAGGCAGATGACCGGCGCAGGCGGGCCGCTGCGACGTGCCGCTCGGAGCGGCCTCGCGGGAGCCGCCGCTACCGTTGCCGGATGCAGCTCCCGCTCTCCGCAGCCGTCTCCCCCCGCATCCTCGTGCTCGAGTCGGCGGGGTCGACGAACGACGAGCTCCGCGAGCGGGCCTGTGCCGAGCCCGCCGCGTGGCCGCACCTCTCGGTGATCGCGACCGACGACCAACGGGCGGGCCGCGGTCGTCTGGGGCGTGTCTGGCAGGCTCCCGCGGGCCGGACACTTGCGGCCTCGACCCTGGTCGACGCCTCCGCGCTCGGTGGAGCCGCCACCGGCTGGCTGCCGCTCGTGGCGGGTGCCGCCCTGGCCCGCGCGCTCGCGCCGCTGGTCGACGGGGACGTCGCGGTGAAGTGGCCGAACGACGTCCTGATCGACGGGAGGAAGGCCGCCGGGATCCTCGCCGAGCGGCTGCCCGACGGCCGGGTCGTCGTCGGCACGGGGGTGAACCTCCTGCTGAGCGAGCAGGAGCTGCCGGTGCCGACCGCCACCTCCCTCGCCCTCGCCGGAGCGTCGCGGACGAGCGCGGACGCCGTGCTCGCCGCGTTCCTCGCCGAGTTCTCCGCGCTCCTGAATCCGTTGCTCGCCCGGGGCGATGCCGAGTCCTCCGGCGCGGCCGCCGCGGTGCGCGCCTCCTGCACCACGCTCGGGACTCGCGTGCGGCTGGAGCTGCCCGACGGCACACAGGAGGAGGGCACCGCCGCCGCCCTCGACTCCGACGGCTCGCTCGTGCTCGAGCAGGGCGGCGTCCGCCGATCCTTTCTCGCGGGCGACGTGACACACCTGCGCTCCTGATGGCCCGCTCCGATCCCGGCGACCGCGAGCTGGCGCGGCTGACCCCGCGGGCCCGGCACGCCGTCGCGCCGGCCATCGGGTTCCTCGTGCTCACCTGGACGGGCTTCTACTTCGCGGCGCAGTTCGAGCTCGCTCTGCAGCGCTGGATCATCGCGCTCGGAACCGCCGTGCTGGTGCTGCTGCTGTGCGCGCCGGGAGTCGCGGGCTGGGCGAGTGTGCGGTACCGCGTCACCGCGACCGGCCTCCGTGCGCGCCGGGGGGTGGGGGCGGTCCGTCGCGCCGAGGTCATTTTCGACCGGCGGATGGACGTCTCGGTCCAGCGCTCGCTCGGGCAGCGCCTGGCCCGCTGCGGCGACGTCCGGATCGGGCAGGCCGGCGCCGAGGTCTTCGTGCTGCGCGATCTGCCCGACCCGGAGCTGACGGCAGACCTGCTCCGGGAGGCCATTTCCGCGGCCCCGGCCCTCGAACCGGAGTGGCCGCCGCCCGCGTGACGCCGGTGGCCTCTCGCTAGCATGGAGCCGCCCCGCGTCAGCGGGCGGAGATGGAGGCGTGTCATGCGCGTCGGCGTGATCGGAGGCGGCCAGCTCGCCCGGATGATGATTCCTGCGGCGGTGGAGCTCGGTATCGAGATCGCCGTGCTCGCCGAGAACGAGGGGGCGTCGGCGTCGCTCGCCGCAACCCGGGTCGGCGACTACCGCGACGAGGCGACGGTGCTCGCCTTCGCCGAGACCGTGGACGTGGTCACCTTCGACCACGAGCACGTGCCCCAGCCGATCCTCCGCGAGCTCATCGCCCGCGGCGTCGCGGTGCACCCCGGCCCCGATGCGTTGCTCTACGCGCAGGACAAGCTGATGATGCGGCGCCGTCTGAGCGCTCTGGGTGTCCCGGTGCCGGAGTGGGCCGAGGTGTCCTCCGCCGACGAGCTGGGCGAGTTCCTGGCCGGGCACGGCGGCCGCGCCGTGGTGAAGACCGCGCGGGGCGGCTACGACGGCAAGGGCGTTCGCGTGGTGCGCGGTGCCCATGAGGCGGACGACTGGTTCGCTGCCCTCGCCGAAGACGGCCGCGGCGGGTCCCTCCTGGTCGAGGAGCTGGTCGATTTCCGCCGTGAGCTCGCGCAGCTCATCGCCCGTCGGCCCTCCGGCGAGAGCATTCTGTGGCCCGTCGTGGAGTCGGTGCAGCGCGACGGCGTCTGCGCCGAGGTGATCGCGCCGGCCCCGGCTTCGGCCGGACGCCTCGCGGGAGCAGCCGCCGAGATCGCCCAGACCATCGCCGACAGCCTCGGCGTGACCGGCGTCCTCGCCGTCGAGCTGTTCGAGACGACGGACGAGCGGATCCTCGTCAACGAGCTCGCGATGCGCCCGCACAACAGCGGGCACTGGACGATGGACGGCTCGACCACCTCCCAGTTCGAGCAGCATCTGCGCGCTGTCCTCGATCTTCCGCTCGGAGCGACGGGCTGCCGCGATCGGTGGACGGTGATGGTCAACGTGCTGGGCGGACCGGCGGGGGAGTCGCTGACCGACCGCTACTCGCGGGTGCTGGCCGATTACCCCGCCGTGAAGGTGCACAACTACGGCAAGCAGCCGCGCCCTGGGCGCAAGGTCGGGCACGTGAACGCCACGGGAGACGAGCTCGACCTCGTGGTCTACGAGGCGCGCGCGGCGGCGGCGGTTCTCACGGACTGACCCGTACGATGGTCGCCGTGACACGCCTGCCGACCTACCCGATCCCTGCCGGAGCCCTCTCGTGAGCGCGGACGCGCTCGTGAACGGCTCGGCGCCCCTCGTCGGCGTCGTGATGGGCTCGGACTCGGACTGGTCGGTGATGCAGGCGGCGTCGACGGTCCTCCGCGAATTCGGCGTCGCGCACGAGGTGCGCGTCGTCTCGGCGCACCGCACTCCGGAGGCGATGATCGCTTACGGCCGGGAAGCGCGCGACCGAGGGCTGAGAGTCGTCATCGCGGGTGCCGGCGGTGCCGCGCACCTGCCGGGCATGCTCGCCGCCGTGACTCCGCTTCCGGTCATCGGTGTGCCGGTGCCGCTCGCCCGTCTCGACGGGCTCGACTCCCTTCTGTCGATCGTGCAGATGCCCGCCGGTGTCCCGGTCGCCACCGTCTCCATCGGTGGAGCCCGCAACGCCGGACTGCTCGCCGTGAAGATCCTGGCGACGGCGGACGATGCTCTCTCCACGGCGCTCGAGGCGTTCGCAGCCGACCTCCAGGAGCAGGTCGCCGCGAAGAACGACGCCCTGGTGGCAAGCCTGTGACGGCCGTCGCTCTGCCGCTGCGGCACCCGGACGTCGCCTCCCGAGCGTTCATGACGCGGCGGGCGTGGTGGCTGCTGATCGTCAACGTCCTGGTACCCGGGTCCGCGCAGATCCTGGCGGGCAACCGCCGACTCGGGCGGCTGGGGCTCGGCTTCACGCTCGGACTCTGGGTCGCCCTGCTCGTGGCTGTGTTTCTCTACTTCGTGTTCCCCACGGGTCTGTACACGCTCGCCACCTTCGACGTCTCGATGCTCGCGCTCCAGGCCGCGCTCGTCGTGTACGGCGTCGTGTGGGCCGTGTTGACCCTGGACACCCTCCGCCTGATCCGCGTTGTGCGCGTGCGCCCTCGGATGCGCGGGGTGCTCGCCTTCGCGACGATCGCGGTGATGGCGGCGTCGGTGGGCACCACCGCCTACGGCACCTACCTGGTCGGCGTCACCCGCGGAACGCTCTCGTCGATCTTCGGCGGCGGAGCGATCGAGCAGCCCATCGACGGCCGCTACAACATCATGCTGCTGGGCGGCGACGCGGGGGAGGACCGCGACGGATTGCGTCCGGACAGCATCTCGGTGGTGAGCATCGACGCGTCGACCGGCAAGGCCGCGATCATCGGAGTGTCGCGCGAGTTCCGCAACCTCCCCATCCGCTCTGACAGTCCGATGCATGCTCGCTACCCCGACGGCTACAACTGGGGCGCGTGCGATGTCGACACGTGCAAGCTGAATTCGATCTACACAGAAATGCAGCTGAAGCATCCGGACTACTACCCCGATGCCGTCGCTCACGGCAGCGAACCCGGCATCGAGGCGATGCGCGACGCCGTCGAGGGCATCCTCGATCTGAAGATCCAGTACTACGCGCTCATCGACATGGAGGGCTTCGCTCAGCTGATCGACGCGCTCGGTGGCATCGACATCGACTACGTGGCCAACGATCCGCTGCCGCTGGGTGGCCTGCCCGATGATGACGGCGTGATGCAGGGCGTGAACCAGTGGATTCAGCCGGGCCACTGGCATTTCAACGGTGAGCAGGCGCTCGCCTATGCGCGCTCGCGGTACACGACGAGCGATTACGACCGGATGGCGCGTCAGAGGCAGGTGCAGGAAGCGCTTCTCGCCCAGTTCGATCCGGGCAACGTGCTCGCGAAGTTCCAGGACGTCGCGGCCGCCGGCTCGCAGGTGATCAAGACGGACGTGCCGCAGGGGATGCTCGGCTACTTCGTGCAGCTCGGGCTGAAGACGAAGTCGCAGCCGGTGGATCCGATCGAGCTCGTGCCGCCGGATGTGGATCCGGAGAAGCCGGACTACGACGTCGTGCACTCGCTGGTCAAGGCGGGACTCTCGGGCGACTCCGCGCAGTAGGGGCGCTCCCCGAGCACCGCGGTGACGGCTGCGCTCCGACGCGCCGGAACCCGGGACCGTGCCGACCCGGGACCGTGCCGACCCTGGACCGTGCCGACCCGGGGTCGGAGGGCGCCATGTCATCGCCGTGGGTACATTTCCGGCTAACGTGAGTGAATCTCTACTGGGTTCTCGTTCTCTGGGCCCATCCCTACCGGGAGGTTCTCATGCTGCGATTCGACCAGGCGCAGGCCGCCGCGCTCGTGCGAGGCTCTCTCGCAGCGCGAGGCGCCGTCCAGTGCCACCAGATCGCGCTCCACGACGCGGCCGGAACGGCGCTGGTCGACTTCGCCGGCCCGTACGCCGGTGTCTTCCGCGAGAACGTCCTCCGTCACCTGGACGACTCCGGCCAGCTCTCCCGCGCTCTGGGCTCGCTCGCGGACGACGTGGAAGCCGCGTGCTGGCAGGCGCACCAGGAGCTCGAGCGGCTCGAGGAGCTGGCGGCGTGGCAGGCGCGGGAGGCCGCGCGGGAAGACCGACGACGCCAGAGCGCCGCGGTGGGCGTGGTGAGCGTGGACGAGGCAGTCCTGGACCGGATGCCCTCCACCTCGCCGTTCGCCGTGCCGGAGGTGTCGGCGGTCTTCCTCCCGCTCCCTCATCGACGCGGCAGCGGAGGCGGTTCGTCGGGGTCGAGCTCCGCCGATCCGGATCGCCTGCGGATGTTCGTCTCCCGCGCGCAGTCCTCCGCGACCGATCTCGAGGCGGCGCTCTGCCGCGTGCGGTCGGACTGGGCGGGCTTCGTCGACCGGTGCGGTTGGGCGCGGACGGGGTCACCCGAGTTCCTCACCGGGTTCGCCCTGTTCATCGAGGAGTGCCGCGCCGATGCCCTCTGGATCGAGTGGATAGCGAGCGCCTTCGAGGCGGCGGGTGGAGGGACGCTCTCGGTCGGCGCTCTCGACCTCGCGGCGACGACGAAGGCGGATCTCAGCGAGCGGGACCTGCTCCAGGCGCTGGCGTCTGTCCCCGCCGGCGAGCTCAGCACGATGGTCGCGGGGTCACCCGAGCTCGCGGCGCGCATCGCGGGCCTGCGCCCCGAGCTGGTGGCGGACTGGTGGGCGACGTTGGATCCGCAGGACGAGGAGTCGGACCTCTCCGAGCGGCAGGGGCTGCTCCTGGCGACTCTTCCGGCGCTGCTCGGGAATCTCGAGGGGCTGCCCTACGGAGCCCGAGACAAAGCGAACAGGATCGCGCTGCGACGCGGCCTCGAGTCGGTCGAGCGCGAGATCGCGACGACGCAGCGGCTGGTGCTGCACACCGCGCTCCTCCCGACCGGCCCCGTGGCGCTGCCGCTGCTGATGGCGCGACTGGATGAGCTGAAGGAGAGGCAGGCCTGCTTGGCGAACGTCGATGAGACGCTCGGCTCGGCCGTTGACGGCGTACCGCGCTTCCTCCTCTCGCTCACCAGCGACCAGCCGCCGCTAGCGGCGGTCTCGATCGGCGATCTCGACACGGCGACGAACGCCTCGTTCGTGGTTCCCGGGATGGGGACGACGACGCAGGACATGAGCACGCTGGCCACCGGGGCCCAGGCGGTCCAGGCGCAGCGAGGGAGCGACAGCGCTGTCGTCGCGTGGATCGGCTACGAGACACCACCCGTCCCCTTCTCTCCGGAGCCGGACCTCAGCGTCTTCGGCTTAGCGGACGCGGAGAAGGGCGGTGCCGCTCTGGCCTCGGCTCTGAAGGGCTTCGACGCGGTTCGTCGCGAGTCGCCGCCCGAGCTCGGGGTGGTTGCCCACTCCTTCGGCAGCACCGCGGCGTCGATCGCGCTGACCGATCCGGACGTCCATGTCGACAGCTTCACCACCCTCGGGTCGGCCGGTCTGCCGAACTGGATCACGAGCGCGAGCCAGCTGCACGCCGACCGGGTGTACGCCGGTCAGGCCACCGACCGGTCGCTCATCGATCCTGAACCCGGAGACAGGTACTCGTGGGTGGGCAGGTCGTTCAGCCCGTGGCACAGCGTCGACCCCACGGACCCCGCCTTCGGCGCCTGGGTTTTCGGCGTGGAGACGGGCGGCGACGCGGGACTGCCGGTGACGACCCACGACCTGGTCGTCGGCGAGGCGTCGGAGGACCGGGGGTACCTCGATCGAGGGACGGAGTCATCCCGCAACGTCTCGCGGGCGCTGGGCGGCGAGGAGGAGAAGCTGACTCCGCCGTCGCCGCGTCGGGAGTCGGTGCCGCATCCGCGTCCTCAGGACCCGCCGGAGGTGCCGAAGCATGACTGAGCGGCGGCGAGCGGGGAGTCGGTGGCGGTTCGTTCCGATGATTGTCGCGGTGGTGCTGCTCTGTGCCTGTGGTGATTCAGCGTCGGTGACGCCGGAGGAGAACCGGCTGGGGGTGGTCGAGTTCGTGAAGGGGTCCGCCGCAGTCGTGCCGGGGGACGGCTGGTCGACGATCGAGGGATCGCCGCGGGCCGATCGGTGCGGGCTCGGCTGGGGGAGCAAGGGTGCGCGGTTCGCTTACACCTACTGGGCGCGTCCCGGGGCGGACGTGGACGGGGACGCGCAGCGGGTGGCGGAGTACTGGCGGTCACTCGGGATGTCGGTGCGGGTCACGGACTCGACGCCCTGGCCCACCGTGTACGGGGAGGGCGGCCCGGTGCAGCGCGCGAGCTTCGACACCTCCTCGCCGTGGAACGACCGGTACACGATCGATGCGGTCTCGTGGTGCCAGCCGGGGGACTGGGCGGAGTTGAACCGCTCCTACCGGCGCCGAGCGCAGGAGGGCGAGGTCCAGCCCGGCGATGAACCGCGGATGAGCGACGAGGACCGGGCCTGGACGCCGCCTCCGACGGCGGAGCCGACCCCCGAGCCGCCGTCCGCTTCGCCGACCGCCGGGTCTGAGGTTCCGGCGGAGTGACCGCACGCCTGCTCACCAGCGAGACGTCGCAGCGGCCGGCCCAACCGCTCAGAGGTCGGCGTGCAGAGCCCAGACGCGCTCGGCCGAGTCGCGCCAGCTGAAGGCGCGGGAGCGGTCGCGGCCGGCCACGGACATCCGCTCGCGCAGCCCGGTATCGGCGAGCACGCTGCTCATCGCCAGGGCGAGACGCTCGGGGTAGTTCTTCGCGTCGGCGCGCTCGACGGCGACCCCGGCGTCCGCGGCGACCTCCATCAGCGCGGGGTCGTCCGAGTGGACCACCGGCACGCCGAAGTGCATCGCTTCTAGCACCGGTAGGCCGAACCCCTCGGCGATGCTGGGATACACGAAGAGCGTCGCGCGAGAGAGGACGACGGCGAGGTCGGCGTCGCTGAGGACGCCGAGCGCGCGCACCCGCGTCTCGTCGAGGCCCTGCTCATCGGCGACCGAGGCCACGTCGAGGTCGCCCCAGCCGGTCGGTCCGACCAGGAGGAGCGGGATCGTCGGCGCCGACGCTCCGCCGAACGCCGCGATCAGCGAGACCAGGCCCTTGCGGGGTTCGAGCGTGCCGACGCTCAGGACGTATTCGCCCGGGAGCGTCAGGGCGGCAGCGCGCTCGTCGGCGTCCTCCGGCAGCACCAGGCCCGAGCCGACCGCTCCGCCGATGACGCGCAGGCGGTCGCCGAAGTCCATCACCTGCGAAAGCTGGTCCGCGACCGCGTGGGTGGGTACGACGACGGCGTCCGCGTGCTTGTGAGCGCGCTTGGCCATCGCCCGGTGCCACTTCGCCCCGTGCGGGGTGAGCGTCTCCGGATGTGTCCAGGGCACGGTGTCGTGGATGGTGACCGCGATCTGCTCGCCCTCGCCGCCGTCGTGGCCGCGCAGCGGGGCGAAGAGGCTCGGAGCGTGCATCATGCCGCCACCGGCCGGGATCCCGATCCCGTACTGCCAGGCACGCGAGAGTTCCCGGCGGCCGAGGGGGAGCCGGTGGATGCGCGCGAGGCCGGGCAGGCGCAGGCGCAGTTCCTCCTCCTTCTCGGGCGGGTGAGCGGAGACCACCGCCTCGACCTCGCAGTCGCGCGGTGCGGTGGCGATGAGCTCGCGGGTGAGCTCCTCGGTGTAGCGGCCGATGCCGCCGGGCACGCGGGCGAGCATCTGGTCGACGACGACGCGGAGGGTGGTGGTCACGGAGTCACCGCCAGGAGGGGAGCGGCGGCGAGGGCGTCCTGCCAGGGGCGCAGCGGAGCGAGCGCCGCCCGGCTCCAGCCGTCATGCCCGAGCACCGAGTAGGCGGGGCGCGGGGCGGGGCGGACGAACGAACCGCTGTCGGTCGGCCGCAGACGCTCGGGGTCCAGGCCCACCTTGGCGAAGACGGCGCGGGCGAAGCCGAGCCAGGTCGTCTCGCCGGCGTTGGTGCCGTGGTAGACGCCGGCCGGGGCGAGCGAGTCGACCAGCTCGACCAGGCGCGCGGCGAGGTCGGCCGTCCAGGTCGGCTGGCCGTGCTGATCGTCGACGACGGCGAGGGTGTCGTGGCTGCCGGCGAGGCGCACCATCGTCTTGGCGAAGTTCTGGCCGTGTTCGCCGTAGAGCCAGCCCGTGCGGACCACGTAGCCGCGCTCCGGGTTTGCTTCGAGCACCAGCCGCTCCCCCTCGGCCTTGGTGCGGCCGTACGCCGAGAGCGGGTGGCGCGGATGGTCCTCGGAGTAGGGGCTCGTGGCGGAGCCGTCGAAGACATAGTCGGTCGAGACCTGCACGAGCGCCGCTCCGGTCTCGGCCGTGGCGAGCGCGAGGTGGTGTGCGCCGACGGCGTTGACCCGGTGCGCCTCCTCTTCGTCGGTCTCCGCGTCGTCGACCCGCGTGTAGGCGGCGCAGTTCATGATCGCGTCGTGGCCCGCCACGGCGGCGCGCACCGCGTCGAGGTCGGTGACGTCGAGATCGCTGTGCCTGAGGGCGGTGCAGGGGCGGGAGCCGAGGACCGCCCGAAGGTCGGTGCCGAGCATGCCGGAGGCGCCCGTGATGAGGAAGGTCACCTCCTCATCATGCCGGAGGGCTGCACCGGTGGGCGGGTGGCGCACCGGTCGCCGGGCGGTCCTCCCGCAGAGACAGGCCGTCGTTACACTGGCGATTGTGCAGATCCGAGAGCTCGCCGTTCCCGATGCCTATGAAGTGACTCCGCGCCAATTCCCCGACGATCGCGGAGTCTTCTACGAGTTCTACCGCTTCGATCACCTGGCCGAGAAGGTCGGGCATCCGCTCTCGCTCCGCCAGGGCAACACCTCGGTCTCCCGCCGCGGCACGGTGCGGGGGATCCACTTCGCGCAGTTCCCTCCGTCGCAGGCCAAGTACGTGTCGTGTTTCTCGGGTGCGGTGCTCGATTACATCATCGATGTTCGAGTGGGTTCGCCGACCTTCGGGCGGTGGGAGTCGATCCTGCTCGATGACGTCGACCGCCGCTCCGTCTACATCGCCGAGGGGATCGCGCACGCCTTCGTCGCGCTGACGGAGCGCGCCGTCGTCTCCTACCTCGTCACCGCCACCTTCGATCCCGTGCGCGAGAAGGGGATCGACCCGCGTGACGAGCAGATCGGCCTCCGCTTCCCGGCTGAGGCCGGCGAGTTCCTGCTCTCCCCGAAGGACACCGACGCGCCGACCCTCGCCGAGGCCGAGGGGCAGGGCCTGCTGCCGACGTGGGACGAAGCACGCGCGTTCTACGCGCAGCTCGACGCCGCCACCTGATCGGGGACGTCGGCCGTTCAGTTCCGGGAGCGCAAGCGCATCAGCGCGACGCGCGCGCCCAGCCCGACGCGGACGGCCGCGCGGACCGGCGCCTGGTACCAGGCTCCGTACTTCTGTGCGAGGTACAGGTACGCGCTGCGGTGGTGCACGGCGAGCATCCGGGCCGAGGCCAGGCGCGTCGAATGCCCGCCGAGGTGGGACACAACGGCATCCGCGAGGTAGACGTTGATCCAGCCGCGCTGCCCCAGCGAGTCGCCCAGCTGGACGTCCTCGAAGTACATGAAGTAGCGCTCGTCGAAGCCGCCGATCTCCTCGAAGGCCGTGCGTCGCACCATGACGCAGGCGCCGGAGAGCCAGCCCGCCTCCATCCGGCCGTGCTGGAGCGTGCCGACCGCGCGGGAGCGCCGGTACGTCGCCGACCACGGGTTGCCCGGCCAGACGTGGGCGAAGAGCGCGTGGCCGACACCCGTGCCGAGTGAGGGGAGGGCGCGGGCCGAGGGGTAGATCGTGCCGTCGGAGTCGAGAATCCGCGGCCCGATCGAGCCGATTCGCGGTTCCGCCATTGCCGCGTCGTAGAGCGCGTCGATCGAGCCGGGCAGGAAGACCGTGTCCGGATTGGTCACGAGGATCCACTCGACCTCGGGACCGAGGCGGTCGACCGCGTAATTCACGGCCCGGCCGTAGCCGAGGTTCTGCCCGGTCTCGTGGAACTCGACCCCGGGCAGTCGCTCGACCACGCTGCGCACGGAGTCGTCGGTGGTGAGGTTGTCGACCACCACGACGCGCACGTCGTGCTCCGTCGCCTCCGGCACCGACTCGAGGCACGCACGCAGGACTTCACCCGAGAAGTGGGTGACGACGACCACTGCGATGGGCAAGGCCGAGCGGGCGATGGGAGCCTCCGGGAAGTGCGGCGTCGACGGGAGGGGTGCCCCGTGGGAAGAACTCGACGAGGCTAGCATGCTGCTCCGCCGGGTCTCAGCGGGCTGAGGAGCCGACCTCGTCGACGATCTCGCCGAGTTCGGTTGCGACATCGGCGGTGACAGCGGGTTGACGGAACACCACAAATTTGTAGAGGCAGAAGTTCCAGACCAGGCCCACGAGCACAGCGACCGCCTTGGCGACGTTGATCGCCAGGAACGCTTTCTCGCCGGGGCTGGGCAGGAAGAGGAGAGACGTGCCGAAGCGGGTGTCGAAGAAGACCTCGAACCCGTAGATGATCAGTGACTGCAGGACCAGGGAGCTGAAGCCGGTGACGAGGAAGAACTGGCCGAAGCTCCGCAGGGTGGGGCGGTCGGGGTGGCGGAAGACGAAGAAGTGGTTGAGGAAGTACGAGATCGAAATCCCGACCGTCACCGAGACCACGTTCGCGAGGAGTGTCGGCAGGCCGACCATCAGCGACAGTGCGTTCAGGATCAGGAAGTCCAGCGCCGTGTTGAGTGAGCCCGCGACAAGGAACCGCACCTTCTGGGATTCCAGCCAACGCGCCACGGGTACTCCTCCTGCCGACGACCGCCCGGAGGGACGACTCTGGCTGAGGGTACGCGGTCGATCTGTGCGGCGGCCCCCCTGCGGGCGAACTCTTCCTGAGAAAGCACGGCGGTGGCGCGGATGCCCTTCCCATCTGGAGACGGCGCGCGCCCGGCGCTCCTCACGGCCGATGGTGCACGCTGGTACTGTTCCACCGCCTCCGCCCCGGCGCGAGCGTGCCCGACGCCGCTCCGCCACCGCCCGAATCGGATCGTCATGCTCTCCCTCACCATCGTCACTCCTACGTACAACGAAGCGGACAACATCGGCGAACTGCTGCGCCGGCTGGCCACCGCCGCCGCAGCCGAGCCGGATGTGCTCGTGCGTTCGGTCATCGTGGACGACTCCTCGCCCGACGGCACGGCCGATCGGGCGCGTGCGCTCGGTGCCGAGCTGTCCACAGGAACGTTCTCAGTCGAGGTACTCTCGCGCGCGGCGAAGGAGGGGCTCGGCGCCGCCTACCTCTGGGCCTTCGAGCAGGTGCTCGGGCGTGAGGACCCACCGACGCACATCTTGCAGATGGACGCCGATCTCTCGCACGACCCGGCCTATCTCTCCGACTTCCTCCGCGAGGTCCGCGCCGGTGCGGACCTGGTGGTCGCCTCGCGCTACATCCCCGGCGGAGGGACGCCCGACTGGACGCTGGATCGCAAGATCCTCAGTCGCGGCGGCAACCTCTACTCGCGGGCACTGCTCGGCTCGCGGCTCACCGACTGGACGGGCGGTTTCAATCTCTTCAGCCGCGAGCTGCTCGAGCGGATCCACTTCGAGACCGTCGATGCGACGGGCTACGGCTTCCAGATCGCGCTGAAGCATCGAGCGTCGGTCGCGGCGCGACGCGTTCGCGAGATCCCGATCGTGTTCCTCGACCGCACGGAGGGGACCTCCAAGATCCCGGGAAACACGATGCTGCGCAGCCTCCTACTGGTCGTGCGGATCCGGTTCACGCGCGACTCGTCCCGGTAGCGTTTCCGCTGGAACGGCGGTTCGCCTGCTCGGCCGGGCTCGCGGCCGACGGTGGGACCGTGCGATCAGGAGCCGGTGCGGAAGAGCAGCCAGCGCCGATCCGAGTCCGTGCTGACGACGCTGGGCCGGTCGGGGTCGGCCACCGCGTCGACGAAGGGCTTCCAGCCGTCGAGGTCGTCGACGTAGGCGAAGGTGTCGACCAGGACCGCGCAGGCTCCTGACGCGTCGTACTCGCGCTCGAACGCCCGGGGCGTGCTGGCGCGATTCCAGTCATCGGCCGATCGGGTGCCCCGGACCGCGCCGTAGCTGTAGCGCAGGCCGCCGTCGTCCGAGGAGTAAAGGTAGGGCAGGGCCTCGTCGTAATCGCCCATGTTCCCGATCGGGTCGGTCTCGGGGAAGTCCTTGAGCGGGAGCTGCACGATCCCGCAGCCGTCGGCGAGTCGGCGCTCGGTCTCCTGAGCGAACGCGCGAACGGAGGAGTCGCTGGTCGGAGCGAGCGGGATCGCTGCCGCCGTTCCCGCCACCTGGTCGATCAGTCCGACCGCGGCGACGACCGCCAGCGCGGGGAAGAGGAGCCGCCGGCGACGAACGAGCGTCTCGAGGGCGATGCCCGCGACGCCGAGCGCGAGAACGCTGAGCACGATCGACATCCGTGACCACGCTCGAATCTCGGGGCTCACGACGTACGAGAGGATGGCTCCGAGTCCGGCGACGATGAAGAACAGCAGTGCGACGACGAACGCCTGACTGAGCAGCCCGACCCGAGCGTCCATGACCAGCAGGGCGAGGCGCGAGCGCGGAGCTGCGCCGGTGCGTCCCGCCCGGCCGAGCGCCGACAGCACGATCAGCAGGACGAGCAGGAACGCGGCAGAGACGACCACGGCCGTCGAGGGGTTCTCGGTCGTCGGGAGGATCGCGCTCGAGCGGGCGTACCCCTGCGCGAGTTCGGCCAGCGAGGAGAACCCGCTGGTGGGCGAGGGTAAGAGCAGGCTCTGCATCTTGCCGCCGTAGAACTCCGACTCCTGCGCCGAGCGGCCCTGGAAGTACTTCTCGTAGCGATCGCCCTGGTCGATGGAGAGCACGGCGAGCTGGACGGCGATGAAGCTCAGGAATGAGCCCAGCGCGAGCGTGGGCCAGGCGAGGCTGCGGACGGGGGATCGGCGTATGAGGGCCGCGAGCACCGCGAGAACCCAGGCCGAGCCGAGCACGATCGCACCGAAGACGAAGTAGTACGACTGCGTCCACGCGATCGCCAGCGCGAGGGCGACGACGATCCCCGCTCGCACAAGGCGACGACGGCGCCGGCCTGCGATGCCCGCGGTCCACCGGTTCAGCGGATCCGTCTCCCGCCCGCCGATGACCAGCAGCAGCACGCCGATGAGCGGTACCGCCCAGTACTGCGCGAGGAAGGGGTGGCCGAAGGATAGTTGCACGAAGTGGTAGGGCAGCACCGCCGTCAGCACACCGAGCACCACGGACGTGACGCGGCGCAGACGCAGGGCTCGGAAGAAGACGTAGGCGGTGGCTCCCACGGCGGTGAAGCCGGCGATGCTGTAGAGGTTGAGCAGCCAGACGCCGTCGGGCGTGAGCGGCCCGACGACAGCGACGAAGACGGCCGACCAGGGATCGAACAAGGGCGCGAAGAAGAGATTCTGCGCCGCGGGGAACCCGAGCCTGCCGTTGGGGAGGAACGGGAACACCTCGCGTGCACTCGAGAAGATCGTGTAGTGCAGCACCTGGTCCGGGCCGCCGAACGTCCACCTCTTTTCCAGGATCTTCGGAGTGATTCTGAGCGCGAGCATCCCGAGCGCTGTCGAGAGCACGGCGGTGACGGCGGCGAACCCTGCGTCGAGGAGGATCGCCGGACGGTGACGGCGCTGTCGGCCCTCCACAGGTTTGCTGACGGCAGCCTCCTCGATGATCATCCGATCGTGGTCCTTCCGATCCGCGGACGCGCCAGGTGTGCCAGGCGCGACCGAAACCCTATGGTAATTTCTTCGGGTTCCGCCGGGATGTCGCCGCCCAGCACACATGCTCGACGAAAGCTCTTCTATGACACGCACTGTTCTCCTCGCCGGTGGCGCCGGATTCGTGGGATCGAATCTGGCCACCGAACTCCTTCTCCGCGGCGACCGGGTAGTCGTCCTCGACTCCCTGCTGACCGGCTCGACCCGCAACGTCGCCGCCCACCTCGGCCACCCCGCACTCACGGTGATTCAGGAGGACGCGGCCAACGCACGCGACCTCGACGGTCCCTTCGACGTGGTGCTGCACTTCGCCTCGCCGGCGTCGCCACCGCGGTACCTCGCGCATCCGATCGAGACGCTGCATGCGGGGTCCGTGGTCACAGAGGCGCTGCTGGATGTGGCACGCCGCGACGGTGCCCGATTCGTGCTCGCTTCCACGTCGGAGGTCTACGGCGATCCGCACGTGCACCCGCAGCACGAGGAGTACTGGGGCAACGTCAACCCGAACGGTCCGCGGAGCGTCTACGACGAGGCGAAGCGGTACGCGGAGGCGTTGACGTTCGCCTACCGTCGCAGCTTCGGGGTCGACACCGGAATCGTCCGGATCTTCAACACCTACGGCCCGAACATGGATATCGACGACGGGCGTGCGGTGCCGGCGTTCGTGAAAGCCGCACTCGCGTCTTCTCCGCTACCGATGCACGGCGACGGCACCCAGACCCGCTCGCTCCTCTACGTCGACGACCTGGTCGAGGGCGTCCTGCTGATGGCGGAGTCCTCCGAGCCGGGGCCGATCAACCTGGGATCCGTCGAGGAGCTGGAGCTGGGCGAGATCGCCCGTCGCGTCGTGGAGCTCGTCGGAAGCGACTCCGAGGTCCACTACGGTCCTCGCCCGGTCGATGACCCGGAACGTCGTCGCCCGGACATCACGCGGGCCCGCGAGGTCCTCGGCTGGGAGCCCGCGGTGTCGATCGAGGAGGGCCTGGCGCGCACGGTGCGCTGGTTCTCCGAGGGCATGTCGAACGAGAGAGGCGCGCTGTGAGACTGTCGATCCTGATGCCCGTGTACAACGAGGAGGCGACGCTGCGCAAGGCCGTGGGGCGTGTCCTGGCGGTGACGTTCCAGGAGGGCGTCGAGGTCGAGTTCGTGATCGTGAACGACGGCAGCCGTGATGGGACCCGCGAGATCCTGGACTCCCTGGACGATCCGCGAATCCGGGTGTTCCACCAGCCGCGCAACCAGGGCAAGGGAGCGGCGATCAGCCGGGCCGTCCAGGAGGCGACGGGCGACTACGTGATCATCTGCGACGCCGACGAGGAGTACCGGCCGAGCGAGATCCCGTCGCTGCTGCAACCGGTTCTGGACGGCGAAGCGGAGCTCGTCTATGGAAGCCGCACGTTCGGAAGCCACACCTCGTTCTCATACTGGTACGTGCTGGGCAACAAGGGCGTGAACCTGATCACGAATATCCTCTTCAACGCCTACATTTCGGACGTCGAGACCTGCTTCAAGCTGATGCCGTTGAGCCTCTACCGCTCCCTCGGCATCACGGAGAAGGGGTTCGGCATGGAGGCGGAGGTCACCGGGAAGCTCCTCGCGCGCGGCTACCGCCCGTACGAGGTCGCTATCAGCTACAAGGCCCGCACCCGCGAAGAGGGCAAGAAGATCACCGTCAGGGACGGCTTCGAGGCCCTGTGGATTCTCGTGCGGATCCGCCTGCGCGAGGGCTCCCGTAGCCGCCCGCCGAAGACGCTCGCCTCCTGATCCCGTGGTTGACTCCCGCGTGATTCCCGCCGCGACTCCGCCTCGCCGGGGCCCGATTGCGCTCCTGCGCGTGGTCTCCTCCGGTTTCATCTCGTACGCACTCAAGTTCGGCGTGGTCGGGATCATCGGCCTGGTCGTCGACGTCACGGTGTTCAACCTCCTGCGGGTCGGCGGGATCGGCGGCGAGCACCTGCTCTCCGGCCCCATCGGCGCGAAGGTGGTCGCCGTTGCAGCCGCAACCGTCGTCACCTGGTTCGGCAATCGCTACTGGACCTTCCGTGAGCACCGTCGAGCGAACTACCTGCTCGAACTGGCCGAGTTCAGCGTTGTCGCCGTCGCGGGCATGCTGGTCAACCTGCTGCCCCTGTATGTGTCGCACTACGTGCTCGGTTTCGACAATCTGGTGGCCGACAACATCTCGGCCAACGTCATCGGCCTCGGCCTGGCGACAGCCTTCCGCTTCATCCTTTACCGCTTCTGGGTGTTCGGTCACCACCGCTCCGGGGGAGTGATCGATCGCCGCGAGGCCGAGATGGCTGCGGCAGCCCTGTTCGAGGACGACGTCGCCGCCGTCGCGGACACCTCCGGAATTCGGCACCCCCGCTCCTGAAGGCCCCGAGCCCCGAGGTGGGGTGGCGCGGTCAGCGTCGGCCGGAGCGCCGCGGGACGGACTCGGCGAAGGCGAGGTCGAGGAGTGCCTCCGCCGTGATCCCCCAGCTCGGGATCGGCCGGAGTGCGATCCTCCGCGGCGCGCGCAGCGCTTGCTCGATCGCGGCGGTCCACCCCGCTCCGTCACCCGGATCGGTGAACACGGCGTCCGCCTCCCGCCCGGCGAGGGCGTCGCGCAGGCCCGGGATGTCGGCGGCGAGCACGGGGGTGCCGCAGGCGACCGCTTCGAGCGCCGGGAGTCCGAAGCCCTCGTGCCAGGAGGGCATCGCCACCGCGTCGGCGCCCGTGAGCAGGGCCGGGAGGTCTTCGTCGGGCACGTACGAGAAGGCGAATCGCACGTCGGCACCCGCCGCGACGGCGCGCGCGACTGCCGCATGGACGTCCTCGTTGTCCCAGCCGTCCCCGCCTACCAGGAGCAGGGTATGTCCTTCGGGTCGCTCCGCGAGCCGGTAGGCGTCGACCAGCGTCACCAGATTCTTGCGCCGCTCGATCGAGCCGACGAAGAGGAGGTAGGCGCCGAGCGCGTGCGCCGTGCGGACGCGAGCCACCTCGTCCGCTCCGCGCGGGTGGAAGAGTTCGGCGTCGATCGTGGTCGGCAGCACCCGGATTCGCTCGGAGGAAACGTCGAGCGCGCGCGCGACCTCGACGGCGGAGGACGGCGTGCCGGTGAGGACGACGTCGCTCCGAGCGATCCACCGCGGCACCGAGCGCGCGAGCAACTCTCGGCGCTCCCGCGGGACCAGCTCCGGCATCACGGCGTAACAGACGTCGTGTACAAAGGTGAGCGAGCGGGAGCGGGCGAGCGGCCAGCTGCGGAAGTTCGGGAAGAAGTACGCGCCGCGCCCGAGCAGGAGGTCGATCCCGGGCGCCGGGAGTCGCGTCAGCGCACTCCAGACCCGTCGGGGAACGGGGACGGGCCGGATCTGCAGGGTGCGGAAGCCGAAGCGTGCCAGCGACCGCGCCTCGCTCGCGGGGACGACGAGGCGGATGTCGGCGCGCCGGGCGAACTCCTCGGTGTCGAGCGCCCGCATCAGGCCGAGCAGGACCCGGCCGACACCCGTCAGCCGGGGTGCCGCGAGCGGTGTGGCATCGACGAAGAGGCGGCGGCGCCCCGCGGTCACGGTCGGCTGAGGCGGACGGTGGAGTCGATGTCGACGACGCCGTCGTGCACGGAGGCGCGCTCGACCGTGAAGGTGGCAGCGACCGGTATCCGCATGGTCTCGCCCTGCGAGAAGGTGGCCGACGAGGCGTGCACGGCGTAGTTGCCGGCACCCAGGTGGAGGTCGGGGAGGGTGAACGTGACCGTCATCTCTCCGTCGACCGCGCTCAGAGGCGTGCCGATGCGCTCGGTGTTGGTGCCGAAGACGCGCTGGCCGAGCGGGGTGTCGATGCCCATGCCGATGTTCCAGTCGTCGACCGCGCGGTTGGTGCGCACCGTGACGTCGAACTCGAGGGTCTCACCGCTGCGGACGACCGTGCCGCCGTGCTCGATGGAGCCGCCGCGCAGTCGGCAGCCCAGGATCTCGATCAGCTGGGGAGCGGGCTCGTCGACGGCTCCGGCGGCCGCCGCCTCGCGCTCCTGACGGGCGGCGCGACGGTCCTCGAAACTCTCGCGCAGGACCTGGAGTCCCTCGGAGGTCTCGCCGTCGAAGACGACGGTGCCCTTCTCGAGCACGATGGTGCGGTCGCAGAGCTCGCCGACCTGCTCGAGGGAGTGGGTGACCAGCACGATGGTCTTGCCCGCGCGCTGGAAGGCGCGGATGCGGTCCATGCACTTGCGCTGGAACGGCTCGTCGCCGACCGCGAGGACCTCATCGACCAGCAGCAGATCCGGATCAGTGTGGATTGCGATCGCGAAGGCGAGTCGCACGTACATGCCGGAGGAGTAGAACTTGACCTGCGTGTCGATGAACTCGGCGATCTCGGAGAAGTCGACGATCGACTCGAACTTGCTGTCGAGCTCGCTGCGCGAGAGGCCGAGGATGGCGCCGTTGAGGTAGACGTTCTCGCGGCCGGTGAGGTCGGGGTGGAAGCCCGCGCCGAGTTCGAGGAGCGCGGCGAGGCGTCCGCGGCGTTCGACCGTACCGGTCGTCGGCTGCACGATGCCGCCGATGAGCTTGAGGAGCGTGCTCTTACCTGAGCCGTTCGCACCGATCAGGCCCACCGTCGAGCCCAGGGGGATCTCGAGGTCGACGTCGCGCAGGGCCCAGAACTCGTCGCGGTGCTTGCGCCCGCGACCGAAGTTGACGAGCCGCTCCTTGAACGACTTGTCCTTACGGATGACAAAGCGCTTGGAGGCGTTCCGCACTCGAACGACCGTCGGACTGCCGGAGGCGGCGGGGGTGGCCTCCTGCTTGCTGGTGAGGGTCATGATCAGATCTCCTGGGCGAAGTTGCCCTCGAGGCGGCGGAAGATCCGGTGGCCGATCCACACGAACACCACCCCGACGACGAGGACGAGGACAAGACGCAGCTGCATGTCCGGCGGCCAGACCTGAGGGCCGATCTCCCGGCCGTCGATGATGCTCACGCGCGAGCCGTCGCCCCAGATCGCGCGCTGGAAGGCGAGGATCGCATTCGAAATCGGGTTGATCAGGTACAGCTGCTCGGCCCAGCCGTGACCGGCGCCCGAGGAGGCGGCGACGACGAAGTTCCACGCGTAGACGATCGGGGAGAGCCAGAAGAAGATCTGCAGCCCGACCTCGACCAGGAACTGGACGTCGCGGAGGTAGACGTTCAGGGCGGAGAGCGCCAGCGCCAGGGCGAGGCCGTAGACGAGCACGATCGCCAGCGCTGGAACGATGTAGAGCAGGTGGATCCCGAAGATGAGCGAGCCTGTGATGACGGCGCCCGCAATCAGGACGATGAACTGCACCCCGAAGTTGAACAGTGCCGAGCCGATGGCGGCCACCGGGAAGATCTCGCGCGGCAGGTAGACCTTCTTGATCAGCCCGCCGTTGCCGAGGATCGACGTGGTCCCCGCGGTCACGATCTCGCTGAACAGACCCCACAGCGTGAGTCCGGAGAACACGAAGATCGCGAAGTTCGGGACGCCGCGCGAGGCCCCGAGGATCTGGCCGATCGCCACGTAGTAGATCAGCAGCATGATCAGCGGCCGAACGAGGCTCCACACGAAGCCGAGGCTGCTGTCTTTGTAGCGCGACTTCAGCTCGCGGCCCACGAGGAGCCGGAGCAGCTCGCGGTGCCGGAGGATCTCGGCCAGGGAGGCGAGGAAGCCGCCGGAGCCGCCGCCGACGGCCGATGTGGTGCCGGCGGTCTGGAACGGCTCGTCGGCGATCGCGCGCGCACGATCCACAGCTTTGCTGGGCATGGAACTCCAAGCTCTCGGCCTCCGCCGGGCGACGGACCGCCTCATTATACGTGCGAGGTCGTCTCGGCCACCCGGGATGGCGTGTCCGAGCTGGTGCTATCGCGGGTAGTCTTGCTCCCGCTCGCCGATCGACCGACACGAACAAGGGGTCCGCCTTGCCCATGCAGCCATCCGACGTCCCGCTGGAGCCTGCCCCCCAGAGTGCTGGGGATCCTGCTCCTATTCTGAGCAGCGCCGGCGAGAGCGCTCCTTCCTCTCCCGACCCGAGTCTTGAATCGGCCATTGACGAGGCCGCTGAGCCCGACCCGGTCGCTCCGGCGCCCGCCCCCATTCGAGTGACGTCCGCTGCGACTGCTGCCACCGTGGTCCGCGAGCCCGAGTCCGAGACGGCCGAGCTGGCGCGACTGCGTGCGCAGGTCGACGCCCTCCTCAACGACCCCTTCGACGAGTGGGTCGAGCGGATCCAGGTGGGCGGCGTCACCGCCTCCGGCTTCGAGCGCACCCTCTCGTGGCGGATCACCAAGCCCCTTCGTCTGGTGCGCACCTTCCAGATGCGCGTCGACCAGCTCGGTCTCCCCGGCGCGGTCCGCCACAGCGCACGCTTCGTCAAGCGCCGCCTGTCCGGACGGGTTCGATGAGCGAGCGGTCGGCCTCCCCGAGTGCGAGCGCTGTCGCCGCGCGCGCCGAGCGCACCGAGGCCATGCTGCAGCGCCTCGAGCAGATCGGCGCGCTGCTCTTCGACGAGGAGCGACGGGCGTCCCTGCGCCGACGCGGAGCCGGGCGCTACCTCGACGACGTGGCCCGCGAGATCCGCTTCCGCCAGGACGACGAGCTGACCTGGGTCGCTCTCGTGTCCTTCACCGCCGCCTACCCGACGAGCGAGCTCTTCGACTGGTTCCGCCGAGCCCTCGAACTCGCGCCCGAGGAGTCGGCGCTACGGATCTTCCTCGAGGCGGGCTCCCGCACCGCGACCGGCTTCGCCGATCTGGACGCCCGCGTCGAGGTCGTCACGGGAGCCGTCGTGGTCGACGTCGACTTCCCCGCGCGGCACTCGCACAACACCGGTGTCCAGCGCGTGGTCCGTCAAACCGTCTCGCGCTGGGACGCCGAGCAGGAGATCGTGCCGGTCGCCTGGGTGCACGGCTCGATGTCGTTCCGCCGTCTCAGCACCATTGAGCACGAGCGGGTCGTCGACTGGTCCTCCTCCGCCCGCCGTGAGTGGGAACACGGCGACCCGGAGCGGACGGAGTTCGTCGTCCCCTACCGCAGTGTCGTGGTGATCCCCTCCGTGCCCGACTACAACCAGTGCGGGCCGCTCTCGGCTCTCGCTGAGTACTCCGGGAACGAGGTCGTCGTCCTCGGCCACGACGCCATTCCGGTCGTCAGCGCCGACACCGTGCCGCCGGAGGAGACGGTGCGCTTCGTCAACTTCCTCTCGGTGGTCAAGCACTCCGAGCGCGTCGCTACGGTCAGCGCCGCGGCCGCTCTCGAGTTCGACGGCTTCGTCCGGGCGCTCCCGGCGCAGGGCCTGACCGGCCCGTCGGTGGTGCCCGTGCCGCTGCCCGTGGAGCTGCCCGACGGCCTCCGCTCGGAGGGTCGCGGTGCCGGGGGATTGCCGCTCGTGCTCTGCGTCGGCAGCCAGGAGCCGCGCAAGAACCACCTCGCGGTGCTGCACGCCGCCGAGGTCCTCTGGCGCGAGGGCCTGCGCTTCCGGGTCCGCTTTATTGGCGGGGCCAATCCCTGGGCGCACCAGGTCTTCGATCCGCGAGTGCGCGAGCTGGTCGCGGCCGGCCGCCCCGTGGAGGTGCTCCGCGGCGCCGACGACGACGTCCTGGTCGCGAGCTACCGGGAGGCGCTGTTCCTGGGATTTCCGTCGCTGCACGAGGGCTACGGCCTGCCGGTCGCCGAGGCGCTGGCGATCGGGCTCCCCGTGCTGACCTCGCGGTACGGGAGCACCGCGCAGATCGCCGAGCACGGCGGCTGCATCCTGATCGACCCCGAGTCCGACGAGGAGATCACCGACGGCATGCGCCGCCTGCTGACCTCTCCGGAGCTGGTCGAGACGCTCCGCCAGGAGGCGGCCGCGCGGCCCGAGCGCACCTGGGACGACTACGCCCGGGAGCTCTGGGCGGCCCTGATCGGCCCTTCGGCCCTCATCCAGCAGGAGGAGACGCCCCGTGCGCTCTAAGCAGTATCTGGTCGACCGCCTCGCCACCCTGGTGCGCACCCTGGCCCCCTCCGTGGAGCCTCTGGCTACCGTCGACGCGTTGACGGGTCAGCTCAGCGTCTTGCTGCCCGCACCGAGCGACCGCGAGGTCTGGTTGGTGCTCGCGGTGCTTCGCGGTACGCTCCCGCGCCGTGAGGATGTCGTCGACGGCCGCCGTCGGGCCCGCCTGGACGGCACGGCCGCCCTGCTCGCCCACGCCGCGTCGACCATCGTCTCGAACCGTGTGTTCGCCCGCTTCCACCACCCGGACGTCGAGGTGGTCGTCGGCGCGGTCGTGGTGGATGTCCACCACACAGCGCGCACAGGTCTGGCCACCGGGATCCAGCGCGTGGTGCGCCAGAGCCTGGTCCGCTGGACGCGGGACCACGAGATCCTGCTCGCAGGCTGGGACTCGTCCCACGAATCGCTCGTCGAGCTCACGTCGGAGCAGAGCCGCAATGCGGTCTCGGGCGATGTGCCCGACGCCGCTGAGGACCGCTCCCGCGTGATCGTGCCCTGGCAGGGCACCTACCTCCTGCCCGAACTCGCCGTCGAGGACGAGCGGACCTCGCGCGTCTCGGCGCTCGCGGAGTTCAGCGGGAACCGCACGGGCACGATCGGCTTCGACTGCGTTCCGGTCACCACGGCCGAGACGGCGAGTACCGGCATCAGCGCCGCGTTCTCGCGGACGCTGGTCGCGGTGTCGCACATGGACCGCATCGCGACGATCTCGGAGGCCGCTGCGACGGAGTACTCCGGCTGGCGCCACATGCTCGGCAGCGTCGGGATGCAGGGGCCGGACATCCGTCCGATCCTGCTGCCCTCGCAGTCCGAGAGCGTGTCGGACGAGGAGCTGGCAACCGCCGCGCGCTCACTGGTGACCGGGGAACTCCCGCTCATCGTCTGCGTGGGCAGCCACGAGCCGCGCAAGAACCACCTCGCCGTCCTGCAGGCTGCCGAGCTGCTCTGGCGGCGCGGACTGGAGTTCAGTCTGGTCTTCATCGGCGGCAACGCCTGGAGCAGCGCGGAGTTCGAGTACCGCCTCGAGGTGCTCGAGGGCTTCGGACGACCGGTCCGCTCGCTCTCGAAGATCACGGATGCGCTGCTCTGGAGCGCCTACCGACTGGCTCGGTGCACGGTGTTCCCCTCGATCAACGAGGGCTACGGGCTCCCGATCGTGGAATCGATCTCGGTCGGCACGCCGGTCGTGACCTCCGGCTTCGGCAGCATGCGCGAGGTGGCCTCGAGCGGCGGCGCGCTGTTCGTCGACCCGCACGACGACCACGACATCGCCGCGGCCCTCGAGCGCCTGCTGACCGACGACGAGCTGCACGCCCGCCTCAGCGCGGAGGCGCTGGCCATCGACGGCGGCACCTGGGACGAGTACGCCGAGCGCATCTGGTCGTATCTGGTCGAGGGGGAGGGAGCCGACGAGGACGCCCGCCCCGAGCAGGCCGGAGTAACCGCCTGAGCGTCCTCGCCCGATCGCACGACGAAGGCCCCCGCTCCACGAGCAGGGGCCTTCGTTGTCAGCGCCGGTGCCGCCGGGAATCAGTCGATGCGGCGCGCCAGCTCGAGGTCGTTTCCGACCATCCGGGCGACGATCTCCTCGAAGCCGACGGTCGGCGTCCAGCCGAGCACCTCGTGGGCCCGGGAGGCGTCCCCGCGCATCTCGGGAGCGTCCACCGGGCGGGCGAAGCGCGGGTCGATCGTGACCCGCTGCTCCCAGTCGTCGATGCCGGCGGCAGTGAAGGCGGCACGGACGAAGTCGCGTACCGAGTGCGCGACTCCGGTGGCCACGACGTAGTCGCCGGGCTCGTCGGCCCGGGAGGCGCGGACGAGCGCATCCACGTAGTCCGGGGCCCAGCCCCAATCGCGGCGTGCGTCGAGGTTGCCCAGCGAGAGCTCGGACTCCGTTCCCGCGGCGATTGCGGCGACGCCCGCGGTGATCTTGCGGGTCACGAAGCTGAGCGGGCGACGGGGCGACTCGTGGTTGTAGAGGATCCCCGACGAGGCGTGCAGTCCGCGCCCCCGGTAGACCGCGACGAGGTGATGCGCGAACGCCTTCGCCGCCCCGTACGGCGAGACGGGGCGCAGCGGTGTCCGCTCGGTCTGCGGGTTCTCGGTCGCGGCGCCGAAGATCTCGGAGGAGGAGGCCTGGACGAAGCGGACCTCGCGGCCGGCCGACTCCTGTAGCGCGAGCGAGGCCTCCAGGAGCGCGGCCACCGCAGTGCCGGTCACCTCGGCGGTGAGCACCGGCTCCTGCCAGGAGAGCGCAACGGAGGAGAGGCCCGCGAGGTGGAAGACCGTGTCCGGCTCCGCCTCCACGACGAGGCGGCCGAGGCCGACGGCGTCGCGGAGGTCGCCTTCGAAGCAACGGACGGCGGCGGGCAGAGCGGTATCGTCGGCCTCGCGCACGAGCGCGGAGACCTCCCAGCCGTCGACGAGCAGGCGCTCGACGAGGTAGCCGCCGTCCTGTCCGCTCGCTCCGGTAACGAGAGCGGCAGGCATGACTACTTGATCAGCGCGGACTGCTCCGCGAGGTCGTTCTCGACCATCATCGCCACGAGCTCGGGGAACGAGACCTTCGGCTCCCAGCCGAGGACGTCGCGCGCCTTCGCAGGGTCGCCGATCAGGAGATCCACCTCGGCCGGACGCATGAACGCGGGGTTCTGCGTCACGTAGGGGGCCCAGTCCTCGATGCCGACGTGGCGGAAGGCGATGTCGAGGTACTCGCGGATCTCGTGAGTCTCGCCGGTCGCGACCACGTAGTCGTCGCCCTCGGGCTGCTGCAGCATGCGCCACATCGCGTCGACGTAGTCGCCGGCGAAGCCCCAGTCGCGCTTCGCGTCGAGGTTGCCGAGCTCCAGGGTCTCCTGGAGGCCGAGCTTGATCCGCGCGACCGCGAGGCTGATCTTGCGCGTGACGAACTCCGGGCCGCGGCGGGGCGACTCGTGATTGAACAGGATGCCGGAGGAGGCGTGCATGCCGTACGACTCGCGGTAGTTGATGGTCATGTAGTGGCCGAAGACCTTGGCCACACCGTAGGGCGAGCGCGGCCAGAGCAGCGTCTCCTCGCTCTGCGGGACCTGCTGCACCTTGCCGAACATCTCGGAGGAGGAGGCCTGGTAGAACTTCACGCGCGACATGTCGGCGCCGGCGTAAAGGCGGGTCGCCTCGAGGATGTTGAGCACACCCTTGCCGGTCACGTCGGTGGTGAGCGAGGCGTTTTCCCACGAGTAGGCGACGAACGAGATGGCGCCGAGGTTGTAGACCTCGTCGGGCTGAGCCGCGGCGAGCACGCGCACGAGGCTCGACACGTCCGTCAGGTCGCCGGTGAGCAGGGTCACCTCGGGCACGGTGCGGCGGACCAGCTCGTACTTGGGGTTGTTCTGCCCGCGGACGAGTCCGAACACCTCGTAGCCCTTCGAGAGAAGGAGCTCGGCGAGGTAGAGGCCGTCCTGGCCGGTGATTCCGGTGATCAAAGCGCGGGGCACGTGGTGGTCCAATTCGTCTGGGGTCGATGACAGCGGAACACATACTACCCGCGGGCACGGCCGAGCACCGGGAGCAGTGCGGCCCGCCGGTATCCTGGCCCCCGCCGGAACCGATTGGACGCCATGCCGCACTCCCGCCCCGTCACGCTCGCCGTGCTCACCGTCGATCCGGGCGGGATGGGCGGCGGTGAGACCTACGCGCGCGCACTGACCCGCCTCCTGGCGCCGCGAGTGGGGGAGGACGGACCGGAAGTGCAGGTGCTCGTCCCCGAGAACGCGCGCGGCTTCAGCGAGGGCGTGCCCGAGGTCGTCGCCGACGGTGTGGTCAGCGGCGCGGGTCACCGACGGCGGGCCATAGGCATGCTCCAGGCGCTGCTGCGGACGTCGCGCCTGCGCCGCCTGATCGGCCCGGACGCCGTGCTCTACTTCCCCTTCACCGTGCCGCTGCCCTGGCCCTCGCGCCGCCAGGGTCACGTGCAGATGCTGTTCGACCTCCAGCACCGCGACCTCCCCGAACTCTTCCCCCGCATCGAGCGCGTCTTCCGCCGTCTCGCCTACGAGGCCACCGCCCGCCGTGCCGACGCGGTCATCACCATCAGCGCCTTCACGAAGGGGCGGATCGTCGAGCTGCTGGGCATCCCCGAGGAGCGGGTCCACGTGTCGCACCTCGGCGTGGACACCGAGCGCTTCGTCGCGAATCTGGGGACTCGGGAGGACTTTGTCCTCTACCCGGCGCGCGCCTGGCCGCACAAGAACCATGCCCGGCTCTTCGAGGCGGTGCGCCTGCTGCGCGAGGAGGGGCACCCGCTCCGGCTGGTGCTGACCGGAGGGGATCTGGACCGGCTCGGCGCGCTGCCGGACTTCGTCGAGTGGCGCGGCCACGTCACTCCCCAGGAGCTCGCCGATCTTTATCGACGCGCCGCAGTGCTGGCGTTCCCGAGTCTCTACGAGGGCTTCGGGCTGCCGCCGATCGAGGCGATGGCGTCGGGCTGCCCCGTCGCGGTCTCAGGCTCGGGGTCGCTGCCGGAGATCTGTGCAGACGCGGCGGTCTACGTCGACCCGCTCAAGCCTCGCTCGATCGCGGACGGGATCCTCGAGGCGATCGAGCGCACCACCGAGCTCGGGCCGCTCGGGGTCGAGCGGGCGCGGACGTTCAGCTGGGAGCGCTGCCGCGAGGAGCATCTCGCCGTCTTCCGCGCGGTCGCCGAGCGCCGCGCGCGCTGAGGCGGGTCAGCCCGGGGGGTGCAGGAGGCGGCGCCAGCTCAGCCCCTGCGCCGCCCGCATCGCGCAGAGCACCACGAGCAGCCAGCCCGCGTCGAGCAGGATCGAGCTCTCGGCCAGCGCGGTGACGATCAGGACGCTCAGCACCAGCACCGGCCAGACGTGCACGACCGCCTTGCGCTCGGAAGCGATCAGCCAGGAGCGCCAGAGTGCGAGGCCGATCAGCACGACGAAGAGCACGACCCCCACCGCGCCGAGCTGCAGCGCCACGTCGAACAGCGCGTTCAGGCTCGACGAGTGCGGGCGGCCGGAGAGGTAGTCGATCGCGGTGAAGGGGTAGAGGTCGGGGCGCCAGTAGCCCACCCAGCCCCAGCCGATGATCGGCGTCAGATCCGTGAACCGCCAGACCTGCTGCCAGAGCCGCAACCGAAACTCGAACTCACTGCCCGCGTTCAGCAGCTCGATCACCCGGTAGCGCAGGAGCCAGGCGGTCACAGCGGCGGCCGCGGCGACTCCGAGCACCGTGAACTGTCGCCGTCGCCGACGAGTGCCGTCGGCGCGGCGCACCCAGCGCAGGGCCAGGGCGACGACGGCGGCCACCGCGAGCACGCCCGCGCTCACGGCCGAGCGCGTGAAGAGCAGGGTCAGCGCGGCGAGGGTGATCGAGGCGATCGCCGGTCCGCGGGTGACCGAGCGGGTCGCCAGCTCGACCGAGAACGTTACGATCGCCAGGAGGCAGACCAGCCCGAGCTGGTTGCGCGTGCCGACCAGACCCTGGATCGGCCCGCCGACGGCGAGCAGCCCCTCGACGCCGACGAAGCGCAGTGGCCGGTCGATCAGCACGCCCGAGAACACCTCCACGGCGACCGAGGCGATCAGCACCACCCGCAGCACGTCGCCGACGGAGCGGATGATCTGGATGATGTCGCGCGTGAGTCCGATCGCGATCGCCAGAAACGCCAGAGCGAACTGGTAGACGACGCTCGAGACCGTCGCCCAGGTGTAGTCGCTCCACAGCACGCTGAGCGCGACCCAGCCCAGGAACACCAGGATGCTCGTGGGCAGCAGGCCCTCCCAGTCGAGCAGGCCGCGACGCAGGACGAGCACGACCGCGGCGAGGGCGGTCAGCGTGGCCACGGCGGCGAGGTAGCCGGGCCAGCCGATCAGGCCGCGGACCGCCGGAGCGCAGAGCACCGTGACGAGGGTGGTCTGCGCGAGGGCTGCGGCGAACTGCGGGGACGCCGTCGCGTCGGCGACGGAGGCGGGGAGGGAGGGGCGGCGCGGCCTCATCGCCTCGGGGAGGCGTCGACGAGGGGCAGCGGAGTCGCGGTGAGGACCTCGGGCGACTCCGTCGCCGGCTGCTTGGTCTGCACGGCGAGCACGACCAGGAGCAGCCAGCCGCCCTCGATCAGGATCCGGCTCTCGAAGAGCGATTGCGCCAGCAGGGCGACGACGATCAGCAGCGGTGCGAGGCCGACGGCGGTGTAGGGGAGGATCGAGGTCGCATCCCGCCGGGGGCGGTCGACCGCCCGGAACCATGAGCGCCAGAGGGTCGAGACCGCGAGCGCCGCGAAGAGAACGAGTCCGACCACTCCGAGCTGGAGGGCGACGTCGAGCCAGGCGTCGTGCGCCTGCAGGTAGAGCACGCCGCGGCGCTCGGCGAGGGTGTCGAAGGGAGCGACCCACGGCGCCCAGTAGCTGACCCAGCCCCAGCCGAGGACCGGCCGCTGGAGGGCGAGTCCGATCACCGAGTCCCAGATGTCCAGGCGCCCCGTCGCATCCTCGCTCTTGCCGAGCAGGCCGAGGAGGGCGCCCCAGCCGGCCGCTGCTCCGGCGACCGCGGCTACCGCGAGGCCCGCTGCGCTCAGGTAGACGGGTCGGCGGCCGGACTCGCCCCTCCGGCGGGCCCACAGGGCGAACACGGCGGCGAGGACGACGGCGACGAGGCAGAGCAGGACGGTGGCGGAGCGCGTGAGCAGGAGGGTCGCGGTGAACAGGGCGATCCACAGCGCTCCCCAGCGACGCCGGATCGAGCGGGCCGCCAGCTCGATCGCGATCACGATCAGGCCGAGCAGGGCGAGGAAGCCGAGGAGGTTGCGGTTGCCGACGATCCCCTGGACGGGCTCGCCGGTCAAGAGCGCGGCCTGCGACCAGTAGAAAGCGTCGGGGGTCGGTCCGTCGGCCGGCCGCTCGACGCCGACCGGCAGGACAGGCTGCCGCACCACGACCGCGATCACGAGCTCGAACAGCAGCGACACTCCGACGCAGAGGCGCAGGGCTCGGCCGAGCGCCGTCAGGAGCTCGTGGCTGCTCAGCGTGACAGCGAGGACCGCGCCGCCGAGGGTGGTCGCCAGCTGCGCTGCGACTCCGATCGCGCTCGCGCCCGGATAGGCCGACCAGAGCAGCGAGAGCACGGCGAGGCCGAGGAAGAGGACCAGCGACTTCGGCGTGCGGGCCCAGCGCAGGCGCGGGCGTGCGCGGACCAGCACGGCGATCGAGGCGGCGAGGAGCACCGCAATGACCAGCCCCCAGCCCCACCAGCCGACGAGATTGCGCAGCGACTGACCCGCCAGCAGCACGGCGAGCACCGCCACCGCGAGCGCTCGGGGAGCGGCGGGCGCGGAGCGATGGATCATGGCGACCAGTCTAGGGAGCGACCCCGGCGCGCCGGGCGCCTCCGTCTGCTGCCCGGCCGACGCCCGGGGTGCGGCCCCGCGAGGGATCAGACGAAGGCGGCCGTTCCCGTGATCGAGCGGCCCACGATCAGTGTGTTCATCTCGCGAGTGCCCTCGTAGGAGTAGAGCGCCTCCGCGTCGGCGAAGAACCGCGCGACGCCGTAATCGAGCACGATGCCGTTACCGCCCATCACCTCGCGGCACCAGGCGACGGTCTCGCGCATCCTCGCCGTGGTGTACGCCTTGGCGAGAGCGGAGTGCTCATCGCGCTGCTCGCCGGCGTCGAGCATCTCGGACAGGCGGGTCGCCAGGGCGATGCTCGCGGTGATGTTGCCGATGCTCCTGACGAGCAGGTCCTGCACCAGCTGATGCCCGACCAGGGGCTTGCCGAACTGCACGCGCTCCTTCGCATAGCGCAGGGCCGCGTCGTAGGCGCCGATCGCGACTCCGATGGCCTGCCAGGCGACCTCGGCGCGGGTGAGCCGCAGCACCTTCGCGGTGTCGCGGAACGAGTTCGCGCCCTGCAAGCGCAGCGACTCCGGGATCCGCACGCCCTCGAGCACAATGTCGGCGTTCTGGACGGTGCGCAGGCTCTGCTTGCGCGCGATGGCGGTGGCCCGGTAGCCCGGGGTGGAGGTGGGGACGAGGAAGCCCTTCACCTGGCCGTCCTGCACGTCCTTGGCCCAGATCACGGTGACGTCGCTGAAGGTCGCGTTGCCGATCCAGCGCTTCTCGCCGTCGAGGACCCAGCTGTCGCCGTCGCGCCGCGCGGTCGTGCGCAAACCCTGAGCGGAGTCGGAGCCGGAGTGCGGCTCGGTCAGCCCGAAGGCGCCGATCACCTCGCCCGAGGCGAGCTTCGGCAGCCACTCGGCGCGCTGCTCCGGGGAGCCGGCGACGCCGATGGTGCCCATCACCAGGCCGTTCTGCACCCCGACGTAGGTCGCGATCCCGGCGTCGACCCGGCCCAGCTCAAGCGCCACCCAGCCGCGGAACACCGCCGAGTTCTCGATCGCGCGCGTCTCGGGCCAGGAGAGTCCGATGATGCCGGTGGCGTGGATACCGGGGATGAGCTGCCGCGGGAACTCTGCGCGCTCCCAGTACTCATCGGCGATGGGCCGCACCTGCTCCTCGAGGAAGGACCGCACGCCGACCAGCAGCTCCTTCTCGGCGGCGGTGAGCGCCGCCTCGAACCCGTAGAAGTCGGCCCCCAGGGCCTCGAAGGTCGTGCTGTCCATGCTCTGTGCTCCTCGCTCGTCGGACGCGGCACGGTGACCGCTCTAACGGCGACAGTGCTGCGGCTCTCAGAGTACGAAGGCATCCTGCGATCGCCGCGTCCTCTGGCGGAGAGCGCCAACAGGCGGCCCTGCTCCCGGGCCCGTGTTGTGGATCCTGCTAGCGTCGCAGCGGAGCGGCCCCCGCGGACCGGGGCGAGCGGCTCCGATCCCACATCCTTGGACGGAAGGCCAGCGCTCCCGTGTTCATCCCGATCGGCAACACGCCCCGCGACTACGCCTGGGGCTCGCTCACCGGCATCTCCGAGGCGCTCGGCACCGCACCCTCCGGCGGCCCCGAGGCCGAACTCTGGCTCGGGGCGCACTCGGGCTCACCCGCGCGCATCCTCGACCCCTCCTCCGTCGGCGCCGCGACGCTCGCCGAGTGGATCGCGCAGGAGCCCGCCGCGGCGCTGGCCGGGGTCGAGGGCTCGGTCGATCCGGTCTCGGGCGCCCCTCGCCTGCCATTCCTGCTCAAGATCCTCGCCGCGGGCGGACCGCTCTCGCTCCAGGCGCACCCCTCGGCCGAGACGGCGCGGCGCCGCTTCGTCGAGGAGGAGGAGGCGGGGATCGCCCGCGATGCGGCCGAGCGCAACTACAAGGACCCGTTCCACAAGCCCGAGCTGATCTACGCGCTCAGCGAGAGCTTCGACGCGCTCTGCGGGTTCCGCGAGCCGGCGCACGCCCGCGCCCTGCTCACCGAGCTGGCCGGACGCGCCGCGGGGGAGGAGGCGGCCGGGATCATCCGCTTCGCCGACACCCTCGACGGGGAGCCCGCTGCGGTGCTGCGCCGAGCGGTGTCCTGGCTGCTCGCCGACGGTGACCGAGCCGAGGTCGCGAGCCTGGTGGCGGCCGTCGTCGGAGCCTGCGCGGGCGATCACCGTCTCGAGACGACCACGGTCAGGGAGCTCGCCGCGAGCTACCCCGGAGACCCCGGGATCGTGCTCTCGCTGCTGCTCAACCGCGTCCGCCTCGCCCGCGGCGAGGTGCTCTACCTGCCGGCCGGCAACATCCACGCCTACCTCGCGGGTACCGGTGTCGAGCTGATGGCGGCCTCCGACAACGTGCTGCGCGGCGGACTGACCCCCAAGCACATCGACGTGCCCGAGTTGGTGAGCGTGCTCGAGTTCTCACCCCTGCCTGTGCCGTACCTGCCCGCGGAGCAGTCGGGGCCGGGCGTGCGCGTCTACCGGCCCGACGTCCCCGATTTCGTTCTCGCCGTTGTCCAGCCCGAGTCGGAGGAGCCCGCTCGTGTCGCCCTTCGCGGGCCGGCGATCGCGATCGCGACCGAGGGCTCGTTCTCGCTCGCGGGCGCCGAGGGGTCGGTGCGCGTCGAGCGCGGCGCCAGCGTGTTCGTGACCCCCTCGGAGGGCGACCTCGCGGTCACCGGGCGCGGCACGCTCTTCGTCGCGACGGTGTGAGCCCCGGGCCGCGCTTCGGGCGGCATCGGGGCGGCGCACCGAGAGAGGGCGCCGAGGGGCGGCACGACCTCCCGCAGCGGCGTCGTCCGGCGGATCGGTGCCGTCGATCCGCGCCGCTAGGGTGGCTTCCGGCGCGCGCAGTCGCGGGCCGAGCACCGAGGAGGATCGACATGGCATGGCTGGTCACCGGGGGAGCCGGGTATATCGGGGCACATGTGGTGCGCGCGTTCTCGGAGCAGGGGATCGACCCCGTCGTGCTCGATGACCTCTCCTCGGGGCACGCGTCGTTCGTGCCCGAGGGGATCCCGTTCCACCGGGGCTCGATCCTCGACGACGCGCTGCTCGATCGCGTTGTCGCCGAGCACGACATCGAGGGCGTCGTGCACGTTGCGGGGTTCAAGTACGCCGGAGTGTCGGTTCAGCGCCCGCTGCACACCTACGAGCAGAACGTCACCGGTACGATGCGCGTGCTCGCGGCGATGCAGCGCGCCGGAGTCTCCTCGATCGTGTTCTCCTCCAGCGCGGCCGTCTACGGCGCGGTCGACGTCGAGATCGTCACCGAGGACACTCCGAAAAGACCGGAGTCGCCCTACGGCGAGTCGAAGCTGATCGGCGAGTGGCTGCTCGCTGACGCCGGGCGTGCGCACGACGTGCGGCACGCCTCGCTGCGCTACTTCAACGTCGTCGGCTCCGGTTACCCCGACGTCTACGACACCAGCCCGCACAATCTGTTCCCGCTCGTATTCGAGGCGTTGCTGGCCGGGCGCACGCCGCGGATCAACGGCGATGACTACCCGACCCCGGACGGCACCTGCGTGCGCGACTACATCCACGTCGCCGACCTCGCCCTCGCCCACGTCGCCGCGGCTCGACGTCTGGCGGCGGGCGAGCCGATCGACCCGGTCTACAACCTGGGCAGCGGATCCGGCGCCTCCGTCGGCGAGATCATGCGGGCGATCGCGGACAGCACGGGTATCGCGTTCACTCCCGAGGTGGTCCCGCGTCGGCCGGGCGATCCCCCTCGGATCGTTGCGTCCGGGGAGACGGCGGCGCGCGATCTGGGCTGGGAGATGCGGCACACCGTGGCCGAGATGGTTGAAAGCGCTTGGCGCGCGCGGAGTGCCGCGACGGCGTGAGCGGAGTTCACCTTCGCGACACGCCGGTGTGTCGTAAACCCTCCACGGCGGGTTGAGGGTTTATGGTCCGCGACTTGACCTGAGCGAATGACACCGCTGTAATTACCTAGGCAGTGGCTCCGCGAGGGGCGGCTTCCGTTCATCAGTTCGCAGGCGGGGTAGGAGACGGCATGACGCTTCCGGAACAGCACTCCGGAGTCCCCGAGGACTGGTTCGTCGACCCCGTGCGCCTGGGCGTTCCCGGGGTCAGGCCCGGCATCGACACCGAGCTCGAGGCGCCGGGGGGCGCGCTGTCCTGGCAGGTCGACTCGCTCTGCGCGCAGACCGACCCCGAGGCGTTCTTCCCCGAGAAGGGCGGCTCGACCCGCGACGCGAAGAAGATCTGCACCTCGTGCGAGGTGCGGGCGCAGTGCCTCGAGTACGCGCTCGAGAACGACGAGCGGTTCGGCATCTGGGGCGGCCTCTCCGAGCGCGAGCGCCGGAAGCTGCGCCGTCGCGCCTGAACTGTCGCGCCCGAACCGCCGCGCCCTCACCATCGCGTCCGAACCGTCGGGCGTACGTCATCGCGTCTGTGTCATCGCGTCTGCGCCAGCGTGGTTCTGCCACCGCGCCTGAGTCGCCCCTCGTCGAGGCGCGTTCCGAGCGCCGACCGGCGGGGCGGCGAGCCGCAGGCGGGCGGCACGGCGGCATCGCTTAGGGTGGTCCGCGATGTATCCACGAGTCACCGCCGTCCTCGTCGCGCGTAACGGCGCGGCCTATTTGGAACGAACCCTCGCGGCACTGCGGGCACAGACCCGCCTGCCCGACGCGACGGTGTTCGTCGACGGCGCCTCGAAGGACTCCACCGGTGAGCTCCTCGCCTCCTGGGGGCCGACACAGCTCGTCCAGGTGGCCGAGAACCTCCCGTTCGGCCAGGCGGTGGCGCGCGCGGTTCGGGTGATGCAGCCCCCGGCCGGCGATGACGAGTGGCTGTGGCTGCTCGCCCAGGACTCCGCCCCCGAGCCCGGTGCCCTCGCCGCCCTGCTCGGAGCCGTCGAGGTCGCTCCCTCCGTCGCCGTCGCCGGGCCGAAGATCATGGACTGGACGCGCTCCGGCTACATCCGCAGCTACGGCGAGTCGGTCACCAAGCACGGCACCACGGTCCACCTCGTCGAGGACGAACTCGACCAGGGTCAGCACGATTCCACCCCCGACATCCTGGCGGTCGCCGCCGGCGGCATGCTCGTGCGCCACTCCCTCTGGGAGGAGCTCGGCGGCTTCGACCCCGGCCTGCCGGTCGTAGACGACGCACTCGACTTCTCGATCCGGACCCGCCTGGCCGGGCACCGCGTCAGCCGCGTGCCCGACGCCCGCGTCACCACCGCCCGGATCGGCCTGCAGCGTCCCGACGGCCGCCGCATCGACAGTGGGGAGCGGCGCCGTGCGCGCCAGCACCGCACCGCGCAGTTGCACCGCCGGCTCGCCTACGCTCCCGTCGCATTCCTGCTGCTGCACTGGCTCTCGCTCGTTCCGCTGGCCGTCGGTCGCGCGGTCGTGCGCCTGCTGCGCAAGCAGCCGGGATTGGTCGGCGGTGAGCTGCTCGCCTCCCTCGTCGTCGCCTTCGGTGGCACGAAGGTCTTCCGGGCTCGCACGGTGCTGCGCTCGTCGAAGAACGTGGGCTGGAAGGCGATCGCTCCGCTGCGCATCCCGCTCGACGTGGTGCGGCAGCTGCGCTCGGTGCGCCACGATGCGGTGCGCGTTCAGGCCGGGCGGGGGCGCCACCCCCTGCACTTCTTCCAGGGCGGAGGAGTGTGGGTCGTCCTCGTCGCCGCGCTCGCGGGCCTGGTGATCTATGCGCGGCTCCTGCCCGCTACCGCGCTCAGCGGCGGAGGGCTCCTGACACTCTCGCCGACCGTCGGCGAACTCTGGCGCAACGCGGCTTACGGCTGGCGCGACCTCGGCCCCGGATTCATCGGAGCCGCCGATCCCTTCACGGCCGTCCTCGCCGTGCTGGGCTCGCTGACCTTCTGGTCACCGAGCTACGCGATGGTGCTGCTCTATCTCGTCGCGCTGCCCGCCGCGGCGATGGGCGCCTGGCTGATGATCGCGCGACTGACTCCGCGCGCCATCGCCCGTGCCGCCGGAGCCCTCGTCTACGTCCTCGCTCCCGCCTTCTTCGCGGCGCAGGCCGACGGGCGTCCCGCGCCGCTGCTGGTGCACGTGCTGCTGCCGTGGCTCTTCTTCGCCGGCTTCGGCGCGTACCGCTCGTGGTCCGCCTCCGCGTCCGCGTCGATCCTGGCTGCCGCCGTCGTCGCCTGTGCGCCGGTGCTCGCCGTGCCGCTCCTGGTGATCTGGCTCGTGGTCGTCGCCACGTCCGGCCGTCGGATCGGACGCTTCCTCGGCCTGCCGATCCCTGCGGCCGTCCTGCTCTTCCCGCTGGTGCTGGCCCGAGCCCCCCGCGGCGACTGGCTCGCGATCCTCGCCGATCCGGGCGTGCCGCTGCCGTCGGCGCAGTCCGACCTCGTCGCGCTGCTGGCCGGATCCCCATCCGGGCTGCCCGCGGGCTGGCTCGCGTTCCTCGGCGGGTTGGGGGTCGACGCCTCCGCCGCCGGGTTGGTGACCGCTGCGCTCGCCGTCCCGCTGATTGTCGCGGCACTGGCCGCTCTGCTGCTCCCGAACAACCTCGCGGCGCTCGGCGGAGTCGGCGTTGCCGCGAGCGGCCTGGTGACGGCCTCGCTCGCCCAGGGCGTCCAGGTCGCCACCACGGGCTCCGAGACGGTGTCCGTGTGGAGCGGGACCGGCCTCAGTCTTTACTGGCTCGGTCTGGTGATCGGCGCCTCGCTCTCGATCGCCGCGATCCGCTCGGTCCGCGTCGTTCCGGCGCTCGTCGTGACCGCTGCGGTCGCCGCTCTCGTCGGCCCGCTCGCGGTCGCTTTCCCGGCGGGTACCGGCACCTCGGTGTCGACGACCTCGGACCGCTCGCTCCCCGCGTATGTTGCCGCCGAGGCGCAGAACGACCCGAGGGTGGGCACTATCGTGCTCGTCCCGCAGGCCGACGGGGGAGTCCTCGCGCGCCTGGAGCGCGGGGCAGGCGCAACACTCGACCAGCAGTCCACCCTCGCGAGCACCGGCGCAGAGCGCACCGATGCCATCGACGAGCTGGCCGGCAACCTCGTTTCGCGCACGGGCTACGACGTCCCTGCCGCCCTTGCGCAGCTCGGCGTGCGGTTCGTCGTGCTGACCCAACCCGCCGGTACGCAGGTCGGCGACGCCGCGGCGGCCGTCCGGGCGCGCGCCGCCGTCTCCCTCGACGGCAATGCGGCCTTCTCGGCCATCGGCGACACCCGCTACGGGCTGCTCTGGACGGCCGTCGACGCCGGGGCGACTCGCACCGAGGCGGCTCCGTCGGGCGTCGTCGGGCCCTTCGGGATCGCCTACACGATCGCCCTGCTCCTCGTCTTCGTCGTCGCCCTGCTGCTGGCGGTGCCCACCGGTCTCTCGCTCGAGCGCGGCCGCTCCAGCGCCGCTGTCGCCGGGATCGACGACGAGCCGGGCGAAGCCACCGGCCAGTTCGACGACGGGAACGACGATGTCTGACCCGGCCGATCAGGAGAAGCAGATGCCCGAGTCCTCCGCCCGCCGCTCCCGCGCCGAGCGCCGAGCCGGCCGTGCCGCCGCAGCGACACCGCAGCCCGCCCCCTCGGCCGCGCACCGGCGCCGCACCGCCCTGCGCAGTGTCGTCGGAGTCGCCGGAGTCGTCATCGCTGCCGCCGCCGTGGCCGTGCCCCAGCTCGTCCCGACGCCCCTGGCCTCCCGGGCTGCCCAGGGGGTGGTCGTGTCCCCGGTCGCCGCCGACGCCTCGCTCGTCTGCGGAGGCGACCTGATCGACGCGAGCGAGCCGGAGCAGTTGCGCGCCCTGGACGGCTCGACGACCGCGCTCTGGCCCGACGGCTCGACCTCTGGCTCGAGCGTCCTCGGCGAAAACGACATCGCCGCCCCGAGCACGGGCATCACCGGCGTCCAGGTTCCCGCCGACTCCGCGCCCACCCCCGGCGGGGCGAGCGTCCAGGTCATCGCCACAGCCACGCTCTCGGGGCTCTCTGCCCGCGCCTGCGCCGAACCCTCCGCCGACAGCTGGCTCGTCGCCGGCTCGACCGACGTCGGACGCACCTCCGTGCTGATCCTGGCGAACCCGAGCGCGGTCGCGGCGACCGTGGACCTCACCCTCTTCGGTGAGAACGGCAGGATTCAGGCCACCGGAGCCACGGGCATCGTCGTCCCGGCCGGCGCCGTCCGCGCCCTCCCGCTCGCGGGACTCGCCCCCGGAGTCGTCCAACCCGTCGTGCATGTGACCGCGCGCGGCGGCGAGGTGGCCGCCAGTATGCAGAGCAGCGCCATCTCCGGGCTCACCCCCGAGGGTGTCGAGACCACCGGCCCCTCCGCCGGCCCGGACACGCTCGCCGTGATCGCCGGCCTCGAGATCACCTCACCGCCTACCCAGACCGCGAGCGACGACGGCAGCGGAGGGGCGGGCACCCCGGTGCTGCGCATCCTGACCCCCGGCGACGCCGACAGCACCGTCTCGGTCGAGGTGACGAACGCGGATCCGAGCGGCTCCGGCACTTCCACCCAGGTCGTCGTCCCGGCAGGGCTGGTCGGCGAGGTCCCGCTCACGGGCCTAGCGGACGGCTCCTACCGCGTGGTGTTGCGCGCCGACCAGCCGATTGTGGCGGCGGGGCGGACGACGTCCACCGGCCCCGCAGGGACCGACTTCGCCTGGTTCGCCTCCGGCTCCTCGATGACCAGGCCCTTTGGGATCGCAAACACGGGCGAGGGCGGCGCGCGGCTGCACCTCATCAACGGCAGCGATTCGACCGCCTCGGTCGTGATCGCGGGGGCGAGCGGCTCGCGGACGCTGGAGCTCGGTCCGTTCGGGGCCCTCGCGACTCCGCTCGGCACGGACTCCGTCGTCGTCACCAGCACGCAACCGGTGCAGGCGTCGGTCTCGATCGCGGGCGACGGGAAGATCGCCTCCTACGCGGTCGTGCCGCCGGGGCCGCTGTCGTCGCCGATCACCGTGTATTCGCACTGATCCGCCTGCCTGGGCTGGTCTGCCTGCTGGCACGGGTCAGCCTGGGCACTGGGCCGTGCGGGGCGGCGTCTCAGGGGTGGCGGTAGCGGTCCGGGGAGATGTCCCACGGATCGCGACCGAGCAGCTCGGCAACGGCGCGGAACACGTAGCTCTCGATCAGCATCCGCTGGTGCCACTCGTCGCGCCGATGCAGTTTCGCGAGGCGCTCGATCGGGACGCGGTACAGCGTGATGCTGCGTGCAGCGTGATCGACGCGCCAGCGCGCGATGCCGGTGCCCCGGAGGAGGTCGGGGTCGACGTCGGGGGTCGCGGCGACGCCGACGCGGATTCCGGCGAGCTCCTCCGGCCAGCTGCCGCGGAGGTAGTCGATCGCCGAGCCGATCGTCACCTCGAAGAAATCGGTGCGCGTCTGGAGCGGTGGCAAGTGCGGCCCCGTGATCGGGCCGCGCGCCCCACGGCCGTGCCGGTCGCGGGAACCGCCGCGCGACTCGCTCGTCGAGCGAGCGGCGGAACGGCGAGCGCGGGGCATACCTCCAGCCTATTGCTACTGTGGGCGGCGATGACCGGACGGCACTGCTCGCGGACGGGCTGCCGCGCGGAGGCCGTCGTCACGCTGACCTACGACTACCGCGACTCGCTGGTGGCGGTCGGGCCGCTCAGTCCTGCGCCTGACCCGCACGGCTACGACCTCTGCGCCGAGCACGATCGGCGGCTGCTCGTGCCGCGCGGCTGGCGGAGCGTCCGCTACGGTCCGACACCTCCGTAGGAGCCGACCGGGCGGCGTTCACGGGCGCTCGGGGAAGCCGCGCGGGGTGCTGGAGAGCACCGGAGCCAGCCGCTCGAGGCGCTGGTCGGCGAGGTGCAGCGCCCGCTCCTCCCGAGCTCGGCGGAGGGCGGCGACGGCGAGGAGGAGGTCTTCGGCGGGCGCGGCGGGCAGCGGAGAGACGTGGGCTGCGGTCTCGTCCGCCAGCGCGGCGGCCAGCTGCGAGCGTGAGGGCTCGGTCATCCCGTGGCGCTGACGGAGGAACTGCGCCAGGCGGCGCGCCAGGGCGTCGGGGAGGCGCGCGGTGTCGGCGGTGACCGCCCAGCCCCGCAGTGGCTCCGGGACCTCAACGACCAGCGGCTGAACCCGGGGTACGCGCTCGAGCTGGCTGTGCGTGCCGGCGAGGACATCGCCGAGGCGGCGCGAGCGGCGGGAGAGCAGGCCGACGACGGCGGCCAGGCCGCCGACGGTCATCACACTGTCGAGCACGCCGGTGAGACCGCGCACCAGTGCGTGCCGGAAGCCGATCGACCCGCCGTCGTCGCGGACCACGCGGGCACCGACGGCCAGCTTGCCGAGCGAGCGTCCGCGGCTGGCAGTCTCGACGGTGACGGGCACGATCACCACGGCGACGACCAGCGCCACGATCGCGACGGCGGCCGACGCGGCCGGGTCCAGCCCGCCGTCGCCCGAGAGAACGGTGACCACGAGGAACAAGCCGAGCGCGAGCAGGAACTCCGCGACGAGATCGATGATCGCGCCGACCGCACGGAGGACGAAGGAGGTGACCGGCACCTCCAGCGCGATCGCCTCGCCCGTGACCAGGTCGGCGTCGTCGAACTCGCTGCGCTGCTCCTCCACGGTGCTCCTCCCGGATGCTCGGCCTCGGCGGCATGCCTGGCTATCCTGTCAGGAGATGGACATCGACGCTCTCTCGGCCGCGCGCGCTGCGCAGTGGACCCGCCTGGACGAACTCTCGCGCCGGCGCCGACTGAGCGGAGCCGAGGCGGACGAGCTGATCGAGCGCTATCAGGCCGCGTCCGCGGATCTCGCCGCGATCTCCGCCACCGCCGGATCGACGGCCGTCGGCGCGAGACTGGCCGTCTCGCTCTCGCGGGCACGGGGGCGGCTGACCGGGACCCGCGCGGAGCCGCTGGCCGCTGTCTCCCGCTTCGTCGTCCTGTCCCTCCCGGCGGCGCTGTATCGGCTCCGCTGGCTGACGCTCACCGTGGCCCTGGCGACCGCGGTGGTGGCGACGCTGTATGCGGTCTGGATCCTCGGCGACCCGCGCGTGCTCGCGGCGCTCGGTGACGACGAGGAGCTGCGGCGCTTTGCCCGCGGCGACTTCATCGACTACTACTCCGAGAACCCGGCCGCGTCATTCGCCGGCCAGGTGTGGACCAACAACGCCTGGATCGCGGCACAGTGCGTGGCTTTCGGGATCGTCGGCGTCTACGTGCCGTACATCCTGCTGCAGAATGCGCAGAACCTCGGCACCTCGATCGCGGTGATGTTCCACGTGGGCGAGGGCGACACCTTCTTCCTCTACATCGCGCCGCACGGGCAGCTCGAGCTGACGGCCGTGTTCGTTGCGGCGGCGGCGGGCCTGCGGATCTTCTGGGCCTGGATCGCTCCGGGACCGCGCACCCGCGGGCAGGCGCTCGCCGAGGACGCGCGCAGTCTGTTCACGGTCGCGATCGGCCTGGTCTTCGTGCTGGGGGTCTCAGGCGTGATCGAGGGTTTCGTCACTCCCGCGCCGTGGCCCTGGTGGCTGAAGATCGGGATCGGCTCGCTCGCGCTGGGCGCTTTCCTGGTCTACATGGTCGTCGTCGGGGGCCGGGCCGCCCGGGCGGGCGAGACGGGCGACCTCGACCGCTTCGAGGCCGGGTCGCGGAGCATCGCGGCCGGCTGACCACGGCGGAGCGACCTCGGTGTGTCAGAGCCGCCCGGCGGCCTTCAGCGCGAGGTAGCGGTCGGCGAGCGCCGGCGGCAGTGCGGACGGGCTGCCGAGCACCACGTCCCCGCCGAGGCGGCGGACGGCCGCGGAGAGTCGCTCCACGTCGGCGAGTGCGCGCTCTGCGGCGGCAGCGGAGTAGATCGCGGCCCGGTCACCGCGGTCGGCCGCCATCCGTTGCAGCTCAGGATCGAGCGCGCAGGCGACCACGACGGTGTGCACTCGGGTGAGCTGCGGGAGCACCGCGAGCAGTCCCTCCGCCGAGCCGACCGAGTCGAGTGCGGTGAGCAGCACCACCAGGGAGCGCTGGGAGGCGAGGGTGCGCACCTGCGCGGGGACGGC
Source organism: Rathayibacter tritici (assembly GCF_002932875.1). Lineage (GTDB taxonomy): Bacteria > Actinomycetota > Actinomycetes > Actinomycetales > Microbacteriaceae > Rathayibacter > Rathayibacter tritici. The sequence goes on from NZ_PSWS01000048.1 coordinate 152,854, forward strand.
CGCCCAGTCGGTCTCGATCAGCCGGGGCTGCACGGGGACGAGGGCGTCGACCACGCGGGTCAGCACCTCCGATCCGGTGGCGCCGTGGACGCGAGCGCGGCGGGCGCGGTCGAACGCCAGCACGTCGACCCGGTCGCCGGCGGAGGCGGCCAGGGCGGCCAGCAGGAGCGAGGCCTCGATCGCCGTGTCCAGGCGCGGCTCGTCCTCGATCCGGGCGGCGGAGGTGCGGCCCGTGTCGAGCACGACGATCACGCGCCGGTCGCGCTCGGGGCGCCAGGTCCGGACGACCGGCTCCCGGCGACGCGCGGTCGCCCGCCAGTCGAGCGAGCGGACGTCGTCGCCACGGACGTACTCGCGCAGGCTGTCGAACTCCGTCCCCTGCCCGCGGATCATGACGCTGGTGCGTCCCTCCAGCTCCCGCAGCCGCGCGAGACGCGACGGCAGGTGGCGACGGGAGCGGAAGGCGGGGAGCACCCGGACGACCGCCGGCGCGGCCCGCGTGGCCTGGCGCCCGGCCAGGCCGAGCGGCCCGAGGGAGCGGATCGTCACGTGGACCGCCCGGCGCTCGCCGCGGCGGCGCGGCTCGAGCACGGTGACGACTGCGCGGCGCTCGCCCGGAGGCAGACGCACGGGCGACCGGGTCTCGAGCGCACCGGCCGAGGGCTCCCAGGCGTCGCGAAGGACTCCCGTGACCCTTCTGGGCCCGGTGTTCGTGACCAGGAGGGTCGCCTCGGCCCGCTCGCCGAGCCGCACTCGGTCCGGCGCCCGCCGCTCAAGTGCGACGGCGCGCGGCGAGCCGGCGACCGCGACGTCGACTCCGACCAGGACCGCCCAGACCAGGAGCCAGAGCCCGAGCACAGCGAAGGCGACCTCGGCGCGGCCGCCGAGCAAGACGACCGGCACGAGGCCGACGAGGAGGACGAGGACACTGCGTCCGGTGAGGTGCACGGGCTCAGACCGGGACGCGGACCTGCTGCAGGATCCCGCCCAGGACCGCCTCGGTGCGCACGCCCTCGAGCTCCGCCTCCGGCTCCAGCTGAATGCGGTGGCGCAGCACCGGCAGGACCATCGCCTGCACGTGGTCGGGGGTGATCGAGCCGTAACCGTTCAGCCAGGCCCAGGCGCGAGACGCGGCCAGCAGCGCTGTCGAGCCGCGGGGGCTGGTGCCGAGCTTGACGCTCGGGCTTTCGCGGGTGGCTCGGGCGAGGTCGACGATGTAGCCGAGGACGTCGGGGCCGGCGCCGACTCGGCGGGCCGAGGCCTGCGCGGCGCGGAGCCGGGCGGCGTCGAGTACGGGGCGCACGCCTGCTGCACCGAGGTCGCGCGGATCGAATCCGGCGGCGTGGCGCGAGAGGACCTCCACCTCGACGTCGCGCGGCGGGATGTCCAGCACGAGTTTCAGGAGGAACCGGTCGAGCTGGGCCTCCGGGAGCACGTAGGTGCCCTCGTACTCCACCGGGTTCTGCGTCGCGGCGACGAGGAAGGGATCCGGCAGCGCGAGCGTGCGCCCGTCGACGCTGACCTGGCGCTCCTCCATCGCCTCCAGGAGCGCGGCCTGGGTCTTCGGCGGGGTGCGGTTGATCTCGTCCGCCAGCAGGAGATTGGTGAAGACCGGGCCCTCGCGGAAGGCGAAGTCGGACGTCGATGCGTCGTAGACCAGCGAGCCCGTGATGTCGCCGGGCATCAGGTCAGGGGTGAACTGCACGCGCCGGGTGTCGAGCCCGAGCGAGACGGACAGCGCGCGCACCAGGAGCGTCTTCGCGACTCCGGGGACGCCCTCCAGCAGCACGTGGCCGCCCGCGAGCAGAGCGATCAGCAGCCCGGACACAGCGCCGTCCTGGCCGACGACCGCGCGGCCGACCTCGGAGCGGACACGGTCGAGTTCGGCGCGCAGATCGTCGTCGGAGACCGGCGCTCCGTGCCGGGCAGAGGGGGTGGTGTCGCTCATCGGGAGGGGCCTTCCGGTCGTCGGGCGGGAGTCGGGGAGAGGGCGGCGCGCAGCGCGCTCTCGAAGCGCAGGAGTTCGTCGGAGGCGGCGACGAGCGCGGTGTCGTCGCCGGGCACGTCGTCGATCAGGAGCCGGCGCAGCGCGGCCGGATCCCGGCCGAGGCGCTCGGCCGCGACCGCCACGATCTCGTCGACTCCGGTCGCTGGAGCCAGGCCCAGGAGCGCGGCCGTGCGCCGGAGGGTGGCGATGCGCAGGGCGTCGAGAGCGCGCGGGCGCAGCGCACCGCGAGCGTACAGCCGGGCCCGGCCCCGGGCGGTCTCGCTCGCGTGCACGATGACCGGCAGCGGCTCGACCGCGAGCGGGCCGAAACGGCGCCCGCGCCAGAGTGCGGAGGCGACGACGACGGCGACCAGGAGCAGGAGGGCCGGAGTCACCCAGCCCGGCGCGAGGTCGGCGGTCGAGGGGACGGCGCTCGCCGAATCCGCTGGCTGTGCGCGGTACCAGACCAGCCGGTCCTCGCGGCCGAGCAGGCCGAGCGCGAACGCGGCCCGGCCTTCCTGAGCGATGGTGCCATTGCGGAGCAGATCGGCGTCGCCGATCGCCGTGACCTGCGCACCCTGGGGGAACGTGCTGCTCACCACGAGAAATCCGTCGTCGCCCGAGGGAAAACAGCCCACGGCACCCCCCTCGAGGATCCGAAAGGCGTTCCCTCCGGAGGGGAGCGTGCCGGCGCGCTCGGCCGCGGGCAGCGTGCACTCGGCGCGGAGCGGGCCGTCGTCGGCGGGTGAGCCGGCGAAGCGGACGTCCGGCAGCAGCGCGTCGAGCGCGGCTCCGCCGGGGGCGACCAGTACCAGTGCAGCGGAGGCTCGGGCGAGCCGGCGGTACTGGGACTTGTCGAGGGCGACGTCCGGGTCGTCGACGAGCAGGGTCGCGCCGGGGGAAAGGGCGGCGAGGGCGGAGTCAAGGTCGTCGGCTCGCACGACGTCCACGCCCTGATCCCGCAGCACCTGCGCGAGCGCGCGGGCGCCGTCCGGAGTCGCGCTGTCGACGTCGAGGTCCGGGGCGGCCACGCGGGCGCCGGTGGCGACGGTGATCAGCAGAGTGCCGACCGCGACGATCACCAGCAGCAGCGCCCACACCCGCCCCCGCCGCAGCAGCGCACCGAGAGTCGGGGTCGATACCGCGGCAACGCTCACCGGGTCGCCCCGAGGGCGTCCAGGATCGGCGAGGCGGCGGCGAGCTCGCGGTCCAGAGCCGCGACTCGCTCGTACTCGGCGGATCCGCACGGCTGCCCGAGGTAGCGGACGCGGTCGAAGTCGTCGGCCGCGCGGCGCAGCGCGGCGGTGGAGGAGGGGAACGCGGCCGAGGCCCGTGAGGACAGTCCGAGCGCAGTGGTGCCGGGCGAGACCCGCAGGACCGTCCGCTCGTCGAGCGAACGCACCAGAGCGCGGAAACGCTCGACCAGCGCCTCATCCCAGTCCCCGCGAGCGGCGGCGGCCTCGGCGAGCGATCGGAGCGCCGCGGCCGAGCGGGTGTCGTCGTCGGCGAGCACCGCTCCGGTGACAGCGCTGCGGCGTGCGACGCGCGGGCGCCCGGCGATCAGCAGTGCCGCGACCACGAGCGCCACCAGCACCAGCACACCGATCACCGCGGCGACCGGCACCGGCGGCCCGTCGCCCGGCAGGGTGAGCGAGGTGAACCAGTCGCGGATCGCCTGCACCACCCGATCGAAGAGAGTCGGCTCGGCCGCGCGGTAGCGCGGGTCGGCGAGCTCCTCGAGGAGGAGGCGGCGGGCCTCGTTCGCGTCGGGGTCGAGGGGAACCGCGGCCAGGGTCACGGGCGTTCCGGCACGGGGAAGGGATCGGGCGACGGGCGCCCTGCGGCGCGTTCCTCGACGTGGCGCAGCAGCACCAGGTCGAAGCCCTCCCGGCGCATCCGCCGGTCGAGGTAGACCAGGCCCGTCAGCGCCGACTGCAGCACCGTGCCGACAGCGCCGATCACCAGGCCCAGGGCGACGGAGGCGATGGAGACCACCAGCGAGGAGACGACCTGCGCCTCCGGGTCGGTCGGAGCGATCAGGGCACCGGCGATCGGGATGAGCAGGCTGAACGGGAGGGCCACGATCTGGCCCGCCGTCTGGATGATCGCCGTCATCAGCGCGAGCGAGCCGAATGTCCGCCAGAATCCCCCCGTCACCAGGCGCCAGGAGCGGGCGACCGCTCGGCGCAGCGGTCGCCGCTCCAGGACGATCAGAGTCGGCACCAGGGCCAGCTTCGTCGAGAGCCAGACGCTGAGGGCGAGGGCCGTCAGGCCGGATCCGATGAGGACCAGGATCCCGCCGATGATCGCGCTCGAGGAGTCGTTCTGCGCCCCGATGAGGAAGAGCGGCACGGCCAGCGCCACGGCGAGGAGCACCAGGAGCAGGTAGCCGACACCCTGCAGGACGGTCCAGCCGATCAGCGCCCAGAAGCGGCCGCGGAGCCGGGCGAGCAGCTGCCGGAGAGTCGAGCGCTCGCCGAGGACCCCGCGCGAGACCTCCAGCACGACCACGCCCTGAACCAGGGCGCCGGTGGTGAGGGAGACGGCGAGGGGGATCAGCGCCGCGAGGATCACGACCGCCAGGGAGCCCGCGCCGACCGCGTCGCGGTCCGCCGCCTGTGCCTGCGCGATACGCCCGACGGCGAGCACGGCGATCAGGCCGTACACCGCCAGGGCGAGCACGGAGCCCAGGCCCTGCACCAGCAGGGCGACCCCGAGAGTGGTGCGGGGACTGCGGCGGAGGACCTGGAACGGGGCCCCGAGCAGGGTGCCGAAGCCGAGTGGGCGCAGCGGCACGAGGCCGGGCCTGGGCGGGGGAGTCCAGCCCGCAGCGGAGCGACCGGGGCCGCTCGTCTCCGAACCGGCTGCGGGAGACCAGGGGCCGGCGGCGGGGGTCGGCGACCACGGCCCGGCGACCGGCGGCGCGGGCGACCAGGACGCGGGGGCGGGCGCTGCCGGCGGTGCGGCGGGTGCTGTCGGCGGGTGCCGGGAACCGTCCTGCGCCGGGGCGGCCGCGTCATCCGGGCGCCCTGCGGGCGGAGGCCAAGGAGGTGCGTCGGTCATCCCTCCCATGCTGTCACAGGCGTGCGGCCGGGGACCTCCCCTCGCGGGCCTTTCCCGCTCCCGCCCGGAGCGAGGTGCGTCGGTTAGCCTGGAGCGGTCACCGTGTGCGCCGTCGGCGGGCGCGACCCGAGACGAGGAAGAGCAGACCGATGAGCGCGCGCATTCTGGTGGTCGACGACGACGCCGCCCTGGCCGAGATGATCGGCATCGTGCTCGGCGCGGACGGCTACGATGTCTCCTTCTGCGCCGACGGCTCCGGCGCGCTCGAGGCCTTCCGTCACAGCCGTCCCGACCTGGTGCTGCTCGACCTGATGCTCCCCGGCATCGACGGCATCGAGGTGTGCCGCGCGATCCGTGCCGAGTCCGGCGTCCCGGTCATCATGCTCACCGCCAAGTCCGACACCGCCGACGTGGTGCAGGGGCTCGAGTCCGGCGCCGACGACTACATGGTCAAGCCGTTCGACCCCAAAGAGCTCGTCGCGCGGATCAAGACGCGCCTGCGCCCGTCCACCGCCGCCGCCAACGCGGTGCTGCAGGTCGGCGACCTGAGCCTGGACGTCGCCGGGCACGAGGTGCGCCGCGGCGAGACTCGCATCGGCCTCACGCCGCTCGAGTTCGACCTGCTCCTCGCTCTCGCCTCGAAACCGCAGCAGGTCTTCACCCGCGAGATGCTGCTCGAGCAGGTCTGGGGCTACCACTACAAGGCCGACACTCGGCTGGTGAACGTGCACGTGCAGCGTCTGCGGGCGAAGGTCGAGAAGGACCCGGACGATCCGCGCATCGTGATGACCGTGCGCGGAGTCGGCTACCGCGCCGGTGCCGTGCTGCCGAGCTGACCGTGCCTCGCTTCGCCGCTCCCCGCCTGCGCCGCTGGCCCCGTCGCGTGCTCGGGGTGTGGCGCACCTCGCTGCAGTTCCGGGCCGTCGCCATCACCGTGCTGCTCAGCGGCATCGCGATCGGCTCCACCGGCGTCTACCTCTCGTACAGCATCAGCGACAACCTGTTCCAGTCCCGGCTGACCCAGGTCACGGGCGACACCTCGCGTGCGACCCGCGCGGCACAGGCCTACCTCGACGCTGCCACCGTCTCCACCCGGCAGGACATGGAGGAGGTGATGAGTTCGGTGCGTACCGCCGTCCGCGATGCGTCCTCCTCCGCGCTGATCGCCGTCGTGCGCTCGCCCGACCAGGAGGCGTCCTCGCTCGCACCGCAGGACATCTACAACCGCGAGCTGCAGAACGGCGTGATCAGCGACGAGCTGCGGGAACGGGTGCAGGCCGGCTCGGACGGTCAGTACTGGCAGTCGGTGACGCTCAGCGCCTCCGGTCAGCAGCGGCCGGGGATCCTGGTCGGCTCGACCCTCCAGCTGCCCAGCTCTGCCGGCCGCTACGAGCTGTACATCGGCTACTCCCTCGCGGACGCGGAGCGCACCCTGCAGTTCGTGCAGCAGGTGCTCAACGTGGCCGGGATCCTGCTCATCCTCCTGATCGGCGCGGTCAGTTGGGTGGTGGTGCGGATCGTCGTCGCACCGGTGCGCGTCGCGGCCGAGACGAGCCAGCGTCTCGCCGGCGGCGACTTCGACGTGCGGATCCCGGAGCGCGGCCAAGATGTGATCGCGACCCTCGCCCGCTCCTTCAACGGCATGGCCGACAGCCTCCAGGACCGGATCAGCGAGCTGGCGACGCTGAGCCAGGTGCAGCAGCGCTTCGTCTCGGACGTCTCGCACGAGTTGCGCACCCCGCTGACGACGATGAAGCTCGCGGGCGACGTCCTGTACGACCAGCGCGAGGGCTTCGCGCCGGTCGCCGAGCGCACCGTCGAGTTGCTGCACAGCCAGATCGGCCGCTTCGAGAGCCTGCTGGCCGACCTGCTCGAGATCTCCCGGCACGACGCGGGCTCGGCCGAGCTGGAGCTCGAGCCGGTCAACCTGGTGAAGCTCGCGGGCGAGGAGATCGACGCGATGCGCGGGATCGCCGAGGCCAACGGCTCCCAGCTCACCCTCTCCGCTCCCGGCGGCTACTTCGATGCCGACCTCGACCCGCGCCGCATCCGCCGGATCGTTCGCAACCTGCTCGGCAACGCGATCGAGCACGGCGACGGCCGCGAGATCGTCGTCACTGTGGACAGCAACGCCAGCGCCGTCGCCCTGGCCGTCCGCGACTACGGCCACGGCATGAGCAGCGAGGAGGTGGTGCGCGTCTTCGACCGCTTCTGGCGTGCCGATCCGTCCCGCCGCCGCACCCTCGGCGGCACCGGGCTCGGCCTCTCGATCGCCCAGGAGGACACCGCTCTGCACCACGGCTGGCTCCAGGTCTGGTCGATGCCCGACCGCGGTGCCTGCTTCCGCCTCACCGTGCCCCGCCACCGCGGCGAGCGGATCGAGGCCTCCCCGCTCCCGCTGCCCCCGCTGGACGCGGGCGAACAGGCCTACAGCGGCCTGATCGTCCTCCCGCCGGTTCAGGAGCCGCCGGTCCCCGCGGCAGGTGTGCTCCCGTGAAGCGCGGTGCTCTTCGCGCGGCCGCGGTCGCCGCCTTGCTCGCACTCGGGTTGACCGGCTGTACGGGGATTCCGCGCGACGGCGACGTCGGGGTGGGACGGCCAGACGTGGCCCCGCAGGACCTGCAGTACGACTTCCTCCCGTCGGGACCCGCCGTCGGAGCGTCGCAGCGCGACATCCTCACCGGCTTCATCGACGCCGCGTCGAGCCCGCAGAACAACTACAAGATCGCGCGCGAGTTCCTCTCCACCGGAGCCGACTGGACCCCGGGCGAGCACGTGACGGTCGACGAGGGCCAACGCTCCGCCTCGCCGCAGTCGGCATCCACCCTCTCGCTGACCATCACCCCGGTCGCCGAGGTCGACGCGACCGGCGTGTACACCGACGTCGCCACCACCGCTGCCCTCAGCCTGGACTACGGCTTCGTGCAGGAGAACGGGCAGTGGCGTATCAGCGCGCCGCCGAGCGGTGTCGTCATCGACCGCACCACCTTCGAGCAGGTCTTCTCGACGCACGCCCTCTACTTCTTCGACCCGAGCTACCGCTACCTGGTGCCGGATCTGCGCTGGTTCGCTTCGCGCGCCGACAGCTCGACCAGTACCACGATCGTCACGGAGCTCCTGCGCGGGCCGACGCCCTGGTTGCGCGACTCCGCCGCCGTCGTCTCCGCGTTCCCGACGGGGACGACTCTCGCGGCCGAGACGGTGCCGGTCGAGTCGCAGCGCGCGGTGGTCGATCTGAACTCGGCCGCGCTCGAGGCCGATCAGGCGCAGTGGAGGCTGATGGCGCTCCAGCTCAAGCGGAGTCTCGCGAAGGTCTCCAATGTCACCGCAGTCGCGCTCTCGGTCGAGCAGAATCCGATCGAGGTGCCCGCTGAGGTCACCGGACTGCCGACCTCGCCCCGCGTCGACACCCGGCCGCTCGTCCTCACGGACGACGCGTTCGGCTTCCTCGGCTCCTCCGGACTCGTCGGCATCGGGGTCTCCGACCGGATCGAGGCCTTGCGGCCGCAGGCGGCGGTCCTGGGCGGGCAGCGCGGGGCCGACTCCGACGCGGCGGCCGCGGTGCTCACCTCCGCGGGCGTGAGCCTGATCGACTCGGGCGGGGGCGACGTCCTGCTCGATGCCCGCTCGGCTCTCCTCGCGCCGACACTCGATCCGCTCGGCTACGTCTGGTCGGTGCCGTCCGCTTCTCCGGGCCAGCTGGTGGCCTACTCCGCCGACGGCTCCCGATCGCTGCAGGTCGCGACCGCCTGGAGCGAGGTCGAGTCGCTCGCCTCGATCGCCGTGTCACGCGACGGCACCCGGATGCTCGCGCTGGCGCAGGACGGCCAGCAGGCGACGGTTCTCGTGGCCGGGATCACTCGCTCCCGCGACGGCGATCCTGTCGCGGTCGGCGAGCCGGTGGTCCTGCGCTCCACGCTCGGGACCGCGGTCGCCGCCGCCTGGACGGACGAGCTGGACGTCGTCTCGGTCGTCCGCGCTTCGACGGGGGAGGACGCCGTGACGATGAACCTGATCGGCGGAGGAGCGACCGCGCTCGGCACGACGACCGGCACCGTGCAGATCGCCGCAGGCAACACCGCGACTCAGATCCGCATCCTGGCGGAGGGCGGCGAGCTGCGGCAGCAGCGCGGCTCGGCCTGGCAGACGATCGCGACCGAGATCCGCCTGCTCGCCGGGCAGACCGGCATCGGGTCCTGATCGGTCCGATGCCGGGTGGTCCGGGAATCGGCTGCTCCGGGTGCCGGGTGCTCCTCCACAGGCGCCGACGGGCCCCCAATCGTCCCGATCAGGTCGTTTCGCCCCCGGGGCCGGCGAGGGAGCGGCGACTGTAGAGGCATGCTCTCCGCTCACCTCCTCGACGCCCTCGCCGTTCTCCTTCCGCTCGACTGCCCCGCCTGCGGAGCCGCCACCAGCCGAGCGCCCTGCTCGGGCTGCCGCGCCGAGGCCGCCCGCGCCGGGGGCGTGCGGACGCGCGTGCTCGGGCCGCCGGAGGATCCGCTCCTGGTCGCCGTCGGCGCTGCCTACGCCGGGACGGTGCGCCGTCTCCTCGTGGCGTTCAAGGAGGAGGGGCGCACCGCGGCCCTCGCCCCGCTCGCCGCCCTCCTGCGCCCGGCGCTCGGAGCGGCGCTCGCCGGAAGTGCCGCCGCGCTTGTCGTGCCGCCAGGCTCGTGGGCAGCGCGAGTGCGGCGCGGGGCCGACCCCGTCGCGCTGCTGGTCGCCGCAGCGGGCGGGCGCGCCATGCATCCGCTGCGGCGGTCCCGGGTGCTCCGGGACCAGGTCGGTCTCGGCCGCGCCGACCGGCACGGCAACCTCGACGGCGCCTTCCTCGCCCGTCGGCCGCTCTCCTGCTGGCCGCCGGTGGTGCTCGTGGACGACGTGGTCACCTCCGGAGCGACTCTGCTCGAGCTGCGGCGCGCCGTGCGCGCGGCGGGCGGCTCGGTCCGATCGGCGGCCGCGCTCGCAGGCACAGAGAGACGGGCGGGTGACGTACCAGCAGAATCCCGTGGAACTCCCGGTGACGATCGGGTGACCGGGGTCTACGGTGGGGGCACGGCGTGAACGGTCCGCCCCGGAGCAAGGCGGCACGCCGTACTCGACTGGGAGGTTGTCATGGACATCGACATCACAGGACGCAACATCGACATCACCGATCGCTTCCGCGCGTACGCGACGGAGAAGTCGGACAAGGTGGCGCACCTCGCCGATCGTGCTCTCGCACTCGAGATCAAAGCGAGCAGGCACGCCGAGGGCAAGGGCTCGGCCGGCGGCGACCGAGTGGAGCTCACGCTGATCGGCAAGGGGCCCGTGGTGCGGGCCGAGGCGAGCGGAGCCGACAAGTACGCGGCGTTCGACGTCGCCATCGGGCGGCTCCTGGAACGCGTGCGACGAGCCAAGGACCGCAAGAAGGTCCATCGGGGCCAGCATCGGCCGACCTCGCTCCGCGACGCGGCCGCCGACGACTTCAGCGTCGTCGCCATCCAGCCCGCCGACGCCGCGGTGCTGGAGCAGCTGAGCACGGGTGTCGTCCCGGTTCAGGAGGCGCCGGAGCCCGCAGAAGACGAGGCCGAGGAGCCGTACTGCCCCGTCGTGATTCGCAAGAAGGTCTTCGCCTCCGTCTCGATGAGCGTCGATGATGCGGTCGACTACATGGAGCTGGTCGGCCACGACTTCTACCTCTTCATCGACTCCGACACGAACCGCCCGAGCGTGGTCTACCGCCGCAAGGGCTGGGATTACGGCGTGATCGGCCTCGGCGACGAGGCCGACGAGCTGGCCGAGCAGGCCGCCGGCTGAGAGTCGACCCTCGGGCCCCGGAGCACCGGCTCCGGGGCCCTCCCCGCGCCCAGGCGAGAAGTCCGCCCGTGCCCTGCCAGGGAGTCCGCCCAGGGCGGACACGTCGTCCGGACCGCTCGCCGTCCGCCCCGGCTAGGCTGGTCGCGGTCCGCGCTCCGGCGCGCGACTTCGATCTTCTACTTATTTGGAGTACCCCGTGGCCTCTGTCCTCGAAAAGGTCCTTCGCGTCGGGGAGGGGCGGGTCATCCGCCGCCTCGAGAACTACGCGAAGGCCGTCAACGCCCTCGAAGAGGACTTCACGCACCTCAGCGACGAGGAGCTGAAGAACGAGACCGTCGAGCTGCGCGAGCGCTACTCGAACGGCGAATCCCTCGACGACCTGCTGCCGGAGGCGTTCGCCGCCGTCCGCGAGGCGTCGCGCCGGACGCTGGGCCTGCGCCACTTCGACGTGCAGCTGATGGGCGGTGCCGCCCTGCACCTGGGCAACATCGCCGAGATGAAGACCGGAGAGGGCAAGACCCTCGTCGCGACTCTCCCCGCGTACCTGAACGCGGTCGCCAGCCGCGGCGTGCACATCGTCACGGTCAACGACTTCCTCGCGTCCTACCAGTCGGAGCTGATGGGCCGAGTGTTCCGCGCCCTCGGCATGACAACCGGCGTGATCCTCTCCGGTCAGACCCCGGAGCAGCGCCGCGAGCAGTACGCAGCCGACATCACCTACGGCACGAACAACGAGTTCGGCTTCGACTACCTGCGCGACAACATGGCCTGGCAAGCGCAGGACATGGTCCAGCGCGGCCACTTCTACGCCATCGTTGACGAGGTCGACTCGATCCTCATCGACGAGGCCCGGACGCCGCTGATCATCTCCGGACCCGCATCGGGCGAGGCGAACCGCTGGTTCGCGGAGTTCGCCAACCTCGCCAAGCGCCTCGACGAGGGCGAGGACTTCGAGGTCGACGAGAAGAAGCGGACCGTCGGCGTCCTCGAGCCCGGCATCGAGAAGGTCGAGGACTACCTCGGCATCGACAACCTCTACGAGTCCGCGAACACCCCGCTGATCTCCTTCCTCAACAACGCGATCAAAGCGCGTGCTCTGTTCAAGAAAGACAAGGACTACGTCGTGCTGAACGGCGAGGTCCTGATCGTCGATGAGCACACCGGCCGCATCCTGGCCGGTCGCCGCTACAACGAGGGCATCCACCAGGCCATTGAGGCGAAGGAGGGCGTGCAGGTCAAGGCCGAGAACCAGACTCTCGCGACCGTCACGCTGCAGAACTACTTCCGCCTCTACTCCAAGCTCTCCGGTATGACCGGAACGGCCGAGACCGAGGCCGCCGAATTCATGTCGACCTACAAGCTCGGCGTCGTCCCGATCCCGACCAACCGCAAGATGCAGCGCATCGATAACGCCGACCTCGTCTACAAGAACGAGCAGGTCAAGTTCGCGCAGGTCGTGGAAGACATCGCGGAGCGCCACGCGGCCGGGCAGCCGGTGCTCGTGGGCACGACCAGCGTCGAGAAGAGCGAGTACCTCTCCCGCCTGCTCGCCAAGAAGGGCGTCCGGCACGAGGTGCTCAACGCCAAGAACCACGCGCGGGAGGCGGCCATCGTCGCTCAGGCCGGTCGCCTGGGCGCGGTCACCGTGGCGACGAATATGGCTGGTCGAGGCACCGACATCATGCTCGGCGGCAATGCGGAGTTTCTCGCCGTCGCCGAGATGACGGCGAAGGGTCTGAACCCCTCCGAGACGCCGGAGGACTACGAGGCCGCCTGGGACGACGTCTTCGCCACGGTCAAGGCGACGGTGGCCGAGGAGGCCGAGAAGGTGCAGGCCGCCGGCGGTCTGTATGTCCTCGGCACCGAGCGCCACGAGTCGCGACGAATCGACAACCAGCTTCGCGGACGCTCCGGCAGGCAGGGTGACCCGGGGGAGAGCCGCTTCTACCTCTCGCTCACCGACGATCTGATGCGCCTGTTCAACTCCGGCGCTGCGGAGACGCTGATGGGGCGTGGCAACGTTCCGGACGATATCGCGATCGAGTCGAAGGTCGTCTCGCGCGCCATCCGCAGCGCGCAGTCGCAGGTGGAGGCGCGCAACGCCGAGATCCGCAAGAACGTCCTCAAGTACGACGACGTCCTCAACCGCCAGCGCGAAGCGATCTATTCGGACCGCAGGCACATCCTCGAGGGCGACGATCTCCACGAGCGCACCCAGACGTTCCTGGTCGATGTGATCGACGAGATCCTCGAGGTGCACACCGGAGACGGCAACGGCGATGACTGGGACTTCGACGCCCTCTGGACCGAGCTGAAGACGCTCTACCCGGTCAGCCTGACCATCGACGAGGTGGTGCAGGAGGCGGGCAGCCGCGGCCGCATCAACAAAGAGTTCATGCGCCGCGAGATTCTTTCGGACGCGAAGCTCGCCTACCAGGGCCGCGAGGAGCAGCTGGGTTCTCCGGCCATGCGCGAACTCGAGCGCCGCGTCGTTCTCTCGGTGATCGACCGCCGCTGGCGCGACCACCTCTACGAGATGGACTACCTCAAGGACGGCATCGGCCTTCGCGCGATGGCGCAGCGCGATCCGCTGGTCGAGTACCAGCGCGAGGGGTTCGCCCTGTTCCAGCAGATGATGGGACAGATCCGCGAGGAGACCGTCGGCTTCCTCTTCAACCTCGAGGTCGAGGTGACGCAGCAGCAGGGCGAAGTCGCCGCAGTCGCGGCCAAGGGTCTCGCACAGCCGGTTGCCCCGGCCGAAAAGCTCAGCTACTCGGCTCCGAGCGACTCCGGCGGTGTCGAAGTCCGCAACCAGCGCGGCCAGGTGCAGCAGGCGGCGACCGCCAAGGCCCGGGCCGAGGAGGCGCGCGCGGCGCTCCCCGAGGGCCAGGCGGACGAGGCTCCCACGGTGACCGGTGCGTTCGGCCAGAAGACGGGCGGCTCGGAGGCGACGCCCGCCAACCGCGAGGAGCGCAGAGCGCAGTCCAAGCGCCGCTGAGTTCTCCCGGACGACGTCCGACGGCCCCGGTTCCGCAGCAGCGGGAACCGGGGCCGTCGGCGTTCAGCAGGAGGGAGGCGCTCGGCCGGGCGACCCCGCCGCCGCCTTCCCGTGGCGCGCGTAGGAGACCAGACCCGGCTCGAGGAATGGGAGGCACCGCGACGACCATGAGTCCCACCCCCCTCCGCTGTGTCCTGAGGCGACGGTGCAGGGCTGCGGAGCGGTCTCCGACCACGGCCTCGCCCCGGATCGAGGACGATGCCGGTGTCGACACGATCGGCTCCGCGCTCCTCGGCCGCTAGCAGCTCGCGGGAGGAGGCGATCCGCGGCAGAAGCGTCGAGATCATCCTGCCGGCCGCGCGAGACCGCGACCGCTGACCACCTGGTCAGAGAACGTTGATCGCGGTCGCCCGCCAGCGCGCATCCGTGCCCTCGAGTCGAATCGCGACGGCCCGCGTGCGGGCGCGATTGTGCACCAGGACCACCCCCTCGACGACGCCGTCCCGCGGCTCCGTGATCACCACCCGGCCGACCGTGAACGGGACCCGCTGCCCCGTCTGCTTGCCCAGGGCTCGCGAACGAGCGGAGAGCACGACGCGCTTCTGCAGATGGTGGTAGACCTCGTCGCTCAACCAGCGGGCGATCTGGTCGATCTCGCGTGAGCCCTCGAGGATCTCGACGACCAGGAGGGTGAGGCGCGCGAGCACAGGAGCCGGATCGGGCAGTTGCGCCCGGGTCGCCGGCTGCGGGGCGAAGAACTCTGCGGTGCTCGGCGGCTCGTCCTTCGGCTGGGGCTCGACGGGCAGGGTGCGGTAGTCGAAGGCGTGGAGGGGATGGCTCATGCGGCGATCTCCAGGGGCAGGACGAGCTGTTCACGGGTCCGGGTCACCTCTCGGCTCGATTGGGCGGAGCGCACTGGGTGTAGCGCGCAGGGACGCCCTCATCGAAGCAGTCGAGGGAAGCTCATAGCGTATTACCGGCGAGACTGTGGATAACCCGGCGCATCAGGTGACAGTGCGGTGCTCCCGCGGCGCCGGCGCACCGAGCGCACCCTAGGCTTGACCGGTGTCGACCCTCAGTGACCTCGTCCTCTCCCACGGCCGATCCGACGAAGCGGATGTCGAGTGGCTGCACCTGCTGGTCGGCGACCTGCAGCTGCTCGCCGACCTGGCCTTCGCCGACATCGTGCTCTGGGTCCCTACCGCCGAGGACAGCTTCGTCGCGGTCGCGCACGCCCGTCCCTCCAGCGCAGCGACCCTGTTCTACCGCGACTTCGTCGGCCAGCGGATCAAGTCGGAGTGGCGCGCCCAGGTCGTCGAGGCCTTCGAGACGGCGCGCATCGTCGACACCTCCGCCCCGGACTGGTTCGAGGAGACGCCCACACGGGTGCGCGCCGTCCCCGTCCTGCGCCGGCTCAGCTCCTCCGACAGCGGCACCACCGACCAGCCGATCGCCGTCGTCACGCGCCACACCAACCTCAGCGAGACGCGCACTCCGAGCCGTCAGGAGTTGACATTCAACGACTGCGCGAACGATCTCTTCTCGATGATCGCCTCCGGGGACTTCCCCGACCTCGGGGCGCCGACCGGTCCGCGGCGCGGCGCCCCGCGAGCGTCCGACGGGCTGATCCGCCTGGACGTCGACGGCATCACCACGTTTGCGAGCCCCAACGCCCTCTCAGCGTTCAATCGCATCGGGTTCGCCGACGAGCTCGAGGGGGAGTCGCTCGCCGAGGTCACCACGACGCTGATCGCGGGCAAGGTCGTTATCGACGAGTCCCTGCCGCTGGTCGTCACCGGGCGGGCTCCGTGGCGCACCGACATCGAGGCCCGCGGAGTGACGGTCTCGCTGCGCGCGATCCCCATCCGGGACCGCGGCGAGCGGGTCGGCGCCGTCGTGCTCTGCCGCGATGTCACCGAGCTGCGCCACCAGGAGCGGGAGCTCATCACGAAGGACGCGACGATTCGGGAGATCCATCACCGCGTCAAGAACAATCTGCAGACCGTCGCGTCGCTGCTGCGGATTCAGGCACGGCGCACCCACTCCGATCTGGCCCGGGAGGCGCTCACCCAGGCGATGCGGCGTGTCGCCGCCATTGCGGTCGTGCACGACACTCTCTCGGAGGGACTGAACCAGAACGTCGACTTCGACGCCGTCTTCGACCGGGTGCTGCTGCTGATCGCCGAGGTCGCCTCGACCCACAACACCACGGTGCACCCCAAGCTCACGGGTAGCTTCGGCAACCTGCCCAGCGAGTACGCGACTCCGCTGGCACTCGCCCTGACCGAGCTGGTCACCAACGCCGTCGAGCACGGCCTGGCCGGTCGCGAGGGTGACGTGGAGATCGTGGCCTCGCGCAGCGACGACGAGCTGACCGTGAAGGTTCGCGACACCGGCGTCGGGCTGCCCGAGGGCAAGGTCGGCTCGGGACTGGGCACGCAGATCGTGCGCACGCTGATCCAGGGCGAGCTCGGCGGCACCATCGACTGGCACACGCTGGTCGGGCGCGGCACCGAGGTCACTATCGAGGTGCCGCTGCGCTGGCTGGAGCGCGCTCGCTCCTGAGCCGGAAACGACGAGACCCCCGCTGCCGTGAGGCGACGGGGGTCGTGGTCGTCCAGCCGGGAGCGGCCGGTGCGCGTTTAGGAGGCGCGGCGGGCGCGGGCGGCGCGGCGCTTGAGGGCGCGGCGCTCGTCCTCGCTGAGGCCGCCCCACACACCCGAGTCCTGACCGGTCTCGAGGGCGTATTGGAGGCAGACCTCGGTGACGGTGCAACGACCGCACACCGACTTCGCCTTCTCGATCTGGTCGACGGCCGGGCCGGTGTTACCGACGGGGAAGAAAAGCTCGGGGTCTGCGGTGAGGCAAGCGGCCTTGTCGCGCCAGTCCATGCGGATGCTCCTTGTGTGAAGGCGTGCGTAGAGGAACCACGCAGTGTTCGGGTGGGATGATCGATTCACGCCGACGATCACGACCAGTACTCGATCGTCGCGCCGTCACCGGTGCACGCCGCGAGGCCCCGCGCGAGCGCAGGGTGAATCGGGTGGTGGTCGAGACGACGCTCGGTTCTTGCCGGTGCACTCGGTGCGATGCGAGAGCACTGCGCCGGCCACCCGACTCCAGTGCTGATCATCCGGTTCGCCCCCACGCCTGACGGCGCGGCGGGATCGGATGTTCACATCGGCGGAAACCCACGACCCTGTGAGCGGTGAAACGAACTGGACTAGCCTGTCACGGGTATGAGCCCGAATCAAGAGTCCTGGATGGGATGTGGCTGTGATCGCTGACGCGAACGGGTCCCGCGAGCCCCGCTCGGGCGGCTTGAGACCGCTTGGTCTGCTCGTGCTGATCGCAGTCTTGGCTCTGGAGACGCTCGCCGTCGCCGCGGTCGCGATCTGGTTGATCCTGGAGCTGCTGACGACCAGGCCCGACACGCTGGGAGGTGGGATCGCCATCGTCGTCCTCGCGCTGATCGCGGTCGGCTGGGCCGCAGCGACGACGCTCGGCGCCGTCCGCCGCCGCGGCTGGATGCGCGCCTCCGCCCTGACGATGCAGCTGGTGCTGATGGCCGTCGCACTCGGAGCATTCCAGGGCCAGTACGCGGTCCCCGATATCGGCTGGGCCCTCCTGGCGCCGGCCGTGGTGGCCGTCGTCGCGCTGTTCCTCCCGAGCGTCGTCGCCCTCACCCGCCGCGATTCCGGCGCCTAGGGGAGCGGCTGGCGCGCCGCCGCTCGCGGGTGCAAGGCTTGGAGTGACCCGCCATCGACACGGAAGCGACACGCATGGACTCCATCCGACTCGGCTCCAGCGGCCTGCAGGTCTCCTCGATCGTTGTCGGCTGCATGAGCTTCGGTGCGCCCGATCGCGGCGCGCACGGCTGGAGCATGGGCGAGGAGGAGTCGCGACCGTTCCTCCAGCGGGCACTCGAACGGGGCATCACCACCTTCGACACGGCGGATGTCTACTCCGACGGCACGAGCGAGGAGTTCGTTGGCCGGGCCCTCGCCGACTTCGCCGTCCGCGAGGAGGTCGTGATCGCGACCAAGGTGCACGGGCGGATGCGCCCCGGCCCCAACGGCGGCGGGCTCTCCCGGCGTCACATCCTCAGCGCGATCGACGACAGCCTGCGTCGGCTCGGCACCGAGTACATCGACCTCTACCAGATCCACCGCTGGGACCCGGAGACGCCGATCGAGGAGACGATGCAGACGCTCCACGACGTTGTCCGCTCGGGCAAGGTGCGCTACCTCGGAGCGTCGAGTATGTGGGCCTGGCAGTTCGCCAAGGCGCAGTACACCGCGGATCTCGGCGGCTGGACGCGGTTCGTCTCGATGCAGGATCAGTACAACCTGATCCAGCGCGAGGACGAGCGCGAGCTGCACCCGTTCTGCCTCGATCAGGGGGTGGGCGTGATCCCGTGGTCGCCGCTCGCCCGCGGCCGCCTGACCCGCGACTGGGACGCGACGACGGCGCGTACCGAGAGCGACGTCTTCGGCGGCACCCTCTACCGCCAGCAGGAGGAGGCCGATCGCCGGACTGTCGCGACCGTGGCACGCATCGCCGAGGAGCGCGGCG
This sequence comes from Rathayibacter tritici, assembly GCF_002932875.1. GTDB lineage: Bacteria > Actinomycetota > Actinomycetes > Actinomycetales > Microbacteriaceae > Rathayibacter > Rathayibacter tritici. The sequence goes on from NZ_PSWS01000048.1 coordinate 171,273, forward strand.
TCTCCCGAGCGCAAGTGGCGCTCGCCTGGGTGCGGCAGCAGGAGGCGGTCACCGCGCCGATCGTGGGCGCCACCAGGCTCCGGCACCTCGACGACGCTGTTGCGTCCCTCGAGCTGGAGCTGAGCGCGGACGAGCTGGCGGCGTTGGGCGCCGACTACCTGCCGCGCGCCAGCGAGGGCTTCTGATCCGCGGTCGTCCGACGCGCCAGCGCTGACCCGAGCGGAACATCCCCGCTACGCTTCCAGTCGAAGATGATGGAAGCTCGGATCGGGGGACGGTATGACGGTGAGTCCCGGCGTAGCCCTGGGTGCCCGCTACCGGCTGCTCGAGCGGATCGGGTCGGGCGCAGCGGGCGAGGTGTGGCGGGTTGGTGACGCTCAGGGCCCCGACCTCGCGGCGAAGCTGCTCCGCCGAGAGCACGCCCACGATGCGGGGCTGGTCGAGCGGTTCGTGCGGGAGCGGTCGGTGCTCACCCGGCTGCGGCACCCGAACGTCGTGGAGGTCCGCGATCTGGTGGTCGAGGGCGAGACGCTCGCGATCGTGATGGAGCTCGTCGGCGGCGGCTCGTTGCGGGAGCTGCTGCGGCTCGAGGGGCCGCTTCCCGCGGCGCGCGCTCTGCCGGTGGTCGCCTCGATTCTGGACGGGCTCGCGGCGGCTCACGCGATCGGCACGGTCCATCGCGACGTGAAGCCCGACAACGTGCTGCTGGCCGAGGGGTCGGCCGATCTCGGCTCCGCCGTCCGCGTGTCCGACTTCGGCATCGCCCATGTCGTCGCCGAGGGGCCGAGAGCGACGACGGGCATCATCGGGACGCCCGAGTACCTCTCGCCCGAAATGCTCGCGACCGGCGAGGCCGGACCGCCGAGCGACGTCTACTCGACCGGCGTGCTGCTCTACGAGCTGCTCTGCGGCCGCACTCCCTTCGCGGGCCTCGGCACCGATTTCGCGGTCGCGTACCGACACGTCTCGACGCTCCCGCCCCCGCTGGACCTGCCGCCCCGGCTCGCGTCGCTGCTCGACCGGATGCTCGCGAAGGATCCGCTGTCCCGGCCGACGGCTCCGGAGGCGGCCGGGATCCTCCGCGCTCTCGTCCCGGAGCTGGCCGGGCTGCCTGCGCTGCCGCTCGCGTCGGGCGTGCCGGTGTTCGAGGAGGCGGACCGGCCGGGCACGGTCCTGCGCGGGGTCGCGGTGGCGACGCAGCCGGAGCCGATCGACGAGGGGCCGGCGCCCGAGCTCGGTCCGTCGTCGCAGGCGACGATGCTCCGTTCCGTGCCGCGTCGGGAGCTGCGCGCGTCGGAACGGCCGACGGTCGCGGCTCCCGCGCGGCGGCGTGGCGGTCTTCGGATGATCCTCGCGGCCGCCGGAGCCGTCGTCCTGCTCGTCGCCGCGGTGGTCATCGCCGTCCAACCGCGCGGTGACGACGCGCACGCACCTGCTTCGGACGCCGCACTGTCGGCTCGGCAGCAGGACCGGCCGCTGCCCACGGGTCTCGGGGTGACGCGGTCCGCCGCCTGGGACGCGACGAGGCGGTCCGTGGTCGTCGAGATCACCTACTCGGCGCAGAGCGCGCCTCTCTCCGGTCCTCTCCTGGAGGTGCTGCCGGGCCTCGATGCTGCGGACGGCTGCCCCGCCGTCACCTGGTCCGGGGCGACAGCCGTCCGCAATCAGCCGAGCGTCACCGGGGTCGGAACGCGCTGCGGCTGGAGCCTGACGGATGTGGAGGTCCCGGCGCAGGGGAGTGTCGAGGTGACGGCGGTCGTGCCGCTCGCCGTGGCCGAGCAGAGCGCCCTCGACGCGTGGCTCTCCGAGGCCGCGTCCGCCACGACGCAGGCCGTGTCCGATTCCGCGGTGGCCGGAACGGCGTACCCGGTGCAGCGCCTGCGGGATGTGCGGATCCAGACGCCCGCGCGGACGGTGAGCCAGACGCCGCTGCCGGTGACGCTGGTGCCGGTCTGGCCCAGTGGAGCGGACCCCGTGAATCCGCTGCTCGTCACCCCGTCGTCGGGGCCGGCGAGCAGCATGCTCGACGCGATCGCCGGGGGAGTGGGCGGGGTGCGCTTCAGCGACGGCTGCGGGGGCGCGGTCGCCGTGTCCTCCGATGGGCTCACCGTGACCGCCCTGTCGGTGACCCCGTCCTGCGAGCTGCGAGCCCGCGTGGGCGCCTTCTCGGACCTCGCGAGCAGCCCCTTCGCGATCACGACCCGCGATTGAGGCAGCATCTTGCGCCAGAGGGGCTGAACGGACGCCGCCAGCACACGTCACCACTCGCAACCTTCTACGATGACGAGGTATCCTCACAACACTGAGGTGGAGTGGGGAGCGGGCGGGACGGTCCCGTTCGCAGTGGAAGAAGGGTGTGGTCCATGTCACGTGTTCTCTCGACCGAAGAGGCGAAGTCGGCGATCCAGCAGATCCAGTCGATCGTCAACGGCGGTCTGACCGATCAGATCAGCCAGCTCGATGCGCAGGGACGGACGCTGTCCGACCCGAACGTCTGGGACGGCCCGCTGGCGTCGCAGTTCCGGTCCTCCACCTGGCCGGAGACGAAGTCGGCCCTCGAGAAGGCCAAGCAGGAGCTCGAAGAGCTGCGCAGCCAGCTGGCGACGATTTCGCAGAACATCTTCGCCGCCGGCGGCGGGAGCTGACCGGTCGTCCCGCCCCCACGCGCTCCGGTGCGCAGGGGCGGGACGTCTCCTGACCTTCATTCTCTAGAGAGGCGGCGGTACAGATGCATCTGGGTGCGATCGAGGAAGACGTCCCGTTCGACGACGGGGCGGCGGAGGCGCTGATCTCAGCGTTCGATGCGGCTGCGTCGATGCTCGTGGGACAGGCGGGCTCGCGCTCATCGCTCGTGACGACGGCGCTCGCGGAGTTCCGCGGCCGGTTTGCGCAGGTGTTCGAGAGCAACGCGCGGGTGGCGGCATCCGACGTGCAGGAGCTGGCGCAGCGCCTGCGGGAGGTGTCCTCGGGAGCGCGCCAACTACGGCGCGAGGCGCACAAGGAGCAGAAGCGGCGACAGATCGCGCGCGAGTGGCAGCGTGAACAGGACGCGCGCAACCTCCTCGAACGTGCCGGGGACGCGCTGTTCGGCTCGGACGATCCGCCCGTGGGACCGGCGGCGGACGAGCCGCGGATCCCGGTCGAATCGGCGAGCACGGGCGCACGGGAGGTCCCGGCGCTCAGCGGCGGTGGCACCGGCGGCGGAACCTCGGCCGCTCGTCCCGACGACCTACGCACCTTCGCGACGTCGGCATCGGCCCTCGACGACGAGCTGGGTACCGCTACCGCCGTGCTGCGAGGACGCCTCGCAGACTTCGCCGAGCGGTGCCGCTGGGGCGCACTCTCGGCAGACGGTGTGGTGAGTGGTGCCGAGCAGTGGCTGGCCGCGAACCGCCAGGACGCGGCCTGGGCGCGTACCGTCGCCGATGCGTTCGCTGCTGCGGGTGGCGAAGGCGTCGTCTCGAACGTCGCCGACAGCGCACTGGCCGTTGCGCTAGCCTCCGCCGGCATCCCCGCTGATCGACGGGACCTCACGATCACGCCGGCGCAGGCCTTCGGTGCACCGCCGAGCACGGGGTACTCCGATGACCCGGTCAACACGGCCACCGGGAACTTCCTCGAGGTCGAGCGCGATCTCACCTTCGACGGTGGCTGCGCGACGCTTCTGCTGGAGCGCAGCTACAACTCGCTTGACGAGCGCATCGGCGCGTTCGGTCGTGGCTGGTCCTCGATTGTGGAGCAGCGGCTCCGTCTCGGGGACGAGGGCGCCGTCTGGGTCATGCCCGATGGTCGCGAGGTCATCTTCCCCCGCGAGGGCGCAGGGTGGGCTCGGGCGGTCGGCGAGAACTGCTGGCTCGAGGCCCGCGACGGGCTGCTGGTCGTGTCGGACTCCCGTGGGACGACCGTCGAGTTCTCCGCATCCGGGCGATGGCGCGCACACGATTCTGGTCCGGGAACGGGGATCACGGCGGAGTACGTCGACGAACGACTGGTCCGGTTGCGTCACGCGCGCGGCCGCTGCATCGACCTCGAGTGGAGCGGCGATCTGGTCGTCGCCGCACTCGCGTCCGACGGTCGCCGCGCCGAGTACCGCTACGACGAGGACCGGCTCGCGTCGGTCTCGCTAGCGGCGGGGATTCGACGGTACTCCTGGAACGACGCGGGCCTGATCGAGTCGGTGACCGCAGCGAGCGGAGTCGTGGAGGTCGTCAACGAGTACGACTCCCGACGACGGGTGCGCAGCCAGCGCTCGCCGTTCGGCCGAGCGACCCGCTACGCCTACCTCTCCGGGCGCGCGAGCGTCGTTTCCGATCTGGACGGCTCGCGCTCGAACACCTGGGTCGCCGACGCGGCAGGCCGCCTCGTCGGTGTCCTCGACTCCGAGGGCCGTCGGCAGTCGATGAGCTACGACGCTCACGGGAACCTCCTGTCGGTCGTCGAGCGCGACGGCGCCGTCACGGCCCACGCCTACGACGAGCGTGGTCGCCGTGTCCGCACGCGCACTCCTTCCGGAGCGGACGTGCGGCTGAGCTATGACGACCGTGACCGGGTGGTCGCGGTCTCGACGGGCGACAGCGTCACCTCCTACGAGTACGGGAGCGACGAGGCACGCGAGCCTGTCCTGATCGTGGATCCGGAGGGCGGGCGCACGGCACTGACGTGGAGCGACGGGCTGCTGACCCAGGTCGTCGATCCCGTCGGTGTGATGCTGCGGATGACCCACGACGAGTACGGCGACCTGGTCGCGACGACCAACGCCGACGGACGTACCGCGCGTCTCGAACGGGACGAGACCGGCCGAGTGACGGCCGCCGTCTCACCCTCCGGAGCACGGACATCCTTCCGGTACGACCCCGCTGGTCAGCTGATCTCCCGCCGCGACGCCGGCGGATCGACGTGGCAGTACGAGCGGGATACCGTCGGTCGCCTCGTCGCAACCGTGGACCCCCTCGGCGGGCGTACTGAGCTGACGTACGGCGAGCACGGCGAGACGACGCGGACGATCGATCCGCTCGGCCGCTCCATCAGCCGAGAGTTCGACGATCTCGGGAACGTCGCTGCCGCGATCCTCCCGGACGGTGCCGCCTGGCGGTTCGCCTACGACGCGGTGACAAGGCTTGTGGCGACGACCGATCCGGCCGGCGGTGTCTGGCGCCGCGAATACGACGCTACCGGTGCGCTGACCGCGACGATCGACCCGACCGGGGTTCGGCGCTCGTTCGTCATACAGGCGACGTGCATCGCTCTCGGTGACGGACCCACTCACTCGCGCGTCCGATTCGACCCGCTCGGCCGCCCGATCGCCGAGGAGGGACCCGATGATTCGGAGTCGAGGACCAGCTACGACCGCTGCGGACGGCCGGTCGAGCTCGTCGATGCGGAGGGCGGATCAACCGCGCTCCACCGCGACGCGGCTGGCCGGGTCGTCGAACAGGTGTCGCCGACGGGCGCGAGCACGAGCCTCGAGTACGACGCCTGTGGGCGTCTCTCCGGGATCGTGGACCCGGTAGGAGGCCGGACGCGCCTGGAGTACGACGCCGACGGCCGGATGGTTCGTCGAGTCGACCCTGCAGGCGGCGTCACCACGGTGGAGTACGACGCGATCGGGCGGGTCGTCCTTCGCCGGGTTCCCGGCGAGGGGACTTCGCGGTATCGCTACGACGCTGCCGGTCGGCTCATCGGGACACGCGATTCGCGGTACGGTGTGCGCCGGTTCCGCTACGACGCCGCCGGTCAGCTGGTCGAGGCAGTCAACGGTGTCGGGGGAGTGACGCGGTACGACTACGACCAGCGGGGTCGCCTGGTGACGATCGTCGATCCGGCCGGTGGAGTGACTCGGCGCGAGTACGACGCGGCCGATCGCGAGGTCGCGACCGTCGATCCGCTGGGCCGCAGGACGACCGGCGGCTACGACGCCGCTGGTCGATGGGCGTGGCAGGAGACCCCGGACGGGCACCGGTGGGACTGGCGCTTCGACGCCTTCGGCCGCGAGAAGAGTGGTCACATCGACGGAGTGCTGCACTGCGAGATCGACCGTGATCCACACCATCGTCGATTGACGATCACGGACCACACAGCGAGCGAGCCGGTCGTGCACACGCTGGAATGGGACCGCGCCGGCCGACTCCTTCACCGGCGACGGGACGGTGACGGACTCGCCTGGGAGTACAACGCCGACGGTACCCGCTCTGCCACGATCGGGCCCGAGGGTGCTGCGACGCGCTATGAAAGGGATCTCGCGGGCAGGATCACTGCGATCGAGCACCCGCTGGTCGGTCGAGCCGAGTTCTCGTACGACGCCGCCGGGCGGATCGCGTCGTCGTCCGCCGGTGGTGGCCGACAGACGTGGCAGTACCGCGACGGCTTCCTCGTTGAGCACGTCGAGGGTGGGCGCGTCACCGCTCTCGATCGCGACGGCGAAGGACGACTCTCCAGGGTGCGCAGCGGCGACGGGACGGTGGAGTACCGCTACGACCAGGCGTGCCAGCTTGTGGAGGCGAGCGGAGACGTCGTCTCCTCCTGGGCGTACGACGCCTGCGGCCGGCCGATCGCAGAAAGCACGGCGGGGAGGATGAGCAGCCGTTCGTACGACATCGCCGGTCAGCTGCGAACGATGACGGACGCCGACGGGACGGTAACCGAATACCAGTACGACGGGCTCGGCCGACGCACGGGCGCACTCGGCTCGGACGGCTCTGCACGCAGCTTCGCCTGGTCGCGTTCCGGGCGGCTGGAATCCATCGAGGACCGGCGGGCGGATGGCTCCACGTCTGTGGTGTCTCTCCACGTCGATGCGCTCGGTGAACTGGCCCGAGTGGGTTCCACGGAGCTGCGGTGGGACAGCGCCGATGCCGTTCCGTCCCTGCACTCGGTCGGGCCCCTTCCCGTTCTGGCGACTCCCGGCGGTGTCACGGGCATCGGTGAGCGCTGGGTGAGTGCCGGGTGGAGGGCGCAGCGCCCGACGCTGCCGACGAATCCGTGGGACCTCCCAGCCACCGAGGACTCCACACTGCCGTCCGAGCTCTCGCTCGCTGCCGGCGGTGGAGTCGCGGTGGCGGGCCTGGAGTGGTTGGGCCATCGGGTGTACGACCCGGCGACGCGCGGCTTCTTGTCGACTGATCCGCTGGAGCCGGTCGTCGGTTCGGGTTGGTCGGGTAATCCGTATTCATACGCGGGTAACGATCCGTTGCATGCGCTTGATCCGTTGGGTCTGCGGCCGGTGACCGATGCGGAGTTGCGTGCGTATCGGGATGGGAACAATGGTGCGTTCGCCGATGTCGGCCGGTTCGTCGTGGATGCGAATCGGTGGGCGTGGGAGAACAAGGAGTACCTCCTTGCGGGTGTTGCGGTGCTCGCCGGGATTGCGTTGATGTGTACGGGGGTGGGTGGTCCTGTTGGTCTTGCTCTGATGGCGGGTGCTGGGGCTCTTGTGTCGGGTGGTGTGTCGGTGGCGACGCAGAAGGCGGGAACGGGGTCGGTGGATTGGGGGC
>NZ_PSWS01000011.1 GCF_002932875.1 Rathayibacter tritici
GTCACCGACCTCGAGACCAGCTGCTTCACGGGCGAGTACATCACCGGCACCGTCACACCGGAGTACCTCGACTGGGTGGAGCGCACGCAGCTGAGCTGAGGCGCTTCCCGCGGAAGCTCTGCACAGCGCACTCCGCGGCGCAACGGGTCCCACGGATCGACTGGCCGCTCCATGATCGGAACGTGCGCGGCCCCGCGCGCACTCACCCGAGGAGACCCCGTGATCTACCGAATCCTGCCGTTCCTGCTCACTTTCATCGCCAAGCGGATCTCGACGGCGCAGAAAGCCAAGCGCGCCGCGGCCAAGCGCCCGACGACCAGCGCCGGCAGCCGCCGCTCCTCGTCGCGTCGGCGACGCTGACGCTCCGATCTCGTTCGCGAGAGTGAACCGAGGCGACACAGGTCGGGCGACTGCGGGCTAGGTCCGCTCGATGGCGGTCGGCTCGTCGCCCTCATCGACGGGGGGCTCGACCTCGACCTGATCCGCTTCGCGCTCCTCGCGCTCGATGATTCGTTCGGCGGTCCTCCGGACGACCGTGCGGCCGACGACCCGGTCGAGCAGCACCACGACGAGCCCGGCCAGGGCCCCGAACACCGTCACGAAGAGCAACAGACTGAATCCGAAGACCTGCCCGCGCGAGAAGCCCTGCGTCTCGGGCAGCGCGAAGCTCAGCACGAAGGCCGCAATCGCTCCGAGACCGACGCCGAGGGCCAGGATGCGCCAGACGCGCGGGGAGCGGCGGACGTCGACCTCTTCGCGGGTGACCTCGGGGCCGGCGGGATCGCTCATGCGTCCATTCTCTCCCGCGTCGGAGACGGCACGGCACCGTGATCGCTCAGAGCGCGTGCACGAGCCGGCCGGCCTGCGCGCGCAGCTCGCGGACGACAGTGCGGACCGAGAGCCGCTCCGCCCGGTCCGGCCGCATCAGCGCCACGATGTGTCGCACCGAGTTCACCCCGCGGAGGGGCTTCACCACCACTCCGGCGCCGCCCGCCGTGTACCGCGGCAGCACCGCGATACCCAGGCCCGCCGCGACGAATGCCTCCGTCACTCGGGTCGACGCGAAGCGCTGCTCCACCCGCACCGCCTCACCCGACGCGGTCTCGATGTCCTGCATCACCCGCTCGAACGGGAACCCGTCGGGGACGCCGATCCAGGTCTCGCCGACGAGGTCGGCCGCGGTGACCGTCGCGCGGTCGGCGAGGCGGTGGCCCGCGGGGAGCCCGATATCGAGCGGCTCGATCATCAGCTCGGCCATCGCGAGACCGCGGCCGGCCCAGGCGCTGCGTCCAGTGGGCGAGTGCGCGAGCACGATGTCGACGTCGGCGGTCAGGTCGGCGAACTCGTCGGTGCCGGGGTCGGCGTCCTCGCACTGCACGACCAGCCCCTCGACGCTGCGCAGCGCGACCAGCGCATTCGGGAGGAGCATCTGGCCCGCCGTCGGGAACGTCGCGATCGTGACCTCGCCGATCGGGTTGTTCGTGAATGTCTGCCAGACCGCGTCGGCCCGCTCGAGCGCGATCGCAATCTCGGTGGCGCTGCGCGCGAGCTCCCGTCCCGCCGCCGTGAGCACGACGCCCCGGCCGGAGCGCTCGATCAGCGGCACACCGGCCTCGCGCTCAAGCACTTTGAGCTGCTGCGAGACCGCGGAGGGGGTGCGGTGCGTCGCCTCCGCTACCGCGGTGATCGAGCGGCGCATCGAGAGCTCGCGGAGCAGTTCCATCCGTCGCACGTCCATGAGGAGACACTACACGGTAGAAAAACTACACGTCAGGGCAAGAACTCGTCGATTGTTCTAAGGAACACGTCGCCGGAGAATGGACGTTATACCCAGCAACCCGGCGGATGGATCAGAAGCCGCCGCAACGAAAGGCAGAACACTCATGAGCATCGCACTCCTCGTCGTCCTCAGTGGCCTCGCCGCATGGGGCACGGTGTCGACGGTGCTCGTCGCCAGCCGCGACGGCTACCGTCAGGTCCCCGCGCAACGCTGAGCCCCGCCGCTGCGACAGCACCTCATCGCGTTCGAACGCCGTCTCCCCTGAGGGAGGCGGCGTTCTCGCGTGTGCGGAGGGCGCGGCCGTGCCGGGCTCCCGCACACGACGACGGGCCCCCGACCGACGTCGAGGGCCCGTCGTCCGGGTCGTGCGACTACTTCGAGGCGGTGCGGCGGCGCAGGCGCGCGACCGTCATGCCCAGCCCGAGCAGCAGCGCGGCGATCCCGGCGACGAACGCAGGAGTCGCGTCCACTCCGGTCTCCGCGAGGTGGTGCGAACCAGCGACGGGAGCAGGGGCTGGCAGGGTGCCCGTGCCGGGCGGCGCGGTCGTCGGCTCCGTGGTCGGTCCGGGAGTCGGGGTGCCGGCTCCGGCCGCGACGGCGAAGCCGAGGCTGACCTCGGTTCCCGTGCTGTCGAGCGCGAACGTCGCGGTGTGCGCGCCGCCCGCCAGGCTCTCCTCGATCGGGACGGAGAACGAGGCGCGACCGGTCGAGTCGTCGGTGACGGCCCGGGTCGGGTCGATCGTCGCGGTGCCGACGACGATGCCGTCGACGCTCGCGGTCACGGTGGTGTCGGCCGCGGCTCCGGTGCTGAACAGGAGCGAGGAGAGGTCGACGGTCATGGTGTCGCCGACCGCGTACTCGCCCGAGTCCGGCACGGTGTCCGTGAGGCCGATCGTGCGCTGCACGGGGTCAGGGCTGACGGTGCCGAGGTTCTGGATGTAGCCGACGAAGGCGTCCAGGTCGATGCGGCCGGAGTCGGCCGTGCCGGTGCCCTCGGTGAAGGTGCTGAAGCCGTCGCCGCCGCTCGCGAGGAAGCTGCTGGTCACGATCGTGAACGTCGCGGCCGGGTCGATCGGCTCCTTCTGGAAGAACACCTGCGAGATGCGCGAGCCCTCGGGCGCCGCTGCGTCGAAGACGTAGGTGAGATCCTTCGAGGTGGAGAGGTTCAGCTGCGGGTGGCTGGAGCTGCCGACCCACTGCTCCTCGAGGAGCTCCGCGATCTGCGCGCCGGTCAGCTGCAGCGTCACCAGGGTGTTGGCGAAGGGCTGCGCGTCGGAGGCCTCGGCGTAGGTGACCACTCCGTCCGCGTCGCCGGGCTGGCCCGGGGTCGCCGTGTAGGAAAGGTCGTCGCGCAGCCCGCCAGCGTTCGAGAAGGCGATCTGCGTGCCGAGCTCGCGGGTCGCCCAGAGCTGCGCGTCCGAGACCAGGTTGCCCAGGGTCGACTCCGAGCCGCGGTTGGTCGTGGTTCCGTCCGGGCGGTAGGCGCGCGAGATGTCCTCGCTGATGCTGCCGACCTTCACGCTGCCCTCGCGGACGGCGACGGCCTGAGCGTCGGCGACGATCGCTTCGATCGCGGGGTCGGTCGTGAAGGCGCCGACGGTGATCGTCTTAGCCGGGTCATCCGAGGTCGGATCGTCGACGACCTTCGTGAGCGGCACGACCTCGCTGGTGAGCGAGGTGAGCTGCTTCGTCGCGGGGTCGACGGTGAGGGACATGTGACCGATGTTCTCGGCGTAGCTGCCGGTCTGCGACACCACCGTCGGGAAGGCCCGGCCTGCGTCGATGGCCGCGTTGTACTCCTGGTGGCTGTGGCCTGAGACGATCGCGTCCACGTTCGGGGCGACGGCGGTGACGATCGCACCGAACTTCGGGTCCGCCTCCGGCGTGTTCAGGTCAGCAGCGTCGGCGTCGGCTCCCTCGTGCAGGAGCAGGACGACCACGTCGGCCTCGTCGTTCGCGGCGTCGCCGTCCTGAAGCTGCGCGGCGACCTCGTTGACGTTCTCGGCGATCGGCTCGACCGAGAGCGTCGAGATCTCGGCCGGGCTGACCAGCTTGCCGAGGTCCTCGGTGATGGCGCCGATGAAGGCGACGGACACGCCCTCCTGCTCGGTGATCACGTACGGGGAATAGGCGCGCTCGCCGGTCGCCGTGTCGTAGAGGTTCGCGTTCACGTAGGGGAACGCCGAGGCGTCGACGACGCGACCGTCGACGTCGTCGCGGCCCTGGTCGAACTCGTGGTTACCGAACGTGCTGACGTCCAGGCCCATCGCGTTGAGCGAGTCGAGGGTGGGGATGTCGTTTTGCACCTTCGAGAGGAACGTCGACGCGCCGATGTTGTCGCCGGCCGAGACGAACAGCGTGTTCGGGTTGCTGGCGCGGTACGAGTCGACGGCGCCGGCGAGCACCGCGGCTCCCGCAACGGAACGGTCGGCGGCGAGCCGCCCGTGAAAGTCGTTGATCGAGAGGATGTCGATGGCGACATCGCCCTCGGCGGCCAGGGCGGGCGTGGCGCCGAGCAGGGCCGCTCCGGCGACGGCGCCGACGGCGGTCGCGGAGAGGAGTCGGAAGAGGCCGCGTCGGCCCGGGGAAGTACTGCGCATCGTAAAGAGGGCTCCAAGCATCGAGCGGTGGATCCGGGGCGGATTCGTGCCGCGTGAGGGGGTTATTCCCAGACAACCTGACGCCGGACCTCAGGTCAAACTCCCCGAAGAGGGATCGCCGGTGCGTTTACGAGAAGTTAAGGCGCAGCCGTGTCGTCCACCCTCAGGATCGGGAGGAACGGGGCGAGGTCCGCGCGCACACCGGACGCGTGGATCCGTCCGCTCGCCAGGCCCTCACCCCACGGGAGGGAGCCGGTCGCGAGCGGCAGCCAGGTCGCGGCATCCATCTCGATCACATTCGGCGGAGTACCGCGGCTGTGACCCGGGCCCTCCACGCACTGCGCGGCGCCGAACGGCGGCACCCGCACCTCGACGCTGCGCCCGGGGACGTTCGTCTCGATGATCTGCAGAAGGAAGCGCACCGCGGTCGCCGTCGTGGTCCGATCCGCTGCGCCCGCGAGCGCCGCCCGCACCGCGGACTGCCCGCTCGCCTCGTCGATCCTGCCCTTGGCCATGCACTCATCCTCCCGCCCCCGCTCCCCGCCCGCTGCTCCCCGCGAGATGCCACTTGTGACGCCGCTCCTCGGCGTGTCGTCGTCACAAGTGGCATCTCGCGGAGGGGGATGAGGCTGGGGCCGGCGGCGGGGCGGGGCGCTCTATCCTGTCAGGGTGAAGATCCTCGTCCTCGGTTCCGGTGCCCGCGAGCACGCCATCATCACGGCCCTCCTCGCGGAGGAGGAGAGCCACGAGATCATCGCCGCGCCCGGCAATGCCGGCATCGCGCGGGATGTCGAGGTCATCCACTTCGATACGAACAGCCCCCGCCTCGTCACCGACTTCGCCGTCGAGCAAGGGGTCGAACTCGTCGTGATCGGCCCGGAGGCACCCCTGGTCGCGGGGGTCGCCGACGCCCTCCGCCGCCGCCGCATCCCGACCTTCGGACCCGACCGGGCCGCCGCCGCCCTCGAAGGCTCGAAGACCTTCGCTAAGCGCGTGATGGACATGGCCCGCGTCCCCACCGGCCGCGCCACCCGCGTCTCGACCCTGGTCGACGCCGTCCGCGTGATCGACGAGTACGGACTCCCCTCGGTCGTGAAGGCCGACGGTCTCGCCGCGGGCAAGGGCGTCCTGGTGACGCAGTCGCGCAGCGCGGCGATCGCGCACGCCGAGTTCTGGCTGCAGTCCGGCGACGTCCTGATCGAGGAGTTCCTCGTCGGCCAGGAGGTCTCGCTCTTCCTCCTCTCCGACGGTCACGACGTCGTCCCCCTGTCGCCCGCCCAGGACTTCAAGCGACTCGGCGACGGCGACGAAGGCCCGAACACCGGCGGCATGGGCGCCTATTCGCCGCTGCCCTGGCTCGCCGATCGCTGGGAGAGCGAGCGCGCCTTCGTCGACGAGGTGATCAACACGGTCGCCATCCCGACCATCCGCCAGCTCCAGCGCGAGCGCACCCCCTTCGTGGGACTCCTCTACTGCGGCCTCATCGTCACTGACGCGGGCCTGCGCGTGATCGAGTTCAACGCCCGGTTCGGCGACCCCGAGACCCAGGTCGTCCTCCCCCGTCTCGCCTCGCCGCTGTCGGCGCTCCTGCACGCGGCCGCCACCGGCGCCCTCGCCTCCGTCCCGTGGCCCGCGTTCACCGACGAGGTCGCCGTCACCGTTGTACTCGCGAGCGAGGGCTACCCCGAGAACGCGGTCACCGGGCGCGCCATCACCGGGCTGGGCGCGGCAGCGGAGGTCCCCGGCGTCACCATCGCCCACGCGGCGACCCAGCTGGTCGACGGCCGCTTCGTTGCGACCGGCGGCCGGGTGCTGAACGTGGTGGCTCGGGGCGCTGACTTCGCGCAGGCCCGGGAGCGGGCCTACCGCGCGCTGGACCTGATCCACCTCGACGGCGGGATCTACCGGAGCGACATCGCTCTGAGGGTCGCGCAGTAGCGCGACCACAGAGCGGTGCCGGCCTCGATTGCGGGCGGAGGGCCTGCATAACGAAGGCGGAGACGGGCCGACGGGCCACAAACGTGGGATTCAGAGGCGTGAGCCTTCGTTATGACGGTCGAACCAGGGCACGGAGGGCCTCGGCGAGGTGGGGGTGAGCGAAACGGAAGCCTGCGTCTTCCAAGCGGGCGGGGACGACCCAGCGGCTCTTCAGCAGTAGCTCAGGCTCGGTGCGGAGGAAGAAGGTCGCGGGCTCGAGGACGAAGCGGGGCGCGGGCACGCCGATCCGGCGGCCGACCGCGGACCGGAGCAGTCGCGAAAGCTCGGTGTTGTCGCTCGGGTTCGGAGACGCGAGATTCACTGGCCCCTCCACATCGGAGGCCTCGAGGAAGCGGACCGCCCGGTACACGTCCTCGACATGGATCCAGCTGAAGCGCTGACGTCCGAGGGTGCGCCGGTACTCGTGGTGCACTCCGGCCTCGCGGCGGGCGCGCGTCGAGGGCCACGGCCCGTCGAACTGCGGACCGCCGAGCCCGAGCCGCGCCAGCCGCAGCAGAATCGCCGTCGCCGGTCCGTCGCCGAGCACAATGGTCATCCGCAGCGCGAGGCGCCGGACGCCGGGTGTCTCGCCCGCGAAGAACTCCGACTCCCAGGCGCGTGCGACGTCGACCGAGAAGCCCTCGCCGAGCACGCCCTCGCCCTCGGTGTTCGCCCGTTCCTCCTCGTGCCGGTAGATCGTGGCGGTGCTCGCGTTCATCCAGACTGGCGGAGGCGTCGGCGCGGCGGCGACCGCGCGGTGCAGCTCGGCGGTGGTCGCTACCCGAGAGCGGAGAATTTCGGCGCGGTTCGCCGCTGTGTAACGGCAGTCGACGCTCTTGCCGGCGAGATTGATCAGAAGCCGAGCGCCGTCGAGGACATGGGTGATGCCGACGGTGTCGCCCCAGCGCGCATCAGGACCGGAGCGGCCGATCCGCTGCACCGTCCAGCCGTCGGCCGTGAATCGGCGCGCGAGGTCGGTCCCGAGGAATCCGCTCGCTCCAGCGAGGACGACGACGGGCCGGTCGGTGCTGCTCATCGCCCCATCGTGCCGCACGCGCACAGAACAACGTCACAACTGGCGGGCGAGGAAGCTCACCCCCTCCCCTTCCGCGAGATGCCACTGAGGTAAGCGACACGCCGGGCGGAGCGTACCCGAGTGGCCTCTCGCGGAGGGAAGGGAGGCGGGTCAGACGGCGAGGCCGGAGAGGCCCTCGCGGTCGACGCGGCGGTGGAAGCGCATCCCGGCGAGGCCTCCGAGCACGGCGCCGACGAGGGCGACGATCAGGGCGGCGAGTGCTGTGACGACGGCCGCGACGGTGGCATCGCCCGCGTCGAGCGGGATGGTCGGGAAACCGCTGATTGCGGAGAGCGCCTGGCTCCCACCAGTGATCGCCGAGACGATGCCGACCACAATCGCGACGACGACCGCCCACGCCCACACTCCGACGCCCTGCTTCGCTCCACTGAAGCGGGCCATCCGACCGGCGACATAACCGCCGCAGTAGTAGGCCACGAGGAGGATCACCAGTAGCGCGATCGCGCCGGCCCAGCCGAACGCGGCGGGGTCGGCCGCGAGATCTGCGGTGACGTCCTGCGTCCCGACAACGGCGGCGCCGATCGCGGTGACGAGAGCGGTCAGGAGGACCGCGAGCCCAGTAGCGGCGAGCCAGCCGAAGAAGGCGCAGCCGATCTTGAAGCCGCCGAAGCGGTCGCGCTCGCGCTGGTGGATGTCCTTGCGGGCGGCGGCGCGGGCGTGCTTCGCCTCGGCGGAGTCGGGGTCGACGGGCGCGCGGTGCTCGGGCGAGTGGGCGGAGTCGGAGCCGCCGCGGTCCGGAGTCCCGGAGCGGTCGGCTCCGGCGACCCCCTCCGCGCTCCCCGCCGAGTCGACGCGCGCCGCGCCGCCCGCCGCCGAGCCCTCTGCTCGCCGCGGCAGACCGCCGTCAGCCGGATCCCTGTCTGTCGTGCTCATGTCGAACCTCCTGGCCGAGCGCCCCGGAGCGGGGCGACACGATCAGTCAAGACCCGGGCATCGTTCGGTGTCGCGGGCTTGACGGCTGGGCGGCGCCTCGGCCCGTCAACCCCCTGCGCCCTTGCTCTCCCAGCCGCTTGTATGCAGTCACCGACGACACGAGAGGGAGAGTTATGACTCCGGAGTCCCCCGAGCAGACACCGCCCGGCACCGAGGCCGAGCTGACGCCGAAGGCCGACCACGGCGAGACGAGCTACACCGGCACCGGCCGCCTCAGCGGCAAGGTCGCCCTCATCACGGGCGCCGACAGCGGCATCGGCAAGGCCGTCGCGATCGCGTTCGCCCGCGAGGGCGCCGACGTCGCACTCTCGTACCTCGACGAGCACGACGACGCCGAGGACACCGCGACCTGGGTCCGGGAGGCGGGCCGCAAGGCGCTGCTACTCCCCGGCGACCTGCAGGACCCAGCGCACTGCCGCTCCGTCGTTGCCGAGACTGTCGAGCGCTTCGGCCACCTCGAGGTGCTCGTCAGCAATGCCGCCTTCCAGATGAGCCGCGAGAGCATCACCGAGATCCCGGACCAGGAGTGGGACCGCACCCTCGCGACCAACATCAGCGCGTACTTCCACCTGGTGAAGGCGGCGCTCCCGCACCTGAAGGAGGGCGCGTCGATCATCGCGACCAGCTCCGTGCAGGCCGATCAGCCGTCCTACCAGCTGCTGCCCTACGCCGCCACGAAGTCGGCGATCCTCAGCCTCACCTCCTCGTTCGCGCAGGCGCTCGGCGAGAAGGGCATCCGCGCCAATTCCGTCGCGCCCGGCCCGATCTGGACGCCGCTGATCCCCTCGACGATGCCGCAGGAGGCGGTCGCCGAGTTCGGCGAGCAGGTCCCGCTGGGCCGCCCCGGCCAGCCGGCCGAGGTCGCTCCCGCCTACGTCCTCCTCGCCTCCGACGAAGCGAGCTACATCAGCGGGTCGACGATCGCCGTCACCGGCGGGAAGCCGATCCTCTGATCTCGTTCCCGGGCACCACCCGCCCGCAGGATTCCGCGATAGGTTCCAGAGGGTGAGCGTCCACATCCGCAGCATCGAGACGGCGGTGCCGGCGACGGTCCTGCGCCAGTCCGAGGTGCGCGACCTCTTCGCGTCCCAGCCCGCGATGACCCGTCTCGGGTCCCGCCTCATCGGCGCGGCCTTCGACGCGTCCGAGATCGACACCCGCAGCACGGTGATCGACGAGCTCGACCGTGTCCCGCGGGAGGGCGAGAGCCTGTTCTACGATGCCGCGGCCGGCCTGGTGCTCGACCCGGGGACGGCGGCGCGCAACGCCGTCTACACCGAGCGTGCTCCCGAACTCTTCACGGAGGCTGCCCGCCGCGCGCTCGAATCCGCGTCGATGACCGCCGAGGACATCACCCACGTGGTGACCGTCTCCTGCACCGGCTTCTATGCTCCGGGGCCCGACTACCAGCTGGTCCGCCGGCTCGGTCTCGCACCCTCGACCCAGCGTTTCCACCTCGGCTTCATGGGCTGCTACGGAGCCTTCCCCGGGCTCCGCGCCGCCCGTCAGTTCTGCGAGGCCGATCCGGAGGCGGTCGTCCTCGTCGTCGCGGTCGAGCTCTGCACCATCCACCTCACCAGCTCGAACGACCCGGAGCAGATCGTCGCCACCTCCGTCTTCGCCGACGGCGGAGCGGCGGTTGTCGTCACCGCCCGCGAAGCCGCGCCCGGCACTCCGGTGCTCGAGCTCGACGCGCTCGCCACAACGCTCACCGATGAGGGCGAAACCGAGATGGCCTGGACGATCGGCGACCACGGCTTCACGATGCGGCTGAGCACCTACGTACCCTCGATCATCGGCGCGAACATCGAGGCGGCCGTCGCCCCGCTGCTCACCGGCGCCGAGATCGAGCGGAGTGACGTGCAGCGCTGGGCGATCCACCCCGGCGGGCGCAGCATCCTCGACAAGGTGCAGGCCTCGCTCGCCCTGAGCGACGAGCAACTGGCGCCGTCGCGCGAGGTGTTGCGGGCGAACGGCAACATGTCGAGCGCGACGGTCCTCTTCATCCTGCGGCGCCTCCTGCACGGCGAAGCTGCGGACGGCGAGCGGATCGGAGCTGTGGCGTTCGGTCCCGGCCTCACCGTCGAGCTCGCGCTGCTGACCAAGCGGGGTGGGGAGTGACTCCGCGCGCGCCTCTCGCGCCGGACCTTCGCCAGCGCGAGGTCGCCGAGCAGGAGCTGATGGACAACCCGGACTGCGACCGGACCCTCCTCGACGCCACCTACGCCCGCTTCGGAACGGTGAACCGGCTCGTCTCGGGCTGGCGAGGTCTCTACCGCTCGCGCCTGCGTCCGCTGCTGCGGCGCGACGAGCCGTTCCGGCTGCTCGACGTCGGCTCAGGAGGCGGCGACGTCGCCCGCTCCCTCGCGGGCTGGGCTCGCAACGACGGCCTGCGCCTGGCGATCACCGCCGTCGATCCGGACGGGCGCGCCTACGCCTTCGCCACATCGACGCCCGCGCCGCCCGGCGTCGAGTTCCGCCGCGCGAGCAGTGCCGACCTGGTCGCCGAGGGCGAGCGCTTCGACCTGGTGACCTCCAACCACGTTCTGCACCACCTGTCCCGGGAGGCACTTGCCGCACTCCTCGCCGACAGCGAGCGGCTGGCTCCGCGGGCTCTGCACAACGACATCGAACGCTCACGGCTCGCCTACACGGCCTACCTCCTCGCGACGCGGCCGATCGCGGCGGGCTCGTTCCTGCATTACGACGGCTCGCTGTCGGTGCGTCGCAGCTTCACCACTGCCGAGCTGCGCGCGGTTGCGCCCGAGGGGTGGCGGGTCGAGCGCGCGGCGCCCTACCGGCTGCTGCTTGCGCGGGGCGAAGTGTGAGCGCAGGGGGTCCCCGGCTGTTGCGCGCGGCGGCCGTCAGCTACTCCGTCAATTGCGCCCTCGGCACCGCCGTCGCCACCGGTGCGTTGCGCACGGGCCGATGGCACTGGATCCACCACGCACTCTACGTCTGCACGTCGACGCTCACGGCCCTCGCCTGGGCGACGCTGCGGCGAACGGATCCATCTGCCGCGGCGGCGCTGGCGCCTGCGGCCGTCCCGCTGGCCGTGATCCCTTTCGCGGGGACGCACGGGCGGCGGCACCCGGCGATTGCGCTAGCCGCGGCTCCGTTTCTCGTTGCCGCGCTGCTGCGGATGCGGGAGCCGGCTCGCGTGGGGCTCGGACGCCTCGGGAGCGGCGCGGCAGCACCCGGCCGCAGCACAACGTCGGCTGAGACGCCTCCTCATCCACCATCGTGGATGACACCCACTCACAGCCGACGTTGTGTCGGGCTCGGCCGCCCCTAGCGCGGAGGTTCGCGATCAGAGTCGGCGCGCCAGGAGCGCAGCGCCTGCCAGCCGGCGATCGCGAGGATGAGGGCGCCGCAGAGCATGGTCAGCAGGTTCGGCAGCGAGAAGCCGGTGCTCGCGACTGAGTTGATGCCCGCGCCGAGCACGAACACACCGCCGAGAAGGTAGAAGATGACCCTCGTCTTCACCGTTCCACCACTTCCTTCGAGCCTGCACAGGACGCTCGATGCTACCGCCTGCGCCCGGGACGAGCGCGGGAGCAACAGTCCGCCGATCAGCAGAAGGACCGCTTTGCCACCATGAGTCATGCTTGCTCCTCCTGTCCCCCTCTTCGACATGCAGCGGCGGACACGGCTGCGACAAGGCTCGCCATAAGACCCACGATTCCGGCAATCCCGGTCATTCTTCCCCTCCTTCATCATCGATCCCTTCTCCTGAGCCGGGACGATGGTCTACGCCCAGATCGTCGGACGAGCAACTTCGCAGGTGGGCGACGAGCATGCCGGACGGCGCCCCTCCCCCCGCGCACAGCCGACCCGGGGCAGGATCGAGGCATGGAGTTCCTCGATGTCGTCCGGCGCCGGAAGACCACCAACGGCGCGTTCCTGCCAGAACCCGTCTCCGAGGAGCACCAGCAGCTCCTGATGGAGGTGGCCGGACGGGCACCCTCGCAGCTGAACAGCCAGCCGTGGCGTTTCGTGCTCGTCGAGGAGCGCGAGACCATCGACCGGATCGCGGCGATCAGCGGCGAGAGCATGACCACCGCGATGTCCAACGGCACGTTCTTCGAGCGCTACAAGCCCTACTTCCGCTTCAGCAGCGAGGAGATGGAGCAGCGGCGCGACGGGATGCTGTTCGACAAGCTGCCCGCGCCGCTGCGGCCCTTCACCAAGCAGGTCTTCACCAAGCGCGGCCAGTTTCTGATGAACTCCCTCCGCGTCCCGCAGACCCTCGGCGAGGAGAACCGCCGGCTCGTCGCGGGCTCGCCGCTTCTGCTCGGGGTGATGCTCGACCGCTCGGAGTACCGGCCGGGCGAACTCTCCTCCTTCTACTCGGTGTTCAGCATGGGCGCCGCGATGGAGAACGTCTGGCTCAGCTCGGTCGAGCTGGGGATGGGGATCCAGTTCGTCTCGTTCCCGATGGAGGTGCCGGGGGCGTGGGCGCGGATCGAGTCTCTGCTCGCCGTACCCGACCAGCTGGAGCTGATGGCGGTGTATCGGCTCGGCTATCTGCCTCCCGAGCAGCGGCGGCCCGCGATCGACTGGTCCTCGCACCAGCGGAAGCTGCCGTCGCAGTACGTGTTCCGCGGCACCTGCGCGACCCCGCAGGAGGGGTGGGATGCGCCGACCGGGTCGTGACGGGGAGCGACGGGGCTGGCTCACCGAGGCGCCCGCGGCTCGCCGAGGCCTCGGCTCGCAGAACAGCGCCCGGCTCGCGGAATCACCCCGATTCAGCTTGCCCGACGTATTTCCGCGAGCCGGAGATCCGCGACCGAGCGTCGACGCAGCCGATGCGCCTCGACTACAGTGGCTCGCAGTGCCCTCGGGAGGGATAGGCCCCTCCAGGAGTGTCACTGGGGGTCCGGCGTGTCCCTCGCCCGATTCCGCCCAGCAGGGATCGAGCGGATACCGTCGCCGAGGAGCCGTCCGCCAGGGGCGGCCCGATGAACGAAGGGGGCCCGTGGCCACGCTCATCTACGGACCGCAGAACCTCGAGATCGAATTCGAGGAGCGCGTCCTCGCGCACCTGAAGGTCGCCGTCCTCTCGAAGCTGCGCCGCAACGAAGCCTTCTCGCTCTCGTGGATGGAGGATGCCTCCACCGGCCACGGCCGCAGCTCGGTCTGGCTGCACCCGTCGGTGCCGCTGCATTTCCGCTTCGCCGAGGCGCACCAGCCCAAGCTCAATCGCGCGTGGATCGAGCAGATGCTCAGCCTCGCCAGCATGCACGGCGAGCTCTCGGTTCTGCCGGAGCCCGAGGAGCAGCGCCAGGGCTCCTGAGTTCCGCGGTCGCGCAGTCGTCAACCCCGTCCCCTCCGCGGGGGGTACGAAGTACCGTCAATAAGACGTCCCCGGAGCCATCGGCGGACGTCGACGGACGGAGACGACCATGACGGACACCGCGCGAGCGACCGGCCTGCTCGCTCTCACCCCGGCGCGGATGACTCGCAAGGACCAGCCGATCGAGGCGCGCCGCGCGCCCGACTCCGCGTCCGTCGGCTCCCCGACCGTCATCGGCTGCCGGATCGACGTGAGCGGCCACTCCTTCATCGTCGAGCTCGACATGGCCCGTATCTTCCTGCGCCAGGTGCGCCGGAGCCTGCGAGAGGGCGAGGGCGGGCTCGTGCTGTTGCGCCACGTCGAGGGGATCGAGATGATCCCCTTCTCGCGGGCCACCCCGTTCGACGTCTCGGACATCGTCTGCCCCGACGGCGTCGAGCCCGCTGACGCGCGAGCCACCCTCGGACTGCGCCGCTGACCGCCGTGGCGTGGATCGACCGTCGGGAGGCGCGTAGGGGCGGTCGCTGGCTAGCCTAGTGAGATGAGCAGACCTCATCCCTCCGTCATTGCCCTTCAGGCCACGTTGCGTCGCACCCGGATCCTCCTCGTCGCGCTCATCGCCGTGGCCCTGTTCCTCGGTGTGGTCGCGCTCGGTCAGGCGGGCCCCACCTCCGGTCCGCTCGCCGCGCCCTCTCCCACCGCAGCAGCCGCGCAGCGGCCGAGCATCGAGCGTCGCGATGCCGCGGATCCGGCTGCGATCGGCGCGCTCGACGCACCGGTCGTCCTGACCGAGTGGACCGACCTGCGCTGCCCCTTCTGCGCCCAGTTCGGCCGCGAGACGCTGCCGACGCTGGTGCAGGAGTACGTCGACACCGGCAAGGTGCGGATCGAGTTCCGCGACGTCGCGTTCTTCGGTGAGCAGTCCGATCAGGCCTCCGTCGCCGCGCGCGCCGCGGGACGGCAGGGCCTGTTCGCCGCCTACCTCGATGCCGTGTTCCGTGCCGCGCCGGAGTCGGGCCACCCGGATCTGCCGCGCGAGAAGCTGCTCGAGTTCGCCCGCGACGCGCAGGTCCCCGATCTCGCCCGGTTCGAGGCCGACCTCGACGACCCCGCACTCCTCGCCGCAGTGCAGCAGGACACGGTGGAGGCGCAGCGGCTCGGTGCGACGAGCGTCCCCTTCTTCGCCGCCTCCGGTACCGCGTTCTCGGGTTCGCAGCCGATCGAGCGCTTCCGCGCCTTCCTCGACGCCGCTCTCGCCGGCGCCTGAGCGGTGGGCCTCGGACTCCTCGGCGCCTTCGCCGGCGGGCTGCTCACCCTGCTCAGCCCGTGCTCGGTGATGGTGCTGCCGGCGTTCTTCTCCTACGCCTTCGCCGCTCCCTCGACGGTGCTGGGCAGGACGGCGGTGTTCTACCTCGGGCTGATCACCACGCTCGTGCCGCTCGGCGTGCTCGCAGGGACGGTCGGTGCGTTCGTCGCGGAGTACCGGGAGGTCGTGATCACCGTCGCGGCGCTCGTGGTGATCGCCCTCGGCCTGCTGATGCTCAGCGGCCTCCCGCTGCCGTTCTTCTCGCATCACGTTGCGGGCGGAACGTCGACGGCCAGCGTCTACACCCTCGGCACCGTCTACGGGCTGGCGGGGGTGTGCGCCGGCCCGGCGCTGGGCACGGTACTGACGTTCTCCGCGGTGAGCGGCAACGCGCTCGCGGGCGGAGTCGCGCTGCTGGTCTTTGCGGCCGGGATGGCGTTCCCGCTGCTCGTGCTGAGCCTGCTCTGGGCGCGCCTCCCGGCGGTTCGGGTCCTGGTGCGGCCCCGCGAGATCCGGCTCGGGCGCTGGCGCACCACGCTCTCGGCGCTCATCGGCGGAGCGGTCACGGTGGGGCTCGGAGTGCTGCTGCTGGTCACCCACGGGACGGCGAGCCTCGGCGGCGGGCTGGGCGCCTCCGCTGCCGTCGAGCTGGAGGGCCGGACGCTCGACGCGGCGAGCGCCGTCCCGGACGTGGTGGTGCTGGCCGTGGTGGTTGCCGGGGCGGCGGTCGCCCTCGTGCTGGTGCGCAGGCACGCCCACCGCTGAGGAGGAATCAGGCGGGGAGCGACGCCTCGATCAGCTCGACGATCCGCGGGTCATCCGGCTGCACCGTCGGGCGGAACCGATGCACGGTGCCGTCCGCGGTGATCAGGAACTTTTCGAAGTTCCACTTCACCCGACCGGCCTTGCCGTTCTCGTCCTCGGTCTTGGTGAGCTCCGCGTAGAGCGGGTGCGCCGAGCGGCCGTTGACGCGAACCTTCTCGAACATCGGGAAGGTGACTCCCCAGGTCATCGAGCAGTACTCCTTGATCTTGTCCTCGTCGCTCAGCTCCTGCAGGAACTGATTGCTCGGAAAGCCGAGAACCGTGAATCCGCGCTCCCCGTAGCTCTTCTGCAGGGCCTCGAGCTTTTCGTACTGCGGAGCGAGGCCGCAGCGCGAGGCGACGTTCACGATCAGCCGCACGGGCGGGTAGTCGGCGAGCGTCGACGTACTGCCGTCGATCGTGGTGAGGGGGATGTCGGCAACGGGCATGGGAGCTCCTTCGCAGGTGGTGGCTCGACGGTACTCCCCGCCGCCGAGGGAACCCCGGACCGTCGAGGGAACCCGCAGCAGCGGGCTCCCTCGACCGTTCGGGGTTCCCTCGGCGGACGCGGCCCTCCACGATGGGGGGATGGGGGCGCAGCAGGTCGTGGTGGTGGGCGGGCGGAGGCTGCGGCTGACGAACCTCGAGAAGGTCGTCTACCCGGAGGCGGGCCTCACCAAGGCCGATGTGCTCGCCTACTACGCGGCGGTTGCCCGAGCGATGCTGCCGCATCTGGCGCGCCGCCCCATCACCCGCAAGCGCTGGGTGGACGGAGTGGGCACCACCGAGCACCCGGGCGAGGTCTTCTTCGAGAAGAACCTGCCCTCCTCCGCCCCCTACTGGCTGAGCCGGACCCGGCTCGCGCATTCGTCCCGCGACGTCGAGTACCCGCTGGTCGACGACGTCGCCGGGCTCACCTGGCTCGCGCAGCAGGCCGCGATCGAGCTGCACGTCCCCCAGTGGCGGGTGGGATCCGACGGCGAGCGCCGCCCGCCCGACCGCCTCGTGCTCGACCTCGACCCGGGCGAGGGCGCAGGCCTGGCCGAGTGCGCCGAGGTCGCGTTCCTCGCCCGTGACCTGCTGGAGGGAATGGGCCTGGCGCCGCTGCCGGTGACCAGCGGGAGCAAGGGGATCCACCTCTACTGCCCACTCGACGCCTCCGCCTCCAGCGACCAGATCTCGGCAGTCGCGCACGAGCTGGCGCGGGTGCTCGAATCGGACCACCGCGATCTCGTGGTCTCGGACATGAAGAAGACCCTGCGCGAGGGCAAGGTCCTCGTCGACTGGAGCCAGAACAGCGCGGCGAAGACGACCATCGCGCCGTACTCCCTCCGCGGCCGCGTCCGTCCCGCCGCCGCCGCGCCCCGCACCTGGGAGGAGCTGGGCGCCGAGGGCCTGCGCCACCTCGCGCCCGACGAGGTGGTGGAGCGCCTGCGGAGCGACGGCGACCTCCTCCGGCCGCTGCTCGCCGCCCGCGGTGCCGGGCTCGAGCCCACCCCGGAGCGGATGGCGGGCTTCGCCGCGACGGACGCCTCCTCGGACCGGCTCGCGACCTACCGCAGCATGCGCGACGCGTCGAAGACGCCGGAGCCGGTGCCCGAGGCGGGAGTGGTGGGCTCCTCCTCCGGCGACACGTTCGTCATTCAGGAGCACCACGCGCGGCGCCTGCACTACGACTTCCGGCTGGAGCACGACGGCGTTCTGGTCAGCTGGGCCGTGCCGAAGGGTCCGCCGCTGGAGGGCGATGCGAATCGGCTCGCGGTGCAGACCGAGGACCATCCGCTGGAGTACGCGACCTTCGAGGGCACCATCCCGGCCGGCGAGTACGGCGGCGGGGACGTGCGCATCTGGGACGAGGGCAGCTACGCCCTGGAGAAGTGGCGCGAGGGGAAGGAGGTGATCGCGGTGCTGACCGGCCGCCCCGACGGCGGTCTCGGCGGCGAGCCCCGCCGCTACGCGCTGCTGCACACCGGGTCGACGGCGGGCGCTGAGAAGAACTGGCTGCTGCACCTGATGGCGCCGGGCGCTGCCCACGGGGCGCAGCGACGGGGCCGGCCGGGCGCGCCCGCCGCGTCGCCCGCACCCCGCCCCGCACCCTCCGCGAACCGCCCAAGCGAGGCCGCACCTGCGCGCCACCACCGCCCCATGCTCGCCACCGCCGGACGCAGGAGCGACGTGGATCCCGGGGCCGCGATCGAGATGAAGTGGGACGGCTATCGCGCCCTCGTGCGGGTGCAGGGCGGCACGGCGATCCTGACCAGCCGCAACGGCAACGACCTCACCGCCGCGTTCCCGGATCTGCTCGGTCCGCTCGCCGACGCCGCTGCCGACGCCGTGCTCGACGGCGAAATCGTCGCCCTCGACTCCCGCGGGCGCCCCGACTTCGGTGCCCTGCAGACCCGCGGCGGGCTGACGAAGCCGCGCGAGATCGAGGCCGCCGCCAGGGACACTCCGGTGCATCTGATGCTGTTCGATCTGCTGGAACGCGACGGCGTGGACCTGACCGGCCGCGACTACGACACCCGCCGCGCGGCCCTGGTCGACCTCGTCGCCGAGAACGAGCGCGTGCACGTGCCGTCCGTCTTCGACGGCGACCTGGTGGAGGCGATGGCGACCAGCCGCACCCTGGGCCTGGAGGGGGTGGTCGCCAAGCGCCGCGACTCGCGCTACCAGGAGGGCAGGCGCTCGCGCGACTGGATCAAGCTCACCCACCACCGGCTGCAGGAGGTCGTGATCGTGGGCTGGCGCGAGGGCGAGGGCGGCCTGCAGGGCTCGGTCGGCGCGCTGCTCACCGCGATCCCCGGCGACGACGGCCTCGCTTACTCCGGCCGCGTCGGCACCGGCTTCAGCGACCGCGAGCGCCGCGGCCTCATCGACCGGCTGGCCGAGCACGCCACCGACGAGCCCGCCGTCTCCGTCTCTCCGCTCGAGTCGCGCGGCGTGCACTGGGTGTCGCCCGTGCTGGTCGGCGAGGTCCGCTACCGCGAGCGCACCGCCTCCGGGACGCTGCGGCAGCCGGTCTGGCGCGGCTGGCGCGCCGACAAGGCCGCGGCGGAGGTGCGCGTGGAGGAGCCGGAGGGCTGAGGGCTATCGTCGTGCCGCCACTGCGGATGCTCCGGATCGGAGCGGACCGGGAGGGTGCCTGACGGGCGACGAGTGGCTCGCTCACGGCTGCGTTCCCGGGTGCCTCAGTCGAGCCGCACCCCGCGCAGCAGGAGGAGGGTCGCGCCGACTGCCGCGCCGGTGCCGATGAGCACGCCGCCCGCTCCGGCCGCGGCGGCGAGGGCGCCGAGGAGGCTGGGCAGGGCGATCAGTCCGAGGCGGTTGCCGGCGAGGCGCAGCGCGAGGGCGCGGCCGTGGCGGTCGGCGGGGGTGCGCTCGATCAGCCACGACATGGTGATGGGCTGACCGATCCCGAGGCCCAGGCCGAGCGCGGCGACCGCGACGAAGAGGAGCACGGGCGGCGCGGGTAGCGCGACCAGCACCAGACAGAGCGCCGAGATCACGATGCCGCCGACCATGACGCGGGTGCGTCCGAGCCGCGCAGTGGCGGCGCCGAGGAGCAGGCGCGAGGCCATCGAGGCGAGCGCCCGCACGGTGAGCAGCGCGCCGACGACACCGGCCGGCAGCCCGCGCTCGGCGCCGAGGGCCGGGAGGTACACGACGGTCAGGTCGACGGCAGCGACGACCGTGGCACTGGTCAGCAGCGCCCGCGCCAGACCCGGCACCCGCAGGAGCCCGAGCGTCGATCCGGGCGACGCCTCCTCCGGCGTGCGGCCGTGCGGGGCCGGGCCGCGGATCCCCGCGGTGACGGCGAGCAGCAGCACCGCGAGGACCCCGCCGACGAGGAACAGGGGCGCCGGGTCCGGCCGCACCGATCCGCCCGCGAACACCGGGATGAAGGCGGGCCCGATCGCCTGCCCGAGCGACGCGGCGAACGTGTAGTAGCCGAAGCGGCTGTCGAGCCGCGTGCCTCCGCTGCCGCCGGCGACGACCGTCTGCTGCCCCACGACGCAGCCCACATGCCCCGCCCCGAGCAGCGCGATGCCGACGAGGAGCCCCGCGACGCTTCCGCCGGCGAGCAGCAGAACAGCCGCAGCGCCTACCGCGACGAGCGAGCCGACGGCCATCACCGCGCGCGCCCCGACTCGGTCGACCAGCCCTCCCGTCGGCAGTGCGATCAGCAGCGGAACCAGGGCGAAGGAGGCGCCGAGCGCCCCGAGCGCCCAGGCCGGGACGCCGAGCTGGATCGCCTGGTAGACGGCGGCGGGCCGGAGCAGGAACGCCACGGCCTGGATGAGCACGGCGTGCGCGAGCAGGGCCGGAGTCGCCAACCTTCGCACGCGCACTCCTCCATCCTCCTGCCCGCGCCACTGAATCGCCCGAGAAGGCTCGTTCTCTCCCCCGAGAACGAGCCTTCTCGGGCACTTCAACGCGACGGCGAGGAGGGAGGAAGGAGAGGGGTGCGCTGGGGGACGAGCAGGTCGAGGAGTGCCTCGACTCCGTTCACGGGGTGCGGCTCGGCGGGGTGGTGGGGGGCGCACGGCTTGTAGGCGGGCGGATCGACGTTCAGGACGTGGCCGACGGGCCGGCCCTTCTCCCAAACCGTGAGCAGGAAGGCGCCGTCGCGCTCATCGGGGGCGCCGATCTCGAAAACCCTGCCGCGCACGGTCGCGCACTGCGGCTCCTTGCGCGCGAGGCGAATCCAGAAGGGATGGTCTGCGGCCATCGTGCCCGTCCTCCCCCGGCCAACCTGCGGCCGTACCCGTAGCGGCCCGCGCTGATGGTGTCGGCGGCGGACCGCGGGGCCTACCGTACGTCTGCCCACCCGCGGCCGGTCAGGGGGTTCACGGCGCAACTCCGCAGTGGTAGCACCAGCTGCGTCTCCCCTCGGGGCAGCGCTCAGTGCTCGTGCAGGTCGTCGTACTCAGCGGTGAACTCGCGGTCTCCGGGCTGCACCGGGTGCTCCCCCGTGAGGGCGTCAATGCGCTGGCGCAGTCGCGCCACCTCGCGCGCATTGTCCGGCTCGGGCAGGTCGGAGGGTGTCGTCTCAACGACCAGGGCGGCTGCGGCGTTCACGAGGAAGGTGGCTTCCACGCTCGCCCCGTCCGCTCCGATGCCGCTGTACTCCACGGAGTCGGCTGCACCCTTCACGGCGAGGGCGACGGCGTACTCGACGAGCGCATCGGCCGCCTCGTCGCCCACCAGGATCGTCTTGTCTGCGAAGAGGATGTGCTTCATGCCGTCCATGCTCGGCAGCGCTCGCCGGGCGGAGGGAGGAGGTTGACACGGACGCGCCGGTCGCGGAGGAGGCGGACGGATCGAGCAGGGGACGTCGGTCCCCGAGTTGTCGGATCGACCCCGTTGCGGAACAGTGGAGCGACGGCGGGTGCCTGCCGGCCGGTGATCAGGGGCTGGAGACGCCGATGGGGAAGCTGCACTACGACGGAACGGTCGAGATCGATTTCGAGGATCGAGTGCTCGCTCACCTCCAGATCGTCATCACCGCGAAGCTGCGTCGCAACGAGTCGTTCCTGCTCAGCTGGCGCGACGACCACAGTATGGGCGACGGTCGCAGCGCGATCTGGCTGCACCCCTCGCACGCGCTCCGCTACAAGTACTTCGGCGGGCGCATGCCCCGGATCAATCCCGCCTGGATCGCCGCGCTCACCGACCTCGCCAATTCGGCCGGCGGGCTCTACGTCATCTCGGAGCCCACCGAGCCCGTACGTCCCCCCGTCAAGGGGGAGCAGCCATGAAGCGCATCGACGTGATCTACGACGGGACCGCCTACACGGTCACCAACCGCAGCCTCGCCGAGTTCCGCGCGGAGGTCGACGCCGCGCTCGCCGCCGCGACGCCGCAGTGGGTCATCGTCAACGCTGGCGAGGGCCGCGCGAATACGGCGCTGATCCTGATCACGCCGTACACCCCGCTGTCGATCATCACGAACGACGTCGACGACGCGAACACCGAGACGAACTAGCGGAGAACGCCCCAGACGTCAACCACGTCGTCCTGTCGATCTGCGACCCGTACCGTCCAAGGGAACGTCGCCGATATCGAGTGCTCCTTCCGCTCGACGATTCCTGATCGGCACCGCCCGCGCCTCGGCGCACGAGTACGGCCGCGCACCTCCGGCCAGGAGCCGTGATGACAGATCCCGCCCTCGCCGTCCTCGACGACCTGATCGCTGCCCTCAACCGCCCCGGGGCGATCGACCCCGGCCTCAGCCGCGCCGTGGTCGCGCAGGCCGCCGCACTCCGGCTCCGGCCCGCGCGCGCCGCGGACCGTCCGCTCCTCTCGAGTCGCTTCCCCGGCCGCCGCCTGGTGCGCCCCGGCGACGCCGCGCGACCAGCTCTCGCCCGGCACCGCATCCTCGTCCAGGCGGGCCTCGTGGAGCGCCGCCCCGAGCGGAACCGGCGGCTAGAATGGGGGCGGTGAGCAACCCCGACGCACTCTGCGACCCGTATCTTCGGGGGTACCCGATCGACGGCGTCGCCATCTCGACCCTTGGCGGGACGTTCGGCGGCGAGACCGTCGCGGCGAGCGATGGCACTGCGAGTCGGCTCGACGAGATCCAGATCGACCTCGGCGAAGGCCCCTGCTGGGAGGCGATCCGCGCGGCCGGCCCGGTGTCGGTGCCGGACACCCGCGAGGAGGAGCGCTGGCCACTGTTCACCGAGGCGATCGGCTCCACCGCAGCACGCGCGATCTTCGCCTTCCCGCTCTCGATCGCCGGACTCTCCATCGGCGCCATCGACCTCTACTCCCGCCATCCCGCGTCACTCAGTGACTCCCTGATGGGCGAGATCAACGCCTCGACCACGGCGACGGCTCTCCTGGTGCTCGCCTCCGTCTTGCGCGACAACGAGGCCGAAGAGACCATGAATCCGCGCTCGCGCCGAGTGGTGCACCAGGCGACCGGCATGATCATTGCGCGCTACGGCAGCACGGCCGACGAGGCACTGCTGCTGCTGCGCGCGCACGCTTTCGCCCAGCGGCGTCCCGTCCTCGATGTCGCGATGGACATTGTGTCCCGGCAAGATGGGTTCCCCGGCCGCCCCTCCACCGCCCAGGACGACACATGGTGACGAACTCCCGCGAGCACAGCGTCATCAAGACGTTCGTCGCTCTCTCCGACACGCTGGTCGACGACTACGACGTCGTCGACTTCACCCAGACCCTGGTCGAGAGCAGCGCGACACTGTTCGACGCGGTCTCCGCGGGACTCGTCCTCGCCGACCCCGCCGGCTCCCTTGAGGTGCTCGCCTCCACCGACGAGGACGCGCGGCTGATCGAGCTGCTCCAGCTCGACAGGGGGTCAGGCCCGTGCATCCAGTGCTTCGAGACCGGGCAACCGGTGATCGTCGAGGACGTCCGCGCCGTCGGCGCCGAGTGGGCCGAGTTCCGCGAGCGGGCGATCGAGATCGACGTGCTTGCGGCGCACTGCGTCCCGATGCGCTCGGGCGGCACGACGATCGGTTCGCTCAGCCTTTTCCAGTCCAGGCCGGGCCGCCTCGATCGGGACGATATCGCCGTCGTGCAGGCCTTCGCCGACGTCGCGACGATCGGGATCCTGCACCAGCGCGCGCTCCAGCAGAGCACGGTCACGCAGGAGCAGCTCCAGCGGGCTCTCGACAGCAGGGTGTTGATCGAGCAGGCCAAGGGGATCCTCGCCTACGCGCACCGCACCACGGTCGAGCAGGCCTTCGAGGTGCTGCGAGTCCGCTCCCGCGCCACGTCGACTCCGATCACGACGCTCGCGCAGGAGATCATCAACGACTCTCGGCGCTGACGCTCCGCTGTCGGAGTGACGGGGCCGGGGAGAGCGCGCGCCGGGGCTGTGCGCTTACCGGGCTCCGTGCGCTCACCGGGCTCAGCACCGGGGCTCAGTACTCGTTCTCGAACTCCCAGGTCGCGCGGGGGTCGATGTCCGAGGTGGGCACCGCGCCCACGGCGCCGGTGAGCTCGCCGAGGCGGCCGAGGATGTCCTCGCTCGACTCCGCGGCTTCACCTCCGCCGCCCGTCACGACGAGGGGCACGCCGAAGCCGACGGTGAGGGTGATGACGGAGGAGGGGGTGGCGTCGTCCGCGACACTGACCGCGCTCATCCGCCACTGCTGCGCAAGGGCGAGCGAGTAGCGGACGACGGCGTCGGCGGTCGCGTCGTCGAGGGACAGGGAGCCACCGGTGTGGAGAAGGGTCTTCATGATCAGGTCCTCGCGTGGGCAGGCGGATAGGCGTGGTTCCGTCACCGGGGGCCAGGATGCGGTGGTGTCACGCTAAGCCCTGGGGGCCCTGCGGTGCAGGTCTTGCCCTGGAACGCGCTTCGGGCGCATGGTTCGCCTCCTCTCACTGGGAGGTTTCCGTCGTAGCCCTGAACCGGCCCGCATGTTAGCGTGAACAGAGCTGCCGGTCCCCCTGGCCCGACGCATCCCTCCCCTGAAGGAAAGGTCTCGACGATGAGACGACGCTCCCCGGAGCCCCCTGCCGCCGCGCCTCGACGCCGCGCGCGATCCCTCCTCCTCTCTGCTCTCGCCTGCACGAGCGTCGCCCTCACCGGCGCGCTCATTCCCGTCTCGGCCCAGGCCGTCGATGTCCCGGCTCCCACCGCGCACTACGACATGTCGCACGCGGGGAGCGCTCTGCTCGACCTCTCGGGCAATGGGCGCAACGCAACGCTGACCGGCCTCACCGACGCCTCCTTCGCGGATGCCGGCGGCGACCACGTCGCGCGATTCCGGAACAACGGCTACGCGAGTCTGCCCCAGGGCCTCGTCACCGGCTCCGACAACGCGTTCGCCGTCGAGTACACGGTGAAGACGCAGACCACCGCCAACCAGTTCGGCTGGGTCATCGGCGACGGCGTCGGACCCTGGAACACCACGCAGCTCGGCAACCACGTCTTCGTGAACCCGCGCAACCCGGACGGCTCGCCCAGCGGGCAGGTCCTCGCGGGCATCCGCGTCAAGGACAGCGGCAACGGCGAGACCCGCCTGCCGTTCGGTGGCACCCTGAACCCCGGATTCACGACGCTCACCCTCGTCGGCACCGGCACGGCCTCAAGCACGACGCTCACCCTCTACCGCGACGGCACGCAGATCTCGACGGCGACCGCGGCCACGTCGATGGCGAGCATCGTGCCGACCGGCGCCACGCTCGGCTACCTCGGCCGCTCGCTCTACACCGGCGACGCGCTGGTGACCGCCGACGTCACTGACGTGAAGTTCTGGGACACCTCCCTCACCGCCGAGCAGGTGTCGGCGGCCATGCCGACGGCCACCGCGAAGGCGTCCGCGACGTCGGCCCTGCTGCGCTCGGACATCCAGCCCGTCCTCCTGGCCGGCAACCCCTCGCTGACCCAGGTCACCTCGACTCTGACGCTGCCCGCCTCCACCAGCGGCGTGCCGCTCACCTGGACGTCCTCGAACAGCGCGGTCGTCTCGACCACCGGCGCCGTCTCGCGCTCCCTCGTGCAGAACACCCCCGTCACGCTGACGGCCACGACGGCCCAGGGCGCGACGATCGCGTTCGACATCGTCGTGCTCGCACCGAGAATCAACGACGACCTCGACGCGCTGACGCTCGCCCTGCGCACCACCGAGAACCTCCCCCTCGCGGTGAAGGGCGCCACGAACGGCACCGAGATCACCTGGACCTCCTCCGACCCGGCTCTCGTCACTCCGACGAACACCTCCTCCGCCGCTCCGGCGGTCGGCGCGGCCGACCCGTACCGCGGCGGCGGCATCGTCACCCGGCCGGCCTACGGTTCGGGTGACAAGCCGGTCACCCTCACCGCGACGGCGACACTGAACGGAGTCACCGAGAAGCGCGCCTTCACGCTGACGGTCGCTGAACTCGGCCGCACCGCCCCCGACGCGGGCTACGCCTCGGCGTACTTCAGGTCCGATGGCGACGAGAAGATCTACCAGGCGGCCACGCAGGGCAACGACTTCTTCTCCTTCCAGCCGGTCAACGGCGGCAAGGCGGTCATCACCTCGACGACCGACACGAAGGGCCTGCGCGACCCGTTCATCCTCCGCTCGCACAACGGCGACACGTACTACCTGGTCGCTACCGACCTCTGCATCTCCTGCGGCACGAGCTGGGGCGACGCCCAGTCCAAGGGCAGCCTGAAGATCGAGGTCTGGGAGTCGACCGACCTGGTGCAGTGGACGCGGACCAACGGCATCGACACCGGCATCACGGTCAACCAGCCCGCCGCCGGCATGACCTGGGCGCCCGAGGCGTACTGGGACGACGCGCTGGAGTCCTACGTCGTGTTCTTCTCCTCGCGCCTGTACTCGGACGCGACGAAGACCAACAGTGACAAGCTCTACTCCCGTGTCTTCTCGGTGATCACCCGCGACTTCCGCACCTTCACCGCCCCTCCTGCTCCTTGGCAGGACACGGGCTACGCGCGGATCGACTCGACGATCACCAAGATCGGCGACTACTACTACCGCTTCACCAAGAACGAGGAGAGCGGCGCCGCCGGCACCCTCGAGGCGGGAAAGGATATCTTCCTCGAGAAGTCGAAGGTCCTGACCGCCGGGACGACCGCCTCGAACTGGAACGCCGATCCGAGCACCACCTGGCAGCTGACCGACACCCGGATGACCTCGCTCGAGACCGGCCAGGCCGGTGAGGGACCCGAGATCATCAAGCTGAACGCGGGCGACCCGAACGACACCACCGGCACGGGCGACGGCTATGCCTTCCTCGTCGACAACTACGGCGACGGCGGCTACAAGGCCTTCCTCACCTCGGGAGCGGCGATTGCCGGCAGCTCGCAGGCGGCACGCCTCTCGCAGTCGGCCGACTGGACCGTCTCGCCTCAGAGCCGCGCCGGCCTCCCCGCCAGCCCACGGCACGGAGCGTTCGTGAGTGTCCCGCAGACGGTTCTCACTGCCATGAAGAACTGGACGGGCGTCACCGCTGTCGACTCCACCACGACCCTCGCCACCGACGGCCGCACGGTCAGGGCGACGGTCGCGGCGGCCGACACGGGTGACGTCGTCGGCTCGGTGACCTTCAGGGGTGGCTCGTGGACCTCGACCGTCCCGCTCTCGGGTGGCTCGGCGAGCGTCTCCGTCCCCGCGGACGTGACCAGCGTCACCGCGTCCTACACCGGCTACTCCGACAAGCTCGTGCGCACCTCGACCTCGGCCGCGGTCACGCTCGACACCCTCGAGCTCGCTCCCGCCGTCACGACGCGTTGCGTCGCCGGGAAGATCGTGCTGACGGTAGCCGTCGCGAACGCCGACACGGCGGCCGCAGACATCACGATCGGCTCGGCCTACGGCTCGAAGTCGTTCACTGCGGTCGCTCCCGGCTCGTCCGCCTCCGCCGCCTTCACTACCCGCCAGGCCTCGATGCCCACCGGCACAGTGACGGTGACCGGATCCGCAACCGGCCAACCGCCCTTCACCGCGACAGCCCCCGTGTCCGCTGCGCGCTGCTGACGCAGTCCCTCCCCCTCCGCGAGATGCCACTTGGGTACGCGACACGCCGACGGCGGCCTACCCAAGTGGCATCTCGCGGAAAGGGTCAGGCGGTGGGGGCGAGCAGGTCGGCGTGGTGGATGGCGGCCACGTTCGGGTGAGCGCGGAGGCGGTAGCGCAGCGCGTTCTCGCCGTAGGTCTCGAGGATCGGCGCGTTCGTCGGGTCCACCGAGAGGCCGGACTTCAGCTCCTCGGGCAGCGGGAGGGACGGCATCGTCGCCGACAGCGCGGGATTGAAGAAGAACGGGATCGAGATCCGGTCCGTCCCGATCAG
This sequence comes from Rathayibacter tritici, assembly GCF_002932875.1. Taxonomy (GTDB): domain Bacteria; phylum Actinomycetota; class Actinomycetes; order Actinomycetales; family Microbacteriaceae; genus Rathayibacter; species Rathayibacter tritici. The sequence continues at coordinate 27,573 of NZ_PSWS01000011.1, forward strand.
CGGCGAGATCACCCGGTGCAGCGTTGCCTTGAGGTATCCGCCCGTGGCGAGCTCCAGCATCTCGCCGATGTTGACGATGAACGCTCCCTCCAGTGCGGGCGCCTCGATCCACGAGCCGCCGTGCTCGACCTGCAGGCCGCCCTTGCCGGGCTCGACCAGCAGCAGTGTCAGCACGCCGCCGTCCCGGTGCGCGCCGACGCCCTGCTTCGGCTCCTGGTCGGAGGTGCCGGGGTAGCGCACGACCTTCACCAGCGAGAACGGACGCTCGGCGAACGCCTCGTCGAAGACGTCCTCCGGAGCATCGAGGGCGAGCGCCCAGGTACGCAGCAGCCGAATCGCGACCGCGGCCAGCTCGGCATGCCAGCGTTCAAAAACCTCCCGGAACTCCGGCAGCGCCTCGGGCCAGAGATTCGGCCCCTCGAGGCGCTCGTAGTCGGCGACGCCGGCTCCGCGCTCGACAGCCGGGCGGTCGATGCCGATGTCGACCTGCTCGCGGTAGTCCACATCGCCGTTGGTCAGCTCGGCGCCGAAGCGGGTGTAGCCGCGGAATTGCGGGCTGAGGGTGTTCTCGATCGCGAGCTTCTCCTCCTCCGGCAGCTCGAAGAAGCGGCGGGAAACGGCGACGACGTCGTCGAGGAGGTCCTGGGGTACACCGTGGCCGACGAGGGAGAAGAAGCCCACGTCGTGGGTGGTCTCTCGGAGGTCGCGGCGGAACGCGGCGGCCGCCGCCTCCCCCTGGTCGAGGCGGGACAGGTCGAGGATCGGCAGGGAAGCGGTCATGTACTGAGCCTGGCAAACGAACCGGCGGAGCAGTCGATTGTTACGACAACTAAAATGGCGGGCCCCGTCACTGCGCGGAAAAGACTCCTCCGCGCCGTGACCGGGCCCGCCGTGAGCGCCGAGTGTTACGGCGTGGGCATGCCGCCGTTGACGTGCAGCGTCTCGCCGACGACGTAGCTCGACTCGGGGGAGGCGAGGAACACGAAGGCGGGAGCGAGTTCCGCCGGCTGGCCCCAGCGTCCGAGCGGTGTCTGCGAGCCGACCTCGGGCAGCTTGTCCGAGGGCTGGCCACCCGCGGTCTGCAACGGCGTCCAGATCGGGCCGGGGGCGACCACGTTCACGCGGATGCCCTTCGGCGCGAGCTGCTGCGCGAGCGCCTTCGAGAACGTGTTGATCGTGGCCTTCGTGCTGGCGTAGTCGACCAGCATCGGCGAGGGCTGGTAGGCCTGGATCGACGAGGTGCTGATGATCGCGGAGCCGGGGGCCAGGTGCGGCACGGCCGCCTTCGTCATCCAGAACATCGCGTAGACGTTGGTCTTGAAGGTCTCGTCGAACTGCTCGTCCGAGAGCTCGAGGAAGTCCTCGACGTGCTGCTGCTTACCCGCGTTGTTCACGAGGATGTCGAGCCCGCCCAGGCCCTCGACGGCCGTCGCGACCGCGCCGACGGCAAAGTCGTGGTCGGTGATGTCCCCGGGGATGGCGACGGCGGTGCGGCCGGCCTCCTCGATCAGCGCGACGACCTTCTTCGCGTCCGACTCCTCCTCGGGGAGGTAGACGATCGCGACGTCGGCACCCTCGCGGGCGTAGGCGATGGCGACGGCCGCGCCGATGCCCGAGTCGCCTCCGGTGACGAGCGCCTTGCGGCCGGTGAGGCGGCCGGAGCCGCGGTAGGTCGACTCGCCGCGGTCGGCGGGGTCGTCCATCTTCGAGTCGAGGCCGGAGCCCTCCTGATACTGGGCCTCCGTGTCGATGTCGGCGAACATCGCGGTGGGGTCCTGGAACGTGTACTGGTCATTCTGCGAGGTCTGGTCGTTCTGCGAGGTCATGTCGTCGACGCTAGGCGCGGGCGATCGGACGCCGCGCGTGCTTGACAGCCCCGATCCCGAAGGACACAGCGGGCCGTCAGGCGCCGCGGGATCGGCGAGAATGGTGCGGTGACCCGCGACGACTCCCTGTCCTTCGACACCACGACGCCGCTGCCCGGCTGGCAGCACGCCTACTCCGGCAAGGTCCGCGACCTCTACACCCCCGACAACGCCGACCCCGTGCTCGGCGCCGACCGGATGCTCGTGGTCGCCAGCGACCGGGTCAGCGCCTACGACGCCGTCCTCGAGCCCGGCATCCCGGGCAAGGGCGAGCTGCTGACCACGCTCTCCCTCTGGTGGTTCGCGCAGCTCGCCGACGTCCCGAACCATCTGATCCCGGGCGAGGTCCCGGAGGAGGTGCGCGGCCGGTCGATGCTGGTGAAGACCCTCGACATGGTCCCGATCGAGTGCGTCGTCCGCGGCTACCTCTCGGGAAGCGGTTGGAAGGAGTACCAGGCGAGCGGCTCCGTCTGCGGCATCCCGCTCCCCGAGGGCCTGCAGGACGGCGATCCGCTCCCCGAGCCCATCTACACCCCCGCCTGGAAGGCCCCGCAGGGCGAGCACGACGAGAACATCACCTTCGAGCGCACGGTCGAGATCGTCGGGGAGGAGGCGGCGGAGGCGCTGCGCACCCTCTCGCTCGCGGTGTTCCGCGAGGCCTCCGCCATCGCCCTGGCCCGCGGTGTGCTGCTGGCCGACACCAAGTTCGAGTTCGGGATCGACCGCGAGAGCGGAGTGGTCACCCTCGGCGACGAGGTACTCACCAGCGACTCCTCCCGCTACTGGGACGCCGACGACTATGACGCCGGAATCCGCGGGCGCTCGTTCGATAAGCAGATCGTGCGCGACTGGCTCGCCGACAAGTGGAACGGCCAGGGCCTTGCGCCGACCCTTCCGTCCGAGATCGTCGAGCGCACGGCCGCGCGCTATCGCGAACTCATCGAGCGCCTGACGCGCTGAGGCACCGAGACCTGTGGAGGATCACCCCCGTCCCGTGCGGCTCGAAGCCGGCGGCCAGGATCCGGACGAGGCCCGCCACAGCCTCGCCCGGCTCTACAACGGCGACGAGTGGCGCGCCGCCACCACCGACTCCGATTTCAGCTACCGCTACGCCGCCATCGGCGACGGCGGGATGACCCTGCGCACCTCGCGGATGTCCGGTCGCCTCGCCGGCGGTATCGGCGACTCCGACGATGTCGTCGTGCAGTGGATCGTCGGCGGCGCCGGGCGGCTCGATGTGGGCCGCGCCTCCATCGTGATGGCGGAGCACCTGCCCGTGCTCTTCCCGGTCGGTCGCCCGTTCGCGTTCGACTACGCCGACTTCGATCAGCGCCTGGTGCACCTCGATCGCGGAGTCGTCGACCGCGTCGGCGCCGAGCGGGGCCTGATCGGGCCCCTCGTCTTCGACCCCGAGCACCGCCCCGCCGAGGCTGCGATCCGCAGGTGGCGCGCCGCGGTCGCCGCCTCCGCTCGAGCGCTGCGCAGCGAGCGAGTCGAACCTCTGCTCTGGGACGAGCTGACCCGCGCCACGGCCTCCGCCCTGCTGGATCTCTCTCCCCCGGAGTCGGCCGCGCTCCCGCCCGAGCTGCTCGCCCCTCGCAACACGAGGGTCCGCATCGCGGTCGAGTACGTGCACGCCTACTGCGCCGAGCCGATCGGCCCGACCGAGATCGCGGAAGCGGCCGGGCTCAGCGTCCGCGGAGTGCAGTCCGCGTTCCAGCGCGTGCTCGGGATGCGTCCGATCGCCTACCTCCGCCTGGTCCGGCTCGACCGCGCTCGTCAGGAGCTGGCAGCGAGCCCACCGCGCGCAACGACAGTCGCGGCCGTCGCCCAACGCTGGGGCTTCGGCAACGCGGGCCGCTTCAGCGCCGCCTACGCGGAGCGATTCGGCGAGCCGCCGAGCACCACCCTGCTGCGGTGAGTGCTCAGTCCTCGAGCTCGGGCGGTGGCTGTCCCTCGAGGATCCGGCTGAGCCCGTCGAGGAGCGTTGCGACGGTCGCCGCCTCCGCCTCGGGCACGCGGGAGACCATCGCGCGGATCTGGTCGTAGGTGGGGTCGTCGGTGCCGACGATCGCCTTCCGCGCGCGTTGCGTCAGGCAGAGGATGCGGCCGCGGCCGTCGGAGGGGTCGGGGGTGCGGTCGACATAGCCCGCGCGGGCCAGGCGGTCGACGAGGAGCGAGACCGCCGCCGTCGTGATTGACAGCGCCGCAGCGAGGTCGACGGCGCGCACGACCTCGTTCCGCCGTTCGCCCTCTCCCACGAGCCGCAGTGCTGCGAGGTCCGTCGCTCCGACGCCCAGGCGCCGCTCCACCCGGCCGTCGTAGTCGCGCTCCGCGGTGCGCAACCGCGCCAGCAGAGCGAACAGATCTGGTCGAGCGTCCATCGCAGTGCACCTTCCGAGCAACCGGCGCCCCGGACGGGACCTCGCCGCCCCCATCGAACCACTTCTGCGGCGGGCAGAGCACCGATATCCCGAAAGCGCAGTGGCGGACCGGGCTGTTAGCTAACCGACTTAGCAATACCTACAGTCGGGTGAGCGGCACACCTTCCGTGCGCCGTCAACGCTGAGGAGGTGCACACGATGGGTCGACTTCTGTATGGGGCGCCCGCTAGCTCGCACTCCTTCGAGGACCGCGCCCTGGCCCACCTGCAGACCGTGATCACGTCCCGGTTCCGCCGCGGCGAGGGCTTCCTGCTCACGATCGAGGACGGCGCCGGTCGCCGGTCCGAGCTGTGGCTCCACCCCGGCATCCCCCTCCGCTACGAGTACGACGACGTCGCCCCGATCGGCTTGAACCCGCACTGGCTGCGCGAACTCTCCCACGCATCGAACGGCCGTCTCGGCCTCCACCTCCTCCCCGAACCCTCGTCGACCGACGACCTCTCCGTGAAGAAGATCCCCGCATGAGCGACCACAACGGCACCCTGTTCCGTCGCGGAGGGACCGTCCGCTTCGTCCGCTGGATTTCGTCCCGCGACGGCGGTTGGGCCCCCGAGATCGTGCAGGGACGCTATCTCGAACGCGACGACCGCGGCTGGCTGGTCGAGATCGAGGGCACCCCGACGGTCCTCGCGAAGGACGACTGGGCCGTCTACCGCTGACCTGCGCCGCGCCCCGGCGTACTGTTGAGCAGGTGCGTTCTCACGATCGCCGCGGCATCACCTCGGCTCCCTTCCTCCTGACCACCGTCGGAACCACGAGCCTCGTGTTCTTGTGCGCGTTCGAGTCACTCGCGGTGACGACGATCATGCCGATCGTCAGCGCCGACCTGAACGGCCGCGCGCTCTACCCGCTCGCCTTCGCAGCGGCGCTCGCCGCCGCGGTCGTCGGGATGGTGGCGGCCGGCTCCTCCGCAGACCGTCGCGGGCCGACTCCGTCGCTGGTCACCGCAATCCTGCTCTTCACCCTGGGGCTGATCGCCGCCGGCGCCGCACAGTCGATGCCCGTCTTCGTCGGGGCCCGGCTGGTGCAGGGGCTGGGCAGCGGAGGCATCACCGTCACCCTCTACGTTCTCGTCGCCCGGGTGTATCCGAGCGAGCTGCATCCGCGGATCTTCGGCGCCTTCGCCGCCGCCTGGGTCGTTCCCTCCCTGGTCGGACCGCTGGTGGCCGGAGTCGTCGCGGAGCTGGCGAGCTGGCACTGGGTGTTCTTCGGAGTCGTCGCGCTGGTCGCCCTCGCGAGCGCCGCGATCGCGCCGACCCTCCGCGCCCTCGAACCGCGCGACAGGCTGCCCTTCGACCGGCGCTCGATCGGCCGCGTCTTCCGCGCCGTCGTCGTCTCGGCCGCAGTCGTCGTTCTGAGCACGAGCGCCGAGCTCGCGCCGGACCTCGCCGGTCTCCTCGCCGCCGCGGCCGTCGTCGTCGTGATCGTCGCCGTCCGTGCTCTCCTGCCGGCCGGCACACTGCGCGCGCGGGGCGTCCTGCCGTCGGTGATCCTCCTCCGCGCCCTCGTCACCGCAGCCTTCTTCGGCACCGAGGTGTACCTGCCACTGCTGCTCTCGGAGCAGTACGGCCTGCCTCCGTGGCTCTCGGGAGCGGTGCTGACGGCAGGCGCCGTCTCGTGGGCTCTCGGCTCGAACCTCCAGGGCCGCCCGGGCGCCCGCCTCAGCCACGGAGGAGCGATGCGGCTTGGCACGTCGCTGGTCCTCGCCGGGATTGCCGTCGTGCTGCTCGTGACCGTGCTCGCGCTCAGCCCGATCGTCGCGGGCGTCGGCTGGTTCCTCGCCGGCGGCGGCATGGGCACGATGTTCCCGCGGATGGGGACGATGACGCTCGCGCTCTCGGCACCGGGCCGGGAGGGCTTCAATAGCTCGGCCCTGCAGATCGCCGACTCGACCGGCGCCTCGGTCTCGCTCGCGCTGACAGGACTGCTCGCCGCGGCAGTCACCGGGCTGATCGGAGCCGGCACCGGCGTGTTCGCCGCGACCTTCTCCTACGGTGCGCTGATCGCGATCGTCGCCGTCGGGCTGGCCGGCCGCCTCGACGGGCTCCTCCGGCGCGAGGGACGCCGGGAACCCACCGCGCAGGATCAGCTGTAGAGCGACTCCGGAACATCGAGGCCGTAGATCGCCCGACCGGACGACCAGATCACCGAACAGGCGGCCCGGAGCAGGTCGGTCGCGTCCTCTCCCGCGTCCACGATCAGGACGGAGTCGCCCTCGAGGCGCACCTTCGCGCCGCGGACGGCGTGAGTCCCGTTCCGCGAGACGGTCGTCGCCGGGTACGGCAGGTGCAACTCACGCAGGTCGCCGAGGATGTAGGTCGGGCGGAGCTTCGGCTCGGCGGCGAGCAATTGCTTCGCCCGGTCGATCCCGGTCAGCACGTGCGCACTCGCCATGTCCGCGCCGTTCGCTCCGGCGATATCGGTGTCCAGCCGGTCGCCGAGGAAGAGCGGATTCGCGGAGCCGAACCGCGCGGTCGCCGCATCGAAGATCGCGCGCTCCGGCTTGCCTGCGACGACCGGGAGCCGGCCGACCGCGGTGTGCACGGCCGAGACGAGCGTGCCGTTTCCCGGAGCGATGCCGCGCGCGACGGGGATCGTCCAGTCCGTGTTCGTCGCGACCCACGGGATACCGGTGTGCAGCGCGAACGAGGCCTCGGCCAGCTGCTCCCAGCCGACCGTGGGCGCGAAGCCCTGGATGACTGCGGCCGGCGAGTCCTCCGCGCTCCGCGTCACCGTGAAGCCTGCACGCTCGACCTCCGAGGTGAGACCCTCCGCGCCAACCACGAGGATCGTCGCGCCCGCCGGCACCAGATCGGCGAGCAAGACGACCGCGGCCTGCGGCGAGGTGACGACGTCCTCGGGTCGCACGCTCAGCCCGAGCTCCGAGAGATGTCCGGCGACGGACGCGTCGGTACGTGAGGCGTTGTTGGTGATGTAGCCGATCCGCAGCGACTCGGCCGCGCGGTTGAGACTCTCCACCGCGAACGGGATCGCCTCGGCACCCCTGTAGACGACCCCGTCGAGGTCGGCCAGCACCGAGTCGCGCCCGTCGAGCGGGGTGGGCTCAGTTCTACTGCCGCGGAACATCCGGGTCCTCCTCGGTGGTGGGGCGGGTGGCGGTGGTGGTGGCGCGCTCGGGCTCCTCCTCGATCACCTCGATCGTCTCGTCGTCACCGCCGCCCTCGGCAGCGAACACCACCTGCGCGGCGACGTCGGCACGGCGCTGCCACTCCGCCGCCTCGTCGGAGCGACCGAGCTCCTCGAGCACCAGGGCGTAGGCAGCGAAGAGATCGGGACTGTACGAGAACGCCCGGTCCGGATCCAGCTGCGGGATCTCCAGCTCCATCACAGCGAGTTCCGTCTGACCAAGGTCGAGGCGCGCACCGGACATAGCGATGGCCAGGGACACCTGGGCGCCTGGGCTCAGCCTGCTGCGGTCGATGGACCGCCCCAGTTCGAGCGCCTTGTCGGGCCGACCGACGCCGCGCTCGGAGTCGACCATCAGCGGAACCTGCTCATCGGAGCCCGAGATGCGGCGGAAGGTGCGCAGCTCACGGAGTGCCAGAGCGAAGTCACCGGTCGCGTACGCCGAGATGGCCAGCGACTCGCGCACCACGGCGATGCGTCCCGCCCGACGAGCGGCGGAGAGCACATGGCGATGCGCCAACTCCGGGTCCTCCTCGAGGAGGCGGCCGGCCATCACCAGGTGACGGGCGACCCACTCGGCGTTGTCCTTCGAGAGCGTGCGCAGTTCATTGCGCGCGACCTTGTCGAGGTCCTTCGCCTGCACGTCATCTGGCAGATCGGGATCGTCGTGACGTGGGCGCACCGACTGCAGAGAGCGCCGTTCGCGCTCCTCCTCGGTGAGCTCCGGCTCCTCGTGCGGGCCGCCCCGGCCGCTGCTGAAACCCTCGCGTCCGCGGCCGCCGCTCGGGCGGTCCCCACCGTTGCGGCGATCGTTCGACCACGGGCGCGCCCCGTCGTCCCGCGAGCCCGCGCGGAAGGGCGGTCGCGAGTCGCCGTCCCGACGGGAATCGCCGTCACGCTGCGGACGCGAATTGCCACCACCACGATACGGAGGACGAGCATCACCCTCACGCTGCGGACGCGACTCGCCACCGCTACCGCCCCGATACGGAGGCCGCGAGTCGCCGTCCCGACGGGGACGCGGGTCAGCGTTTCGCTGGGGACGCGAGTCGCCACCGCCGCGGTACGGAGGACGAGCATCACCCTCGCGACGCGGACGGGAGTCGCCCGATTCGCCACGACCGTTCGAGGGACGACCGGCCCGGGGAGAACGCTCGTCCCGCCGTCCGGAGTCCCGGTCGTTCTGGTCGGATCCTGAGTCGTCCATGCGTTCCTCGCCTGTCGGGTGATGCTCTGTGGAGTTGGTCCGCCCGAGGGCGAAGACGACGACCGAAGCCGTCGCACCACCCTAACCCGCCCGCTGATCGGCTGGGCAGAGACGGTCGAAGTGGTGGTTAAACAGCGATGGCCACCCATTTCTGGGTGGCCATCGTGAATGGTGTCCGGCGGTGTCCTACTCTCCCACAGGGTCCCCCCTGCAGTACCATCGGCG
>NZ_PSWS01000072.1 GCF_002932875.1 Rathayibacter tritici
CACTCCCCGGAAAAAATTTCACCACGGACAACATGATGACAACACACGTACAGCCAACCGATACATCTCCTCCATCCGTTCGGCGGTCGAAAGATGCATCGCGCACTGGAAGAACTGGCAAATCCTCAAGACCGGCTATCGCGGACGTCTTACAGAACTTCCCAACCTCATTCGCACCGTCACCCGCCTCGAACTTTACCGACTCGGCTGGTAAATGCTTATGAATAACGCTCTGTGTTAGTGATCGAGGCTACGACGCCGACTATTCAAGCCAAGTATCAGGAGCCAGATGCCCGCGGCAAACAAGAGCAGCCCTGGAAACGGTCCGACTCCCTGGCTGTTGCCCAGACCATAGAGGGCGGAAAACACACCCCAAAGCATGAGGAGCGAGCCGATCACTATGCGCGGAGTCCCACCAATTTTCTTGTTAGTCACGACGCGAGTCTAACGGCCGCTCGATACCAGCGGTCCCTCATCATCGGAGCAAATCGCACCGCCGACATCATGAGCATGATCTGCCGCTCCGTCGCGCTCGGCGCGTGGCGGATGGGCGACACTTCCGGTGCCTCGTGCTCCCCAAGAGCTCGACGCGCCTGACGATCGCTGCGTGAGAGGAAATGCCTCGATTCACGGCATCGACGCTGACGGCGGGCGCGCGATCGGCAGGCGGTGCATCGAGCACGGACGCGAATCTACGGCTGGGGGCGCGGCGGCGGTTGCAAATCTGCCGGCATCGACGGCGTCAGTTCTGACATATTTCACGACAGCGGGCGTACAGGGACAGGCTTCGGCTTGACAGCAACCGCGTTCAACCAGCGCGCACATTGAATCGTCGAGCGGATCGACACGGTAGCTCCGAGCCAGAGCGGGGTTGCGGGCAGAATCAGCCGTAGACGTGGTTCGTCCGGGCGCAGGAGTCAGAGCAGAACGCCGCACGACGGGTGGCGATGGGTTCCGAGTAGGCGGCGCGGACGGGGCGAATGAAGAGATCGGCTATGGATCGGGGCATGCTCGGACCCTACGGGGGCGGATCTGATCGCGCCCGGGCACCGGCCGATCACTCGGCGATGCGCCCCAGCCATTCATCGAGCAGGAGGCGCTCCCCCGGGCTCAAGGCCTCGACCGCCGGGAGCGCCGTGCGCAGGGCGACGGCGTGCGCGACGACCGCGCGAGCCGCGGGGTCGGTGGGGCCTGCCTCCGCTGTGGTGATCGCCGCGAGGACGGACTCGCGGGAGCGGGACGAGAGCTCGTCGTCGGGGTCGGCGAGGGCGGTCAGGGTGAGGGTGCAGCCGAGCGCGGCTGCTTGCAGCAGGCGCGAGGCGCGCTCGATGTCGACCGTGAGGCGACCGGCCTCCGCGACGGCGCGGACCGCGTCGAGGAGGACGCCCCGGGACAGGCGCGCCGCTTCCGGCTCCTCCCCCGGTCGCGCGGTGAACATCAGCGCGTAGAGGTGCGGTTCGGCGAGCCCGAAGGCGACGTGGTGGTCCCAGGCGGCGCGGAGGGCGTCGACGGGGTCGGCCGGTGCCTCGCTCCGCTCGAAGTCGGCGAGTGCCGAGGCGAATCCGGCGGCCGCCGCGGAGTCGAGGAGCCCGCGAAGGTCGCCGAAGGTCCGGTAGATGGTGGGCGCCTGCACCCCCGCCGCCGCACTGATAGCCCGCGTCGACACAGCATCGCGCCCGCCGTCGGCCAGCAGCTCCACCGTCGCCCGGAGTATCCGCTCCCGCGTCGTCCCGCTCGCACTCACGCTACCGACGCTAACACGACCCCGTTAGCGCCTCGTGTCGAGGATCGGCCGGGGATCGTCTCAGCCGTGTCAGCGTCGTCGTGCGGTCCCGAAGATCCCGCGCACCACTTCTCGCAGGAGAGTCCTGCCTGCGCTCGAGCCCAGGACCTCCTCGACAACGGTCTTGTCGCGGCGGGTGGTGCGGGTCCCGCGCGAGGTCGGTGTCGTGCGCCTCCTGGAGCGCTCTGCGGCCTGGTCGGCGGCGCGTTCGGCGGCGACGCGCTCCTTGGCGCGGCGGGCGGCGTCCGCGGCGTCCTCCTTCGCGCGGCGGGCGTCGTCGGCGGCCTGCTGCTCGGCGGCAGCGCGGGCCTCCTCGGCCTCGGCGGCGGCGTCGAGCCGGTGGGTGAGGATCTCGCGGGCGGAGTCGCGGTCGAGGGCAGTGCCGTAGCGGGCGAGGAGCGGGGAGCGCTGGACGCTCGCCTCGCGGTCGGCCTCGGGAGTGGGCTTCATCGAGCCCAGCGGTGCGCGCAAGCGGGTCCAGGCGACCGGGGTCGGGGCGCCGCGCTCGTCCATCACCGTCACGATGGCCTCGCCGATGGGAAGCGCCTGCAGGACGGAGCCGAGGTCGTAGTCGCTCTCGGGGTAGGTCGAGACGGTCGCGCGGAGGGCCTTCGCGTCGTCGGGGGTGTGCGCGCGGAGCTGGTGCTGCACCCGGGAGCCGAGCTGGGCGAGGACGTCGCTCGGCACGTCCTTCGGCGTCTGTGTGACGAAGACGATGCCGACGCCTTTGGAGCGGATGAGCCGCACGGTCTGCGTGATCGCGGCGAGGAAATCCTTCGACGCGTCGCGGAAGAGCAGGTGCGCCTCGTCGAAGAAGAAGACGAGCTTGGGCTTATCGAGGTCGCCGACCTCGGGGAGGTCGTTGAAGAGGTCCGCGAGCAGCCACATCAGGAAGGTGGAGAACAGCGCCGGCCGGTCGGCGACTCCGGGGACCTCGAGGAGGCTGACCACGCCGCGGCCGTCGGGCGCGAGGCGCAGGAACTCGGCGGTGTCGATCTCGGGTTCGCCGAAGAAGACGTCGGCCCCCTGGTCGGCGAACGCGATCAGCTCGCGGAGGATCACCCCGGCCGTCGCCTTCGAGAGGCCGCCGAGCTCGGCGAGCTCCGCCTTGCCCTCGTCGCTGACGAGGTAGGTGAGCACGGCGCGGAGGTCGGAGAGGTCGACCAGCGGGAGGCGGGCGCTCTCGGCGTAGTGGAAGACGAGGCCGAGGCTCGACTCCTGCGTGTGGCTGAGGCCGAGCACCTTCGACAGCAGAAGCGGTCCGAAGCCGGTGACGGTCGCTCGGACGGGGACGCCGGTGCCGATGCCGCCGAGCGCGAAGTACTCGGCGGGCGCCGCCTCCGGCCGCCAATCCTGGCCGATACCGCGGGTGCGGGCGAGCAGCGCGTCATTCGCGGTGCCGGGGGTGGCGAGGCCGGACAGGTCGCCCTTGATGTCGGCGGCGAAGACGGGGACGCCGTGGGCCGAGAGCTGCTCGGCGAGCACCTGCAGGGTCTTGGTCTTGCCGGTGCCAGTCGCGCCGACGACGAGACCGTGCCGGTTGAGCATCCCGAGCGGGATGCGGACGGGGACGTCGATCCGAGCGTCGCCGTTGACGAGGGCGCCGAGTTCGAGGGCCGGGCCGGCGAAGGCGTAGCCGGTGCGCACGGCGTCGACGGCGCTCTCGGGGAGCGGGCCGGGGGCGGGGGCGGCAGGCGCCGCATCCGCAGTAGCTGCGGGCGCGTTCAGAGCCGCGGCCGCGGCCTCCGCTCGCGCGAGCGCTTCGGCGGCCTCGGCCTGCAGTCGGCGAGCGGCGTCCAGGGCCACTCGCGCCTCGTCCCGCGCCGAGGCGAGGGCGTCGTCGTCACTCATGGGCTCAGCCTAGGGTCGCGGCGGCTCAGTCCTCGCGGACGTGCCAGGACTGGCCGTAGCCGCCGTCGGCCTCGGGCCGGGCCATCAGTTCGAGGAACGGGTCGGCGCGGAGCGCCTCCGGGCCGAGCACTCCGGTCCCCGACCAGGCGCCGGTCGCGAGCAGCTCCAGCGCGATCACCGGGTTGAGCGCCGTCTGCCAGACCACGCACTGGGTGCCGTACTCGGCCATCGTCCACTCGTTGTCGCTCACGTGGTAGAGGTACACCTCGCGGTGCGTGCCGTCCTTCGCGCCCGAGACGAACAGACCCGCGCAGGTCTTGCCGGTCATCCGCGGGCCGATGCCGGCCGGATCGGGCAGGGCGGCGGCGACGACGTCCCGCGGCGAGACCTGGACGGGGCCGCCGGCCGAGCGGACCTTCAGGGGCTCGGTGCGGTCCAGGCCGAGGAGGTGGAGGGTGCGCAGGACGCCGATGAACTGCTCACCGAGGCCGTACTTGAAGGTGACCTTCTTCGCGTCGAGCCAGCGCGGCATCAGCAGCACCTCCTCGTGCTCCACGTTCACGCACTCGACCGGGCCGATGCCCTCCGGGAACTCGAACACCTCCGGCTCCGAGAAGGGGGCGGTGGTGTACCAGCCGCGATCGCGCTCGAAGACGACCGGCGGGTTCAGGCACTCCTCGATGGTGGTCCAGATGGAGAAGGAGGGCGCGAAGATCTCGCGGCCGTCCTCGTCGTGCACCACCAGATTCGCGCCGTCGCGCACGCCGAGCTCGTCGATCTCGTCCAAGAGGTGATCGGAGGCGTAGCGGGCGAAGACGTCGGAGAGGCCGGGCTCAACGCCCATTCCCACCAGGGCGAGGCGGCCGCGGGAAGACCACTCCTCCGATGCGGCGAACTGCTCGTCGCCGAGCATCACGCCGGTTCGCTCGTGCGGAGCGTCGGGATGGGGCGTCGACAGGCTCATCGCCATGTCGAGGTAGTCGGCCTCGGCGGCCAGGGCGCCGGCGAAGATCGCGGGGACGAAGCGCGGCTCGACCGCGTTCATCACGTGGGTGGCCCCGTGCGCCCGGGCGACGGTCTCGACGTTCTCGGCGTCGGAGGCGTCGATCCGGGCGGCGACGAAGCGATCGTCGACGCCGTGGCGCTCGGCGATCCAGGCGACGGTGCGCTCGGCCCGGTCGAGGTCGTAGTCGCAGACGATGATCTGCTCGAAGAAGGAGCGGCGGGCGGCGATCTTGGCGAAGGCGTCGCCGACGCCGCCGGCGCCGACCAGGAGGATTCTCATGGGGACACCGTAGCGACGGATCGCGTCGTCCACCACGCCGAGTACCGACGAGATCGGGGCACCGAGTCTCGTGCGGCCACCGGATCCGTCATCACCGCACCTCCTCGCCCCGTTCGAGCAGGCGGAGGAAGCCGGAAAGCCGCTCGAGGCCGATCAGCGAGGTGGGCAGCGAAGCGGCGAGCGCCGGAGAGTGCACCAGGTAGGCCGCCCATTTCGCTCGCGAGATCGCGACGTTGAGCCGGTTGGGCAGGAGGAGAAACTCCAGGCCGCGGGGCACATCCGCCCCGGAGGACGCGGCGAGCGAGACGATCGCGACCACCGCCTCGCGACCCTGGAAGAGGTCGACCGTGCCGACCGGCGTCTCGTCGAGTCCTGCGACGTCCAGGGCGGCACGGAGGAGCCCGCCCTGAGCGTTGTAGGGGGCGACGACGATCACATCGGCCGCGGTGAGACTCCGCTCGCCGTGCTCGTCGACCCAGGTGCGGCCGACGAGGGAGAGAGTGATCTCGACCACGCGCCGCGCCTCGTCCGGCGAGGAGGTGGTGTCGCCTGCGTGCTCCACCGGGACGGAGTGCAGGCCAGGCGCCACTCCCTCGAGCAGGCGTTCCTCGGGAGCCCGCGACCGCAGGGCGCCCTCGTAGGAGAGCTCGGAGACGGCGGCGGCGAGCGCCGGATGCATCCGGTGGGTCTGCGCGAGGAAGTAGCCGTACTCGGCCGGGAGGACGTCGTGCCCGTCGGCGAGCCAGCCGAGCGCCGACTCGTCCACTGGCTCGGGGTGCGCGCCCTGACTCACCTGCGGGAGTTGCTGCGGGTCGCCGAGCAGGAGCAGGCGCTGCGCGGAAACGGCGGATGCGATCGTCGGCGCGAGCGAGAACTGGCCGGCCTCGTCCGCGACGAGCAGGTCGAGCGAGCGGCGGGGGACGGTGACGGGGTTGGCGAAGGTCCAGGCGGTGCCACCGATGACGCAGCCGCTGCCCTCCTCGAGGACCGCGGTGAGCGCCGCCGCATTCTTCACCGGAGCCCAGAGGGCGGCCTCGAGCGCCTCGGCGGATGTGCCGGCCTTGGGCACCTTCGCGACCCGGGACGGATCGACTCCGCGGCCGACGACGGCGCCGAGCACGTTCTCGACCACCGAGTGCGACTGGCCGACCACGCCGATCCGCCAGCCGTACTCATTCACGAGGCGCGCGATGACGTGCGAACCGACGTAGGTCTTCCCTGTGCCGGGCGGACCCTGCACGGCGAGGGTCGCCCGTTCGAGCCCGAGCAGCGTGGTGACGACCGCGCCGATCACGTCGTCGCCCTGCACCGGAGCAACGGAGGCGGGCGGCACCCGGCGCAGGACGTCGAGCGCCGGGTCGGGCAGCATCGCGGGCAGAGCGTCGAGGACCTCGCCGCCCCACTCGGCGATCGCCTCGGGCTGAGGTGCGGCGCGAGGCGGCGGTGCCGGAGCGAGGGCGACGGGGGCATCGTCGTGCGGGTCCTCCCCCACCCTGAGGCCTTCCTTGAGGAGCAGGACGATCCGCTCCCCGTCGTCGTCGACCGCGAGGATCTCGGAGCGCTCGGATGCGCCGCGCAACCCCGGACCGGGCGAGGGAGCACCCGGCGGCGGCGGGGCCTCGTAGACGAGGTAGGGCGAGGAGCCGACGCCGAGCCGGCTGCCGGGAGCGAGGCGGCCAAGGATCCGCAGCTCCCGCGACTGCGTGCGCGCCCGCGGAGGTTTCGCCCAATCGCGGACGACCTCGACCCGGTCGATCATCACGACGTCGCGGGTCTCTGCCCACTCGTCGAGCGGCTGGCGGAGGCGGTCGAAGTGCTCCTGCCAGAAGGTCTTCGCCTCGCGGCGGTGGTAGTCGATCGCGGCACCGGCGAGGGCGAGGGCGCTCTGATCCGGTGTGCGCTCGCGCGGCTCCACGCCCTCGACCTGGGCGAGCAGGGCGACGGCGACCGGGTGCGGCTCGCGCGGCACAGGGATCTCGACCTCGAGCAGCGGCGGGAGCTCCTCGCGCGGCGGGGCAAGCGCCAGCAGCCAGTCGCGCAGCCGCAGAGTGGAGCGGCAGTCGTAGGCGTTGTACTCGGCAACGAGGTCGAGCCGGCGCTGCCCGTCGGCCGTCTCGACGGCCAGCGCAGCACGCGCCTGCACGTACATCTCGATGCTGTCGGCGGCGTTCGTCACGCCCGCCGCATCGCGTTCCTCCTCGCCCATATAGAGGGGCTCGAGCTTCTTCAGGGAGTAGCTGCGCGAACCCACCCGGAGCGCCCGCCGCACGACGGGGTAGAGGTCGACCAGGACGCCCTCGCGCAGGAGCGCGTCGACCTCCTCCTCGCCGACCCCGTGCCGGAGCGCGAGCGAGAGCAGGTGGCTGCGCTCGTAGGAGGCGTAGTGGTAGACGTGCATTCGCGGGTGCTCGGCGCGGCGGGCGCGCAGGAGCGCGAGGAAGTCCAGCAGCGCCCGCCGCTCGGCCGCGAGGTCGTGCGCCCAGAGCGCGGTGAACCGCTCCTGGTCGTCGACCATGCCGAAGAGATAGTCGAGGCCCCACTCGCGGTTGTCCTCGGAATACAGCGGGTCGCCCTCGAAGTCGAAGAAGAGGTCGCCCGGATCAGGCGCGGGTAACGCGGCGAGGACGGAGGCGTCGATCACCTCGACGGCCGGGACGGGCGATGCTTCGGAGCGCCGTTGCAGCCGCGCCTGGGCTCGCAGAGTCTCGAGCGTACCCGCGCCCAGCCCGGGGACGGAGCCGTCGTGTTCGGCGAGCGCGTCGAGGGTGCTCACTCCGGCCGCCGCGAGCTTCGCCCGCTGGTCGAGCCGCATCCCGGCGACAAGGATCGGATCGCGGTGGACCTGCACCTCGGGAGCGCAGACGGAGCAGCGCCCGCAGGAGGGGTAGCGCGGGTCACCCCACGCGAGCGGCCCGTCGTCGGCGAGGCGTTCGGCGAGCACGGCGCGGAGCCGGGCGCGCTGCACCCGCTGGACGGGGGCGACGACGGCGAGCTGGTGGGTGGTGACGGAGCCGTCGCCGAGCACGAGGTGGACCTGCTCCCCCACCCGGATGCCGCGCGCCTGCATCTGCTCGGCGTAGGCGGCGAGCTGCAGCAGCGCGGGGATCTTCGCGTGCCGGGCGAGCTTGGTGTCGTAGACCTCGTAGGCGCCCTCGGCGGTGCGCAGGAGGAAGTCGGAGAAGCCGAGGAACTCGCCGTCGAAGAAGGTGGCCTGGTAGAGCACATCGACTCCGGCCCGCATCGCCGCGACCGCGGCCTCGGCCGCCGCAGGGTAGTCGGCGGGCTCGGGGCGCGGGAATTCGAGGACCTCGTGCGAGCGCTTCAGCTCGGCGAGGAAGCGGTGCTCGTGCTCATCACCGAGAGCGGCGGTGCGCGCGAGCATCCCGTCCTTCTCGGCCTCCAGGCGCGGAGCGCGGCCCAGCAGGGCGTCGAACCGGCGGAGGACGGCCCACTCGCAGGCCGCCCAGTTCGCCAGGTCGGTGGGGCTCGTGACCACGCGGCCGGATTCCAGGTACACGCGACTCCCTCCGTGACCACCGGGCGGCGATCGCCTCCAGGCTAGGGCGACCCACCGACACCGGAACCGCCCGCGCGGGGCGCGTGGCAGGCTGGGCGGATGACCCGCGCGCGCTTCGAGATCATCCCGGCCGAGGACATCGGCGAGCGGGCGATGCGGGCGTTCCCGGATCCCTCCGCCGTGACGCTGACCGTGACGAGCCTGCCCAAGCACGGAACGGGGCGGACCGTGGACTGCGCGGTCGACCTCGCCGGGCGGGGGTTCCGCGTGGTGCCGCACCTCGCGGCACGCAACGTCGAGGGCCGCGGCGCGTTGGAGCGGGTGCTCGGGCGGATGGGTGACGCGGGGATCGACGAGGCGTTCGTGATCTCGGGCGACGCGACCTCGGCGGCCGGCTCCTACTCCACGAGCCTCGAGCTCCTCCGCGACGCCCGCGAGATCGCGCCCGGGCTGGCCCTGGACATCGCGGGGTACCCCGAGGGCCACCCGCACCTCTCCGACGAGAGCATCGAGCGGCACCTGCGCGAGCGCACCCCCTTCATCCGCTCGATCGTCACGCAGATGTGCTTCGACGTGGACGCCGTGGTGCGCTACGCCGACCGCCTCCGCGCGCAGGGGATCACGGCGGATCTGTGGGCGGGCGTGCCGGGGCCGGTCGAGCGCTCGCGGCTGCTGACACTGGGCGCGCGGATCGGGGTCGGCTCCTCGCTCGGATTCCTGCGACGGAGCACGTCGGTGGCCGGTGGACTCCTCCGCGGCCGCCGCTTCGATCCGTCCGCTTTCGTCGCGCGCCTGGAGTCCGCGGCCGGCGAGCGCCTCGCGGGCCTGCACGTCTACACCTTCAACGAGCTCGACTCCCTCGCCGCCTTCGCCTGATCGGCGCCGGTCTCTCCTCGCGAGACGCCGCCCGTCACGCCCACGCCCGGCCTCGCGCCATCAGCTCGCGCGACGGATCCAGATCGGCGGATGCGGGAGCTCGGCCTCGGAGCGGAGGCGGCCGGCCAGGGGCGCCCAGACCACGAGGGCCACGCCGATTCCGAGCAGAAGGCCGCCGACGGTGTCGCTCAGCCAGTGCGCGCCGAGGTAGGTGCGGCTCGCCATCATCGCCACCGTGGAGAGGAAGCCGGCGATCCAGACCCACAGCAGCGGGAAGACCAGGGCCAGCACCATCGCCGTGGTCGCGGCGTTCGCGGTGTGGCCGGAGGGGAACGAGCCGTAGTCGCTGGTGACGAGCATGTCGGCGGGGCGGGCGCGGCCCACCAGCTCCTTCACGAGCTGGGTGGCGCCGACGCTGACGAGTGCCGCGATCGCGTAGTAGAGCGCTGCCCACCGCCTCCGGAACACGAGCAGCACGGTGACGATGCCCAGCGGGATCAGCGTCGTGCCCACCAGGCCGGCGCCGACGGTGTTCATGACGAGGGCGGGGATGTCCCAGGCGGGCGAGCGGTGCTCGACGATCTCGTTCATCCACTCGACGTCGAAGCGGAAGGCGGACGTGGGGCGGAACGCGATCAGCACAGCCAGGAGCACCGTGAGCAGGAGGGCGAGCGAGGCCGAGATCAGCGGCCAGCGGCGGGAGACCCGGTGCGCGGCCTCCTTCGTGAGCAACCGCGCAACGACGTCGTCGGAGGGCACCTGCTCCCGCATCCGCTCGCGCTGGACGGCGTCGGGACGCGCTGTTGCGGGCTCGGTCGACACATGGTCGCGGCGGGAATCCATCCGGACATGATGCCGTCACCTCGCGTTCGCGCGTGGGGGGTTGCGGCGGACGGAGCGGCTTCGGCTCGTGGAACCGTGTCCGGCTCGTGAGAAGTAGCGGTTCCCGCG
Source organism: Rathayibacter tritici (assembly GCF_002932875.1). Classification (GTDB taxonomy): domain Bacteria; phylum Actinomycetota; class Actinomycetes; order Actinomycetales; family Microbacteriaceae; genus Rathayibacter; species Rathayibacter tritici. Next base: position 10,264 of record NZ_PSWS01000072.1, read on the forward strand.
AGCCGGAACGGATTCTGCGAGCCGAAAGGTGCCGGGAGGCGGGGCAGCGCCCGGCGTCAGACGGGGTGGAGCGGGGTGGCGATCGGGTCGGCGAGCAGACGCTCGAAGGCGAGCTCGGCTGCGCCGAGCATCAGCAGATCGGCGCCGAGCTCGGTGCGGACGATGCGCACGGAGTCGAGCGCGACGCGGAACGGGCCGCCGCGGCCCAGCCGCTCCTCGAGGAACCCCGGCGCGACGCCGATCAGCGCGCCGAGGAAGCCGCCCAGCACCACGAGCTGGGGGTTGAACACATTGATCACATTGCGCAGGGCAACCGCGAGGTGACCGAGCTGGCGCTCGACTTCGGCCCGGACGGCCGGATCCTCCGAGGCGGCGAGCGCCTCCTCCAGCCGCTCGCCCTCGTCGAGGCCGAGCACGGTGAGCAGCTCGGCGCGCCCGACCTCGGTTTCGAGGCAGCCGACGGCGCCGCAGTGGCAGTCGATCCCCGCGCTGTTGACCAGGGTGTGGCCGATCTCGCCCGCGTAGCCGTCGATGCCGTGCAGCGGCGCGCCGCCGATGATGACGCCCGCGCCGACTCCGCTCGCGCCGCCGTTGAGGTAGACGAGGTGCGAGACGTCGCGACCGGCGCCCAGCACGCTCTCGGCGAGCGCGCCGAGGTTGGCGTCATTCGCCGAGAGGACGGGCAGGCCGGTGGCCTCGGCGAGCATGCGGGAGAAGGGCTCGTCGTCCCAGCCGAGGTGGGGACCGACCCGGACGAGACCGTCGGCGTCGCGCACGAGGCCCGGGACAGCGACGCCGATGCCGACCGTGCGGGTCTGGTCGGGGAGCTCCGCCAGCAGCTCGGCGACCGCCTCGGCCGCCAGGCGTGCAGCGGCCTCGGCGGTGGGCACGGAGGCGGAGCGGCGGATGCGGCGGCGCACGGTGGCGTCCACGCCGACCACGGCGACGGTCACAGCGTCGATCTCGGGGTTCACGGCGAGCGCGACGACTCCGGGATCGGCCTCGACGACGGGGCTCGGCCGGCCGACCTGGTTCGCCGTGGCGGGCTCGCGTTCGCGCACGATGCCCAGCTCGACCAGCTCGCTGACCAGGGCGGCGATGGTGGAGCGGTTCAGGCCGGTGAGGCGCGTCAGCTGAGAGCGGGAGCGGGGGCCGCCGCGATGCACGAGGCGGAGGATCGCCGAGAGATTGTGCCGCCGGACGCGGTCGAGGTTGTTGCCGCGCGTCGAGTGGTCGGGCATACCGCGGTCTCCTCTGCTTGCGGGGGTCAGCCTAGCCGCGGGGGCGGCGGCGGACGGACCGGCGGCGCACTCAGACCGCGACCCACCCCCACGTCCCGGCCGGCCCGTTCACCGTCACCTCACCTCGCGAGCGCGTCACCGTGAACACCGTCTCCTCCCCCGTGTCGTGCGCGACGACGCGCACCGGCGTCACTCCGTCCGGCCCCGGGAACACCCGCAGCCGCAGCCCGTCGAGGTAGTCGTACTCGGCCGTGTCTTCGCGCGCGCCCACCGGAATCACCGCGCCCTCACGCACATACAGCGGCAGTGAGTCGAAGCCGTGCATCTCCCGGCGCCACTCCCCCGTCGACGCGATCCTCTCGCCCGTCCACCAGCTGGTCCAGGTCCCGCGCGGCAGGTAGAACTCGACCGTGCCGTCCTCGGTGAACACCGGAGCGACGAGCAGGTCGTGGCCGAGGAGGTACTGGGTGTCGAGGTGGGCGGCATTGCGGTCGTCCTCGAACTCGAGCGCCATCGCCCGCATGATCGGGACGCCGGTGCGGGCCGCCTCCGCCCCCGCCGCGTAGAGGTAGGGCATCAGCGAGAGCTTCAGCCGAGTGAAGAGGCGGGTGATCTCCACCGCCTCCTCGTCGAACGCCCACGGCACGCGCACCGAGGACGAGCCGTGCAGCCTCGAGTGCGAGGAGAGCAGGCCGAACGCGAGCCAGCGCTTGAACACTCCGGGGTCGGGCGTGCCCTCGAAGCCACCGATGTCGTGCGCCCAGAAGCCGAACCCGCCGAGCGCGAGCGAGAGCCCGCCGCGCAGGGTCTCGGCCATCGACACGGCGGAGGAGGTGTTGTCCCCGCCCCAGTGCACCGGCAGCGACTGCCCGCCGACAGTGGCGCTGCGGGCGAAGAGCACGGCCCGGCCTTCGCCGAGCTCCTGCTCCAGCACCTCGTGCACCGCGCGGTTGTAGAGCTGGGTGTACCAGTTGTGCATGGCCTCGGGGTCGGTCCCGTCGGCCCAGGCGACTCCCTCGGACGGGATCCGCTCGCCGAAGTCGGTCTTGAAGGAGTCGACTCCCTGGCGCACGAGCACGCGCAGCTTCTCCTGGAGCCAGGCGGTCGCCTCCGGGTTCGTGAAGTCGATCAGGGCCATGCCGGCGACCCACAGGTCCCACTGCCAGACGTCGCCCGAAGCCGTGCGGAGCAGGTAGCCCTTCTCGCGACCCTCGGCGAACAGCGGCGACGCCTGGGCGATGTAGGGGTTGATCCAGACACAGGTGTGCAGACCGCGCGCGTGCAGGCGGGCGAGGACCCCCTCCGGGTCCGGGAAGGTGCGCGGGTCCCACTCGAGGTCGGTCCACTGGAACTCGCGCATCCAGAAGCAGTCGAAGTGGAACGCCGAGAGCGGTAACTCACGCTCCGCGAAGCCGTCGATAAAGGAGTTGACCGTCTCCTCGTCGTAGCTCGTCGTGAAGCTGGTCGTCAACCAGAGCCCATAGCTCCAGGCGGGCACGACGCGGGGGCGGCCCGCGAGGCCCGTGTAGCGGCGCAGCACATCCTTCTTCGTCGGGCCCTGAATCACCAGGTACTCCAGCGCCTCGCCGCCGACCGAGAACTGCACGCGCTCGACCGCCTCCGAGCCGATCTCGAACGAGACGAGGCCGGGATCGTTGACGAGCACGCCGTAGCCGCGGCTGGAGAGGTAGAACGGCACGTTTTTATAGGCCTGCTCGGAGGAGGTGCCGCCGTCGGCGTTCCAGACATCGACGCTCTGGCCGTTCTTCACGAAGGGGCCGAAGCGCTCGCCGAGCCCGTAGACCAGCTCGCCGACACCGAGGTCGAGCTGCTCGTGCAGGTAGGCGGCTCCGTCGGGTCCGGTCAGGTACCCCTGCGCCTTGTGCCCGGAGCCGGTGAGGCGCGTGCCGGTCGAGGTGTCCCAGAACTCCAACGACCACGGAGCGCCCTGCGCGATGCGGACCTCGAGGTCGCCGGTGCGCAGCACACCGCCCTCCTCGATGACCTCCGCCACTCCGACGTCACCCTCGACCAGCTCGAAGCCCGGCCGCGTCGCCGTGCCGCGCCAGTGCTCGATGCGCACCCGCGCGACTCCCTCGGCCGGTGAGGAGAGGGTGACGGTGAGTGCTGGCCGGTTGAGCACATCGCCGCGGCCCTGGATGACGCGGGTCGGGGCAATCACCTCGAGCGAGGAGCCGTCGGAGCGGATGTCGTATGCCTCCTGAGCGAACAGGGGCGTGAATCCGGCCCGCGTTTGCCAGAACCCGTCGGTGAACTTCATGGGGTGCCTTTCGATGGCGCGCCGACGGGATCCGAGCGAGGACCCCGCAGGCGGTGGAGGGAGAGAGGCTACTTCACCGCGCCGGCAGTGATGCCGCGGGTGAGGGTGCGCTGGAAGATCAGGAAGAAGATCAGCGTCGGGAGCAGGCCGAGGAGGGCGCTCGCGCTGGTCGTGGTGACGTCCATGATCTTGTCGCCCTGGAGGCTCGAGATCGCGATCGGCACGGTCTGCGTCGCGTCGCTGACCAGGAAGACCAGCGGGATGAGGAACTCGTTCCAGGTCCAGATGAAGAAGAAGATCATCAGGACGGAGAGAGTCGGCCGCGAGATCGGGACGATCACCCGGGTGAGCACCTGCCACTTCGAGGCGCCGTCGAGAGCGGCGGCCTCGAGGATCTCCTTCGGGAAGGTGCCGTAGACGCTCGAGAGCAGATAGGTGCCGAACGCCGACTGGATCACGGTGAAGATGACGATGACGGAGAGCTGGGTGTCGTAGATCCCGACCGCCTTGAACATGTAGTACAGCGGGTAGAGCAGGGCCTCCTGCGGGAGCATATTGGCCAGCAGGAACAGGACGATGATCCAGCTCCGACCGCGCACTCGGCCGATCCCGATCGCGTAGGCGTTGAGCACCGAGAGGGCGACGGCGAGGATCGCGACCGAGCCAGAGATCAGGATCGAGTTACCGAGCTTTTCGGGGAAGTCGACGCGGCTCCAGAAGGTCGAGAGGCCATCGAAGGAGAGACCGGTGGGGAAGGCGAGCGGGCCGTTCGCCGAATACTCCGCGGGGGTCTTGAACGAATTGAGCAGAATCAGCAGCACGGGGCTGATGATCACCAGTCCGATCACGACCGCGACCGCGAGGATCACCCAGTCGCCGACCGTCCGCTTGCTGGCTCCCTTCGCCGGCGTGGGCGGACGGGTGGACGCGAGGTCCGCGTCCCCCGTGCCGGCCTGAGTGAGGGGCAGGGTTTCGATGGCCGACATCAGCGGGCTCCTTCGCTGCGCTCGACGCGCTCCTGCGCGCGGATGAACAGCACGGCGAGGATCACGATGACGATCGTGAGCGCGGTCGCGATGGTGGCGCCGTAGCCCACCTGCTGCTTCTGGAAGAACTCGGTGTAGGAGTAGTAGGAGGGAACGATCGTGGAGTCGCCGGGCCCGCCGCGGGTCAGCGCATAGATCGGGCCGAACACCTTCAGTGCGGCAATGGTGCAGGTGAGGGTGACCACGAAGATTTCGGGGCGGATGATCGAGACCGTGATCCAGCGGAAGCGCTGGAACCAGTTCGCCCCGTCGAGCTCGGCGGCCTCGTAGAGCTCCGGATCCACCCGCTGCAGCGCCGCCATGAAGATCACGACCGGATAGCCCAGCTGCACCCAGATCATCACGACCATGATCGAGAGCATCGCCGTGTCGGGCTTGCCCAGCCAGTCGTGCGACAGGGAGCCGAGGCCGACCGCCTCGAGGATCGAGTTCAGCGCACCGCTGTCGGGTCGCAGGATCCAACCGATGACGATCGCGGCGATGACGGTCGGCAGAATCTGCGGGAGGTAGTAGGTGGCGCGGAGAAAGCTCGCCAGCCGCCCGCCGAACTTCTTGCCGACGAGGTCGAAAAGGATCGCGGCGAGCAGGAGGCCGAGGATCGTCGGCACGATCACCATCGCGATGATCATGTAGACCGAGTTCAGGAACGAGGTCCAGAACTGGTCATCGCCCATGAGCTCGACCCAGTTGTCGAGGCCGATGAAGGTCGGCGGCTTGATGCCGCGCCAGGACGTGAAGCTGATGTAGACGTTCCAGACCAGCGGGATCAGCACGATGAACGTGAAGAGCACGAACCCCGGGATCAGGTAGAGCCAGTAGCCGCCGGAGCGCTTCTCGCGGGGCGGCGTTGTGGCGCTCTCCGCGCGACGAGGTGCTGTCGTCGTCATAGGTACTCCTCATTCGGACGGATTCGTGGGTTGTCCTGCCGCGAGATGCCACTTACGACGGGGTACGACGGCGTGTCGCCCTCATAAGTGGCATCTCGCGGAGGGGAGGGGGCGGGGTGGCGTTACTTGATGTCGGCGACTCCGTCGTCGTAGGTGGACTGGAGGTCGGCGAGCATGGCGGACTGGTCGGAGGAGCCGTTGATCAGCTCCTGGGTCGCGGCGACGAGGTCGTCGTAGAAGGTCGCGGTCGGCCAGTCGGGGTAGAAGGAGAGCTGGTCGCCGGCGACGACCGTCTTCCACTGCGAGAGCAGCGCCTTGCTCTTCTCGTCCGTGATGGCGCTCTCGTCGACGACCAGCGGGATGCCTCCGTTGTTGCCGATGAGGTTCTGGATCTCGGGCCGCATCGTGATGTCGATCCACTTGTAGGCGAGATCCTTGTTCTTCGCCGTCTCCGGGATCACCCAGTGGTTGCCCGCCGAACCCATCGTGAACTCGGCGCCCGGGAAGAGGAAGGTGTCCCAGTCGAATCCGGTGATCTCGGTCGTGAAGCGGCCGAACCACCACGAGCCCGAGAAGAAGATCGGATACTGGCCCGAAATGAACGCCGTGCCCGCGTCCTCGGCCTTCAGCCCGGAGGCGTCGGCCGAGAAGTAGCCCTTATCGACGTAGGTCTTCAGCTGATCGGCGGCGTAGCTCCATGCCGCGTCCTCGAAGTCGACCTCTCCCGTGTAGGTCTGGTAGTCCGTGATCCAGGAGCGGTCGGCTTTCAGCAGCGCGAGCTGGTAGAAGAGCTGCTGCAACGGGTACTCGGCGCCGGCCTCGGCCAGCGGAGTGATCCCCTTCGCGACAAAGGCGTCCAGGACAGCCGTGAACTCCTCGTAGGTGGTGGGCACCTCGAGGCCGTTCGCGGCGAAGGCGTCCTTGTTGTAGTACACGAACGTGAATTCGCCGTAGTTGGGGATTCCATACCAGGAGCCGGACCCCATGATCCCGTTCTCGTCGTACTTCGCGGTGGTCTGCAGGGCGCCGGGGATGAGCGAGTCCCAGCCGTAGAACGAGACCGCCTCGTCGAGGTTGGTGAGAAGGCCCTGGCTCGAGAGGAGCCCGCTGGTCGCGTTGCCCTTGTTGTATTCGACGACGTCGGGCGCCGAGTTCGAGTTGAAGATCTGGCTGGCTCCGGTGCGCAGCTGCTCGAAGGCCTTGAATTCGTAGGCGATCTCGGCGCCCGTCTCCTGCGTGAAGATGTCGCGGGCGGCGAGCCAGGCGATGCCGCGGTCGCTGTCGGGCGTCTCGAAGTCCCAGAGGGTGAGGGTGCGGCCGGCGCCGTCGACCGTGGTCGACAGTGCCTCGGAGCCGGCGTCGGAGCCGCCTCCGGAGCAGGCGGTCAGCGCGAACATCGCGCTGAGGCCGACTCCGCCGGCGAGCAGGTTGCGCCGGGTGAGACCGGCGGTCGGGCGGTGGAAGGCGGAGCGGGATCGGAGCGTCATTGCGGTGGTTCTCCTTCGAACGGTGCGGTGGTGCTGCGGGGGGTGGAGCAGGGAGGGCTCTCTCGCGCGAATGGTCGAAGCGTTTCGACAGTGCGGACAGTGCGGACAGTGCGGACAGTGCGGCCAGTGGTAGTCGGTGCAGAAGGGAGGAGGAGGACTAGAGGGCGGCCGGCACGCGAGCGCCGGACGGGACCGCCGACACCGCGGCGCCGGTCGGAGCGACCGCGAGGGACCCGCGGTCGACGTAGGAGGGCGGAAGCAGCTCGACTCCGACGGTGCGGCCGGAGTCGATCTGCTCGAGGGTCCGCGCGACGGCCGCTCGGCACATCGCGTCGAACGGGAGGGGAAGGCTACTGGTGGGCACGGGAAGGTCGCCCCCGTCATAGCTGGCGCACGCGGCCAGAATCGACAGTTCGCCGGGCACCGAGAGGCCCCGCTCGAGGACCCGCTCGATCGCCGCCTCCGCCACGGGCTCGTTGCAGTGCAGCACGAGGGCGGTGGGCGAGACGGGGGCGGCCAGGATCGCGTCGATCGCGGCCGACGCACTCGGGCGGCCGAGGTGCGGGCGCTCGACGGCGATCTCGACTCCCAGCGCCGCAGCCTCGGCGCGGAATGCCTCGTCGAAGCGGCGGACGAAGCCGGCGTTGCGATCGGTGTACGACTGCGGGTGCTCGAGCAGCCCGAGCGAGCGATGACCCAGATCGGCGAGTCGACGCACGCTCTGGCGGGCGGCCTCGGCGAAGTCGAGGTCGACGCAGGCCAGATCGTGGGAGTCGGCAGGCACTCCGATGAAGGTGGCGGGCACGCCCGCCGCGCGGATCAACTCGGCGCGGTCATCGTCGTCGTCGACACCCATCAGGACGATGCCATCCACGAGCGAGGACGAGGAGACGCGGCCGATGCCGCTGGAAGCCTCGTCGGTGACGAGCAGCAGCACGTCGTAGTCCGACTCCCTGGCCCGCTCGAGCACCTCGGTGACGAAGCGCATGTGGGTTGGCAGGTGCAACTCGCCGCGCATCGGAGCGGAGAGGGCGAGGATGTGGGTCCGCGCGCCGGCGAGCATTCGGGCCCCGGCGTGCGGCCGGTAGCCGAGCTGGCGCACCGCGTCGTCCACGCGCTGCCGAGTGGAGGCGGCGATCGATCTCTTGCCGGAGAGGGCGTAGGAGACGGTGCTGATCGAGACTCCGGCAGCGCGGGCCACGTCGTGAATGGTCGCCATGATTCCTCCTGCCGGACGTCGTCGTCGGTCGCGGCCGAGCTTCGAAGCGCTTCGACCGGTGGTGCTCGAGCGACTGTACGCACAGTCGAAGCGCTTGCACAAGCGCTCGGCGGACGGGTCGGGCGTTGCCGGAGGCGTTGCGCCCCTCCGCTCGCACGGGATATGTTGGAGCCAACAACAATTCGGCGACGTCGCCGGAAAGGATTCGGATCTCATGTCCCTGACCCCCACCCGCGCTGACAAGTTCTCGTTCGGCCTCTGGACCATCGGCTACAACGGGACGGACCCGTTCGGCGGCCCGACCCGCGAGCCGCTGGACGTCGTGCACGCGGTCGAGAAGCTCGACGAGCTCGGCGCCTACGGCCTCACCTTCCACGACGACGACCTGTTCGCCTTCGGCTCCACCGACGCCGAGCGCCAGACCCAGATCGACCGCCTCAAGGGTGCACTGGAGTCGACCGGCCTCGTTGTGCCGATGGTCACCACCAACCTCTTCAGCGCCCCGGTCTTCAAGGACGGCGGCTTCACGTCGAATGACCGCGACGTGCGCCGCTTTGCGCTGCGCAAGGTCCTCCGCAACATCGACCTCGCCGCCGAGCTGGGCGCGAAGACCTTCGTGATGTGGGGTGGCCGCGAGGGCGCCGAATACGACTCTGCGAAGGACATCCGCGCGGCGCTCGAGCGCTACCGCGAGGCCGTCAACCTGCTCGGCGACTACGTCACCGACAAGGGCTACGACATCCGCTTCGCCATCGAGCCCAAGCCGAACGAGCCCCGCGGCGACATCCTGCTGCCGACCCTGGGCCACGCGATCGCCTTCATCGACTCCCTCGAGCGCCCCGAGCTGGTCGGCGTGAACCCTGAGGTCGGTCACGAGCAGATGGCGGGCCTGAACTTCGCGGCCGGCATCGCCCAGGCGCTGTACCACGGCAAGCTCTTCCACATCGACCTCAACGGCCAGCGCGGCATCAAGTACGACCAGGACCTCGTCTTCGGTCACGGCGACCTGCACAACGCGTTCGCACTCGTCGACCTGCTCGAAAACGGCGGCCCCGGCGGCGTCCTTAGCTACGACGGCCCTCGCCACTTCGACTACAAGCCCTCGCGCACCGAGGACGAGACCGGCGTCTGGGACTCGGCCGCCGCGAACATGCACACCTACCTGCTGCTCAAGGAGCGCGCCGCGGCCTTCCGCGCCGACCCCGAGGTGCAGGAGGCACTGGCCGCCGCGAAGGTCGCCGAGCTGTCCACTCCGACGCTGAACGAGGGCGAGTCGTACGACGACCTGCTCGCGGACACCGCCTCGTACGAGTCGTTCGACGCCGACGCCTACCTCGGCGGCAAGGGCTTCGGCTTCGTGCGCCTGCAGCAGCTGGCCACCGAGCACCTGCTCGGCGCCCGCAGCTGACCAGCATCCCCTGATCCCGCGGTCCACCGCGGGACCCCCTGAGACGGACGAGATCCCCTGCCCCGGCACGGGATCTCGTCCGTTCTCCTGCATCCGGAACCGGCCACCCACGCGCCCGAATCCCCCAACGAAAGAGGACAGTGATGACGCTCGTCGCAGGCATCGACTCGTCGACCCAGAGCTGCAAGGTGGTCGTGCGCGACCTCGACACCGGCGCCGTCGTGCGCACCGGCCGGGCGAGCCACCCCGACGGAACCGAGGTCGATCCGGCCGCGTGGTGGGAAGCGCTGCATCTCGCCCTCGCCGACGCCGGCGGACTCGACGACGTCGCCGCGATCTCGGTCGGCGGGCAGCAGCACGGCATGGTCGTCCTCGACGAGAACGGCGCCGTGATCCGCCCCGCCCTGCTCTGGAACGACACCCGCAGCGCCCCCGCCGCCGCCGCGCTGATCGAGGAGCTCGGTGCCCAGGCCTGGGCGGAGCGCACCGGATCGGTGCCGGTCGCCTCCTTCACCGCCACCAAGCTCCGCTGGCTGCGCGACGCCGAGCCCGAGAACGCCGCTCGCGTCGCTGCTGTCGCACTCCCCCACGACTGGCTGACCTGGCGCTTGCTCGGCTACGGCCCCGACTCCGCCCGCGGACCGCAGCTCGACGCACTGACCACCGACCGCTCCGACGCCTCCGGCACCTCCTACTGGGGAGCCGACGGCTACGACCTCGACCTGCTCGAGCGCGCCCTCGGCCACCGCCCGTTCCTCCCCCGCGTGCTCGGCCCCTCGGAGGAGGCGGGCCGCACCGAGAGCGGCCTCGTCGTCGGCCCCGGCGCGGGCGACAACGCAGGAGCCGCGCTCGGCCTCGGCGCCGGACCCGGCGACGTGGTCGTCAGCATCGGCACGAGCGGCACCGTCTTCGCGGTGACCGACGACCCGGTGCGCGACCCCTCCGGGACCGTGGCCGGCTTCGCCGACGCGAGCGGACGCTTCCTGCCGCTGGTCGCGACGCTCAACGCCGCGCGCGTGCTCGCCTCGACCGCGACCCTGCTCGGCAGCGACTTCGACGAGTTCGCCGCGTTGGCGCTCGAGGCGGAGCCGGGCGCGGGCGGTCTCGTGCTCGTCCCGTACTTCGAGGGCGAGCGCACTCCGAACCTGCCGGACGCGACCGCGAGCCTGCACGGGATGACCATCGCCTCGACCACACGGCCGAACCTGGCCCGCGCGGCGATCGAGGGCATGCTCTGCGGTCTGGCCGACGGCCTCGACGCGGTGCGCGCGCAGGGAGTGGAGGCGCGCCGCATCCTCCTGATCGGCGGGGCCGCACAGAACCGCGCCGTGCAACTTGCGGCCTCCCAGGTGTTCGACGTGCCCGTGCAGGTGCCGACGCCCGGCGAGTACGTGGCCGACGGCGCCGCCGTGCAGGCTGCGTGGGCGCTGACCGGCTCGCGCCCGGCCTGGGCGGTCACCTCGGTGGCAGAGCCCGCTCCGGATCACCGCCCGGTGATCCGCGAGCAGTACGCGGCTGCCCGCGCCTGAGGCTCGGCCCCGGTCCTCATCCAGGGCCGGGGCCGCGCCGCAAGCCCCCGTGAACGGGGAGCAGAATCGCGCTAGCCTTATTACTCAGCCAGCTGACTAATGGAGGAGCGACATGACCGCCACCCGAAGCACCGACCGCATCCGGCACTCCGTCGTCGCCGCGAGCGCGGTGCTCGCCCTCCTCGGCTCGTTCATCGGATCCGGCGCGGCCGGCGGCACGCAGATCCAGGACGCGGCCGGTGGAGCGCTGACCGCCTCCTCCACTCCTGTCGCTCCCGACGGCCCGGCATTCGCGATCTGGAGCGTCATCTACACCGGCCTGATCGCCTACGCGATCTGGCAATTCCTTCCCTCGCAGACCGCCCGCACCCGCCACCGTCGCCTCGGCTACTGGGCCGCGGCGAGCCTGCTCCTCAACGCGGCGTGGATCCTGGTCGTGCAGGCCGGGTTCCTGACGCTCAGCGTCCTCGTGATCGCCCTGCTGCTCGCGGTCCTCGCCCGCATCTTCGTGATCCTGCGCACCACCCGCTCCGCCGGAGGAGTCGACGCGATCGTGACCGACGGGACTTTCGGCCTCTACCTCGGCTGGGTGTGCGTGGCCACGGCGGCGAACGTGGCGGCCGGGCTGGTCGGCGCGGGGGTCGGCAGCGCCGACGGGCCGGGAGCCGCAGTCTGGGCGGTCGTCGTACTGGCCGTCGCCGCACTGGTCGGGCTGCTCCTCGCCGTCACCGGCCGCGGTCGCCTCGCTCCGATGCTCTCGCTGGTCTGGGGGCTCTCGTGGGTAGCCGTCGGCCGTTTCGCCGGCGAGCTCGTCTCGATCCCCGCCGGGATCGCCGCGCTGGTCGCCGCCGTGGTCGTCCTGGCGGCCACTGTCCTCATCCGCGTCGCGGCGGACCGACGGGCCAGCGCCTGACGCCTGCATAACGAAGGCCGAGCGGCCGGAATAGCCCTCAGGACGAGGATTCCGGCCGCTCGGCCTTCGTTATGACGGTGATCAGGTGATGAGCGTGTCGACGTACTGGCGGTTCTGGTCCATCCAGGCGGCCAGCGCGGCGGAGCGGTTGCCCGAGCCCTTGAACAGCGCGTTCTCGAGCGAGGAGAGCGTCTTCGAGTCCATCCGGAAGTCGCGGATCCAGCGGCTCATCGTCGGATAGTTCGCGTCGAACGCGGCCGAACCGAACGAGTGGATGCCCTCCGCGCGGCCGAGCAGACCCTTCGGGTCTTCGAGGTCCTTGAGCGGGAACGCGTCGTACGCCCAGTGCGGGCGCCAGAGCGTGACGGCGATGTTCTCGCCCGCGGCCGTCGCGGTGGAGAGCTCCTGCAGCATGGCCGGGGTCGACGAGGTCAGGTAGTCCATGCCCTTCAGTCCGTAGCCCGGGATGACGTCCTCGGTGGTCGTCTTGTTCAGGCCGGAGCCGGGCTCGATGCCGACGAGGCGGTTCCCGACGACTCCCGGGTTCGCGGCGAGGTCCTCGATCGAGTCGATCGGGGCACTCTCATTGACCGCGATGGTCAGCTTCGCCTCGTCGTTCCACGCGCCGAGGTCGACGATCGAGTCGCCGTACTTCTCGACGAAGCTCGCGTGCGTGAGCGGCAGCCAGGTGTCGAGCGCGAGGTCGTAGTCGCCGGTCGACAGGCCCTGGAAGCCGGGAGCGACGTCGGCGCTCTGCAGGGTGACGTCGTAGCCCTGCTCCTCCAGTACCGCCTCCCACAGAGCGGAGACGGCGATCCCCTCGTCCCAGCCCTGGAACACCGCGAGGGTCACGTCGGGGCGGTCGCCGTTCTCGACGGAGGCGGCGGTGGCGGGAGCGGCGAGGGCGGCGGCACCGAGAGACGCGACCAGGCCGATCGAGACGACGCCGACGGCGGACCGGGTCGCCACCACGGCTCGCCGGTTCTGCGCCCGGGCGGCCCTCTCGGGTGAGGGCGATCCCAGTGCGCCGGTCATCCGGTCGAGGACGACGGCGAGGATCACCACCGAGATACCGGCCTCGAAGCCGAGCGCGACGTCGATCCGGTTGAGACTCGCCACCACGTCTCCGCCCAGGCCGCCGGCGCCGACCATGCCCGCGATGACGACCATCGACAGCGCGAGCATGATGACCTGGTTCAGGCCCGCCAGAATCGAGGGCAGCGCGAGCGGCAACTGGATCTGTCGCAGGATCCGCCAGTTCGACGATCCGAACGCCTCCCCCGCCTCGACCAGCTCGGGGTCGACCCCGCGGATGCCCAGTTCGGTGAGCCGCACCCCCGGCGCCATCGCGAACACGATCGTCGCGACGATGCCCGGCACGACTCCGACCCGGAACAGGATCAGCGCGGGGATCAGGTAGACGAAAGCCGGCATCGTCTGCATCAGGTCGAGCACCGGGCGCAGGACAGCGGAGGCCGTGCGGTTCCGTGCGGCGAGCACGCCCAAGGGCACGCTCAGCACGATGGCGATCACGGAGGCGACCAGCACCAGGGCGAGCGAATCCATCGCGTTGTCCCACTGGTCGACCCCCACGATCACGAGGAGCCCCACGGCGGTTCCGACCGCGAAGACCCAGCCGCGGACGGCGTAGGCGAGCACGGCGAGGAACGCAACGACTACCCAGAAGGGAGGCGTGGCGAGGACAAGATCGACGCCGGAGTAGAGCGCGCCGAAGACGGTCCGCAGCAGGTCGAAGACGGGCTGGAACGTGTGCGTGAGGACGTCGACAGTGGCCTCGGCGAGGGCACCGAGCGGGAGACGGACGCCGAGGTCGGTCATCGTGCACCCCCGTCCGCAGCGAGCACCGCGTCGTCGACCGGGCCGCCCGTCGCGTGCAGGGTCGCGGTGACGACCTCGGTCGAGACGGTGGCCGGCGGCTCGATCACCGGATACTCCCCCGTGTGCGCGGGCAGGTTGCCCAGCGCCGCGAGCAAGGTCACCCGTGGGATCGCTCCGAGCAGCCGCCCGTCGGCGTCGACCACAGCGACCGGCAGCGTCGACTCGACGGCCGGCGCGATCACCTCGCAGAGCGCGGTGTGCGGGCCGACGGTGACGACATCGGAGCTGAGCACGGCCGACAGGTCGCCGGAGCTGCGGCGCACCTGCTCGATCACGTCGCTGTCGCGCACCGTGCCCAGCAGGCGGCGGCCGCTGCCGACCACGAAGGCGGCCGAGGTCTGCAGGTCGCGCATGCTGCGCAGTGCCGCGCGGGGTCCGGCGGCGAGAGTGACCACGGAGCGGGCCGGTTCCATCACGGCGGATGCGGTGAGCACGCGGGCGCGGTCGACGTCCTGGACGAACTGCGCGACGTAGTCGTTCGCCGGGTCGGTGAGGATCTGCTCCGGAGTGCCGATCTGGACGATGCGGCCGTCGCGCATGACCGCGATGCGGTCCCCGAGCAGCATGGCCTCATTCAGATCGTGAGTGATGAAGACGATCGTCTTGCCGAGTTCGTGCTGGAGCTCGATCAGCTGCTCCTGCATCTCGCGCCGGATCAGCGGATCGAGCGCGGAGAAGGCCTCGTCCATCAGCACGATGCCGGTGTCGGCCGCGAGCGCCCGGGCGAGGCCCACGCGTTGACGCATGCCTCCGGAGAGTTCCCCCGGTGTCTTCTCGTGCCAGCCGGCCAGCCCGGCGCGCTCCACCGCGAGCATCGCACGCTCCCGACGCTCGGCCGCCGGGACGCCCTGGATCTCGAGCGGGTAGGCGACGTTCTCGAGCACAGTGCGGTGCGGGAGGAGCGCGAAGTGCTGGAACACCATCGACACCGACGAGCGGCGCACCCGGCGCAGCTGCGCCCCGGAGATTCCCGTGATGGACGAACCCTCGATCAGGACCTCGCCGGCCGTCGGCTCCTGGAGCCCGTTCAGCATGCGGATGAGCGTGGACTTGCCGGAGCCGGAGAGGCCCATCACGACGAAGATCTCGCCGCGGCGCACGGTGAACGAAGCGTCGATCACGGCGGCCGTGCCGAGCCCGGCGAGCTCGTTGCGGTCGACACCGTCGCCGAGGCGCCGGACGACCTCGTCGGGCCTGCGGCCGAACACCTTGAACAGGTGGCGGGCCTCGAGCGCGGGAGTCTCCGGATCCGCGCCCGCTCCGCGCTCGCTGAGGATCTGCTGGTTCTGTTGCACGTACACTCCGTCGGCGCGCTGGGACGATGCCCTGCGCTCATCTCGTGGTGCCGGGTCGGGAGCGTGGGACCGCAGCGTCGAGCCTCCGCGGGCATCCCGCCGCTGTGTGCGGCAGCGAAGGGAGGCGAGTGCGTCCGAGGCGGCCTCGGGGCCGCCTCCGCTCCCGTTGACCGTACGTTCGCGACGCGTCTGGGGGACGCCGTGCGAGCGCGGACCGGTTCATCGGGGTCCGTGAGGACCGCCGACCACCGTAGCCGGGGAGCACTGACGTAGCAAACGTCGGACAATTGGGAGGTGGTGTCCGGAGGGGTCGTACCGTGCTCGCACGGCGTCCAGGAGCTGGTCGGAGGCGCTTTCCCGCGCATCGCACGATCGTGACCCGGGTGGCGCGGGCGGCGGCGCTCGCGCTCAGACCGTGGTCTCGCCCGCCGGGCCGGAGGGCGCCGTCGCGCCGACCGGCTGGCTCTGCCAGGAGACGAGCGCCGTTGTGCGGGCCCGCGGACGCTGCGAGCATGGGCGGAGGAGCCTCCGACGGCGAGGCGCACACGCACGGGACGGACGGACATGGCCTCCGACGACGGTTTCTCGAAGGACGAACGCGCGGCGATGAAGGAGCGCGCCGCCGAGCTGCGGGCGGAGGCGAAACGGCAGAGAAGCGCCGATAAGGCCGACGCCGACCGGAAGGATGCCGAGGCCGCGATCGCGGCGATGACCGACGCCGAACGCCCGATCGCGCAGATGCTGCACGAGGTCGTCGGCGAGACCGCGCCCGACCTGCTGCCGAAGACCTGGTACGGCTTCCCCGCCTACGCCCGCGCCGACGGCAAGGCGATCGTCTTCTTCCAGCCCGGCGCGAAGTTCGGCACCCGCTACTCCACCCTCGGCTTCCAGGACAGCGCACAGCTCGACGACGGCACGCTCTGGCCGACGGCGTACGCGCTCACCTCCGCCGATGACGAGACCCGCGCAGCCGTCACCGAGCTGGTGCGCCGCGCGGCCGGGGACGCCTGAGACCGTGGCCCACGTCTACGACGAGATCGAGGAGAGCCTGACCGCCTGGATCCGCGAGCAGCCGATGTGGTTCGTCGCCACCGCGCCTCTCGCCGCGGACGGGCATGTGAACATGTCCCCGCGCGGACACGATTCGTTCTCGATCCTCGGCCCGCGGCGGGTCGGCTGGGTCGACTACACCGGCAGCGGGGTCGAGACGATCGCACATCTGCGCGAGAACGGCCGCGTGTGCCTGATGTTCGCGTCATTCGGGCCGCGCCCGCGCATCGTCCGGCTGCACGGCACCGGCACGGTGCACCTGCCGGGGACGGCGGCGTTCGCCGAGGTCGCCGCGCAGCATCCCGAGCACCCGAGCACTCGCGCGGTCGTCACCGTCGACCTCACCCGCATCAGCGATGCCTGCGGGTGGGGCGTGCCGATGATGGAGCCGGTCGGCGAGCGGGACCTGCTCCTCCCGTAAGCCCAGAAGAAGGGGCCCCACGGGATGGCCGAGTACCGGGCCGCACACAACGCGGTGAGTATCGACGGGTTGCCGGGCTTCCCAGCGGAGTGACCGGAGGGGACGGAGACGGCGGCGGCGCGTCCTTCGCAGGGCGCCGCCGCCGCCTTCCCGCGTCACCTCACCGGGCGCAGGTTCACCGAACTATCCGGGAGCGATACCGTATTCGCTGCCGATCTCCTCAAAGATGTCCGCGGCAGGCAGGTACTGCTGCAAGTTCACGTGCGCTCCATTCCCTTTTCTCTGGGAAATACCGTAGAAGTTGCCCTGCTGACTGATTATCGGCGCGCCGGAATCACCGTCGTCCATGGCCAACGCGTTGGTGGAGCGGGCGATCACTCCCCTTTCGTCTCCCCAGTCCCAGGGTCTGTTCGGTTCCGACACCCAGTTGCAATTCACACTGCTGACGCCGCCGCTCGAGCAGAAACGCTCACCCGGGGCCGGGCTAGCTGGCGGCAGCATCCGCACCGGAGCCTCGCGCTCCAGGGGACCCATGATGACCTGTCCCACCGCGCGCGGTCTCGGCGTGGCGCCACCGACCATGCAGCCATAGCTGAAGCAGCCCCGAGAGGGCACATCGGGCGGAACCTGCACCAGTTCCACGTCGTCGACATCGGACTTCCAGGTGACGGATCCGATCACGGCGCCATTCATGGTGAACTGCCCCCCGATGTGATCATGACAGTGCTTGGCAAGGACAAGATATCGAGTCGCCGCCGCGACGGGCGAAACGCGAGATCCCGCTCCATATCGTTTAAGGACGGCCCCGACCGTGCAACCGAACCCCTCCGAGTCGACCACGTAGCTTCCCGCGACGATCGGTGTCCGCAGTCGGACCGGCACTTCGGCATCAGCGGGTGGCGCGGAGGCCACAAGTGACGTGAGAACCAGGAGGGCACCCACGTGCGCCAGCGATATTCTTCGACGGCGGACGGATCCGGGGAATCGAGGACGATGTACCATCTTCATCACTTTCTTCTTGCGATCGTTCAGCGCAGCGCGAGCGACACATCACTCACCGCTGTCCGACCGACGTGACTCCCAGAATCCGGGCGCTCTTGACGAGAGTCAAACCCCAGTGGAAATCGACCGAGCGAATGCTCCGCCTGAGACGAAGACTAAGCGACAAGACTGCACCGCTTCTCGCCACAGGATGAGTCTTCTTGCACTCTTCCACGACTGCGGGGAAAGGGGTGGCCGGAGGGCATGGAGACGGCGGCGGCGCGTCCTTCGCAGGGCGCCGCCGCCTTTCCCAGCCTTCCCGCGTCACGTCACCGAGAGCGCAGGTTCGCCGAACTATCCGGGAGCAATACCGTATTCGCTGCCGATCTGCTCGAAGATCTGCTCAGCGGGGATGTACTCCTGTAGGTTCGGGTACGGCCCGGTCCCCCCTCTCGTGTGAATACCGTAGAAGTTGCCCTGCTGGCTGATCACCGGCCCGCCGGAATCACCACTGGTCATTGCGATCGCATTGAGGGTGCGGGCGAGCACTCCCCTCTGGCTTCCCCAGTCCGCGGGTCTATTCGGTTCCGACACCCAGTTGCAATTCACACTGCTGACGCCGCCGCTCGTGCAGAAACGCTCACCCGGGGCCGGGCTAGCTGGCGGCAGCATCCGCACCGGAGCCTCGCGGTGCAGGGGACCCATGATGACCTGTCCCGCAGCGCGTGGTCTCGGCGTGGCGCCACCGACGAAGCAGCCATAGCTGAAGCAGCCCCGAGACGGGACATCGGGCGGAACCTGCACCAGTTCCAGGTCGTCGGTGGGCGAAATCCAGGTGACGGCTCCGATAGGAACGTTATTGATGCTGAACTCCGAGTCGATGTGGGGCGCACAGTGCGCGGCCAGGACGAGATATCGCGTCGCGGCAGCAACGGGCGAGACCGCGGATCCCGGTCCGTACCGCTTCAGGACGGCCCCGACCGTGCAGCCCCGCCCCGCCGAGCTGAAGATGAAGCTTCCCGCGACGACCGGCGTGCGTTCTCTGAGGGGCACCTGCGCGCTCGCGGGTGGCGCGGAGGCCACGAGCGAGGTGAGAACCAGAACGGTGCTCATCAGCCCCAGGGGCAGTGTTCGGCGGCGGAGAGATCCAGGGGGTCGAGCACGACGTGTCATCTTTGTTGCTTTCTTTTTGTGAACGTTCGGCACAGCGCGAGCGGAAAAAGCACACCACTGCGCAAACGACGTGGTCCCCAGAATCCGTGCACTCCTGACGGAGAGTGAAGGCCCAGTGGGAACCGACCGAGCGAATGCTCCGTCAACGATGAAGGCTAAGCGAAGAGACTGCATCGCTTCTCACGAGCGGATGAGTCTTCTTGCACTCTTCCACGACTGTGGGAAAGTGGCGTCCGCGCGAACGGGAGTTCCCTGCCGCCGTTCAACCGCGTGTCGGCGGCCGCCGAGAAGAACCTCTCCTCACCGGACGGCCAGCACCGGCCGGATCCTCGGCACTACCCAGGGGCGATACGGTAGTCGTAACCGATCTGCTCAAAGATCACTTCGGCCGGCAGATACTGCATGAGGTTCGGATCGAGAAAGCGTCCTCCCCGCTGCACGATGCCGTAGAAGTTGCCCTGCTGGCTGATCACCGCCCCGCCGGAATCCCCGGCCTCCACTCCGGTGGCATTGGTGGAGCGGGCCAAAAGCCCCTCCTGCGAGTGCCAGTATGCAGGTCTGTTCGGTTCTGACACCCAGTTGCAGTTCGTGTTGGTACTGCTGCCGCTCGTGCAGAACCGCTCACCCGGGGCCGGGCTTCCCGGCGCAAGCATGGACACTCGTCTCTCATTGTTCAGGGGGCCCATCACGACCTGTCCCATCGCTCGCGGTCTGGGCACGCGATCGACGAAGCATCCGTAGCTGGGGCAGGCCTGCGGAGGGGGAATGTCGGGCGGGACCTGCACCAGTTCCACATCATTGGTGCCCGACATCCAGGTGACGGATCCGATCACCGCGCCGTTCATCGTGAACTGGCTTCCGATGCGGTCCGCGCAGTGCTTGGCCACGACGAGATACCGGGTCGCAGCGGCGATGGGCGAGACGTAGGATCCCGGTCCGTATCGCTTGAGGACGGCCCCGACTGTGCAGCGCCCCTCCGAGGTGAGCACAGTACTCCCCGCAACGATCGGGGTCTGCAACCGGACAGGTACCTGCGCATTCGCGGGCGGGGCGAAGGCGCCGATCGCGCTGAGCGCCACAACGGCGGCCATCGAGGCGAGACTGGTTTTTCGGCGACGAGTGCCGGTGCGGAGGCGGTCACGCTGAGTCATGCACGTCCCTTTCTCTTGACGATCGGTCAGCAGCGAGTGATCGGCACGAGACACACCCGCCACTGTCGGGCTGAGGCGATTCCCCGACAATCGGCCTGCCCGGGATGAGGGAATTATGAGACATCGGGATTCGACTGAGCAGGTGCATCTGTCTGCGACAAAGCTATCCGAGTCGTCTTGCCCGTCCACCCCCGGTCGGTGAGTCTTTTCGCACTCTTCCACGACTGCCGGGGATCCTCCTTTATTCCACCGCAGTTCATCATCGCCGCACGCTGCTGATGCTCCCCGGTCGCGGAGCCCTATCGGCGCAAGAGTTCGCGCGGCACCGGGACGCCGTCGGCCCGCAGCGCCTCCCGCAGCGCCCGAGCGGAGGGGAAGCCGGCGCGCCCGGCGGCGTCGTCCAGGGCGATGCCCGGGTGCGCTTCGAGCAGGCAGCGGGCGGTGCGGAGGCGTTCGCGCCGGATCGCCTGGCGCGGAGTGAGGTCGCGCGCGGCGAACGCGGCCTGGAGCCAGCGTGAGGTGATGCTCTGGCTGGCCGCGAGTGCTGCCACGTCGAACGTCGGGTCGGTGCAGGAGCGACGGATCTCGGCGAGCGCGCGATCCGTGATCGTCGTGGGCGGCGGCTCGTTGGCCTCGACCATGACCGCCGCGACGAGGTTTTCCAGCGCCGTGCGGGTGAACGGCCAGGTCGTCGCTCCGCCGTCCTCCCGCGAGGCGAGCATCGCGTTCGCCAGGCTGAGCAGCCACGGCAGAGAGGCGAGGTCGGCTCCCAGCGCCTGCAGACCCTCGATCGGAGCGACGCCGTAGCGCTGCGGAAAGGACTCGTTCACCCGCAACTCAATCGACCCGACCGAGTGCTCCACTTCGATGCAGGTCTCGCCGTCGAGCGCGTCGAGGAACGCCTCCCCCTGCCCGACCTCGATCGTCGTGGTCCCTCGGGTGGCGCGGATCCTCCCCTCGACCACCAGGCTGATCGCGCTTCCGCCTCCGCCCCCACGCCGAGTGAGGCGGGAGGCGTCGTGCCAGAGCCGTCCGACGGCGAAGCTCTGGCTCCGGATGACGTCGCCGCCGGCTCGCACGCGCGGAGAGTCGCTCGTCACGTCGTACCCGAGCGCCGCCAGCCACCGTTTCGCGGACTCCCCCTGCACGGCCACACGGCGATCGATCGAATCGGTCTCCCCTGGTCGACGCAGCACCCGGTCCCCTTGCTTCCACAGCGCCGGATCGGCCGAGCGCCTCCTTGATCTCGCCCTATCGCCGCAAGCGTCGCGCGAAACGAACGTGAACACGACGTCCCAACGACGCGGACGCGAAGTGGCGGCGCGGGGCGGGGCGCCGCGAGGGGGGTCGGAACGGCCACGAAGGGTCTGCTTCTGATGCGAGCACCCGGTGATGATGAGACCAACGAGGGCATTGATCGGCAGCGCTGCCGTCTCCCCTTCGATCGCCACAACAAGCCCGACACGTCCCACTTCGGCCACCGCGACTCCAGCTAAGCAAAACTTGACAACCCAAGCCCGGCCGCGTTTATTAACCTGACTGGGCTACCGCAGGGTTCGGTCACGAACCACGCTTGACGACGCCGCCGTGAGTTGGCGCCTGATTGGCCACCGATCCTCGGGCTCTTTGGTTCTCTCGTCGTCACCTTGGGACTTATGCGAAATTCGACTGATCGAGGGTAAATCGTGCGTGTCGGCCACGAATAACACCAGCCGGTCCGCTGTGATTGAAGAGCAACTTCCACCAGAAACTCTTCGCAGAGGAACCAGCCGGTGCACAAGTAGACTACTACAAGAATAACGGCCGAGCAATACGCGATCCTCGTCGAACGGATCGAAAACGAATTCATGCGGCAGCGACGCCGAGGGCGGACACGCAGCCTCTCGCTCGCCGGAGCAGGTGGCCTCTGCGGTCGTCTCGCCTGGATCTCCGACCCCGTGGACGGACACCGGGACGACATCGCAGCGCTTCGCGCCAGCGGCATGCTCGAGGGCATGAATTCAGAGAACTGGTTTGGCGATAAAGGCCACATCGGCCTAGGAATAATACCTAGGCCGACAAAATCCCGACCGCGACACCCTCGAATGGGAACGCCGATTCACTGAAGACGTGATCTCGACCCGCTACCAGATCGAACGAGCGATCGCCCACCTGAGGAACTGGCGAATCCTCCACGCCGACTACCGACGCCTCTTTCCCACCTTCACCCAAATAATATCCTTGGTCGCCGCACTCGACTTTCGCAAAAAAGCCGCGTGAATAAGTCTCCCAGCCCTCGGTGCGCCTCGAGGATCTGACAGGCGACGCGGGTCCGCTCGAGGCGAATGGCCAGGCGCGGAGTGAGCGCCCGTTCGGCGAGAGCGGCCTGGAGCCAGCGCGGCGTCATCCGCTGGGTCGCCGCGAGGGCTGCGACGTCGAAGGAGGGATTGGTGCAGGAGCGGCGGATCTCCTCCAGCGCGCGATCCACGATCGAGTCGGACAGCGGCTCGTTCACCTCGACCAGCACCGCCGCGATCAGGTTCTCGAGCGCCGCGCGGGTGAACGCCCAGGTCATCTTGCGGCGCTCCCGCGGGAGGCGAGCGTCGCATGGGCGAGAGAGAGAGTAACCACGGGAGGGAGTCGAGGTCGGGACCGAGCCAGTGCAGCCCGTCAGCCACCGAGACGCTGCAGCGCCGCAAGAACGATTCGCTCACCCGCAACTCGATCGAGCCGACCGAATTCTCGACCTCGACCGTCGTTGCCCCGAGCGTGTCGATAAAGCCGTCCCCCTTGCCCGCCCCGATCGACGTCGCTCCTCGCGTGCCCCGGATCCGCCCCTCCACAACCAAACTGATCGCACTCCCGCCATTACCGGCACGCCGGGTCAGAGCGGAGGCGTCGTGCCACAGCCGCGCGACCGTGAAAGTGCGGCCCGTACGGCGTCGCCGCCCGCCCGCATCCGCGGCCACTCACTCGTCATGTCGTAGCGAGACCCGCCATCCACTGCATCGCGGGCTCCCCGTGCACGGCACCGCGGCGGTCCACCGACTCGGCCTCTCCTGGATTGCGCAGCACTCGGCACCCCTGCCCTCAGGACGCCCGATCGGCCGCGCGCCCCCTCGATCACGCCCCATCGTGGCGAGGGCTGCAGAGTGCGGACGCGAACGCGAAGTTGTGGCGACGTCGATCCGAACGCGGCCGGGCGGCCGGGTCTGCTTGGGGGTCATGTTTTCAAGCCCGGGCTGTCCTTCGGACCCGTAGCGGCAGACGCGCCAGCGCTTTCCGGCCGATATTCGGGCCTGAGAGTGCTTCGGGCATGGAGCACTGGCAACACTGCCTCTTGTCCGTACTCATCCAAAAGAAAGTTCGAGCATCACATGCCGAAGAAGACCCGCGACGTGATCGTCGCTTCGTCCGACTGGACCGTTCCTACCGCCGATGGCGTTCACCGCCGCACGATCGTGAAGGGTGCCGCTTGGACCGTTCCGGTTGTGGCCGTTTCGATGGCGACGCCGGCCGCTGCTGCATCGAAGACGCCGACACTTAAGTTTACGCAGGGGTCCTACACCGGCACCGCTTGCAAGACCATCACTGGCGTGCAGGTCAAGCGCACCACCGACGGGACGACCGCCGACCCGGGAAAGACCGTCACCGTCACACTCAAGGACGGCTACACGTTCGCTGATGGAACAACCACTTACACGGGAACGACCGACGCCGACGGCCTTGTCACGCTGCCGGACATTAAGGTGCCATCCAAGGGTGGCAACAGCAACTTCAGCGCCACCTCCAATACGCTATCCGCTTCCGCCCCCGTCTCCTCGACCGCTACGGCCAAGACCGGCGTTTACACCACCAATCAGGCTAATAGCACCGCCTCTACTGATCCTTATAAGGATTCGTCAACTGCGATTAAGGTACTCTCCACAAACGGCGCAGCCGCGTTCATCTACCAGAACTCGGACGGCAGTATCCACGACAGTACAGGCGCCGTCATTGATAACACCGCCACCGGTGTCAAGACCGGCGCAGGGCTGGTATCGACTAGCTCTGAAAGCTACTTCTACATGAAGTCTGACGGAATTTACAGCTACAACTATAGTACTGCGGTCACGACCGGGCCCATTAAGGACTCCGCGACCATGACGGACTCCTCGAAAGCCATCAAGCTTATCTCTTCCAACGGAGGTTCCGCATTCATCTATCAAGATTCTGATGGCTCTCTCCACGACAGCACGGGAAAAGTTATTCCCGGCACTTCGACCGGCGTTGACACAGGCGCCAACCTCGTATCGATTAGCTCAACGTCGTATTACTATAAAAAGTCCGATGGCGTGTATGCGTACAACTACAAGACTCGGACGACGACGGGACCCATTGCTGACTCGAAGGACGCAACCAAGCTTATCTCTACTAACGGAGGTGAGGCGTTCGTCTTCCAGAGTTCCGACGGCTCTCTCCGTACTAGCGACGGCAAAATCGTTACCGGCACCGAAAAGGGAGTGGACACCGGCGACAACCTTGTCTCGCTGAGCAACGACAGCTACTATTACAAAAAAGCGGATGGTATCTACAGATACAATTACTCGACAGCCACCACCACTGGCCCCATTGCCAACTCGACGAATGCAACTAAGCTTGTTTCTTCGAATGGAGGAGGAGCCTTTGTTTTCCAAAACCCGGACGGGACCATCCGCAACAGCAGTGGTGCTGTCATCAAGGGCACCGAATCGGGAGTGGATACTGGAACCGACCTCGTCTCACTCAACTCAAACAGCTACTTCTACAAGAAGTCGCCTGCTTGCAGCTGAGGCTCTAAGCGTAATCTACGCGTGACTCTGCACGTCTTAGACCGCTCCTAACATAAAACGAGCTATTTAGAGCGCAAGAATAATACTCAAGGGAAGGTCGGATCTGTATTAGGTCCGGCCTTCTCTTGTTTACGCACTAACATATTGCTTGAAATTTCCGGCCTGACCCACGACTGCCGCTCGTCGCGACAAGTGCGGAAGCGGAACCATCCGACATTGTAAAGCGATGGCTCACTCGTAGAGCCGTGGCTGCGAGGTCGCGGAATATCATTAAACGGCTCGATTACGGAGGCTTATGCAAAATTGGTTTCTTTCTGGATGAAGAATGAGCTGCCCAACGTTTCCTGGACCAGTTGAATAGTTGTCTACGCGGCGAGGTTCTCGGTGATCCATGCCTGCTCGGCTTCGTTCGGGGTCCGATAGT